>JAFGSA010000046.1 GCA_016934855.1 Elusimicrobiota bacterium
GGCTGGAGTACCGCACTGACTGCGGCGGAAGTAGATTTATCGACGTCTATGATAACGCTCCAATCCTCATATCCGTCTTTTTTTACTTCCAGCTTTCGGAAACCGAAAACAAGAGGCAACCCTTCCGCGGGGGTAATACCCGCAGCTTCATCCCCGCCGTCAACAAAGATCCCGGCTCCCGGAGGATCCGAATACACATAGAATTCTTTCCACATGGTGCCGGATATGAAATAAGTCATGTCTTCCTGTCTTGTCTGCACTGTCCAGAATCTCTGGTCTACACCGTCCTGATGACGCGGAATATCCCGGATATCAACGACACACCATCCCTTCTCGTACTCGACGTCTTTTCTTTCGCTCCCCAGCAAGCTGTACCCTCGCTTTGCGAGCAGGATGTTGTGTTTTCCTATTTCCATCATTCCTTTGTAAGGCGTCTTTCCCGCCTTTTTCCCGTCTATATAAATATCCGCCCCCTGAGGAAAAGAATTGATTTCTGCCGGGACCTCAAAAGGTATGAAGAATATTCCGTCAATCAGTCTGGATCCCGCTATCGATATAACAGATCCCTCCCTGGGCGCATCGTAAACGTTGACCTTCCTGACCACATCCCTGAAATTCTTCTTCGTCAGCCGCAAAGTATATATTCCGGGTTCTACTTTCTCTATCACCAGCGGAGTCTTATTGGAATACCCCCCCTTCTTTACAATGTCCTCTCCATCCCTGGTCAACTCGATATGCGCTCCCGCGGGTATGGAATCGATCTTAAGCGAAGGCGGCCACAGCATATAGAAAACCCTCATGCCTACTCCCGTAAAATGAAAATATGTATCCAGCGTCGTGAATATAACAGCCGCCAGCGAAATAAAGACCAGCACATGGAAGACCGGGTTTCTGTATCTGCGCATATATCCCGCGGCACTCTCTCGAAAGGATTTTACTTTTTCGCTGTCATCCGGTTTTTTAAGTTCCTTTTCTTCATCGGTTTTTTTCTCCGTAGCTTCAGACCGGGACTCTTTTTCTTTCGCTTTTTTAAATAATGCATTGAGATCTTTTTTTGAATCTTTTACTATCTCCTTGATGCTTTTTCTCATCTCTTCTTTAAAAATCTCGGAGATGAATTTCTTATAATCGTTTTTAAGCTGCTCCGTCCGACCTAAAAGGCGGAGAAATCTTTTAAGTTCGATATATGCCTGCACCGCGTCCGGGTATCTCTTTTCAGGAGTTTTTTCAAGCAGTCTTTTAACGACACTGACTATCTCTTTCGCCACGCCCGCAGCATCGAGCTTCCTGAAGTCTATATCCGCGCTCTTCGCCCTCGATAATATGTCTTCTTCCTTCCCGACGCCGTACGCCCTGCCGGATACGAGCATTTCATAAAGGATCAGGCCGCAGCCGAAAAGGTCGGAACGGCCGTCGATCCCGATCTCGCCTCTCGCCTGTTCCGGCGACATGTACGCTATTTTGCCGACAAGCCCTGCTTTTTTGCTTTTTTTCTTCTGTCTTTCTCCCGCCCTGGCCACACCGAAATCGGCCAGCTTTATGTCTCCCTCATAGAAAAGCATAATGTTCCCCGGGGTCACGTCCCGGTGGACCATATTGAGAGGATTCCCGTTATCGTCCTTCACGGCATGCGCATAACCGAGCCCCTTTATTATCTCCGCTGTTATATATAATGCTATATGTGTAGGGATCCTGGCAGACGTGTTCCTGAACTTTCCGAGCATGTATTCCAGGTCCGCCCCCCTGACCAGCTCCATGATCATGAAATATCCGCCCTCTTTGTCCCTTACGAAATCAAGAACCCTTACTATGTTCTTATGCCTGAGTCTTTTCGTATTGACCGCTTCCGCGCGGAACATGTCCACGAATTTGGCATCGTCCGCAAGTTCATCATGTATCTTTTTAATTGCGACAAATCCGTCCTCTATCCTGTCCCAGGCCTTGTATACGGAAGCCAGTCCTCCGTCGGCTATCTTATCAAGGACCAGATACCTATCGTCTACGATCCATTCCCTGCTCATTATCCGTTCCCAGCCTTGACGGGCGGCAGTTCCTTGATGTGCCCCATAAGGGCTTCGGCGCTGAACTTATCCATGCAGAACGGGACCTTATCGCAGGCCTTCCTGTAACAGCATGTGCATTCCACCGGAGAAACAAGTTTTTTTCCCAGTCCGAAAATATCTATCTCCGCAGCCGAAGTAGGACCGAAAAGGGCCAGAACACGCGTGCCCGCCGCAAGAGCCACGTGCAGCGGGAATGAATCGGTAGTAACAACTGCCGAGCATCCCCTCATGACCGCTGCCATCCTTCTTATCGGCAGCCTGTAGGCGCAGAGTATACCGGGAAATTCCTTTTTCAGGATATCTACCTCACGGGACTCATCTTCTCCCGCGAATATCACGACTTTATTACCGTCTTTATTCATGATCTTCACGAACTCAGCCGCCCTGTCGAGAGCCAGCCTCTTGGTCGGCCAGCGGTTCCCCGAGCCGAAACTGAGTCCCACCGTATTCTGCCTGTCTCCCGGAAGGAATCTAGAGGCAAACCGCATGTCTTTGTCACCTATATTCAGCAGCGGCCGGCCGGGCTCCGTGTCCAGAGACAGCATCTCCTTCAGTAACTGCTGGTAAGTTTTCCTGTTATTTTTCTTAAGAACATCGTTCTGCGGCGCAGGCCCCAGGGAACTCATCATCCAGTAGCTTTGTGCCGCGGGAGTGGGGCGGACTTTGCCATTCTCCAGGATGAACCCCACCTTCTCGGCCCCAAGACCGGAAGCGATACCTGCAGCATTTTCGGACTCTTCCAGGCTGATGACCAGATCCAGCTTCATTTTCCTGAATTTTGCGGCATATTTTTTGTCTCTGCCTTTTTTATAGACAAAGATCCTGTCGATCATGGTGAGCCCCTCAAGCACCTCCCTGCCGGATTCATTCACAAGCCAGTAAAGATTCGAGCCGGGATATTTATCCTTGAGGGCAGGCAGAATACCCGTTGTCCTCAGCACGTCTCCTTTTGCGGCCAGTTTAATGATCAATATATTCATTCAGGTATATGCCTCGTATACGCCGACCAGCTTCTGCACGATAGAAGGCCAGCTGTAATTTCCTTCGACGAATTGCCGCGCATTTGATGTCAGCCTCTCTCTTAGAGCAGCATCCTCTCTCAACCTTTGGATGCAGGCGGCGAACTCCTCGGGGCCGTCGGCTACCAGCACCTGCTTTCCGTCTTCTGCGCCTATTCCTTTTATCCCGACCGAAGTCGATACGACCGGCTGACCGGCTGACATTGCCTCCAGTATCTTGCCTCTGATGCCTATACCCAGCCTTATCGGCGCTACGAATATGCCGTCCAGATAAAGGAACTTCCTTATATCAGCCACGGTGCCCGAAACGGCTATATTATCGCACTCAAGGTCCCCGAATACCTTCTTCCCTCCCGAACCGACTATATGAAACTTGGTATCCGGGTCCTTTTTCAGCAAGACAGGGAATATCCTGTCAAGAAAATACTTTACAGAATCTATATTGGGATAATGTATATAATGCCCGACGTAAACCAGGTTTTTCGCAGAACATGAATTTCTCCTGTAGCCGTAATACTCGCAGTCGGTGCCGGTGGGAACAGGATGTATCTTCGCACCAGGGAACCTGCCCCTCAGTATCACGGCGTCATTTTCGCTGACGGTCATAATCATGTCAAAAAGCGGATAGATATTCTCGATCATCCTGCCGATTCTTACCCATTCCGCATACCTTTCCTTCTCTTCCAGGTGCCTGTTATGAAAGCACTTGTCGAAATTGAAGCTGCTGACATCATGCTCCGTGTAAAAAACAGGGGCGGAGCTCTTTTGCCTGATCAGCTGCACGTAATGCGCCATAGTGAGAAAATCTATCTGTATGAAATCAAACCTGCCTTTAAGTATCGTCTCCAGTTCCTTTGTCATTTCCGGCGTGTAATAATACTGGAAGATGAGTGGCAGTTCGCCTTCACGCATGTTCCTTTTTACTACAGTGACCTTACCGCATATCTTTTCAAGTGAAGAGATATCCCGTCCGTCTATATGGTCGTCGTAGTACGATACCAGGTGAATATCGTATTTCGCAGACAGGCTCTTTAAAAGGTTATATATCCTGACATTCCCGCCCGTATACGGCGGGTAGGGATAATACGGTAAAACCCACAGCATTCTTTTTCTTTTCATGACAGCCTTAATAAGAATTCGTCCAGCATCCGGGCGTTCTCAGCTATATCGCGCCCCATGCGGAATTTGTATATCCTGCAGCTGAATACGATTTTTATCGCATGCGCCACGCGCCGCGCGACCCTTGTAAGTATACTGAGTATGCCTGCGGCGCCGAAACTTATATTCAGGTATTCCACAAGCTGGGGCAATCCCACGCCTACCACAAAATTTTTCGTGAGCACTGCCAGGGCTTCGGCCCTCCCAGCTTTCCTGATAAGCGGCAGCCGGGCATTCCCCGCCTTTCTTCCGATGACCAGGGTCTCCACCTTAACCGGCGACGAGATCCTGTCCCCGAAATGAGCGATATCCGCGAGCACTTTCGTGCCGTACTGCCTTCTCTTAAGCTCGTACGCATCCGATATATTCCACGCCCGCAGCTTTTCTTCCTCGCCCTTTCTTAATCCGAGCCTGAGGGGAAAAGGATGCATCATGAGCTTCTTATCCGTCAGTATCACATCGTCGCTGAAAAAACTGAATCCCGGATTCTTCATCAATTCAAGGAACAAGGACGTTTTACCTCCAGCCATGGGCGCGAAGAACATCACTCCTTTACCTCGTGCGGAGAGTCCCATCCCGTGCATACGCCAGAAATTTTTCTTCTCCAGCTTCTCCCCGGCGAAAGATATGACCGCAAGATAGCATATCTCGTGCAGCAGGTCTATATCGGCAGATATTATCTCCAGCCTGTCTTCGCTCCTCCGCCAGACAGCCAGTCCACGCCCGTTGTAATCGATATAACACACCGATCCGATATTATACATATTAAACTTGCTAAACCACCTGTGTTTTTTAACTTTCCCGGACAAAGACATGTACTTTTCGGGGGCATCTGTCTTTAACTGTATCAGAAGGAGCGGAGACTGCGCACCCGCACGCGCAGTCAGAAAATAAGAGAAATCCTTTTTTATATACTCTAATATTTCTTCGGGCCCGCATATATTGAATGCAGCGCTGTGTATATTAATAACCAGGTTCATTTTTTTCTACCGAGCGGGGCTGCCAGCCCTGCCCAAAAACCTACACCGTACGAAATATGACCCGAGATATACAGCAGTACAGACAGCATGAATACGCCTGCTTTGCTTTCATGCAAGATAAAATTCCTTGAAGCCGAATACAGAGTTACAAGAAGATAGAGAACAGCCGGGACAGCAGACAGCGTGCTGACTGTGCTCAGCAGCGGAAGCGCGATAAGATAAAGCACGAGAATAGCCGGCAGCGTGTAAATAAGCCCCATATTTAACATACTGATCTTAATTGAAGAGGCCCTCCCTTTTCCAGAACTGGCGACCTGCATCAGATACGCCCAAAACCCCGGACGGCGGTAATGGAAGAGATAAATTTCGGGCGAGAAGATCATTTTGTACCCTTTTTTGGCAAGGTCTTTCATAAGGTTGTTCTCTTCGTTGTAATTTAATCTGCTGTCGAAACCCAGTTTCTCTTTTTCCATTACGCTTTTTCTGAAACCCAGATTGCACAGGATTAATCCTGTCTGGTCTGTCTTCATATCTTCTCCCCGGGCAGAATATCTCTTGCTCATCCCCATGGATCCCCAAAAAGACATAAGCACATACCCCTGGGTTCTCTCCAGAAGCGAACTGTCTTGAGGATTAAGATTCGGCCCCCCGATAACCGCGCACTCCGGATAGCTCTTGATTTTCCGGATCACCCCTGCGATAAAACCGGATGGCACAAGGGTATCGTCGTCGATAAAATAAACGAATTCACCGGCTGCTTCTTTTAAGCCGAAGTTTCTCAGCATCGGTTTTATCTTTTCGGCCGCCTCAAAATACCGGACGAAAGCTTCGGCCGCATCTGCAGTCTGCCCGGCGGGGGGTCTCTCTCCGCGGCTGGACACTATTATTATCTCAACGCCTTCTTCCGCCCCCGAAGCCCGTACTGACCGGATAACGCTTTCCAAACACCTGTTAAAATATTCCAGACGGCGGCTGCTTGTTATTATGACAACAGACAGTATGCAATTATCGGCGTGCATCGGCTCTCGGCATTTGATTCCGCATACTTATTTACTGATTCTTTTCCCGGACAGCAGGGACTTCCCGTCAAAGACATCATCATTCTCAACACCGAACAGTTCCATCACGGTGGGGGCAATATCTATTATATCCGGAGAATTATCATCAAATTGTCTGTTACTGATAATAACTCCCGGGAGAAGCACCGCATCCATAATATGGTCACCCCGCCATTTTTTCATATTATCCTCCAGCAGACTTACCGGTGCTCCCCCTATGGCTGTCTGCCATGATGCTCTATAGCCCAGATTGAAACCGCAATATAAATCTGGCGATTCGCTGAGATGTTCACCGGCGAATATCTCGTCGTTCAGGTAGGCCCCGTTGAGGATCCTGCTTCCTGTAGCAGGATCAGACCAGGATTCGAGCTTATCCTTGATCTGCTCTCTTATTCTATTGTATTCATCCGACGGCTGAACGCAGCCGAATTTTTCTCTTCCCTTCAGATTGATATATATCCCGCCGAATCCCAGCGCATATGCTTTCGTGCTGTCCCAGTCAACATCCTTAAAAAGGACACCGCCTTCTGTTTTATCCTCCGCTATCTTCAAATATCCTTCAGACCTCAGCCAGCTGTTCAGGTGAACGGCTTTTTTGAAAGATGAAAACCCGTGATCTGAAACTACGATCAGGACATCATCGTCATTCAGCAGCGATACGGTTTCACCTATCAGCCCGTCTATCTTCCTGTAACAGTCACGGATTGTATCCTTATAATCGTTCTCTTCGGCAACGGCTTTCTTACTGCCGGATTCATCCATGAACCTCCAGAACATATGCTGTATTATATCGAGAATCTCGAAATATCCGAATACCAGGCCTTTTTCAGCTGTTTTAAGCTGCTCGAGATAGACTTGTTTCCTAAAACTATAAATACTCTCGGACAA
Organism: Elusimicrobiota bacterium; assembly: GCA_016934855.1. Classification (GTDB taxonomy): domain Bacteria; phylum CG03; class SLGR01; order SLGR01; family JAFGSA01; genus JAFGSA01. The sequence continues at coordinate 7,167 of JAFGSA010000046.1, forward strand.
TTCCAGGAATGCCTCGTCGCTCAGGACACCCTCGTCGACCGCTTTCGTGTCATACGGCATACCCAGAGTGGAGTAATAACCGTACTTTTTGAATAACTTTTTGGCGAAACTGCCGGGACTGCTCAAAGGATACACAGCGCCTGACGGGTCTATATTGAAAGGGCTTATATATAACTCGATCTCGGGGTCTGTTCTTATAAGATATAATCTGCATATACCTGACACCCTTCTGCCGCTTCCCATCTTGAATTTCAGGCTGATCCATCCGCTCCACTCTTTTTTCCTTAATACTATCTCCCTTTCCGGCGTCTTTATGAGGACCTCTCCTTCTCCTTTTATAACCGCGTTCAGCCTGACAGCAGAATATATTATTTTCCCGCTTTTTAAAAATGAGGGACCTTCAAGATCAAATGAGAACCCGCCGCCATCTTTTTTAACAAAGACCGTGTTCTCCGGAACACGGTCTTCTTTCGGATACTCTCTCGATGTGACATATGTATAGCTTCCCAGCATTCCCCTTATATCCGGAACTCCCATACCCGATATAAGCCGGCCTTTTATTCTATCCGGGGGAAATGATGTCGGGGCCCATAAAACAACGCTTTTTATCCCGTGCTCGCTGAGGCGTTCCCAGAACGTCTTACCCCATAGATTCCTGTTCAATCTGCTTTTAAACGCATTCCCGCTCCTGCTGAATACCTTGCTGAAAGACAATCTCGGCAAATAATCACCCGGATCCCTGTAAATAAAATCGAACAGTCCATGATTGCCGGGGTTATTGCCTGTGGCAAAAGAACGCCAGACTACCGGCGACTGAGGAGGATTAACAGAACCCAGCTTATGATAATACCCGGTATTCATCAGTTTTCTGATATTAGGCAGGTCTTCAATATACCGCTCGAGCAGCGAAGGGCTCAGGGCATCTATGCCCAATATAAGGACTCTTTTACCATTCCTGTTTCTAATCATACTGCTTACTCCTAACGTGATCGCTAACAGAATTATAACAATTATTGCATATTTATATCTACTTCCCGGTTTATCGGCATGCGCAAATAAAAATCTTAAGGGTAAAAGCAATATGCACAGAAAAAAAATGAAATAAGTCCATAAAGAATAGCCGTAACTAAAAAGTGGGCCTGTCGTCCCGGGATCTATATAACCATTGACGTTATCGCTTGGCAATAGCAGGTTGAGGGCGAAAAGTATCAGAACCATTCGGCTGATATACACGTATTCTCCCAGATTATGCCTCTGCGGGGATACTGAAGCTTCCATATTATGAATATCTGCTAATCAAAGAAAATTCTTATGTACCTTGTCTCTCTTTACATGCCACAGGATAGTGTTGAAAGAATCACACCGGCACAGGTACGGACAATCCTTGAAATCTATGTTGTCATATACCTTTTTCCTGAGAGCCGAACCCCATATATCTTTCAGACTGTTTTTTTTCAGGTCGCCGATACAGTACTTTTCGATTCCCCTGGTATGGCAGCACAGATACATCTTGGCATCAGCTGCTATCACAGTCGCGAAATGATGCCCGTAGCACTTATCATAAGGCCTGACTATGTGCCCGTTACTCAGCGCTTCGTACTTATGGTGAGAATACAGTATCCTGGTGTTGTCATCTGAATATTCGACAAGGAGCTCCCTGATATAATCTATGGTCTCTTTCGTGTCGAAATTTATCCTTTTTTCGCCGAAGCGCCTCAATATAGGACGGAACTGCGAGTAATCAACGCCCAGTTTCTTCCCCAGCAGCACAAAATCCCGCATGTCTTCCCTGCTTAACGGCGGCGTGAGATACCCCAGGCCTATGGTCACATCTTTTCCCATGTTCTTTTTCATGCTGACGAGCATCTCTACGTTTTTCAGCACTTTCTCGAAAGCATCCCCGTCCAGACCGTGGGTTTTCTCATACACTTCCTGCGTCCCGGCATCCAGGCTTATCCTTATCCACATGCAGTTTTTGACGAGGCGCTCCGCCCTGGACTCATCCAGGAGCAGCCCGTTGGAAATAAACCCCACATCCAAACCCTTTTTCTTAGAATACTCGACTACTTCCATAGTATGTCTGTTGCATGTAGGTTCACCCCCTCCGGTGAAAGTCAGGCCTTTTCCGCCGAATTCCTTTATCTGATCTACGATACCGACAGCCAGCTCCGGATCAAGAGCTGCCGGTATATCTTTTCTTTTATGGAACCCGAAACAGAAAGGACAGTCATTGTTGCAGATATTCGTCATATCCAGTTCATAGGTGATAGGGCGGGATGACCCGGTCTCGAGCCATTCGCTGATCCTTCCTATATGAGACAGTATTTTATCTGAGCTGAACTGCTTTACGTCGAACATAATATCCCGGCACTGATCTTTAGCCCATGTATTTTCTGAATATTCTTTCCCTGTTGCGGAAAAACGCGTCCGCGAGCATGCCGCTGTTCGTGCAAGAAAGCCAACAGTGGCATTCTTTCCTGTTGAAAAAAGCCCTTATCTCCCGAGCCCGGGGATTATCCCAAAGCTGGTCGAAGGCGGAGACCCTTATATTCCCTGCATTCAGGTGTTTATTGACAGGACAGAAATAGAGCTCTCCTCGAGGATTAATCATAGCATATTTCTCTCCGCAAAGACAAGTTGGGAAATACCTTGAGGGGTTCCTCAGATACCGGCGCATATAATGGAAATTCAGAAGGAAAAAAAGCACATCGGGATTATTCAGCAGATGCCCGGGCTCATGCGTATCCCATCCCCTGCCGGCGTATATATGGCCCGTTATCCTGTCGATATCGGAGTCTATCTTCTTCAGATCCTCCTGCGACCACTCGAATCTCGCGGTTTCGGGTTTCTGAACCACGACCTGGTAGGATACAGTGAAACTGTTTTCCCGGGCCCATTTGAATACCTTGTAGAGCTGACCCGAGTTGGCCGGTATAAGGGTAAAATTAAAAACGGGCTTGAGCGATGGATGATGTTTTATTATCCATTCCGTTGTTTTCATCAGGGCTTTAAAAGCGCCCCTCGCCCCCCTTATACTGTCATGTACTTTGCCTACCCCGTCTAGAGAACTGCCCATGGATATCTTCTGCAGACCGGTTTTCGATTTTACTTTTTCAATTTCCTCTCTGATGAGTTTCGTATTGTACAGGTTGGAAAGGATAAGTATATCCGCGCCGGGATATCTGCCGCGGAAAAAGGAAATTATGTCATTGAACTGTGCGTTCATCCATGGTTCCCCCCCCGACAGGACGATATACCTGATGCCTTCAAGAAAGCGGGAACCGTTTACTAGGTTCTCTATCTCCTTCAGCGATATATCCCTGACATCTCCGGCTTCTTTCAGATACCGCAGGTTGCACATGACGCATTCCGAATCGCAGTTATATGTCAGTTCGAGATGCAGTTCCTCGGGCGCTCTGACTGTAACGTCCCGCGGAAATGCCCATTTTTCCAGGCAGCCGCCCAGTTCTTCAAGAAAAACCCGGACTTCGGCGGCGACGCTCACGGGGAGGACCTCATCCTTTCCAACTCGCTGCAGATCTTTTCGTCGCTAAGATCCGCCGCGAATCTTCCCGCCTCGAATTTCAAAGCCTCGGAATATGCCTTCTCCGCTCTTCCGTAATCACGGGCGACGGCATACGCCCGCGCGAGCTTTACATAGACCGCCCTGTTTGCCGTTTCTTCGGCAACGGACTGCGCGTAACACTCGGCTGCCTTTTCATATTCTTCTTTATAGACGTGATAGTCCCCCAGAAGAAGCCATTTATCGGGCTTTTTGCGGAGTATACCGGAAGTTTCAGGGATTCCCAGGCTCAACGCCAGAGCGCAGAATTCCTCGTATCTTGCGAACCTTTCCTCATAATTATTTCCCCCCCCCGCAGCCTCCCAGTACAGGTGATGCCTGCTGTCCGTTATACCGTATTTTTCCGGATTCTTTCTCAGATAGGTATTCTTTTCCAGCGTGCAGAAGGACTGGCTTGCCAGAATGCTGTCTATATAGGGCCTTACTTTCACCAGGAATGCGAGCGACTCTTCGAACTCCCTGCGTGTCTCCCCGGGAAATCCGAACATCATGTTTATCTGGATGCGGATACCGGCTTTGTGCGCGTCTTTCAGCACTCTGACAGCATCCTTTATCCTGAAATTCTTGTTCATGCTTTCCAGCACTTTCTGCGACCCGGACTCTATTCCGAAATACAGGGCTTCGCATCCCGCCCGTTTCATTTTACGCAAGAGACCAGGTTTCATGTCCTTCCTTACGGCGGCCTGTCCTTCCCATCTGACACGAACATCGTTTCCTGTCACGAGGTCGCAGAATTGCTCGAGAACGGACAGGTCCCCGTTTAATAACAGGCCATTGAAATAAAAGAAGTCTATCCCGGCATAAGCATTCATGTGCGCAGTTATCTGCTCGAAAATCCGCTTCCCGCTCATAGAGCGGTACCTCTGCCAGTAAAGTCTTTCATAGCAGAAATGGCATGCGTTTACGCAGCCCCGGCTGTCAAGTATATCCAGCCGGCGCGGCTGGCTGTACGTGCGGCCCTTAATGTCCTCCGCAAAGTCAGAATAATCGGGAAAGGGAAGCGCATCCAGGTCCCCGGCCGCTTCCGGGTCCCCTCGGTCTATGATGCGGCCGGACTTTTTCATCAGGAAACCTCCTGCTTCGGGAAGGTTGTCCCGCTCCGCCCTGCCGTTTAACTTTGCCAGCAGCCTGGGAAGAGAGATATCCGCTTCGCCGGGGCAGACATAATCCACCCTTTCGTCCGCCGCAAGGTCATAGGCCATCTGCGCGCGGGAACACTTATGCCCCATGAACACGGTCACCCTTTTCCTGTCGTTTTCCTTGATAAGTCCCGCTAAAACCAGACTTATTGGTATATTGGTCGTGTGCGTGGTGAAACAAACCACGCCGGATCCGCCGTTGACGATTTTATCCAGCACGGGCTTGATTCGCGGATTACCGAGAATGTCCCAGCAGAACGAGGGGTTCTCCCACAGAGAATAGTAATCCCTGTCGTCCCAGTATTTTCTGTACTCCGGGTCTATGCTGTTATATATGATATTATTGAGATCCAGCACCTCTACGCAGTGCCCTTCGCGGCGCAGAAGCGCCGCAAAATAACCGAGTATGTACGGGGGGCAATACCTCACCCACCAGGGGGCTTTTATAAGGGTGACTTTCACAACATGCGTTCCTTAAGCCATCTGTAAATTATATCAGCTTTTATCCTGTTCGCCTCGTCGCTGAAATGAGTCTTGTCTTCGGGAGCTATCCTGAAAGCGGCAAGCTCTTTCTCGCCGTAGTTATTGAAAGCAGCCGTAATATCGAGATATTCTATTCCCGCCTCACGCACTTTCGACAGAGTCTGGTTATATAGATCCAGTTCCTGCGCATCGTATTTTTCAAGAGGCTTCAGAAAAGGGAATATTATCGCGGCCATATGCCCTCCGGAAAGCATTTCCATCTTTTTGAGCACCTGTACGGGATCCGAATCGATACCCGCTCTCTTATTCTGAACGAATGCCGATATGATGAACCTGTAAAGGTATGATCTATAGAAGAGTACCGGGTTTATTTTCAGGGTAGTCTCGATATCCGGCCTGCCTCTGCTGTCAAGAAGAGAGTAAAAACAGCTCTTCTGTCCGTCCATGTATACGGTCTCAACGATATTCCATCCCGGTATATCGTTGAGACACATCCCGATCAATACGAGATCAGGGTCCAGCTTAAGTCCGCTGTGCCCGAGATACAGGTAATAATTATAAAGATTCCATCCCGCAACCCCGGCATTTAAAACCTCGTATTTTCCGTCGTCTTTCAGGTGTTCCTCGAGATACTCGGGCCACCTGCCGAATTGCGTGACCGAATCGCCCAGCACGAGCAAACGGTATACTCCGCTCTCTTTTTTCCTGTACTCTGCACCGTCCGCGGCGGGTTTGAGTTCGTTTCCGAAGACCCTGGAGGGCCTGAAATGGTTTTTATGCCAGTTATGATGGTCTCCGGAATAGGTTCTCATGCAGACCATGTTTTCGAATTTGTACCGTGGAAAGAATCTCAGAACCGCTTCCGTCAGGAAAACACCTGCGGCGCTGCCGGCTATGACCATCGATACCGCAAGACACGCTCTTCTCATCAGTCATTCACTGTATGGCTGTTATTACCCCGGCCTTATCGTGTACCGTCATTTTCTACAAGCCAGACATATTCGTCGCAGGGGCATACGTCTGCTTCGCACGGTTCGGGTTTATCGGACAGTTCGAAGTCCCTGTCGAATATGTTTCCGATAGGCTTATGGCTCAGCGGCCCGCACCTGGTTACCCGCCCGTCCGCCTTCACCGAAGCGTAGCAGTAACCCGCCCTGCACAGCTTGCCCCTGGTCTTATGCCCTTCAAGATGATATTTTATCCTGTTTATGTCTCCCAGATAGGGCGCCATCATTTTTCTTTCTTCATCAGAATAAGCCTGAGGGTATTTCTTCCCGCCGTATTCGCCCCAGAACGCCGCGAGAGCGAAATTAATACCCTTGCTCTCGAATTTCTCCTGGTAATACCTGATCTTGTCCATCTGCGGGGGATAAGCCAGGTAACATACCCCGCCGGAGAATCCGTGCTTCTTAAGGAACAGGACTTTTCTGATAAAAGGCTCCAGCTTCGATTCAAGGGGATGGAAATTCATATCGAGGATGACTCTGCCGGGGTCGAGCTCCCGGGCGAAAGTGTACATATCGGTCGAGAGCTGACTCGTAACCTTTACCGAATGCATGGACGAGAGTTCTTTTACGAGACTGATAAAATTCGGGTACAGCGTGGGCTCTCCCCCGGTGATCATCATGTGGCATTCTCCGTATTTGTCATATACCCTTTTCCATGCCTCCACGACTTCGCCGAAAGATTTGTCCGCATTCAGCTTTGCCATGTTTTCCCAGTTGTCATTAAACCAGCAGAACGGGCATCTGAAATTACACCTGTAATGTATGTCCCATACAAAATTAATTCTCTCTTTTCGATCGTTCATTTTCATATTAACTCGTTTCCCGGTCTTTTATGGCTTGAACCCGCCCGGGAGCTGTCCTGACGCCACTCCTCTCATCCGCCTATACCGGAATGCCTGTTGTATAATGCCGTGGCCTCTTCGGGCGGGCCGTATAAAATCTGCTCCCCCCTGTTGATGTAAAGCGCGCCTGTGCAGATTTCTTCCAGTCTTCCGTCCAGAGACTGCGTAACGAATATGAGCGTCTTCCCTTCCTCTATCATCTTCTCATAGGTAGAGAGGCATTTCTGCTGAAAAGATATATCGCCGACAGCCATTATTTCGTCGACCAGCACTATATCCTCGACCGTCTGGATTATCATCGCAAAAGCCAGTCTGGATCTCATGCCGCTGGAGAATTCGCTCAGCTTGGCTCCCATAAAATCCTCCAGCCCGGAAAATTCCACTATCTTCGGGAGTATGGCATCGACCTTCTTTCTGGATAAGCCGTGCAGTGCGCCGTACAGGTAGACGTTCTGCAGGGCGGTAAACATCGGATTGAAGCCCAGCCCCAGCTCGAATATCGAAGTGACCGACCCCCTGACCGAATAACTTCCGGAAGTCGCTTTCATGATGCCGGATATGATCCTTAAGAGGGTGGTCTTGCCGGCGCCGTTCGGCCCTATTATCGCTACCACATCTCCTTTATTCACGGAGATATTTATGTTCTTTAATGCCCAGAGTTCTTTTTTCGGAGTTTCACCGCTCAGCTTATACCTGAAAGTATTGAACATCGTGTACCTGTCGGTGCTCCCGATCATGAACATCTTGGAAATATTCTCGGTCCTGATGATCTCGGCAGAACTCATATTTTTTCCACGAAATAACCTTCGTTTCTCCTGAACAGCGTATAACCGGCGGCCATTATAACCGTTGCGACGATCAGGACGTACAATATCCCGCCGAACTCGGGCACTTTATTATCGATCAGGATATCCCTGGTAGCCTGGATTATATGCGCCATCGGGTTCAGCAGTATAACCTTCCTCTTGGCAGGCTCCAGGAGGTCCAGGGAATAGAAGATGGGAGTCAGGAATAGCCCGACGCTCGTAAAAATACCCCAAATACGCTGGATATCGAGAAAGACCACTCCTATCACCGATAATATGAACGAAACGCCGAGTATAAGGTATATATTGAGAATAAGTATCGGTACCAGCCCTATTGCGGTTAGCCCCACATTCTCCCCTATTATCAGCCAGAATACCAGCAGTATGCCCAGCTCGAGCAGATGAGAAAATAAAACGGCCGTAACGGAAGAGAACACCAGGATCGACTTGGGAAAACTTATACTCTTGATAAGCTGCCCGTTGTTCCTTATCACATTGATGCAGCTCGTGGTCCCCGAACAGAAAAAACCCCACTGGACTATGCCTATAATCAGGTACAGAGGGAAATTGGATATATGATGCCCCATCCACTTGCGGAAGAGACCGTAAAGAACGAAAAAATATATGAGAGGATGTATCAGCGTCCATAAAAACCCCAGGATGGTTCCCTGGTCTTTCATCCTGAACTCGGCCACGGCCATTTCCCAGACCATTAACCAGTACTTCCTGAATATCCTCATTCTTTTTTACCTATTTTCATAATCCACGTTTAATGATAAAAAATCCGGCTGTTTTTTACAAGTCTCACATAATAATCCGGCGGACCGGATTTTTTTATCCGCTTATTCGGACAAGCCCCGCATTACACGCTTTTGTTTATCAGCAGTATAAAGAAAAACGCTGCATAACCCCTCTTCGGCAAAAAGGATTTCCTTTTTCATTAGGCGCGCTGATATTTTCTTTAATGAGCTGGAGTAATTATCCATAAAACCCGCTGACGCCGCCGGTGATATATCAACAACCTCCTTTAAATGCTTGAAAAACAGCGGGTGACCCAGATCCAGATACGGCTTATCTGCGGTAGTCACCTGGAATATAAAATCCGTATCCCCGGGAATTATGCCTTCTGGGAGGACGACGAAATCATCGATCCACCTGATGTTTATACCATCAAACCAGAGCAGGCAGTCCACATCCTGGACCCACTTGAAATTCAGTCCCTTATCCCGGAAATCAAGTGCGTCATCCGGCGGCAGGAGTATCATCGGAGAATAATCAGCCTCTTCCTGCTCGTTCTTGTGACTCTCTATACATGATACAAGCTTTTTTCTGAAATTATCCAATATTATCATGTGTATTCTCCGACCTGCCGGCGTTTTATAGTTCCATATGCAGCTTGCGAACGGATATGTACGGAAATAAACGATATCATACCCGTTTACAGTCAGTATCCTTTTATGATTCAGCCATTTCAGCTCGTAATAAAAATCGAAAAACTGTATCAATCCGAGAAAGACAACTGCCGATAAAAATATCCTGCCCTTTACAGTCAACAGCAACCGGCGTGCTGCGGCAGTGCTTATCAGCGCGAACGCCGGGAATACCGGACCGAGGTACCGCACGGTCTTGAAATGGGCCATCATCATGATAGTTATATATGGTATGGCAGAAAACAGAATCAGGGCGGTTTTCTTCCTGTCCAGCCCTTCCTTCAGGAAGAAGTATATGCCGGTCATCAGCAGGATAAAAAACGGCGGGCTCAGCTGCTCCTCCCAAAGGCCGGAAGTGAAGAGCTTCAGGTTGTTTAAATCGTACCACTTGAAGTCTGTCTCGCACATCGTATGGTTTACCAGGAGGTATCTTACGAGGGTCCCGTTAGCATAAAACGGCGATATCAGCAGCAGGCATAAGAGAGAACCCGCCGCGAAGTTGACGGCACTGCCGTGCCGACCCTTTATCGAACGTTCTATTATATTGACTACCCCTACTATTACGGGTCCCAGGAGGAAAAGCCCGTAGGTGTATTTTATCATCATCCCGACAGCGGCGCTGAGGAAAAATATGAAGCTCCATTTCCTGTCCGCAAAAAAATCGGATTTTAGTATAAGGTAGAACGAAAGCGCTGCATGGCCCATAAGCGGATAATCTATCGTGAATATCTTGTTCATCAGATAACTGTTCGGATACAGCGCTATTATTAAAGCTGCGAGTACTCCGGCATTTTTCCCGTACATTTCACGGCCCGCCAGATATACAGACACAAGAAGAAGCAGGAGACAATATGTATTGAGCACGGCCAGGGCCGCCATATAATTCCTCCCGAGCATTTCCGTCACAAAAGCCGCCGATATCACAAAGGCCGGAGCATACGATGTGATACAGCTATAAGTCCTCATGGGGTTTCTGATATATCTCAGCGTGTTCCTGACGGGATCCTTTTCTATGAAGTCTATGCATTTCGTCACGACGTTGTAATGTATCATCGATCTCCCGTTAGACGGTATATTGGGCTGGCCTTTCCAAATAACAAGAAAATTCAAGACGTAGAAAAGGAGTATGGATGCAATTACCGCTTTTCCGGTATATGTGCTTCCCGGCCTCATATGTGTTCGACGCGTTTTCCGTATGACATGAACCGCATACAGAGTATTATACATATTTTATCCGATCACTTCCTTAACATCTTGCAATTCGTTGAATGCCTGCTATAATTTATTGGAATGAGACTCAGTATCGCATCGAAATATATCATCAATATAGCGAAGTTTAAGCTCTTCGGCAGACATTGCCCGCTTATACTGGGCTGGGCAATAACGAACAGGTGTAATCTCAACTGTATATACTGCAACGCCAATAATGTTAAATCGCCCGAACTCGGAACCCGTGAAGCACTCTGCGTCATCGATGAACTTGCGGAGATGGGAACCGCTTTGATCGCTTTTACCGGAGGCGAGCCCCTGCTGCGGGACGACATGGCGGAAATAGCGGAACATGCCTGCGCCAGAAATATTTCCGTCAACCTGATAACCAACGGCACGCTTCTCCTGGAGAAAAAGAATATCCTGAAACATGTGGATTTCTTCACCCTCAGCCTCGACGGGACCAGAGAAATACACGATTACCAGAGGGGCCGGGACACCTACGATGCCGTCATCGAAGCTGTCCGCTATCTGGCGGATAAAGGCAAGCTTACCGAGATAGCCTTTACTCTGACGAAATACAACGCGTCTCAAATCGACCAGGTCATCGAGTTATCAAAGGAATTTGGGGCCCTGCTCACCTGCCAGATAGTATCCCGACATCCGCTGGGGGGTGATATCGCTGACATTGTCCCTTCGAAGAAAGAACTCAGTACAGTGTATGAAAAACTTCTTTCGGAAAAAAAGGGAGGCAACAGACTGATAAACCATTCGATCCGCGGCATAAGATATTACCTCGGCTGGCCGGCATTTAAGGACATAGAATGTTTTGCGGGGAAGCTCTTCTGCAGGATACGCTGTGACGGTCGCGTTGATGCATGCTCGATGATTGAGGATCCAGCTGCGCTGGACTGCCGCGACAGCGGATTCGGGGCTGCTTTTTCAGCGGCGAAGAAAATGGAATGTGCCGGCTGCTGGTGCAGCAACCTGCTGGAATTCGGAAACGCAGTAGAGTTTAAATTCGACAGTATACTGAATAACCTGAAATTCCTGTGATAGCGGTATACCCCCGAAGCCTGCGGGTTTTACTGCAGATAACCGAGCTCTTTAAGGTTTTTCAGCTCATCCTTGTCAAGCTTTCTTATATCCCCGGCACGGGCTTTATAATATACCCCCCTCATATAATCGAGCAATTCCGTGAAAACTTTTTGCTCCGGGACAAAATCTGACGGGTCATTCATCGGCTCCTGACGGCCGTTGACGATCTTCATGTATTCGAGATTATCCTTCTCGTTCAAGAACAGTTTTTTATCGGCTGTCCTGTACATCACGATTCCCAGCCCGTCCGTTGCACCGGGGATCCTCTGTTCGGCGATTATACCTCTCTTTGAAGGTAAACCGCTTCTTTTTAAAATGTTTATGCCGTAATTGTGTCCTCCCTTCTCCGGTTCTATACCTATCCGGCTGCATATTGTAGGCATTATATCTATCAGGGAGACGGCTTCTTTTACCCTCCCCCTGATCCCGGACTTGAAATCCCATATTATCAGCGGTATATGGGTTGTCTCCTCATATTTTATATACCCGTGCCCCATTATCCCGTATTCACCGAAGTGCTCTCCGTGATCAGCGCAGAAAATCAGCAATGTATCTTCCAGGGCATTCATTCTCTCGAGGAATTCCCACATCTCTCTGAAAAAAGTATCTATAAGGTATATCTCCTCATCATATCCGAGCATGCATTCCCCTATGTTATTATATCGCGCAAAAACAGGGTTCGTTGAAAATTTTGCCGGCAGGTCTTCGCCGTAGGGATACGAGTTCACTCTCTCCCCGTTTTCATTTCTGAATTTTTCTTTTACAGCTTCATCGATGTCTCCGTATGGTTCGTGCGGACTCTGAAAATGAAGATAAAAGAATTTTTTTTCATCCTTGTATTCAAGGAATAGCCTCTTGAACTCGGCCAACCTGCTATAATCGTTTATACTGTAATTATCATTTCCCGCGTACAAGTCGAACCCGCGGGCAAATCCCAGACGGTGGCTTATGGCGGTCATACCGTAAAATCCGTATGTTTTATATCCCCCTCCCGCCAGAAGCTCTGCCAGAGTAGTGATTCCGGACGGCAGCGCATCCGCTGTACCGTCTTCATATAGATCCGTCGTCCTGTGCTGGAAAGGATAAAGTCCCGTGAACAGACTCGCTACCGCCGTTATAGTCCACTGACCCGTCGTGAACGCATTCTCATACAGCACGCCTTCTGCTGCTTTCTGATCTATGAAGGGCGTTGTTTTTTTGTCGTATCCGTAGCACCCGACATGATCATATCTCAGGGCGTCTGCCAGGAATATTATTATATTTTTAGGCCTGCTCCTGCGGATTACTGTATTCGAAGTAAAATATGCAGCCGCGAGCAAGCCGACGACAATGTATATATGCGCCTTTTTAATCATTATATCTACCGCCCCGTAAATCGGTAATTCACAGTAGTTTCCCGATATTATACAAATATTTGCTTTTTTGTGGCAACAGATCCGCCATTCAGTTTACGCGCTACGCGCATCTGACCCGGACTTTACTTATAAATACTCTTTTTCTATACTTCATGATAGTACTGGAATGCCGCGCGCTTGCCTTATGCAAGGATTATATATTATTTCGGCACCGGCGGTTTATCAAGATAACTTTTTATAAAGATGAAATCCAATATAAAATACCTGCTGCTGACAGGTACCGGGGTCACAGCCGGCCTGATCCTGTTAGAAGCAGCGCTCCTGCTCTTCTGGGGCAAACCTCCCGCCCTGAAAAAGGACAGGAACCTGATCAGGACTTACGTCGATGTATATTCCCCTCTTTTCGTAAGAAATGGCGAAACCTATTCAAGAAGGCAGATCTACTGCGGGTGGAGGATTTATAAAACCGGGACTTTCACAGGAGAAAAACAGGAAAACGAGAAAAGAGTTTTTATCCTAGGAGAATCCGTTTCATATCTCTTTGACGATGACGACCTGGAAAACAGGCTCGCGCAGAGAAATCCCGGATATAAATGGAACGTGATAAACGCGGGGGTCATCGGCTATGACAGCTACAGGATAAGCCTTGTATTTGATGAAATTCTCAGATATTCGCCCGACGGGATAATCCTGCTCATGGGAAATAATGAAGGCTGCTACGATCCGGTAAAGATAAACCACTGGATATACGAGTACTGGGGCCTCGATACTTTCTGGATAACCAGGATAATAACCGGGATAATGAATCCTCCCATAACCAAAAAAGGGGCGGAAGTGAACAGATACTTTGAATCGAATTTAAGAAAGATGATAAAAACCTGCGAAAAAAAGGATATACCCATCTTTCTGGTGACGCTGCCCAATAATCACATGATGCCTTTATCATACGGAAAGTACAGCGACGTTGATTTTTTCACGGGCTGGTGGCTGCTTGACAAAAGGCCCCGAAAAGCGCTTGAGGTATTCCGGCAAATGGCCGAAGCCAGCGTCGACACAAAAGAACTTTATAACTGGTATATGTTTAAAGCCAGTCAAAACCTCGATTCACCGGATATGGCAGACAGGTATATAACATCCAACAGGGATCCTGCACGGTTTGAAAGGAACGATATTATCAGATCCCTGTCTGCGGAAAGCAACCTCACGATTTTAGTAGATTTTGATAGGACCATAATGAGTATTTCCGGGGGAAAACCCGGATTCGATTTTTTTAAATCTGCCTTTCATTTCTGGCCGGCAGTTTACAGGCTTCTATACATAGAACTGGCGGCAGCTGCCAGGGCTTATTTTAACGAGACTGCGGAACCCGGAGATTTAACAGGCACATTATCATACGCGGCAGATTACATCGCGGGACTCGGCAAAAACAGTGATTTCGCAATGAAGGAAGAACTGTTTAATGTACTGGTTGATAAAACAGGGGGGCAGAATTTCGAAAAAGAAAAGAGCTACCTGGAGTTCATGCGCGAGCTTTATCCCGAATGGTTTGAAGGTTCTGTCAAAAGATCCGTCTCACAAAGCAGAGAGCCATCAACCGCATCAGGGCTCTGCAAACTCGGAGAAGTATTGCGTGAAAATAATGATTTCAACAAGGCCGAGATATGCTTCGACAGAGCTGCCGAGACCAACCCGGAACTCCCGCTTGTCTATTTCTTCAGAGGATTGTGCCGTTACGACCGCGGAGAGCAAGGCCCGGCTGAAAAAGATTTCTCTTCGCTTAAAAGGCTGGACCCGGCGTTCGGATGGATAAACACAGCATACCTGGACAGCCTGCTGGACGAAAGCCGCGGCAGAAAATAGCGCGACCGGACTTACCGCTCTCCCTGCATCTGCCTGATCCTATAGATCTTCCTCACCGTACTATCGGGCAATTCTTCACTGCTTATCAGATCCAGATTCGACGCATGGTCGGATAAAGCCTTATTTGCATTCCTGTAATACTCTCTGTATTCCCTGAACCCTTCGAAAGGACATCCTTTCCTGTATATCAGATAATCGTGATCATATAATATCCTGCCGAAATCCGTGCCATCTGCGCCTTCATTGCCGCTCTCTGCGGGATTATATAATTCAGCCGGGATCCCGCTCTCGAACGCTTCGAGCCTCATTGCAAAAAGAATCTTCTGATACGGCGATATTACCAGCACGGATACCGGCGCTCCTGCGGAATCCTTATCAATGACCTCCAGGGCATCTTTGACCTTCCAGTTTCCCTCATCTGTTATATGATAATAACCCCGCATGAATCCGGGTGTTCCCGGCAGAAGCCTGCGCATATACGACTCTTTATTAGCATAGTTCACAGCAAAAAACTGGACTATCCCCAGGACACATACGCCTGCCGTGGATATCCCGCTGTATCTAGATCTCAGCAGGGATCGGGCCATCATGATCGCGATATACGGCAATAAAGGCAGCGCATAGCGCTGGTGGGTGGCGCTGATAACCGAGAGGATGAGAAGAGGCATCACTATTATAAAAGGCAGAAAGTACTCTTTTCTCCCGATAGAGCGGACAAACGCCCACAGGAAAAGTATAAAAAAAGGCACAAGGAGCATCTCTTTATAAAGATAAAAGAAATAATCGAACCTCAGAGATATATGATCCGCCCCGGATGTCTTATGCAGGTTGATCTCGTATATCAGGTTCTTCGCGACTGTTCCCATATGCGGCAGATACCATATCATGGCTACGGCTGTTCCCACCGATACAGCGACAAAAAGTTTTCTACCTCCGTATCCATGTTCTAATGCCAGATACATTACAACAAAAACGACATACAGGGGGAACGTTATCTTTGTCAGCACCCCTATACCCAGGCATAATCCCGCTAATACGGAATAATATATCTGTTTTCTGTCTTTAGAAACGATTATCATCATGACGGACAGAGTGACTGCGGCAGTCAGGGGAAAATCCAGGAGGAACGTCCTCGAGTACCCGAATATACCGGGAAACATCGACAGGAGAAGTACGGAAAGAAGCCCGGTACCTGCATCGAATATCTTCCTGGCGGTAATATACACAGAGATGATGATGACTGTGAAATACAGCAGGTTTGTCATTATAGCGACATTTATTGAGAAACCGAAGAGTTTTACCGCGATGGCCGCCACAGCCATCGTAACGGGCCCGTCGATAAGCAGTCTGCCCGCTCCGGGCAGGACACCTTCCCCGGCAAGCATATACGTCATACCCAGGTAATGAAGCGAATCCGAACACGGTATAAACCTGCTTTTTATGAGAAATATAAAATTAGTGAGCGCATACAGCATAAATAGCGAGGCTATTATTACAAGCGCTGCTTTTTCCCTGTTTTTTCCCATGGGCTTATTAGTCCTATACCGCGGTTTCATTGGATTTACGACTCACCCTGTCATGGCTCCCGCCGGTATCCACTTTTTTACAAAATCTGCCGTTTTAAATCAATTCACAGGCTGCCGCCCCGCAGGCTCCGGAAACCGGGGACCCGGCGCGCAGCGGGCTCGATTGACATATCGGTTTATTTCTGTTAATTTATTTTTACTATGCGTTCTAAGAATAAATTCCTGCATTTTACCTCGTGCAGTCTTTCAAAAAAAATCAGTGCCCGTCCCCGGCACCGCACCCGGTCGCCGCTGAAAACACATATGAATACCGGACTCCAGCATGAATATACTGCTCATATACCCATCCGTTTCGGATAAACAGAAGTTCGGAAGGCTGACAATGCTGGGCTCCACGAGCCCCCCGTTGAACCTGCTGTATCTCGGATCATCGCTGAAGGCTTCCGGCCATACCGTAAAAATAGTAGATGCCGATGCGGGCGATTATCGGCTATCTGACATCCTGTCCATCATCAAATCCTTCAACCCCGACGTAGTGGGTATATCTTCGGTCACCCTGACTGCATCGGCGGCTTCGGATACGGCTGCTAAAATAAAGGAATATGATCCCGGCATAACCGTTGTACTGGGCGGGCACCACGTGACGGTCCTTCCTCTCGAAACCATGGAAAATTGTACGGCTTTTGACTACGCGTTCACGGGCGAAGCCGAAAATGTGTTCTGCGATTTTGCGAAGCTGTTCGAAAAGGAAGATATAGCTTCTATTAAAAAACTGCCGGGTCTCCTCTACAGGGAGGGGAAAACGGTCATCCATAATCCGGGCGACAATATAATAGAAAATCTGGATATACTGCCTATGCCGGAATTCGGTCTTATCGATGGTTTTTTCACAAAATACAGGAAAGCCGCGCATAATACATTTGTACCCGAACCGACAGCCTACCTCCTGATATCAAGAGGATGCTGTTATACCTGTAATTTCTGCAGCCGCAAGGTATCGGGTACCCGGGCAAGATATTACTCGGTAGATTACTCCATAAATCTGCTCAAACACGTAAAAACCGCGCACGGGGTAAAAGGTGTCATATTCGGAGACGAGCTGCTCATCTCGGACAGGAAATACGCCGAAAAACTCTTCAGGAGGATGATCGATGAAGGCCTTAACGATATAAAGTGGGCCTGCCGTTCCCACATCAACAACATTGACGAAGATATCGTATCACTGATGAAAAAAGCCGGCTGCATACAGATCTATTTCGGCCTCGAGTCCGGCTCCCGGGCCATATTGCACAATCTTAATAAAAATATAGATCCCGGCAAAGTATACGAAAAACTGAAAATGATGAGGAAACACGGGATAAGTTCTACATCAAGCTTCATGCTGGGATGCCCCGGGGAAACTGAAGAAACAATGAAAGAAACGATAAATTTTGCAAAGAACAGTCCCATGGATTATGTTTTCGTATGCTGTTTTACACCCATGCCCGGCACTAAGATCTATGATGAATATACAAGGTGGGGGAAAATGGATCCCGACTATTCCAGGATGAGCCAATCAGAGTACGTATTTATACCTCACGGCCTGTCAAAAGAACAACTGGAACACTACGAGAGCCGCCTTTACCGCAGTTTCTATCTGAGGCCGGAAAGGATACTGCGGCAGTTTGCCCTGATGAACAACCGGTCGGCAATAAAAGCTACTCTGGCAGGCATCCGCCACCTGCTCTTTACCCTGAAGTGATGATCAGCCTGTCGCCCGAAACATCTTAAAGAGTTTCAGCCCCAGTTTTGCGTAACGCAGGAACTGCGCCGGGGTCTTTAAGTCCCGGAGCCTTCTGAAAACGAATTTAGGCCTGAAATAAAAATTATAATGCATCTTCCTCCGTATTTTTTCGAGCTCGGCATGAGAAAGACTCCTTGTTCCCTTGATGACAGGAGGAGCAATGGCCTCTGAACCGTACGGCATCATATCCACAAGTCCCTCGGAAAGGAGCATATCGAAAAGCTCTGTCCCCGGGACTGCCTGGACTATGAACACCTCCATGAAATCCAGGTCTTCCTTTAAGACGAAGTTCCCCATCTCCTTTAAGCCGTTGCGCGTATCCCAGGGAAACCCGATAAGAAAAACACCGTAAGTCATCAGACCGCACGAGTGCGCTATCGCCAGGCATTTTTCAGCATTATCGACTGTAGTGTTCTTCTTCATCCTTATAAGATGCCCGTCATCACAGGATTCAACGCCGAATTCCACCAGGTAGCAGCCCGCCCTTTTCATAGCCGCAGCGACCCCTTCATCAAAGGTATCAGTGCGGCTGTTGGCCGCCCAGCTGACGCCCGGGAGCTCACTGGTCAGCCTGGCGCAAAGTTCAATGACCCATTCTCTGTCGCCGGTAAAATTATCCGCCCGGAAAAGGAATTCACGTATCCCGTAAATATCCCGGCATTCTCTCATCTCCCGCACGACACTATCTACGGACCTGGACCGGATCTCCGTGCCCGTCATGATAGATGACCTGCAGAATATGCAGCGGTTCGGGCACCCCCTCGCATTATCTATTGAAGCCAGGGGTTGTCCGTTATCCGGCCTTGTGTACAGACTATTATTAATCAATGAGCGGTCGGGAAAAGGTATCTCGTCGAGATCCCCGACAAGATCGGCAGGAGCGGTTTTTGAAGGCACCCCGCTTATGAAATAGACGATCCCCCGGATGTCTCCTATCTCTGACTGCCCCTGATAATATCTGATGATATCCGGGATTACAGCTTCTCCTTCCCCGATAATGCCGATATCTGTATATGCAAAATATCCCTTGTCTATCTTTTTCATATCTATATGGCCGAGATACGGCAGATACAGTATATTGATGACTTTTTCACCGAGTATTTTTCTTGCTTTTTCAAACGCGGCGATGTCCTGATCAATGCTCAGAGAAGTAGCATTCATTATCAGAATTGACGGCCTGATTTCGCTGATATCCCTTTCGAAGATGTCCCACCCCTTGTTTTCAGCCGGGTAATCGATGATCCTGCAATTCATCCCGGCACGCCTGAAATACACCGAATAAACCGCGAGATTATTCGGTGCCGTAAGCATATATGGCTGTTTTTCAAGACTCTCTTCGCAACGAGGCTCTCCCCTTATCCATAAACGGCCCGGGGGATTAAAAAGTATAACGCTCTTTTCTTTAATATCCATTTAAGTCTGTTCCGCCGCGGTTCTTATTCCCGCGGCATTCTTAATGTTCATTTATTTATATTTCAGGGATTACAGAAGGATCTTTCCGATGCAACTTTCCGCCGCCCTCGCATACCCATCGTTTTCCGCCCTGCTTACGCATATCCCGACTACTGTACGTATCCCGGGGCTTTCATCTCTCTATCTGACTCTTTGTCTTATTCCGCGGCGGCCGTCATCAAGATAACATCTCCTACACCCCATTTTTCTAAAAACGCCCCTTAATATATACCATGTTTATGCCGCCAATGCCTGCCTTTAACCTCTGTTTATCTTTACAAACAGACAGGCTCCTTCCTGATACAGCGTTTTAAACCTTCCGCTGTCTATTTCCGCTTTGATCAATGATAATAATCCGGGGTTCTGCTGGTTATATCTGTTAATAAGCACGTACCCTACCTCCGCATTCGATATATTCCGCATAAAATCACGTATCTGCAGATCGATATCGCCCTTCATCCTCTGATATATATAATTATCTTTAAGCCCGGGGGTGAATTCGGCGTTCCTAAGATTAGTAAGCACCTTTTTATCCGGGGCGCTGCCGGCGAAATAGTATTTAATAAAATTCAATACAATAGCTGATTTTTCATCCATCTGGGCATCCATATCCTCCAGCTGTCTGGAAATATAATATGCCGAGTCGTATCTGCAGCTGAGATATGTCATTATAATAAGGCAGCCCGTAAACGCTGTATGTCTTACGATGAATTTCAGTATATCAGCCATTTACCCTGCATTGTATCCGCATGATGATCGCTCTTACTTTCTCGATACCTGATCCCAGACTCAGCCCCGCGTAAGGCACGATAAAATATATATACCGGACGTTGGCATGAACGATCGACGGGGATTCATATACAAGCCACACGCTGAAGAACGGTATTATGAATATCAATATAGGAGGAGCAAGCCTCCTGTCCAGCGCCCCCAGCAGTAAAACCGCCAGAAGAGCATATGAGAGTACCCCCGGCCTGCCCCTGTAGAACAGATAATTTCTCATGACAGTCTTCAGGGCATCCGCTGCCCTGTACCGCAAGCCGGTTTCCCCTTTTGTTATATTCTTTACCAGCCCGACATTGTCCTTCTCTTTATTCTCCGCTATCTGTATACCCTGGTAAATATACATGGGTCCTGCAATTGCAGCCGTAAGCAGGAATACAGGAACCATGTATTTTTTCACGAATCGCATCGATAACCGCTTCGACTGTGCCATGTATATAAATACGACAAGAGGATAGCCCAGACCTACAAATAGTCCTTCCTGCCTGGTCACGGCGGCACCGGCCGCAAAAACACCCCCCAGGATCAGAAATCCGGGATCCGGAGCGACCTCTTTACTGCCCCCCGAAAGCCATAATCCGTACATCGGCAGTAAAAAGAAAAAAGCCAGCGGGAATATAAACTCACAAAATGAAATAAAATATTCCCTTGACGTGCTCATCGTGGCCAGGACCGTATATATCACCGCCCAGAAGTATCTGTCTTTTTTTTCCGTTACGCCCAGATCAAAAAGCATTGCGAGTATCCCCAGCAGAAATAACGGCATCATCAGTCTGGGAAAGAACTGGATGGGATAACCTATATATTTATATATGAAAGCCCAATTTACTGATATCAGCTGCGGATAATGAGACATATTTACGGGTATCGTCCCGTCGTTCCAGTTCAACGCCCATTCGTTCAATTTGAAAACTACGCCCGGATAATTAAATACCGTACTCCCCCCGGGTATAAGCTTATATATTCCCCATCCGCCGCATGCCACTACGGCAAATTTTAAGAAATAACCGTAAACAGACCTTTCTCCAGACCGGATAAAAATTATTGCCGCTCTGAACAGCCTAACGGAGCTATTCAGTAACGCCCCGTTGGAAATATCTATGAATTTTCTGTTTTTTACCATAATAACAGTAAGTTCAGCCAATATCATTATCATAATGATGGGCCTGTTGAAACCGCCCGCGATTACAAGCACCAGGCCGGTGACATAATTGAAAATCAGGCTGATCCCGAATGAAAGCACAAATACCCTCACTATATTTACCCTGGGTATATTCAGGAGACTTAGTATCATATATCCCGGCAGAAAAATCACCTGGATGTATGATAGCAGTACTAAAAATATCATATTATTATCTCGCCTTTTCTTTCTCCGTTTCCCTGTTTACATTATACTTAAAACATGCCGGTTTTATTATTTCCCGCGCATGACTGAAGGGACTCATTCAGCCGGCCTTTTCTGCGCGCGGCCCCAGCCTTTTAACCGCAAAGTGGAGCGCCATCGACAGCACGCCGCATAATACATAAAAGATATTACGGGCGCTCTTGAGCCATCTTAAATGATTTATTATGATCCCGGGCCGCAGATAGAATCTTAAATAAGCTCTTTTATACAGCTTTTTCATGTCCTCTTCTTTCAGCGTACGCGGGATAAAAACTATCTCCCGCTCGTTCATTTTCTGCCAGTCATCATGAAAGATCCCGTGCTCCGATGCCTGAGTATAGAATTCGCCGCCGGGATAGGGAGTCAGGTAGTTAAGCTTGAAATCATCCATGCCGGACAGGTTCGAACACCTTATCATGTCCAGGATATTCTTCTTGGTTTCCCCGGGATTCCCTATTATGAAATACCCGGCCGATCTTATCCCGCATTTCCTGGAAATCCCGATGGCCCTGCTCACATCTTCCGGCGATATCTTCTTATTGATGTTCCTCAGGACATCCGGAGCGTAGGACTCTATACCGAATTTTATCTGCCAGCACCCGGCTGCCTTCATTAACTTGAGCAGCCTTTCGTCAAGAATATCGACCCTGCTCTGGCAGTTCCAGGTCATCCCGAGAGAGGTCTTTATCATTAATTCGCATAACGCGGCTGCCCTTGAAGGATCCCATCCGAAACACGGGTCCTGAAACGACAGGTCCCTCACCCCGTGTCTTTTGAGATATTTCAGGACCTCGATGAAATACCTCGGGCTGTGAGCCCTGTAGGTCCTGCCGTATACGGCATTTGAGCAGAAACTGCAGCTTCCCAGGCATCCGCGCGAGAACATCACGCTCAGCGATGGAAGACGGTTCAGGCTTATGATAGAAGGCCTGTACCTGTATTTATGCCTGAAAGCCCCGACCAGATCCCATGCGGGAACCGGGAGTATATCGAGATCATTTATCAGCTTGCGCGGTGCCGTTCTGCGTATTGCCCCTCCATCTCTGAAGATAATCCCGTCTACCTTATCCAGGTCTTTTCTGCCGGACAACGCCTCCACCAGTTCGGCAAGCGCGATCTCCCCCTCGCCTATCACGCCTATGTCAAAGCTCCAGAACCTTTTCATAGTGTCTTCCGGAAGCGAAGTTATATGCTGACCGCCGATCAGCATCGTGATATTACCGTTAGCGGTTTTTATCTTTTCCGCAATCGAAGCCGCTTTGTTGATAGAGAGGGTAGTCGCGGTAAACCCGACTATTTCGGGTTTCGCGCGCAGGACTTCTCTAACGACCGCGCCGGTGTCGTATCCCTGCGGCAGATCGTCTATTATCGCGACCGGGGTGCCGAGTTTCCTGAGATACGATGCCAGGTAGCAGAGCCCCAGCGGCTCCGTAAAACTGCCGGCGCCGGACAAACCGCTGTACCGGTCCTTCTGGGACAGGGAAGGATTGATAAGCAGTACCTTTACTTTTTCCACGGTGTTAAAAAGTGTTCTATCATTTTAATGCCGGATAACGATACTCCCGCAAACACGCGCATAACTGACGGTAAAAAATTTCAGCGGGCCTAGCGGATACCTTTTAATTATAGACGATATCACCCCATTTATCAAGAGAATCGACATATGCCTTTTCCATGGAGGCTCGCTTTCCGGACTCCGCATCACCCGAAGCCGGCCTTGTTCCGCGGCTGTATTTGATTTGGCCCTGCTTAATATATAGAATTGATATCGAATGAATAGAGGATTCGAACAATATCCCGAATATGCGTCATAAGAACCCCGGTAATATAATTACCCGCATCCCGGGAACGATTGTTGTGTTTTCACTGCGTTTCAGCTGCTTTATCGCGGGCTGGACCGGACGCTTCATCATGCGTTACCTGGGTCCCGGGCAGAGAGCCGGCCTGCTGGCTGTCCTTGTCAGGATTGTGAGCCTGGGCATGAAAATACCGCAAGTCCACGAAGCGTATCACAGATTCCGCAAACACGGCGATCTGCCCGCCCGCAGATTCATACCCCTGTACCGTTCGCAGAATCCCGATACCGCGGGCGAAGACATCGTTCTCCTTTTTTCCGGCGGGAAAGATTCCACCTATGCTGCCTGGCTTCTTTCCTTTTATTTCAGGAAAGTGCATCTGCTGACTATGCGCCTGTTCAGTATAAGCGAATTCAAAAGATGCGAAATAAATGTACGCCGCCTGAAAGACGCGCGCGGCGAAAGTAAATTTTCACACCAGTATGCTGACGGAAACGCTCTTTTTGACGATCTGCATTTCAAACAGATGAAACTCAACCGGCGCCTGTTCGGCGGGACCGTCGAAGGGGCCGCCTGTATCTCGTGCCACCTTGCCGCCCAGACCCGGGCCGTCATATTCTGCAAAAAGAAAGGCGTGCGATGGATCGCCCTGGGCTTCAGCCCCCTTTCTCACCGCTCTTTCGAACAGGGCCTGTCCGCGGCGAAGATGATAGAAAGATTCTTCTTCAGGTACGGCATATACCTTTCGCTGCCCCTGCTGGAAAGACCTTATGCCGACGCGGTTGAGGAATTATTCAATAACCGCGTGATCCCGCACAGAAAACTGGGGAAACCCTATCAGTTCGGGATGAAGAATTCAACGCAGGGCTCCTGCCCGTTCGGAATGTGGACCAATATTAATTTCACATGCCATGAGTTCTCGAGGGGATTTGACGATTACATTAACACTGCGGCCAGGTTCCGCGCGCACCTCGAAAACCAGTGCGAAAAATATCTGCGAGAATGCTGCAATATCCTGCCCGAAAATGTCTTGCCGGAGAATGCCGGGCAGGCTGATATCTCATCCGAATAGGCTGCGTATTATCCAGCGCGGATAATTGCGCATATACATGAAATACCTGTAATCCCTTTTAATAAAAGCCGCTGTGACCTGAAGAGCCACGACAACGGGCCCGGGAATGAAGCGGAAAAACCTGTAAGTTCTGCTTGAGATTATGCCTTTTACCGTACTTTCAGGAAGCAACGGCATGATTTTGAACAGATTCTTGAAATTCCTGTTCATCTTTCGCATATCCGCGTTCTTCACCGAGTCTATATTAAGGAAATTCCCGGTCCTGCCGTTATCTATATCGACCAGGTCTTCCCTGGTTATCAAGCCGTTTTTTACCGCCGCGTCGTTGATCTCGAGTCTCGGGAAGAATGTCAGGTTATGGCATTTAATCCTGTTGAGCCGCCTGAGCCCCGAGTAGAACACCGCGGCACGGATATGATCCTCCTCTTTCTCCTGAGGCAGGCCGAACATGTGGTCTATGTCGTACTTTATGCCCATTTCGTCGCAGAGACGGAATGCTTTTTCCGCCTGGCTGTTGCTGCCCAGGCACCCCAGCACTTCTCTCCTTATAGTCTCGTTCAGGGTCTGCAGCCCGAATTCTACGGCGTAACAGCCGTTATTTTTCAGTAGAGCTGCGACTTCTTCGTCAAAAAAATACACATGCCCGAAACAGCGGAACGGGACGCCGATTTCCCTTCCGTATCTCTTCATCAATTCCCTGAGCCAGGTTTTGTCGTTGAAGAAGATAGAATCGATGAACCATATGGCTCTCAGGCGGTACCTGTCATTCGCGTACCTTAATTCGCGCATGACGGAATCGACGCTTCTTCTCCTGTGATAGCCCCGGTATATCCTGTTCATATAGTTTTCGCAGCAGTAGGTACAGCTGCAGATACACCCCCTGTTCGTCAGCATCAGGTAATCCTCTGCATGGTTTGTCTTTCCTGCGAACAGCTCTTTATCCGGCAGCGGCAGACCGTCTATATCGCTGACCGGCGGTCTGCGTTCATTATGCCTGACGGTTCCGTTATTCTTATACCAGAGATTCTTTATATTCTCGTATGATCTGCCCGAAGATATGCACCCGGCAAGTTCCGCAAGCGCCGCTTCCCCTTCGCCCTCGATCACGAAATCAACCTCTTCATTGTTAATGACAGCTTCAGGGGCCATGGTCGCGTGTATCCCGCCGAAAACCGTCCTGACAGGTCTTTTCTTTTTCACTTTTCCCGCGATATCCAGCGCCCATATGTAGGTGCCCGTGTAAACTGAAAAACAGACCAGATCAGGATTCGTGCGTTCGATTTCCGACACAACCCGCTGTCTCCTGTCAAGAATCCTTCCCGGCACGGGCATATAGAAGATGTTATCCGCTTTGCCGAACAGCCCGTAATCGGAAACGAGTTTCACTTCATGCCCCGCCTTCTTGAGCACGGCGGAGAGGTATTCTATACCGATATTCTCTCTTCCCTGATGGACAAAGGTTATACGCATTCTATTTCCTGAAATAAGAGAACACCATTCCGGCGCCTTTCAGCGAGATACTGAGCTCCCTGGCAGGGGATCTGAAAATCTTTCTGATACGCTGGAGCATATACCCCGGCCTGAAATAGAAACACCGGTACGCCTTCTTGAGCAAAGACACTATCTTGTCCGGCGGTATGCCGATGTCAAAAACCGGAGGTCCCTGGATCAGGTAATCCTCCCAGTTGATATTCAGGTCTTCTTCCGTTTTTACGAATTTGCTGAACAGCGGTGTGCCCGGGTACGCTTTACATATATAAAAAAGCGCGATATCCGGAGATATCTCTTTCGCAAATTCTATGGTCCTTTCCATATCCTCTATAGTCTCGCCCGGGATACCTATAATAAAACTCGCCGAAGAATCCAGTCCTGCTTTCTTTGTCAGCCCCACGGCTTTTCGGGCCTGCTCTATGGTTATGTGCTTGTTTATTATATGCTGCGCCTTTTCGGTTCCCGCCTCTATACCGTAGGATACCTGGTGGCATCCCGCCCTTTTCATGAGTTTCAGTATTTCCAGGTCCACCGTATCAACCCTGCACAGGCAGACCCAGTGTATCTTTAATTTTCTATCCAGAATAAGCCGGCACAATTCTACGGCGGACTCACGGTCATAGCCGAAACAGTCATCCATGAACCTGAAATCCCTTATACCGTATCTTGCCACGCATTCCTCTATCTCTCCGACGACTTTTTCCGGTTTCCTCACATTATAACCCGGATGCACCGCGTGTATGGAACAGTAAGAACAACTGTAGGGGCACCCGATACTTGCCAGTATCGGCGTGCTCGGCAGAGTCATATATTTCTGCGGGTGCGGCGCATACAGGCTGAAATCAAGTTTTTCCCTGGCCGGCAGCGGAAGCTCATCCAGGGGAATATTCTCCTTTGCCGCGGGATTGACCCTGACGGTACCGTCTTTGCGGTACGCCAGACCGCGGATGTCCGCGTAATCCTTTCCCTGTTTAAGCCTCCCGATAAGCTCTGACAGCGGCCGCTCCCCCTGTCCGTGTACGAGAAAATCGAAATGGCTGAATTCCCGCAGTGTCTTCCCGGGGAGGACGGTGGCATGTATACCGCCGACAACGGTGATTATGCCGGGATCTATTTTTTTCGAGTTTTCCGCTATCCTGTCGGCCATGACTATGTCAACGGTGAATGCCGAGACGCCCACGAACTTCGGCTTATACCGCTTTATAGCATCGGCCAAGCTTACGAAACAGTCGTCGGATACGCTAAGATCCATTATCTCGGCGCTTATTTTCTGCTTTTCCAGATATGCCGCAAGATAGGCTATACCAAGAGGAGCCTCTCTGCCCAGATACGGCACGCCGGGATCCTGGCGGTGCGGCGGCTGAACAAGCAGTATTTCTATCTCACCCATATGTCCGGCGCGTTTTTATACGGTATTTATACATATATTTTTGAGGATATCCACCTTCATGATGCGCGATGCATCATTTCTGATATTTTTGTAGTCTCACAATAGATTATAAATAATCGGGGTCTATTGTTCAATCGGCATACCCCTCCAGGCAGAGGGGTCTCAGGGCTGTTTTTCGGCCCTGCTTTCCGCATTACAATTTTTTAGCGGGCATTCTTCCTTGGTAAAATGATCGGCAGGAGCAAGGAACCGCCGGACCTCTCCCGGCAAGGTATTATCAGAACATCGCATATATAAAAGGCAGTTTCGCCGCATCCCCGCCCAGCAGCAGCAGAACGGCAAGCAGGACCGACAGAACGATTATCGGCGTAAGCCACCACCATTTGTTCTGTTTTATAAATTCCCGGATATTTTTCATTAACGGCTTCTTATTTAAAGTATTCATTTTCCGATATCCTATTGAAAATAGCACGCGCTACCAGTTTATTGGCTTTTTTATTCAAATGTACGTCTTCCGGCGACACCCACAGATCATGTTTCGGATTCTTTTTCAGAAAAGGGAGCAGGTCCAGGTATTCGGCATCAGGAAGGGATAAAACCGTTTTTTCGATATATTTGTTTATATCGTTAAACGGATAATTCTCCAGTTCGTGAAGTTCCGGTATATTCACAAAAATCAGCGGTATCCGGCCGCACCGCGCGATATCCGCTATCTCTTTCAAACCTTTCTCAAACCTGTCTCTCAGTCGCGCATCCTTATACAGCGAACTATAGTATTCGCGGTAATCCAGGCCCCTGTTTTTCAGTTTCACCAATCTATCGTAACCGAACGGATAGATATAAAAATTCTTCTGGAACCAGTAGGCAGGACCTGAAGGATATCTTATCTCTTCAATGTCATTTATATAGAAATTCAGGATTATCATGTCCGGCTGCAGCTCCATGTTATTTTTTATCGCTTCCAGTTCGTTTTCGGTGCCGTAATTCCCGACTCCCAGGTTAATAACTTCGAACCCGGCCGGATATTTTTCATTGAGCATCGCTTCCAATATCCGCGGGCAGGTATCTTCATGCCTCACCCCCCATCCCAGCGTAAGAGAATCCCCCGCCATAAGTATCCGCTTTATACCCGCGGCTTTCGGGATCTCGTATTCCCTGTCCGCTCTTATTCCCCGGGAGTTTATCCTTATATCCACTCCGTACAGGGACGCGGCCCTGCCCGGTACGTGTTCGTGTCCGAGTTTCCCGTTTGCCGACAACCTCTTCAGCTCTACGGCATATCTCCACATCTCGGTGTTATAATCGGCATAGAACCGGTATCCCAGCCTGAGCCCGGCTTCTATCAGCGCCAGCATAACAAGCGCTGAGACTGCCGCAAGGAGGATCTTTGTCGCCGTTTTCATATTCTGCTTTTATTCATCGGTTTTTTCATCGAAATACTTTTTCACGACGACCCGCGCGATATTTTCTGCCAATAACATGTTTCCCTTATCCGTACAGTGGCCGAACTCCCCGGCATTCATATCCAGGAAATAAGCGTAATATCCTTCTTTTGCGACGGCATCCTTGAAAATCTGCTCATTATTAACGAATGCCATATTATCTACGGATTCGAACAGTTCCTCCAGCGGCTTTACGCTCAACAGCGGGTACTGCACGCAGACAAGCACGATTCCCCTGGATCCTAGTATTTCCTTCATCATGTTATAATTGCCGTATGTCATCGGGTTGTAATAATGTTTTCTCAGCGCTTCCGCTATTCCGAAATGCCTTTCGGCAGGCACGTTTTCACCGAGCATGAGGTAACATCTCGCCAGCGCGCCGTGGAAAACGTCATTATCCCGGAAAATATCCAGCGCGCGCCGGTACACTTGAGCCGCTTCCGCGTATCTCGACCGCTTCATGTAATAATCACCGAATATTATATACTGTATTCGTTTTTCGGGGTTTATTTCGAGGGCTTTTTCATACATCTCTTCCGCTTTTCCGTCCCGGGACTGTTTTTCATACACTAAAGCCAGGTCGCAATACAGCCTGCTCTCTGAAGGGTTAAGCCTAAGGGCCGTTTTATACATGTTTTCGGCTTTCCCATATTTCCCGAGTCCGGCATACAGCTCCCCCAGCAGGCTATTTGCTTCATAGTTACCGCTGTCCATGTCAATGCATTTTTTGAACAGCTCTTCAGCCCCGGCATAGTTTCCCTGTCTATAAAACAGCTTCCCCGCCGATATGAGTTCCCCGCAATCCCGCGCCTTGCCGGATTCCGGCTGCCCCTTATGTCTTCCACCGTGAGCTTCGTCCGCCATCATACCCGTGGGATATATATCGGGGTCCTCACCGAGTCCCGCTGCGCCTTCAGGCGGTTTATGCCGCGCTGATGAAAGCTGCCCGCCGAACGCGCGGAATAATTTATATATCCGCAGCTTCCTGACCCAGGACAGATACCTGTTCAAACCACGGACTTCCTTTTCCTTCAGCCCGGAATAGTATCTGTCGTTAATACCCATCATGGCAATGACCATGTCCGGGCTGTATTTATCCAGATTATCTTCCAGCTGCTTTAAGATGATCTCTGAATTACCGCCCGCTACGCCTTTGTCTATGACGCTGAACCTTATGCCCGTTTTCCGGCTGTTCAGGATTTCTTCCAGCAGAGGAGGCCACTGATCGGCGGTTGTCGACTCGCCCACGCACATAATCCGGTACGTTCCTCTGCTTCCGGCAGATACTCTGTATTTATAATCTTTTATCAGTCCGTATACCGCCCCCCCCACCCTCAGTCCCGACTCCAGCAGTATCATACTGAGCAGTATCCCGGCAAACACCAGGCCGAGTTTTTTGATTAAGGAAATTTTATCGCGCATCTGATCCTCTGCTGTCCGGCAGAACCTGCTGCCGCTGCCGGCGTCAGCCGTTTCGGTCCGGCTGACTAAATACCATTATAATCACTTATCCCGCCTTTTACCAATAAGATTCTTATTTAAATTACCGGATGCCCCTGTTCCCGGCAATCCAGCCGCTGCTTGAAATTATAGCCTCATTTCCAGCCGGCAGCATTTTTATTGACAACACCCGGGCATTATGCTAAATTTCATTTGACATCATATATTGAGAATAGACCTAATAGCCTTATTATAGAATACACAACCCGCGATGCATATATTACTGATTAATCCCCCGGACGAACTGGGTTACGCGCTCGGCGTCGGAATGGAATTCATACAGAGATACGAGCCGCTGGGATTACTATATATTGCCGCTGTCGCGCGGGAAACAGGGCACCATGTCACAGTGATCGACGCTTATGCCCGAAACATGGGCCCGGATGAACTGAAAAAAGAGATACTCTCCATAAAACCGGATATAGTAGGGATCACTACGTTTACCTGCAGCGGCGCCGTCGTCTTTGAGCTGGGACAGTGGCTGAAAAAAACCCTGCCGGGATCCATGGTCGTTCTGGGCAATGTCCATGCCTCCGCCTACGCGAAACAATATCTGGAGAACAGATGCTGCGATATCGTCGTTCACGGCGAAGGAGAATATACCTTTCTGAAAATAATAGAGTATTTCGACAAAAAATGCCGTATAGAAGATATACCGTCTGTTTCTTTTATCGGCAGCGGGGGAAATGCCGTCCAGACATCTTCTGAAGGATTCATCGAAGACCTCTCAGGGCTGCCCGTCCCGGCCAGGGACCTGCTTGACCAGGGACTGTACCGACCCTCTCCCATCAGCAATCAGATGTTCGTGCCAGGGAAGAACAGCCAGGTCAAAACGATGATCACTTCCAGGGGTTGCACCAACCGGTGTACTTTCTGCGCGGTACACCGCAACCGGAAGATAAGATTCAACGATGCCGTTTCGGCCGTAAACGAGATGGAGATCCTGGAAAAGAAATACGGCGCTTCCTACATTTATATAATGGACCCCGCGTTCCTCTCCGACCGGAATAGAATCCGCGACATATGTTCCGAGATCAGGAAACGGAATCTGAAAATACGGTGGGGCTGCGATGCCCACGTGAGCCAGATCACGCCGGAACTCGTAAAAGAGATCGACGGCGCCGGCTGTTATGAGCTCTCCCTGGGTATAGAATCAGGAAACCAGGAATCCCTGGACAGGATAAATAAGGGATGCACCATATCTGGGATAGAGAATGCAGTAGCTGCCATAAAAGACAATTCGGATATTTTCATAGAAGGCCTTTTCATACTGGGGCTTCCCGGAGAAACATACAGTGACTCGCTCAATACGATACGGTTTTCCCGGAAGCTCCGCCTGGACATGGCCCAGTTCAGCATACTCGTTCCATACCCCGGGTCGCCTCTTTTTTACGAGCTGCGGGAAAAAGGCGAGCTTGACACGGGAATAAGGCCGGACGGCAGTGTCGATACCTCGGTCTGGAAAAGATACTCATCATATATCTGTTTCACGGATACCGCCCCGATATGGGTCACGGATACTTTAAGCCCAGCCGAACTGCGGCGGCTGCAGAAAAAAGCCATCAGGTCTTTTTACGCAAGGCCTTCTCAGGCATTAAAACATCTCAAGAGACTGCGTTTTAACAACTTATTGAAAGTCATCAGGATACTTATGAAAGGCTTTTTCTAGGAAAAATCGGGCGGACTACCCCGACGGCGCGCGCCGGGCATCAGGCATATCCCAGGTATTTCTTGTAATCCTTGTTGTATACGAACAGATCGAACCATATAAGGAACATCAGTATGCACCACAGTGCCCGTCCGTAATCTTTTTTCCCCGACATATGCTGCTGCTGAAAATACTTTACCGCGCCGTAGTCCAGAATGCCGGGCCTATTGATGTTTTCCTTCGTGAAATACTCTTCCAGTACCGGCTTCAGACTGTCCAGAAACCATATCGAATGCGGCATCTCCAGCCCCATATTGCTCCTTTTGAGTATCTTTGCGGGAAGAAGGTCCCTCATCGCCGTTTTCTCTATGTACCTCCTGGAGAATCCGAACCCCCTCACCCTCATTTCGGGCGGGATCCTGTTGATAAATTCGACGAGCGGCCTGTCCATAAAAGGATACCTGGCTTCCACGGAATGGGCCATCACCATCCTGTCGTTCTTTACGAGCAGGTCATCGATAAAATAGTACTCCATGTCGAGCACGGATATTTTATCAAGGTCATTCTCGAAATCCAGGCTGTCAAAATATTTCCTGAATATGCCCGACGTACTGCCGTATGACGCATAACCGGGCATGAGCATCGTCTTTTCGCCGTCCGACAGGACGTGTCTCCAGAATATATGCGCCTCCGGAACGCCCAGCTCGGCGCCTTCGGTAAATCTTTTAAGCAGGAAATCAAAGCTCAGCTTGTTGTACCTTGCGGGAAACAACCGGGCCAGCTTCGCTATCCCAGCGCGCAGCGGCGCGGGCACATATTTCCTGTAATGCTCTCTTACGAATAACGCGCCGTGGGTCTCGTAGGCGTTAAAGACCTCATCGCCGCCCTCCCCGGAAAGCAGCACTCGGACATATTTTCCGGCCTCTTCGGCCAGGGCATAGAACGGTATAGCCGCGCCGTCACCGTGAGGCTCGTCCAGGTATGCCATGTGCGTTACAAGGTTTTTCAGGACGTCTTCCGGGCCTATCGCTATCTCGTGGTGAACCGGTTTTGCGAAATCCACCATGAGCCGCTGATAGCGGGATTCGTCGAAACTGGGTTCTTTCATCCTGACGGAAAAAGTATGGAACTCACTGCACGATCCCAGTTCCTTAACAAGGGCGAGGATGCAGCTGGTATCTACCCCCCCGGAAAAAGTCATCCCTACCGGCACATCGGATATCATGTTCCGGCGCACAGAATCCAGCATGAATTCCCTCATCCTCCCGGCGGTCTCTTCGAGTACGGCGGAATAATCGGGCTTATACTCCGTTCTGTGATATCTTTTCTTCTCATACCTGCCCGCAGCAAGGTCTATCTCTATCATCTCGCCGCCGCGCAGTTCCTTCACGTCCGCGTAAGGCGTATGGCTCCCGGGTATGTAAGCCAGCGTAAAATAATGATAGATGCCTTCCATATCCATCGTGTCCCTGAATCCGTCTGTTTCCAGGAAAGATTTTATCTCGGATGCGAAGTATACGAGGCCGTCTTTTATCATGTAGAAAAGCGGTCTCAGCCCGTAAAAATCCCTCACTAGATAGACCTTTTGCGAAGACCTGTCATAGATGCAGAAAGCGAACATCCCGGTCAGCTGTCCCAGGAAGCTTATGCCGAGCTCGCGGTAAAGATATACCAGGACTTCCGCGTCGGAATGCGATCTCAGCTTATACTTACGCTCCAGGCCGTACTGCTCTTTTAACTCCCTGAAGTTCGTCACTTCCCCGTTATATGCCAGCCAGACCGTATTTTCCCTGTCGGATATCGGCAGCCTGGCATTATCCGAGAGGTCTATGATTTTCAGCCGCGCATTCCCCATCGCGCAACGCCCGTCATGTTTCATTCCGCGGTCGTCCGGACCCCGGTGTCTGAGCACACAGGTCATCCGCCCGACAGCATCGTATTCCCGTATATCCAGGGGCTCCCTAAGACTGATTATGCCCGCTATACCGCACATGTTACCGTGTAAATCGCCTTCTTGTCATAATATTATGATACTAATTGTGTCTGTAAGAGCAATATCGCCCGCGGCCGCCGGATCCTTCACGCCGTGATGCGGCAAATAAGGGAATCCCGGGCCGCTTCATCGGAAAAAGAATCTTCCCCTGGAATTGACACGGATTTTCAATAACAATATAATCTGGATTATGCATCCGAAGACGCTCATAGCCGTATTTTCTCTTAACGAAAGAGAAAACATCGCGGAACTTGCAGGCACGATATCGGGACTGGGGTTAGATGCCGATATACTCGTTATCGATGACGATTCCCTTGACGGGACACAGGCAGTCCTGCCGGAATTAGCCGCGAAACACCGTTCCCTTAGCTATATAGTGAGA
Source organism: Elusimicrobiota bacterium (assembly GCA_016934855.1). Taxonomy (GTDB): domain Bacteria; phylum CG03; class SLGR01; order SLGR01; family JAFGSA01; genus JAFGSA01. The sequence continues at coordinate 41,621 of JAFGSA010000046.1, forward strand.
AAAGGCGCCAGGGGCCGGGGCTTCTCGGAAATAGACGCGATAAACTATGCGGCAACCCGCGGCTATGAATACCTTCTGGAAATGGATGCCGACTTCTCGCATGACCCTGCCGATATAGTAAAACTCCTCGAAACAGCGCCATACTACGACATGGTAATCGGGTCCAGGTATATCGGCGGCGGGCAAGAAACCGGCAGGAGCCTCGCGAGAAGGCTGCTGAGCCGGGCAGCTAACAGATACATAAGATCGATGCTGGATCTTAAATCGGTTCACGACTGCACATCCGGGTTCAGGTGTTATAATAAGGAAGCCGTCAGGACACTGTCTTCCCGGCAGCTGAAGTCCCGCGGGCCGTCCGTACTGGTCGAAATGCTGCTGGTACTGCGGGACCGCAGGATCGCGGAAGTGCCCGTGATATACCGCGGCCGGAAAAAAGGGAAGTCTAAATTCAGCCTTGGGTTATTGCTGGAAAGCGTACGGACGGTGATCAGGCTCAAGAGGCGCGGGGTACCGGAATCTATTTGAATTTGGCCAGCTTTCTGTAAAAATCCAGGCGTTTCCTGTCCCCGTGATAAGCGACGAATCCGTCCGCTTTCCGGGATATCTTTTCCTGGCTGAACATCATTTCCAGAAATCCCAGCACTTTCTTCCTGAATTCCGAAAAAGACCTGACTTTGAGCGCGGCTTTCAGGAGGAACAGCGGCCTCAGGTGGAATTTCACATATGCCTTCCTCGTCAGTCTGTCGATCTCGTCATTGGAAAGCACCGTCCAGGGCCGGGGCAGAACCCTGTCTTCTTCCCTTCCCAGAACCCACTCCCTCCAGTAATCCTTCCCCTCTTTTGCCACCATCTCCTTCCATAACGGGGTGAGCGGTTTGGCCAGGCATTTTGAAAACTGAGTATAATCCAGATCGAGCGATTTAGCGAATCTGACCGTCCTGGAGACGGTCTTCTTCGTCTCCCCCGGAGCCCCCACGAGGAAAAATCCCAGCGCGCGGATACCGTATTTCTTGGTCATTTTCACTGTATTCCTTATCCGGTCCAGCGTGATCCGTTTGTTCACCCTGTCGAGTATCTCCTGGCTGCCGGATTCTATCCCGTAATATATCCTTCCGCAGCCCGCGGCTTTCATTATTTCCAGGAGTTCTCCGTCTATATCTATCCTTGAACGGCAAGCCCACAGGATATTAAGCTTTCTTTTTATAATCTCGCTGCATATTTCCATCACGCGTATTTTATCTGTCGTAAAATTATAATCGAATATATCTATTTCCCTGACGCCGTGCCTCTCGAAACATTCTTCCATCTCGTTTACGACAGTAACGGGACTGCGGGGAGAATATGCGCTGCTTCCCGCTTCGCAGAAACTGCAATCATATGGACAGCCCAGGCTTGTGACCATAACAGTGAAATTCCTGAGTTCAGTGGGAAATTCCGCGTACAGTTCATTGGGCAGCAGATCCCTTGCCGGGTTAGGAAATTTATCGAAATCTATTTTGAGGGGATGGGCGTTTATTAACGTCTGCCCGCCGTCCTTGTAGATAAGGCCCGGGACATTTTCGAATTTCCTCCCGCGCTCCAGCTCTTCGAACAGCGAAGGGATTGTATAGTAAGCGTGCTCTCTGACGCCGAAATCTATTTCCGCCGGGGCGACGGACTCCCGGGGGTATACCCTGAGATTATAACCGCCCACGACAACCGGTATGCCGAGTCTCTTCTTGAGGTATCTTATCCAGCCCAGCGTTTCGGGGAACATGTATGTCGTCATCATAAACCCCAGGATGTCGGGTTTGAATTCCTTCAGGCGCTCCAGCGTATCTTCCATGGTAAGGCGCAGGGTCCTGGCATCGATGATGATGGTCTCGTGCCCGGCCCTCTGCGCAATGGCCGCGACCCACGCCAGGCTCAGGGGAGGAAAAAGACCGAAGTATTTCTGGACTATCCTCAGATTCTCTTCATGGACCTTATAAGAAAAAGGGTTAAAAACCAGGGCGAACTTCATCTTGAGGCACTCTGTAAAAACCTTAATATTTTCCCGTAAACCGTCATCTGTACTTTTAATAGACTACATAATATCATAAAACGCTCATGATTTCATTCCGCCCGGTAGATATTATATACGGGACAGCCGTCTTTCCGCAAAAACTGCCTGACCATTACGACTTTTTTGCCGTTTTTGACGGCGATTCCTGCGAATCTGCCGATATTCTCGCTGCCGTAGCGGAAGATATAATATTTTTCCCGGTCCTGAAAATATTCCGCAAAGTCATCTTCCCCTATATCATCGAAGCTCATATCGGGAACGCTGTAGCAGGGATAACTCCTCCCCCGGGTCAGGAATATCAGGTTATCGCGCAGCCCCCAGTCACCCAGGAAATAGTCATCCGCTCTTTCCTGCTTGATCCATTCCGCAAGATCATAAACCGCATCGGAACATGTACGGACCCCGCCGGTACGTTCGATGAACCTGAAATACCCGTTCATTGCAGAAACATTCCTTAAGACAGCAGCCGTTATAACGCACGCTCCTATCAGTGCCCATACCCTGCCGCGGCTTATGAGCCCGGCGGGCAGATAACTGCAGATAATCATGGAAAGCGGGAATATGGGTATCACGTGGTTTATGGATATCCCGCTCAGCGTGAACGGAGAGACCAGGACGAACAATATATTGAATAAGACAAGTATCCCCATGTTGTCAATCCGCCTGCGCTTTAAAAGCGGCGGCACGCATAACGCCGAACCCAGTACCCAGAGTACAGGGAATATCCCGTTTCCCATAGGATACACGGAACCTGCGGGTATCTCCACCGCATGCGGGCTGATATTATGCTTGTTATTGAATTCTTCTTCCTGGTGGGCGGTGCCGTCTGTCAGCTTATACAGGTTTTCTATTCTCCCGCGCAGTCTTTCGGGATAAGAACTCTGCCTGAAATTTATCCTTACGAAGCTGTTATTAAACGTGTCTACCAGTCTTCCTCCCGGCGAAAACCCTCCCCAGACAAGCAGTATGCCCGAAAGAAAAATAAACAAAAGGCCTGCTAATACCGTTTTTGCCGACAGTCCGGGCAGCTTCCTTATTTTGAATATGTATACCAGTGCAAAGAGGATCCCGCTGCTCAGTATAAAGAATATGTACGAGCTATTGACGGACATACCGGTACCCATGATGAAAATTCCGGAAAGGAAGTAGGCCGTTTTCCCGGTACTGAACCATTTCCCGACCAGAAACAGGCCCACATACGCAGACAATAGCAGCACCGAACTGTACCAGCATCCTTTCCTGACGGTCAATAAGTACGTAGCGTGAGTACTCGTCAGAAGAAGTACGACCTCGGGCAGGAACCCGGTTCTGTCAATCAATTTTGCCAGCAGGTATATGAATAACAGCGTTACCGCGCCGTAGAACACCGTCGCGCTTCTCAAGGCAATCACATTCATCCCCCCCAGCGCCAGGAACGGGGATATAAGATAGCCGGCGCCTGCGGCGTGGTACGGATGATACATCAAAGGGAGGTATCGCCCGAGCACCCTGAAACTCGTAGTATTCGCGGGAGACCTCAACCCCCACAGGGGGAAAGCGGCAACGGCGATAATAGCCTCGTCTTCCTGGAGGCCCGGCAGATCCAGCTCCTTCAGAGAATAAATTAAAAATACCGCCGCCGATACGGCGATCAATAGTATTTTTATGAACGATTTCATCTTATTCATTCTGTTTTTACGCCGAATATACCGGCTGCTATCGCCCTGCCTATATTCCGCGCCAGAAGCCTGTTTCCTTTTTCCGTGCAATGGCCGAAGTCCCCGGCAAATGAGTCTATAAAATACTCATCATAGCCTTCCCTGCGTACCGCATCCTTGAATATCCCTTCGTTATCCACGAAAACTATATCGTCGCCCTTATCGAATATCTTCTTCAGATGCTGCACGTCCCTCATGGGATACTGGACGCATACGAGCTTCGCGTTCCCCTGCAAGATTATATCTTTCAGCTTCTTATAATTATAGTGTGTCTCCGGATTATAGAACCTTTCGCTGTGCCGGTCAGCTTCCCTGTAATATCTTCCGGCAAGCCTTTTCTTCCCCAGCATCTCGTAACATTGAGCCAGCCCCCTGTAGATTCTGTCGTTCGCCGGTTTTGTTTTAAGCGCTTTTCTGAAAACATCCCTGGCTTCCGCATATTTTTTCCGGTCCATATGCAGCCAGCCCAGCCTCAAATACGCGATATCTCTGGCAGGATCAGCGGCAATGGCTTTTTTCAGCATCTCTTCCGCCTCTTTGTATTTTTTCTGGCTCCTGCCGTAAAACCATCCCAGATTGAAAAGCGCATCGTAATTGCCGGGATCCGCGCCTACGGCCTTTTTGAACATCTCTTCCGCGCGGATATTATCCCCGCTCGACTTGAAACAGCTGCCCAGACCTATGTATGCACGGGTATTTTCCGGGTCTATCGCCAGCGCCTTCTCATATATTCCCAGGGCCTTATCGTATTCTTCCAGTTTCTCCGAATACAGTTTGCCCAGCGCCGCGTATGCTTCGTAATCTTCCGGGTCAACGGATATAGACATCCCATAGGCCTTTTCGGCTGCCCCGTATTTTTTTTGATCGCAATACGACATGCCCATCCTTATATACCCCTGTACATTCTTCCCGTTTATCCTGATCGCCTCGGCGTACATCTTTTCGGCCCTGTCATACTCGCGTTCTTCATTGTGACAGTTGCCCAGTTCTATATAAAGCCATTCGTTTTCAGGTTCGGCCGCCAGCCCTCTTTCAAGTATATTTTTTGCCTTATCATATTCTCTTAACTCTCTATAAATGCGGCCGAGCTCGACATACGCCCAGGCGGCGCCGTGCAGCGTATCAGCAGCCTTTATCAATATTTTCTCCGCTTCGCAGTACTTGCCCTGTTTCTTTCTGCATAAAGCCAGCCTGACATAAGCCTCGCTATCCCCGGGACAGGCCCTTACGGCTGCCCGGAACGCCTTTTCAGCTTTGCCGTATTCTCCGCCCGCCATATATCCGCTGCCCAGATCGATATATTTTTCCAGTTCCGGGGCGGCGCATTCCTTTTTCCTTATCCTTCTTTCTTCCGGACAGGGCTTACTCCCCACCCGGCCGTTCGCGGCTGCTGCCGCATGCTGTTTCAGCAAATCCGCCATCCTGTATACCCGCAGTGTTTTTATCCAGCCGGACACACCGCTCCACGCACCGCCGTTTTCAGCTCCGGATAAAAAGCTCCCGTCGTTTATCCCCATCATAACCACCACTATATCTGGATTGTACCTTTTTATATAACCTTCCGCCTCCCTCATTATACTGCTTGAATACGTCCCGGCGCGGCCCTTGTCTATGACGCTGAATTCAACCCCAATATTCTGTTCGTTCAGAATTCCTTCAAGCGGCCGCGGCCACTGACCGGCCGTTGTCGATTCTCCTAAACACAATATCCGGCACACGCCGGGCCGAGCCAGTGACTTCCTATTGCCGCTCTCCTGCCTGGACAGGCATATATATCCCCCTATTCTCAAACCTGCCTCCAGAAACAGCGCACTGGCCAGCAGACCCGAAAATACCAGAAATATCCTTTTTATTCTTATAACGTTTTTTTTCAGCATTGTAACGAGCCGGAAATAATTCGGTTCCTTATTATAATATTATTATGTATTGCATGACAATCTCATTTCATAATCGCGTTTATTTTTGCTAATATAACGTAATAAGCCGCTTTTAGGATTATGAGAGACACGGGCATGAACTTAAAATACTACAGGAAAGAACTTCTGCTTCTTTTTATCATTTGCCTTATGTACACGGCCGGCCACCTGTATTTCTGGAACAACCTTCCGAATGCGCCGGCGATGATGAGGAGCGCCAAGAATTATGACAGCCTGATCCGCTGGGCGGAATTCCTGAAAAACTACAAACAGGAAGATCTCATGCTGATGATCAATTTTGACGGTGTTTCGCCCTTCTCTTATTTTCACGGCGCCCTGATCTCCCTTATATTCGGTAACAGCTGCGCCACGATAAACTATGTGATGAACATGCCCTACCTGCTGATCCTGCTGATGTTCATGTACCTGATGGGCAGGGAAATAGGCGGTAGAGATATGGGTATACTCTCAGCGCTGATAATAGCCCTGTGCCCCTCGGTCTTCATGCAGTTCCCCATGTTCATAATAGAGAACTCCATGATGGGCATTATAGCCATGTCCGTTTATTTTCTGTATAAATCGCGGAATTTCAGCGATCTTAAATGGAGCCTGCTGTTCGGGATAGCATGCGGCTGGGGATTAATGCTGAAATACAGCTATGCCGCCTATATTGCCGGCCCTTTTATCATCGCGCTGTGCTTCCTGGCCGCTGAAACCCGGAAAAAGAACTACAGGCCGCTCCTGAATCTCTGTCTTTCCGCCGCCGCGGCTTCCGCTATCATATTCCCCCACTATTTCACGGCCGGCAAGATATACTACGTCTTCCACAATCATCTGGCAGAACCGAAACCGGACCCGTGGTACCATTACTCCAATCTGCGCCTTTTCACCGCCGGCCTGTGGGAAGAACTCCTGAGTCCGCCGTTTTTCATCCTTTTTGTCACGGGCATATACTTTTTCTTCTTCAGGCAGAAAGGAAAACAAATAAAATGCATGTTCCTGCTGTGGCTGGCGGTCCCCTACCTGACGCTCCTGATGATGCCCCACTGGGTAAAAGTGCGCTATATGATGCCCCTTCTTCCCGTAATGGCGTTATTGAGCGCCCGGGGAGCTGCCTCCCTTCTTAAAAACCGCCCGGGGAGGCTGGCCCTCTATACGCTCTTATCTGCAGGCGTACTTCAGTATCTTGTCTTTTCTTACGACACGAATTACATGACCAGAGACATGGAGCAGCCGCATGATTCCGTCTACAGGTACCTGAAGGAATTTTATTACAGGCCTTTCCGGTCCTACTGGTCTTTTCACAGGGACGCGCCCGGCGGCCGCAACAGTGTCATCCTTTCCAGGATAAGGGAAAAGATGCTCCCATCCATGGCGGCCATATCCCGCAGAGAGATCGGGATACTCCCGGTAGAGCACATCTCATACAACTACGTGCCGGGGATCAGCGATACGCTCAACTGGATAGCTTTCCCCAGATTCATATTCTGGGGCGAAAGGCTGCAGATAAAGAATTTCAATACATTCGATGTGATGGAATTACTGGTATCGGATTCGGCCAAAAGGCCCGATTTTATCATTCATCTGAAAACACCGGGAAAACCCTTCCTGGGCATCAGGAGCGACGACACCTTTGGTTTTATCCTGGGAAGGATAAGATCCGTCCTATCTTCGTACAACAAAGATCCCGGGCTCCCCGAAGAAAGCGTGATGAGAAAAAGATGGGACGCCCTGCTGGATAATTACGTGGAAGAACTGCTTTATGAAGAAAAAGGCAGATTCGAACTTCTCCTTTACACGGACAAGAAGCTGGGCTCGCGGGAAAACAGCTCCCGATGAACGACAGGATACTGCTGATACAGACGTTTAAACCCGTGGGGATGGGGGGACCCAGGCCCCCGCTGGAATTACTGTATATCTTCTCGGCCGTAACCATGAAGTTCAGGGATAAATACCGGATGACGATAATCGATACCGGGCTCTATAACAACGACATGCGGGCCATAGAACGCCTGATCCGGTCCTTTGCGCCCGGGGCGGTCATATTCAGCAGCCGCATCTGGGAGGCGGATATCCTACACAGGCTGGCCGGGCTTGTTAAGACGATCGACGATAATACTCTTAACATAGTAACCGGAGAGCTCCCTGCTCTCGCGGGAAAAGCGGTATTCGAGGATGCAAACATTGATTTCTCTATAAGAGGAGAACCGGAAAAAAGGATATTGTCCCTGCTGGAAAATCCGGAGTCTTTGCACCAGCACGGTATCCTCTCAAGGCATGACCGGGAGACCGAATACCCGGCCGAAGAATATTTTATCTACGACCTTGATAATTACCCCATCCTCCCCGATGCATGGGAACAGGTGGATATAAAAGCCTATTCCGGGTTCTCGAACTGGAACGGCGCTCTGAAACGCAGGCTTTTTCTGCCCATATTGTCTTCGCGCGGGTGCCCATATGATTGCTATTACTGCTGCTACAGCAGGACCTACGGGAAAACATTCAGGAGCCGGTCTCCGGAAAATGTAGTGGAAGAGATAGCCCTTTTGTCTGCAAGATATAACGTAAAAGAGTTCCATTTTTACGATGCGGTTTTCAATCACGATATCAACCGCGCAAAAGAGATCTGCCGGCTTATCATCGGATCCGGCATGGATATAAGCCTGGCCTTCCCCCACGGCATAAGGGCCGACTGCATGGACGACGAATTGATATATCTTCTGAGGAAAGCCGGCACATACAAGCTTTTTTTCGGCATAGAAACCGCTTCCCAGCGCCTTCAGTCCGTCATAAACAAAAACCTGGACATACGGTCGCTGGACGCCGTCATCGAAAAGACCTCCGCAAGCGGGATAATCACAGGAGGCTATTTCATGCTCGGATTTCCCGGCGAAACGCCTGACGAGATGAAAGATACCGCCGCTTTTGCAAAACGTTCCAGCCTGGACCTCGCATTCTTTTTCAAAGTCACGCATTTCGATGAACTTGTCAAAAAATACGATGCTTATTATACTTTGCTGTATGATACCGGCAAGGACTCCGGTTTCGATGATTTCTCCTATTTCTCTATCGGAAGGGCTATTCCAGGAATGGCTCCGGGGGCACTGGACAGGACAATTTTGTCGGCTCAGAAGGACTTCTACCTTGACGCGGGGCGGTTGTTCAGGCTGTTTATGAAAACGTCGAACAAGCCGGGATTCTTCATAAACCTTTTTAAATTAGCGGCACTTATCCTGCAGTCCGTCCTGCTTGCAGCCGTACTGAAAGGCCGGCCTGAAGCAGATGAATAGACATACCCGGAAAACCGGCGCGGAGAATGCAATGCGGCAATATAGCGGGCCGGGCGGTGCGCTGAGAAACGCGATAAGCGTACTGTTCCTCGTCCTTGTAATATCCGGCCTGGAAGGCGCAGCCAGGATATTTTACGACAGGAGCCACCTCGAACAGATAGTATACATACTCGAAAGGGACCCGGATCTGATATGGAAAAACAGGCCGCGCCTGCACGAGAGATTCATCGATACCGGAATTTCGACCGACAGAAACGGCTTTCGTTCCGGAGCGAAAGAAAAGAGGATGGATCACGGGGCTGTTTCCGCAAGGCATACCATCGTATGCATGGGCGCGTCTCCCACGTTCGGATGGGGCGTGGATTACGGGCAGACTTATACTGCGGTGCTCGAAAAGTCCCTCAGGAAAGAATACGGCGAAGATTTTCTGGCGGTAAATGCGGGCATGATCGGTTATTCGTCCTTTCAGGGAAAAAAACTCCTTGAAAAAGCCGTACTTCCGCTGAAACCCGAACTCATAACCGTATCCTACGTCATAAATGACATAGACAAATACCGCTTTTTCCTAAATAACGGCAGGCCGGACAGCGCGCTGAAAAGGCAGAACGGATTTATCTCGGGGCTCTTGAACGTGCTGGACCGGAGTTATTTCTTCATGGCATACAAGAAAATGCTGAACGGTTTCCGGGACAGGAAGAAATACGCCGGCGGGGTCCCTGTCGAGACTTACCTTCCAAGGGAAGTCAGGGTTTCGGCGGATGAATACCGCTCCAACCTGGAAGACATCATAGATATATGCGCCCGGAGAGACATCAAGCTGCTCTTCATAAAATTCCCTGTCAACCTTCCGATCCCGGAACACGTCCCGGGATCTCTCAGGGAAAAAGCGGAAAGCCTTGTGTCGGACTCCCTGTCAATGATAAAAAAAGAGGACTATCACGGGGCAATAGGTCTTCTTGAGGAAGCGGTGAAAAACAACAAATACCTCAGTAGCGCCTATTATTACCTGGGTTTCTGTTATAACCGGACGGGCGACCATGTCACGGCAGAGTCATATTTCACCAGAATACTTGAAATCGAAGCATACAGATGCGGAGAATACGGACTTGAATACAACAGGATAATCGAAGACGTGGCCCACAGGCGCGGCATACCACTGTCCGACATACCGGCCGCTTTCAGCGGATACGCTGCGGAATACCTGTTTCTCGATCCGCAGAAAGACACGATCCATCCTAACGCTAAAGGGCACCTTATAATCGCAGCCTGCATATCGGATACCATAAGGAAGAACGGGCTGCTGTTTTCCGCAAGGGGAAAGAAGCTAAAATAGGGCGTAAATCGCGGGCAGAACCGAAGTGTTACCCGTAAGGCTTATAAAAAGCCCCAGAAACGCTATTATCAGAAGCAGCGGCAGCAGCCACCACTTCTTGTTCTCCTTTATCACGATAAACAGGAACTGCAGAAGTTCCCAGTTGTTTTTAATCTTGAAATCCTTTCTGTTTTTTATATTCCTGTCTTTCATTCTTCGTCCGTGATTATCCGCTCCCTTATAAGAGCGGCGTACACATTCTCCGCCATCACCCGGTTTCCACGGGCCGTACAATGCCCGTCTTCCAGGAAATAATTTTCTTTCTGCCCGCCGTTTTTCCAAAGATTATTGAATACTTCCAGATTATCAACCAGGGGGAGCGAATATCGGGACACTATCTTTCCTATCGCCCTGTTGGCGACGGGGGACTCCAGCGGGTAATTCTGGATGATTATCCGTATATCGTTCTGCCTGCATATCCTGATCATCTTCTCCAGGTCTGCGTATATCCACTTTTCCAGCCTCTTTTCCCACTTGTCTTTGTTCTCAAAATACCGGATAAAACTCGTTATATTCTTGTCTTTCTTCATAACCGGATTCGACCGGACAATATTATTCAGCGTCTTTGTGAGATTCTCGGCATCATAACGGCTCTGATATAAATACTGCTGTGCGATGGCCCTGTATACGGAATAATCCGAGGAAACGCCTTCGTATTCCAGGTACATGCAGTAGTATTTTATGCTCTCCGCGCGGTCGCCCATACATTCATAACTGTGCCCCAGTACCTTAAAAGCCCTGTTAAAATATTTGTCTTCTTTAAGATCCGCTCCCAGCTCCAGGAATTTCCTTATTGCGGCAATGGCCTTATCGAATTCCTCCATGTTCTCATAAGCAACGCCCAGGTCTACATATGCCGGCGCAAGATCCGGTTTATACGCGATGGCTTTTTTCAGGTATTTCTCGGCCTTTTCGCTGTCATAGAGTCTCCTGTAGAGATGCCCCAATCCATATAAAATCTCCGGCTGTTCCGGATTCTCACGGTCAAGATCCAGAAGCATTTTTTCCGCCTCGTCATACATCTTATTGTTGGTGTACGACCACGCGAGGGAGATCTTTTTCCTGATTTCCCCGTCCAAGCCGTCCGTCCTGCTGAGGACGGGGCGCGGACCGTCCGCATATTCGTCTTCGGGGCCGGACTTCTTGAGCCTCGCCTTCAGCTGCATCAGCCTGCTTTTCAGGTTTGTCGACAGCACCTTGACCATCTTGTAGACACGCATATTTTCCAGGATACCCGCCTGGGAATGATAGCCTATGAGATTGAACAGGTTCGCTGCCCCGGAGAGTATTATAATACAGTCTACCTTATCCAGCTCTACCTGATCACGGAGTATGTCCAGCGACTGCGCCGAATTGTACTCACACACCCCCCAGTTTATTATATTTACGTCTTTCTTCCCGCTTTTATCGAGCATCTTCTGCAGGATCCCGGGATACGAATCCTTTTTCGGCAGTAATCCGCCCCACGTATAGGAATCTCCTATACAGAGGATATTGATTCTTCCGGAATACTCCTTCATGTCATGGGCTGTAAGCTGCCTGCGGCTCTTACCGACAAGATACCCGCTTATCCTGAGACTCGTTTCCAGTAATGTCAGGAAGAAAAGCGAGCTCAGTATAAATACGGATAACGGTACAATTATCCTATTCTTTTTACTCATGGTTCACGCACTTCGGATAGAATCTCTTTAAGCGCGGAGACTATGCGGCTTATATCTCCGTCTTTAAGTCCCCTGTACATCGGCAGTTCGAGCGATCTCCGCACTACATATTCGGCTTCACGGTAGTCGTTCGTACCGTCGTATAGGTTTCCGCAGTTTTCCAGTATCTCCTCCCGTGAACCGGTATCTATGCCCGCCGCCGCCAGCCTGTCCGATACTCTCCTCGAATCCTCTACAAGCACGATGAAATTATAGAAAGTAGAGCGGTTCATACCACCTATAATACAATCTTTGCGGAGATATTCAATATTTTCCCTGCCTATCCCTTCCGCGCCGCGCAGCTCTTCCAGGTACCTTTCGCCGAGACGCCTTCTGATTCCGACGGCCTTATCGATATTCTTCAGCTGTTTTAATCCGATAATCGCCTGGATGTTGGAAAACGCCGCGCCGGAGCCCGCCAGGCTGCCATGCACTCCCCTGTATAAGGATTTGATAAAGCCATACAACCGCCTGTTATGCAGAAGACCCAGGGGCACCGCGTTAAGAGGGGTATTCAGCAGCAGAAGCTCGAGATAATTATTTATTATCTTCGCCGCGACATCCTTAAAAGACGGTCTCAATCCGTCGATATCCCTTCTCACTCCTTCTGCTATTTCCTTACTGCGGGTCACGACCATTCCTCCGCCGAACGTGTTAAGGGTCTTTGTGATATCGAAGGAGAAGAAAGCTGCGTCGCCGAAAGTGCCGACCCGGCCACCCGACACCCCCCTGGAACCGAGAGACTGAGCGCAGTCCTCCACCACACGGATCTCATGCCTTTTAGCTGTATCAACTATGCCCTCTATATCGCACGCGGTGCCGAAAAGATGAGTCGCCACGATGACCCTGGTTCTTTTATTGATTTTCTTCTCGATTTCCGCGATATAGAAGCCAAAAGACTTTTTTTCTATATCGGCAAAAACCGGACTGTATCCCATATCCGCGATAATGCGCGGAAGCGCATGATACGTCAACGCGGGGAGCATTACTTCATCCCCCTTGTTAAGCTTCAGTGATTTAAGAATGGCACAAAGCCCCCTTCGTCCCGATGGAACAGCAATGGCATATTCCACGCCCGCCGTCTCCGCAAAAGCCGACTCGAATTCTGATATATCTCCCCCTTTAAGCATATCCCCCTTCAAAATCGCCATGAAAATATCGGCCAGCGCTCCCTTATATATATTGATTCTTCTTCTCGGGATCATTACCCGCCATACCTTATCCGGAAAATATTCATTCTGGAAAATACGATTTTTTTAGTGAAATGCCAGTACCGCGTGTAATATCTCATCCTGGGTATATCAAGGCGGTCCCTGCCGAGCATCGTATAAAAAGAACTTATCCCGGAAGGGTCGACACCCTGGAGAAGCCTGAAGAAACCTGTTTTAACAAGCAGCAGGAATAGAATACGCGGTAAAAACGAAAAAAGTATCATCCAGTGATATCTGAGCTTTTTACCGGCTTGCCTTCGATTTATAACCGTGTTTGCCGCTTCATACGGATTATTTTCGATGTCCCTCCCCTGCGTTTCGCTCAGCTCGCCGGAGGCCAGGGCTTTGTCTATAATGGGCAGCTTGGGATAATATACAAGCCAGAAGACACATACCCTGTCGGGCTTTAGCCGGTTAAAATACAGCGCGGTTTCCTCAAGCTGTTCGTCAGTTTCACCGGGAATACCGAGTATAACATCGGTAACACAGCGTATCCCGTTATTCTTAAGGAGACGGACGGCTTCTGCGGTCTTGCTGTTAAGGCTTATCCTATTCAGCACATCTCCCCTTAATGAAGGGATCGGACTCTGGACACCCAGGCATACCTGATAAGTATTTATCTGTTTTAAATATCTGACTTTATCTCCGTCGATATAATCGGGATACGTAAAACAGTAAACCGGTACGCCGATATATTTCTCATATGCTTCCGCGAATTCCCTGAGCCATTCGGAATCGATTGTAAAAATATTATCATTGATACGTAACCGCCCGAAGTTATATCTCTTCTTTGCCGCGGACAGTTCCGATATCACATTTCCCACGCTCCTGAAACGCATCTTTTTCTGCCCGGGATAAAGGGCCTGCATCACCGGCGAACTGCAGTATGCACAGCTGTTGACGCATCCTCTTGTCGCAATAGCCGTGTATCCGCCTGCGTACCCCGGGATTATACTGTAATAGAGGTCTTTATCCGGAAAAGGCAGCGAGTCAAGATCGTCAATATACGGCCTGGGGGGATTTCTGATTATACTGCCGCCGGTCTTGGTCCATAGATTCCCGATATTCTCCCGGGTTTTCTTTTTTTCCAATGCTTCCACGAGTTCAAGAAAAGCATATTCCCCCTCTCCCACTATCAGCGAATCCACGCAGTCAGAGGTTATTACTTTTTCCGGCACAGATGACACATGTACACCTCCGAAAACGATATGCGTGCGGGGGGATATCCGCTTGATATCGCCTGCTATGTTTATTGCGCGCCTGAAATAGGAACTCGTTGCGGAAAAAGCTGCTACATCCGGATCATATCTTATTATCTCCCGTAAAAGCTCTTCCCTGTAATCAAACAGTCTATCAACCGGCCTTATTGTGAGAAAAGGATCGCTGAACATAAGCGGGTCTAATGCCAGACACGTATCATGGCCATTGAGCTTCAATACAGACGACAGGTATTCAATCCCCAGGTTCTCGAAGGCACCGTAGACGAACATTACCCTCATTCTGCGCCGTGACCCGTTTTGTTTATATCGCTCTTCACCATAAGCATGCCTATACCCGACCGTACGTATCTAAAAAATTCTTCCGGCGATTGAATACCGGCGATGATCTTAAACAGGCGGGACGGCCTGAAATAGAATTTCCTGTAAGCTTTTACAGTGAGCCGCTCGATTTCTTCTTCCGAAACCTCGGTCCAGGGAGAAGGAAGCCTTTCCTCGCCGGCTGTCCCCAGTATGTATTCCCTCCAGTAATCCCTTCCCGTGTACTTTTTAACCTGTTCGTATAAAACTCCCGCGGGCTTGGCCATCGTCTTGTGAAACTGCGCATAATCCAGATCCAGCTCCAGCGCGAATTTTATCGTTTCTTCTATGCTTTCGACCGTATCCCCGGGGGCTCCTATAAGGAAAAATCCCAAAGTAAGTATACCCCTTTTTTTCGTGAGCCCGATCATATCTTTTACCTGTTTTAAAGTTATATTCTTATTGATATTATTCAGTATATTCTGGTTTCCGCACTCCACCCCGTAATATATCCGCCTGCATCCCGCAGCCCTCATTTCGTCAAGCATCTCCTCATCCATGTGGTCGACTCTTGCCCGGCATGCCCAGGCTATCTTGATATTTCTTTTTCTTATTTCCCTGCAGATATGTATAACTCTATTCTTGTTGAGCGTGAAAATCGGGTCGAAGAACTCTATTTCCCTTATACCGTATTTTCTGTTACATTCCTCTATTTCGTCTACTACCCTCTCCGGAGACCTTGCGGAATAAGGTATGTTCTTTATATAACAGAACCCGCATTTGCCGGTGCATCCTTTCGATGTTATCATTATCGTGAAGTTTTTCTTTTTGGATATTATAGTGCTGTACTTGTGATTGGGCAGCAGGTGTCTTGCCGGGAACGGCAGGATATCGAAATCCTCCCGCAGCGTATCGGGAGGATTGACGATTATATCATCTCCCCTCCTGTAACACACGCCCCTCATCCCGCCTATCTGCTCATTCCGCTCTATTGCCTTCAATAAAGCCGGCAGAGTCCTGACAGCGGGACCTATGACACCGTAGTCTATTTCGCTATGAGTCATTATTTCTGCAGCATATATGTCCAGGAGGATATTCCCCGTTACAACGGGCTTACCCGTCTTTTCCTTTAGATATCTTATCCAATCCAGGGTCTGCCGGAACATATACGCGGTGAGCATAAACCCCAGCAGGTCCGCCCCGAAGGCGCGGATCCTGTCGAGCACCTGCTTTTTCGTCAGGCCAGGCCTGTAATTCGCATCTATTATTATCGCCTCGTGCCCGGCGTTTTCCGCGATAGCGGCGGCATACGCGAGTCCGATCGGCGGAGGCTGGGTAAACTCGCGGCTCACCACGTCTATATCCTCCTCGAATCTCTTATGACTGAACGGTGGAAATACGAACGCTATCTTCATCTTTCCTTATCTTTTTATCCTGCCGCCGGCCATAGCCGGCGCGGCATCGAAAAAATGCGATATTTATCTGAGGTAAATGTATACATCTGTGCCGTCTTCTGAATACAGTTTTTCCTTTATCTGAAACTCTTCCGCGAATTCCCGGTATTTTCCGACCATATTCTGATAATCCAGGGAGACAAGTGGATCAAGCATTTTCTCCTTCTCCAGCGGATAATCGTCTGCCTTGCGCATAATATTGGCGCACAGCCGCATATAACTCTCTTCCGCCCCGAAATCCCGGTATCCGGCATATATGACCCCGTCTATGTCTCCTGGAGCAAGGTCATTATCGACATCGGGCTCGAAATCCATTAAGACTGACACATGCATGCCCGAAACAAATCTTACATCTGCGTCCCTGAACCATTCCATATGTTTTAACACATACATACCGGGGATGAAATATCTCTGGGTGGTGTTCAGCAACAGGATATTATAACTATTTTTCCCGGTTTTTTCCTTTCTTTCACTGATAACATCATATATCCTTTCATATACGTGTTTTATCGAATGCCTGTAATACAGCATATCATCGCTTAAACAGAAGTAATGGATATACATATCCGGCTTGAGCCCGATGCGGACACTGTCCAGGTGCGGAACGATGATCCCGTATGAAAAGCTGAAATACTGGACGATGCCGACCAGGACGGACACGGACAGCAACGCCGGAATGAATTTTTTACTGAGATTCATAATACCGTATGACGTTATACAGGCCACTACAGGAAAATACGGTATGGCATGGACCGTATTCTTATTGTGCGGCATGACTATCAGTATCATCCAGGGGATGACCATCAATGATACGAACATTTTCTTAATATAGCTGTTGTCGAACTTTTTAATGAATATATACAACCCCGTGACGAATAATAAAAAATATAGCGGAGACAGCTGCATATCCGATACCCCGACGGTATATACCCTGAGATTTTCCCAGTGATACCACGGTCCTTTAGCTTCGTGAAAAAGTTTTTCGAAATCCGTGAATATCCTGGAAACGCTCAGCTGGTAAGGTGCGGATACTATAATAGCCGTCAATAATGACAGGAACAGGTTGATCCTGCTTTTTTTTATGTTTTCTCTTATAACTTCTATCGCCGAGAACAGCACCGGGCCGAACAGAAACGCCGCGAAGGTCCATTTGATCAGCATCCCCCATGCCAGCGATACGCCGAATAACATTGACATCTTCCTGTTACTGAACTTCTCAGACCTCAGAAGCAGGTATATACTCAGCGCAACTGCCGCCATCACGCCGAAATCGAAGCTGTATCTCCTCGATATCCCGTATACCGCCGGGTACATCGATAAAAACACGGCGCCCATCAATCCGCCCTTCGCTCCCATAATATAACTGCCTGTTCTATAAGTAAAAAACACAGCTATGCTGAAGTAAAATATGTTCATTAGAAGCAGCATCCGCATGTAGTTTTTCCCTAACATGCTGTTTATAACGGCTGCAAAAAGCGGGTTGAACGGGGCATCGCTGTGCCCGTCGGTATATACCGTGTATATGAAATCGTCCCAGGACCTTATTGTATTATTCCTGAACCCCTCATAAAGCTGTACAGAAGAATCGAAATGACTGGCCTCATGTTCGTTCAGAGGATGCCTGATGTTCTGCAGACTGAACCAGATGAAGTTGCCTGTAAAATAGAGCACGATTATCAGAATAACAGGAATAATGTCATCTTTTATCTTCGTGCCGGCGAGCTGCTTTTTGTCATTCATCACATTATCCTATTTTATCCGAACTGACGCATATAAAATGATACAAAATATAAATATCGAGTTCAAATACTTTTGCAAACCAGGTCCTGCGGGTTTGCCTTATCCATGTCATGGATTGCTTTAATGCCGGCAAATTAAATATAATGTGTTATATAAACGAATTGCCGGTCTGCCGGTCAAAAGCCCCGGATTATACATGACGAAGATATTGTTTCTGCAAAACTACTGGCACGAGCAGCTGGGCGTTATGCGCATATCCGCCCTGCTCAAGAAACACGGGCACGAGTGCGGTCTTCTGATCTCGGACGGAAGGAGCCTGCTGCGGCTGGTAAAGAAAAGCCGTTTCGACCTGATAGCCTTCTCCTGCACCTCGGGGCAGCATTACTGGGCGCTGAAAACCGCCATGCAGATAAAAAAAACCCTGCCCAGCGGGATCAGTATAATCCTAGGCGGCCCCCACCCCACCTTCTTCCCCGAAGTGATAGAACACCCGGCCGTAGACATCATATGCCGCGGAGAAGGCGAGTACCCCATGCTTGAACTTGCGGATGATATCGGTTCGGGCCGCGATATAAGCCGCATCGAAAACCTGTGGGTAAAGAAAGACGGGCAAATATACAAAAACAGGCTCAGGCCGGCTATCGAAGATATCGACGACCTGCCTTTTCCCGACAGGTCTATCTATTACAAGTATTCTTATTTCCGCGATAATCACGTCAAGAATTTCATGGCCGCCAGGGGGTGTCCGTATAATTGTTCGTACTGCGGCAATTACGGATTGAGGAAGCTCTACGGCGGCTCGTATTACCGGCATAGGAGCGTAGACAATGTCGTAAGGGAAATAAAGAAGGTGAAAGACAGCTGCAGACTGAAGGTTATCCGCTTTCAGGATGACATACTGGCAGTCGACAAGGAATGGACGCGCTCTTTCTGCAGCGAATACAAGAAAGTGATAGACCTTCCCTTCATATGCCATATTATGGCGAATACGGTCGATGAGGATATTATAAAACAACTGAAAGGCGCCGGCTGTATCGTGGCATGCTTCGGCATAGAATCGGGGGATGAGAATTACCGGCTTGATGTTCTCAATAAACCCTTAAAAGACATCCATATCGTGAAAACCGCCGGAATGCTGCGGAGGCACGGGATGTTCTATTACACCCAGAACATGTTCGGGATGCCGGGCGAGACTCTCGCAAATGCCCTGAAAACAGTCAATATCAACAGAAGAATAAGAGCCAGCGTCGTCGGATCGATTTTTCAGCCGCTGCCGGGCACAAAACTGGCAGAAGAATGTATTAAGAAAAAACTCATCAAGCATGACGATATTGACAGGATAGGAAGTTCTTATCAAAAAAGCGTACTAAAGCAAAAAGATACGGGGAAGCTTGTAAATCTCTGTCATCTGTTCTATTTTATCAACATGGTCCGCGCCCCCTCCCCCCTTGTGAGACTGCTGATTTCCTTTCCGCCCAATTTTGTTTATCTTTTAATATACCGGATGTGCGATGCCCTGTCTTTCTTCCACCGCACGCGCATGGGACTCCCGAGGCTCTTTATCGAAATCATATATCAGCGCAACTATCATCTCGACAGGCCTATTAAATAAACCGCTGCGGACAGCCGTTATCATCAGCTTTCAGTTTTCACCGTAATTTGTTATATTAATTGCTATGGATACGTCTTCGCTTTTCCTTTCTGTTATAGTGCCTGCATATAATGAAGGAACTCAAATAGGCGGCAATATCGCCGGCCTCACCGGTTATCTGGACGCGCGCGGGTATGCCTTCGAGATAATAATCGTCGACGACGGGAGCACTGATTCGACAGGTGATATCATCTCGGGGATTTCCAAATACGACAGCCGTATAAAGCTCATTATAAACAGCCGGAACAAGGGCAAGGGTTATTCCACAAAAAAGGGAATAATGGCCGCGGCAGGCAGATTTATACTGTTTACCGACGCCGACTGCCAGATCTATTTCGAGGAACTTGAAAAGTTTATTGAATTAATCGCCAGCGGCTGCGATATCGTCATCGCTTCGCGCCTCCTGCCCGGCGCGGAACTGCACGGCAGGCAGTCCTTATTCAGAGCGTTTTCACGGAAAGTCCTATCCTTCCTGGTTAAATCATTCCTTATGCCCGATATCACGGACTCCCAGTGCGGATTCAAATGCTTCTCACGTCAAGTAGCAGAGACAGTTTTCAGAAAACAGACGATAACGGGTTTCGGATTCGATATAGAAATACTGTATATAGCATATAAAGCGGGTTATAACATAAAAGAAGTCCCTATCAGCTGGAAATCAAGTAAAACCACGAAAGTCAGGCTGATCCCGGACAGCATCGGGGTATTGAAGGATATTATTAAGATAAAAATAAAATCGATTTTAAGCAAGTACTGATGACCCGGCCGTGAATAAAGAGAAGTTAGTCCTGATCAATCCGCCCATGTCCAGAAAAGCCCGCTACGGTGCGTTTGCATCTTTGGGTGGGATAGAGCCGCCCCACGGATTGTGCTATCTGGCCGCCGCCGTAAAAAGACTCGGTCTGCCGGTCGAAATAATCGACGCCCAGGCACTGAATATGGATGTATCGGAAATTATACGGGCGATAGAACGTGCCGATCCTTCCGTCATAGGGCTTACGGCGGTTACCGCGTCTATCCGCAAAGCCGCGGAAATTGCCCGATGCATTAAAACCGCAAATCCCGGGATCACTACGATAATAGGCGGGATACACTTATCGGGACTCCCCGCCAAAACCATGGACATGTTCCCCCAGTTCGATATCGGCATAATCGGGGAAGGAGAGATCACTCTTACAGAGATCTTCGGGCGCCGGCTTGAAAACAAATCCCACGAAGATGTCAGGGGAATAATCTACAGGGAGAACGGGCGGCTTGTTAACACCGGCCGCCGCGATTATATCGAAGACCTTGATTCTCTTCCTATGCCGGCCTACCACCTTCTTCCCAGGCTGGACAGATACTACTATCTTCCCACGCAGAATTCCGCCGAGGCATCTTCCATATCCATAATGACTTCCCGGGGGTGCCCTTACGGCTGCTATTTCTGCGATCATTCCGTATTCGGGAGCAGATTACGCCGCCACGGCAACCCATACATCATCTCGCTTCTCGAGCACCTTAAGGCTGCCTACGGGATAAAGGATGTATTTTTCCAGGATGACACTTTTTTTGCCGACGAAAACCGCATAAGGGAACTGCTTGCCATGATGATAGACAGCGGGCTTAATATAAAATGGAGCTGCCATGTAAGGCCCGGCATGTCAATTTCCGGGGATACTCTCCGGATGATGAAACTTGCCGGATGCTGGCGCATGAATATCGGCATAGAATCGGGTTCGCAAAAAGTGCTCGAACGCCTGGGAAAACGAATTGATTTTGCGAAAACCGAAACTGCGCTTAAACTGTACAGATCCTGCGGTTTCAACATAAAAGGTCTGTTCATGGTCGGCAATCCCGCAGAGAACGACGATACCATAGCTGAGACCATTGATATTATGAGGCGGCTCCCGCTTGACGATATCAGCCTGGCGTATTTCACTCCCTACCCCGGGACGGAGATCTATAAGAATATTTCGGCTTACGGTACACTGGAAGAAAAATGGGAGCAGATGACCAGTTACGAAGTCCTGTTTCTGCCTGCCGGCATGACTGCGGACGTACTGAAAAGCGCGTTCAAAAGACTTCTTCGCGGATTTTATATCAGACCCCGGATCATATTAGGATATCTGGGCAGGATCGATTCTCCGGCCAGGCTGATGAACCTTGTAAGGGGAGCGGGCCTCTTGCTGCAAAGACCATCATGAATACCGGATCTGTTCAGCGGCGCAGCGCAGCTTATATATCATGAAACTCAAAAGACTGCTCTTCTTCCAGATCCCGGGTTTCTTAATAAGCCTGTTTTTCTTATACCTCGCATTGAAGAAGATCGACTTTAAGACAACAGCCCGGATCCTGGGGGATACGAACTATATCTACATGATACCGGCTGCTCTGGCAGTGATCGCTGATTTTTCGCTCATGTCATACCGCTGGAAGCTGCTGCTGGCCCCCTCTAAAAACTGCAGGTATATCAGTGTTTTAAGCGCCGTCTACATAGGCTATTTCTACAACACCATCCTGCCGATGCGCATCGGGGAGATAATCAGGGCTGTTATCATCGGAGAAAAAGAAAATGTCTCGAAGACCACAGCGATCACCACCATCGGCATCGACCATATACTGAACCTTTTCGTGATCATCCTGCTGCTGGCTTTTACATACTTTTTTTTCTCGTTCACCGATGCCATCCGCACCGTTTTCACCGCCGGGTTCATCGCACTTTGCGCATCCGTCGCCTTTGTCCTGCTCATCATCTTATTCAGGTCACGCATCGCGGGCATAGCAGACGGGATAGCCGGGTCAATACCCGGCAGGACCGGAGGCCTGTTCAGGGACGTTATCCATAAATTCATCGATACCCTTGATAAACTCAGGAAGACGCGGTATATAGCGCTTATCTTTCTGATGACCGTCATATCCTGGCTGTTGAATGCCGCAGCATACATTTTCATAGCGGAGGGCATGGGCATACGGCATATTTCCTGGCCGGGAGCCGTTTTTATCACGACCGTTATAGCCCTGGGCATAGCCGTACCGCTGGCACCCGGACGCATCGGAGCCTACGAATATTTCGGCATCCTGGCCTGCTCGCTGGTGCTGGATGAAACGGCTAATACCTGTATGGGACTGATCGCCCTGAGCCACCTTGTCACTTTCACGGTGCCTCTCGCGGCAGGCGTATTGTTCCTCATCAGAGAGCACGTTTCTGTTTTCCGGTTATGCCGGGCGGCAGCGGGGAAGGAAATCAAGACGTAAGACGCCCGCGGATCACGCGGGCTTCAGATCCTTATTGTAATACAGCCGGAACGTATATCGGCTTCCTGTTTTCAGCCTGTCCGCAAGGACGAAATTTGCGCTGTTCCTGGCTACCGCTTCAGACAGGAGCCGCGGATATTCTTCATCGAGTATATCTTCCTGCAGGATTATGATGTCATACCTGTTTACGTACTCATCCAGCTCTTTTTCCGTGTATCCTTCCCCTTTTTCGATGTCATCCGTGTTCCAGCTTATCAGCGCGGGGAGCTTCTCTTTCCTTGCCAGATATACCAGGGCACTCTGCTGGGGATTGGTATCAGATATATGCAGAACCCTGTGTCCGCCGGCGCCGTAACCGCTCTTCCCGTAATTGTTCATCGATTCGAAAGAGCCGGACCCGGGAGAACTTCTCCCCGCCATATCCTTTATCCAGAGTACAACTCTCATGTAGTCCTTCTCAAGATTCCTGTCATAATCCAGGGTGTATACGCCGTCGTCTATGTCCGCGTAATCGTCCGGCCTGACATGGTACAGGTGCTCTCTGAAAAAATTCCTCACGTCCGCAGGCAGCAAGCTGTTATATGATATTATGAAATATCCGGGTAAAGCATATGCCGCCAATATCGAGATAAGGATAACCCTTTTCCTGCTGAACGACCAGACGAAATCCGCCATCATCAGGGCCGCGAACACGTACACCGGGAAGATAAACCTTTCCTGCCTGTTCTTGATGATCGTGAAGACGGCTAACAGGAATATCACTGTCAAAGGCATGAATAATCTATGTTTCCGCATCGCGTAAATAACCGACGCCCCCAGGATGAAAACAAAAAAAGCCCCCAATTGAGGGTGCAGCATATGCCTGAAATAGAACATGGGACCGTTACCCGAGTGCGTTATGAATCCCGAATAATAGTACGCTCCCGGGCTGATGTATCTCCCCCTGTACCACACTGACGCGACAGCGAGGCACGCGAGCAGAGACAAGATACTATTGACAAGATACCGCCGGTCTCTGAATCTGTTGTTTTTAATGCCGTTAAAAACTATATAGCACGCAACAGGCAGGAAAAATACGAAATAGGTCCTTCTCGTCAGAAACCCCAATCCTACTATTGCCCCGAAGCCCAGCGAGAATCCCGGGTCTTCGAAATGTCCCGGCATAGACAGATACAAGGCCAGGGCCAGCATAGCCGCGAGCGCATTCTCGGCCGCCAGAAGCCTCGATACCGCGAAGGTCGCAGGGAACATGGATAATATGAATACGGCAAGGATACCCGCGCCTTCACCCCCCGTTTTCCTCCCTATGGCATATACGGAACAGAATAACACGGCCAGGTAAACCAGGTTATTGGCTATTATAAGGCTTTTCATGTCCTGGCCCAGGAATAACGCCAGCGAACCGGTCAGGTAATACAGCGGGGGGCGCTGCTTTTTGAAAGCCAGCTCCCAGAATCTGCGCAGCCATTCTGCATCTGGCCGCATATCCTTCAGATGATCATGTATGTCGGCCGTTATGCAGAAATCGGCGACGGAATCCGGGCACAGAAGATATCCGTCGTTATCCAGGATTATCAGGTTATTCACAGTGTACAGCGCCATCAATCCGGACAGAAAAAACAGAAAGCGGTATCTTCTCAGTAATCCCGTTGCTTTTGCCCCGCCGTTACGGATCATCTGCGGAACCCGGGCCGCAGGACGCCGGATAACCAGCCTGCGAACAGCGATAATGCCCCGACAGCAAGGCGCTTCAGGTTATTGAAAGACCTTACCCGCGCCAGCTGTTCGATGACGATCCTGGGGCGGCAGTAAAAACGCCTGTTGGCTGTCGCGACATATCCGTCCACCTCTTCCCTGTTAAGCTCCGTACCGGCCGGTTCTATGGGTCTGCTGTCATGCGGGTCGAGGGTATTTGCGGCCCAGTAGTCGCCCATACCGTTATCCATGTAGTACTGATATACCTCCGTCATGGGCATGGGAACAAGGAACGCAAACTGCGCGTAATTCAGCGGCAGCGAGAGCGAAAAATCGATGGTATCTTTTATGGTCTGCTCTGTCTCGCCCGGATATCCGAACAGGAAGTACCCCAGCGCATCCAGCCCTATATCCCTGGTGTAATTGACTATATATTTCACCCTTTCGATGGATATATCCTTGTTCATGCGTCTTAATATATCCCTGCTGCTGGATTCGATACCGTAGAATACAGTATGGCATCCGGCGCTTTTAAGCCTTTTCAGCATCTCTTCGTCCACCGTATCCACGCGGCTCCTTACCGTCCAGCTCAAACCGAGCCCCGCCTCATCAAGCCCGCTGCAGATATCCGATACTCTTTTTTTGTCGGCAGTGAAAGTCGAATCATAGACATCGAATTCCCTTATGCCGTGCCGCTCATAATTATCTATTACTTCCCTGACGAAGTTGCCGGCGCTCCTCTGCCTGTAAACCGGGTTCTTCTGATCGCAGAAACCGCACCTGTACGGACACCCCCTTGCCGAGAGCATGGCAGTAAAATTCTTCTTCCTGGTGAGGATATTCGAATACAGCTCGTTCCTTATAAGACCGCGCTCCGGGAAAGGTACCGAATCGCAGTCTTTGACGAATTGCCGGCTGGTTTCCATCCGGACGCTGTCTCCCTCGCGGTATCCTATGGATTTTATACCCTCGAACCTTCGGTTGCTCTTAAAGGCCTTTACGAACTGCGGAAGCGGGATCTCGGCTTCCCCGAATATGGCATAATCTATCTCCCGATGAGACATCGTCTGGGCGGGATAGAGCGCCGCATGAGGTCCTCCCGCCAGTACCGGCAGGCCCGTATCATGTTTCAGTTTTCTTATGAGCTTCAACGCGGGACCGAAACTGTATGTGGCCAGGGTGAACCCCATGAGATCCGGGCCGAAATCCCCTATCTTCTTCAATACCCGGGAGTACGGGAGCTTTTCCGCATTCATATCGATAAGCTGCACCTCGACTCCTTCTCTTATCAATATGGCCGCAACAGTCAGGAGACTCAGGGGCGGTATCACGCCGATGCTCCTCTCCCTGAAGAGCATATACCTGAAATTGACGTTCAATTCATCGGGATCGTTCGGGTTGAAGATAAGGCTTATTTTCATGAAGGTTTTTTAGTGTTTTTCCCTCCGGATAACCTGCCTATATGCGAAAACACCGCCTCGGACAGCGGCCGAATCAGGGCTAACAGGCTGAATCTCTTCAGAACCGGCCATATCCGCCACACTGACGAATATATCCTGAGCAGCCCCGTTTTCTGAAGCTCCATGATATCATCGGGCGACATGCCGTTTACGGACAGGACGGCGGAGTTATACCTCTGGTATTTCGAGAAATCCTCCGTGACAAGCCTGAGACCGTGCTCCTGTTTTTTTGCCATCTCGAAGAATTCGGTTCCGGGGTAAGGTATCGCGACGCTGAAAGTCGCGTGCTGTATATCCCTGCTGCCCGCCAGGAACTTGATTGTCCTGCAGATACTTTCCCTCGTATCCCCGGGCAGTCCCAGCATGACGGAATTTATGGTCTCTATCCCGTTTTTCTTGGTAAGCCGGTTGGCATGAACATACTTTTCCAGAGGTATCTCTTTTTTTATCAGCTTTTGAACCAGGGGGTCCGTGCTTTCAAGACCGAAGCTGAGCCTTATCAGGCCGCTGTCCGCCATTTTCTCCATGAGCTCTTCGTCCACCATGTCGGCCCGCGTGCTGCCCTCGTAGGTCATTTTAATGCCTTTTCTTTTTATCATCCCGCACATATCCAGTATATAATCCCTGTCGAGCGTCAGGACATCGTCGATGAAATAGAAATGGCGCACACCGTGTTTCTCGATCACAGTATCAATCTCCCGGATAACTTCCGCAAGCGACCTGCGGCGCACCCGGCTTCCCATTACCCGGTTGCTGCAGTATACACACTCAAACGGACACCCCCTGGAAATCATTATAGACGTATACTTTCGTTTTCCTCTTAGGGTCCCCACCCGGTACTTATCCGTCTTCAAAAGATGCCTGGCCGGAAACGGCACGGAATCCAGGTCTTTTATCCTCCCGGGCCGTCCCGTATTGATAATCCCGCCGTTCTGCCTGAAGATCAGGCCGGGCACGGACGAAAAGGCTCTTCCGCCCGCGTATTCTTTCAGAAATGCGGCAAAACTTTCCTCTGCTTCGCCTGTAAACAGAAAATCAAAACAATCGCTGAAGGCTTTTTCCCCGAAAAGGCTGATATGTGTACCGCCTATTACCACTGGCACGCCGATCTCCTTTTTGATTTCCGAGGCCAGCTTTACCGCCAGGTGAAACATGGGGGTGGTAGCGGTCATTCCCACGATATCGGGGCCGAACGGATTTATCCTGCCGATTATCTCTCCGGATGTCAGTTTTTCGACTTCACCGTCGATCATCTGAACTTCGTGTCCGTCGCGTTCGGCTACGGCGGCCAGGTAGCAGAGGTTCAGCGGAGGGAAGATCGAAGCGCCGCGCGCTACCCGGGAAAAAGGTCCGAATATCTGAGTCCAGCCCGGAAAGACGAACGATATTTTCATATGCCGGGGCCCTGTTCCGACGCCGGATTGTGTTTCGCCGAAAACCCGTACGGAGGGCAGACCGGGACCCGAATATCGTATTGCTTTTTTAGAGAATTTGTATTACCATGAATCATAAATATGAGATTCGCTCTGGGCACCGAATATGTCTGCAATAAAGTTTTACCGCGGTATTTCCCGCTTTAATTTAATAAAAACCCCTTTTTTCCCGGCTATTCTACTAATATTATTACTTTTTTACTCAATTGGCAATTACGCCTGGCTGAAAAGCAGCCGGAATATAACCTTCGACGACGACGAGAGCATGCATGTGCGCAATATGCTCGAAGACTATTATCCTGCGAGGAGCCTCCGGGGGTTCATCGGCGCCGTTAAGACGGCGGAGAGAGAACCCGTCTACCACGCGGCCGCGGCGCTCTCAAACCGTATCCTGGGCAGGAGCCTCCTTTCTACGAGGGCAGCTAACCTCATCTGGTTTGCGGTTCTGCTGATATCTGTATATTATCTGGCAGGATATATCATGGGGCGGGAAGCAGGCATACTCAGCGTGCTGATAATCTCGATGTATCCGGCTATATACGGTTCCTCCAGGATATTCGCCGAGGAGTTCTCTACCATGAGCCTGATGCCGCTGGCAGTGCTTTTTCTGCTTAAAAGCGACGGTTTCCGGAACATGAAGTATTCTCTCCTCTTCGGACTGGTTTTCGGGCTGGGCATGCTCACCCGGGGCATCTTCCTGGTCTTTATTGCCGGGCCGGCGATTTATGTTTTCGCGTCGGCTGTCATAAAAACCAGGTCCGGAAAAACTCTCCTATACTTTCTTCTTTCACTTGCCGTTGTATTTCTCGTAACGCTATGCCGGCGTTCAGGTAATGTCACCCTGTATACAATTTCGCCCTTTCTCGAAAGATACGGCAGATGGTATTCGTTCGAAAATCTGAGAACCTATACCGTCGGACTTTCGGAGTACCAGCTCACGCCGGTCTTCTTCGCGGTCTTTTTATGGGGCCTGTATGTTTTCATCAGGAACAGGCGCCGGGATGCCGTTATACTGACATCATGGATCATCATACCCTTATTGCTTCTGATCCTGATGCCCCGCAGGAAATGCCTTCGCTACTCTCTCCCTTACATGCCCGCTATCGCGCTGCTTTCCGCATACGGTATAGACCGGATCAGGAGCATCCTTCTGAAGACTGTCATCATAACGCTCATGCTTCTGGTCGGAACGGCACAGTATTTCGAATTTTCATTCGGGCCGTATATCGGGCTGGAAAACCTCGGCATACATCTGCCGGGAAACAGGCTCGTATCCTATTTCAGCCCAAGTGCCATATGCGGAAGGCCTACGGACGGCAGCCTGTATTATGACATCGGCAAAAGCATAGAGGAGGCAGAGGGGAACAGAAAGCTGCTCATCCTGCCGTCGCACACGCTGGATGTCGAGCGCTGGAGGGTTTTCGCCTATTTCGAATCTCCGCCTTTCGAAGTGCAGGTAATAAAAAACGATCATGACATAAGGGCGGAGCTCCTGGATGGCCTTGACGGCTCCGGATTCGCCGTGATGTCAGGAAAAGACCGCGACCTGGGATTACCGGGATACGCGGATTATATATTCATAACGAACGGGCAGCAAAAGCTTGATGCCGCTGAATATAAATCCTATAAACAGCGTCTCACTGAAGCGCTGGCGAGGTTTAATATTTACCGGAGTTACGAGGATGTAAACCGGTACAACTCGCTCGTACACCTCCTTAAGAAACGGTAAAGATGTCTTCTGCCGCAACCGCATCCGGCCGCCGCTTTTACTTGGAAAACTGAATAAAAGTTAGTAGAATACCGAAATGAACAGAATCACGCTTCTGGTGTTTACCCTTAACGAGATAGACGGCATGAAGGAGATAATGCCCAGGATCGACGCAGGCTGGTACGACCAGGTCATCATTGTCGACGGGGGCTCGACCGACGGTACCCTGGAATATGCCAGGAGTAACAATTACCCCGTCCATGTCCAGCGGGAGAAAGGTCTCCATAGAGGCTTCATGGAAGTCCACGATATGATCGAGGGCGACATAATCGTGACCTTCAGCCCTGACGGGAACTCTATACCCGAGCTCATACCCCGGCTGACGGCGAAGATGAAAGAGGGATATGACATGGTCATCGTATCCCGCT
Organism: Elusimicrobiota bacterium; assembly: GCA_016934855.1. Lineage (GTDB taxonomy): Bacteria > CG03 > SLGR01 > SLGR01 > JAFGSA01 > JAFGSA01. Next base: position 71,174 of record JAFGSA010000046.1, read on the forward strand.
ATAAGGGCAGCGCAAAAAGTTACGATGACGACGCTGTCACGCGTTTCGGGAACTGGATGTTCACAAAACTGATAAACTTACTTTTCAACGCGCAGTATACCGACGCCATGGTCATCTTCCGGGCCTACAGGAAGGACCTGGTCAAAGACCTGGATCTGGATAAAGAAGAGACATACCTCCCCGAAAAGTGGTTTTTCACCAGTATAAGCAGGGAGCCCGTTCTATCGGTAAGATGCGCTAAAAAGAGATTAAGGACAGCTGAGATATCCGGGGATGAACCCCGCAGGATAGGCGGGAAGAGGAAACTGCAGATCATGCGCTGGGGTCTGGCTTATTTCTTCCAGATATTGAGAGAAAAAGTATACTGGAAGAAATAATCCGGCACTAAAGCATCGGGCGCCGGCCTGCCTGCCTCAAAATACGGCGCGGATTGAAAAACAACCTAATCCCCGAGACATTCTTCCCTTATGACCCTTGCAATATTCCCGGCCAAGAGCCTGTTGCCCTTCGGGGTGCAATGCCCGAAATCTCCGGCAAACCTGTCCTCGAAATATTCATCATACCCGTCTTTTCCGACAGCATCCCTGAATATGCGTTCATTATCCACATAGACTACGCCGGATCCCTCTCCCAGGATATCCTTCAAAGGCCCCGCGCTCCTCATCGGGTACTGAACCAGGACCAGTTTTATCCCTTTTTTTTCGGAGGCTTCTTTCAGCCTGCGGTAATTATTCGCCGTATAAGGATTCCCGCAATGATCCCCGACCAGCCCGCCGGCCCGCGCATAGCAGGCAGCGGCTTCTTCGGATCTTCCCTGCTCTTCATAGCACCGGGCCAGCTCAAAAACGCACTGGCTCTCGTCCGGACATATCTCCAGCGCTTTAATCAGAGCTTTTTCGGATTTATCGTATCTTCCCTGGTTCCTGTATATGTATCCCAGCTCATAATACGCATAATAATCTCCGGGATCTATTTCCGCAACCTTGCTGAACATCTCTTGTGCCCTGTCATATTCCTTCACGCATATATAATACCATCCCAGCTCGGTATATGCCCGGGTATTCCCCGGATTTATACTTAATACTTTTTTATACAGCTCTTCATCGACGAACAGCATGCCCTTGTAGCATCCTCCCAATTCGACCATGGCCCGGTCGTTACGCGGATCCATTTCTATCGCCTTCTTCAGAACCCTGACCCCTTTTTCGTATTCACCCGCCTCCCTGTAGCAGATACCCAGCTGAATATATGCTTCAACGTCACCGGGATCAGCCGCCGCGTTTTTTTCAAGTTCCGTTTTTCTCTCTTTCAGATCAGTCTGCCGCCCGTTTACCGCCTGCCCGGGGCCGGTTGAGTCTCCGGCCGCTTCCGCGGGCAGCAATCCCGTTTCCCCGAGCCTGCTCTTCAGATGCAGTCTCATGAGGACCGCCAGCCGGAATACCCTGAGTGACCCGAAAAAAGTACCGCCTTTTCCTTCCGGACTATCTTCATGAACTATCCCGGGCAGCAGCTGGTCATTTACGCCCATCATAGCTACTATCATGTCCGGACTGTATTTCCTGATATTATCGTCCAGCATAGATAATATGGCGCCCGTGGTAGTTGCACCGATACCCTTGTTTATTACGCTGAACTTCCTTTTCGCATACATCCCGTTCAATATCTTCTCCAGCTGCCGAGGATATGAGGTGTCTCCTCCGGCTGTTGTGGATTCGCCCAGGCACATTATCCGGTAAGAATCCTTCTTCTTCAGAGTCACCCTGTTGCCGAATTCCTGGAATGCCGTATACGAAAAACCCGCTATCCTCATCAGGATTTCAAGCAGCAGAACAGCCCCGAGCAAGCCCGAGAATACCAGGATGCTTCTTTTTATTATTAAACCCTTCACGGCCTGATATTTTTTCTTGTTATACTTTTTCTCAGCATTTCCCTTATATGTTCGGCCGCGGCGGCCCCGAACTTCGCGCTTACCATATCCAGATATCTTCTGTCGGAGAAATAATCCATGAAAGCTTCGTCCCTGAACCGCAGCACTTCTTCCGGTTCAAGGTGCGCCGTAGACAAAGGCAGGGTTTCATACGAATACTGGCCGAATCCCGCCCAGTCTTCGGGCAGTCGGGCGTGCGTTTTCACTGCCTCAGTGTACAGCTTTGAACCGGGATACGCAATGCAAACATAGAAATTCACATACTCGAAATTATACCGCTTGGCAGTGTCCAGGGATGCCTGCATGGTTTCCATGCTGTCTCCGGGAAGCCCGAATATGAAATTCGCCAGGATATTGATGCCCGCGTCGCGTGTCATCCTGACCGTATCGCTCATCGCGATATTTTTAACAGCTTTCCCCGTCCGTTCCAGAACAGGAGCGCTTCCCGATTCTATGCCGTAGCTGACCCAGTTGAATCCTGCTTTTTTCATCTTCCCCAGCAGCCCCGGACTCACCCCGTCTATCCCGGCGTAACACCACAGGTTAAGGTCGTAATGCCTTTCAGCAATAGAATCGCATATAAGGGCGGCTCTTTCGTTATCCAATGTAAACAGTTCATCCATGACCTTCATGTTCTTCACGCCGTATCTTTCGACAAGAAGGCTTATTTCCGCTAGAATCTTATCCGTTTCCCTGTAGCGGACCTTCCTGTCCCCGTAAAACGAGTGGACCGGGCAATAAACGCAGCCGTGAGGGCATCCCATGCTCGTGAATATCACGGCATACGGCGAACGTTTATCCAGGCGGTCAAGACAATGCCAGTTATGTGCCCGGTACCTTTCCATGGGAAGAAGGTCCCAGGCCGCATCGGGCAGTTCCCCGGGGGTCGGGTCGTATGACCCGCAGACTATCCCTGTGCCGGCTCTATGCCATAGTCTCCCGGCATGCCTGTGCGGCTCTTCATCTCCTTCTTTCAGAGACCGCAGTAAATCGGGTATTGAACGGGATCCGGCTCCCTGGCTGACATAATCGGGTTCTTCTTCCATGAGAGTCCTCTCAGGCAAAGCCGAAGGATGCAGGCCGCTGAGCATTGTCCTGACCATGGGCGCCTTTCTTTTTATTTCCCTGAGGAGGCTGCCCGCCGCCCTCATCTTAGGCGTGGAAGAAGCGGAAGGATTCGTTCCCATCACCATAATATCTGCCAGCAGAGGCGACGCTTCTGATATCCTGCCGGCAGTGATCTCCGCGGACCACCCCTGCGCGGCGGCATCTACTATCCCGACACTGAAACCGAGACTTCTTAAATATCCTGCCCTCAATGCGCACCAGATGGGGGGTTCGATCCCTGACAGGCTGCCGCCCAGTTCTCCGTACGTGGTCTCGCGGTCGGAAGGATTTACTATAAGGATGTCTGCCTTCATCTGCTCATCTTATCACTGCCGCACTGTTTTTAAGACCGCCTTGCCTGCGGGTTCCCGGTTCTGCTTCAAACGAACCATCTGCACATGGGGTCGGTATTCTTTATAAAAAGCTCCTGGCATTGCCTGTTGTACGCAGTCATCGTACAGCGGGAAGTGCACCTCTTCCTGCCAGTTTTAAACACCAGCCGCCTGTGCTTTTCATTGCCCCAGATATTAAGTATGTTCTGCGGGTCGGGATAATGGGATCCCAGTTCGTAATACCCGACATGCCTCTGGTCGGGACAGAAATATATCTTCCCGTTAGCGCACAGCTGTATGCATAAAGGCGCGGCGTAACACTGGTCGAAATCTTTTTTCGGCCTCATCACCTCGTCAAACTTATGCATTATCGTAAATACCCTGAAATGCTCATTCTCGAGTCTGTGGCATTTCTCGAACTGTTCCTTTATCTTATTTATATCGTATCCCGAGAATTTTTTCCTCAGGGTACCCATCCCCTGGTGGCAGAAATCGGCCGGACGGACATGAAAGTTGCTGACGCCTATATCCCTCGCGATACGGCATGCTTTATATATCTCGTGCTGATTGTAGGAAAAAATAAGGAACTTATACGCAACATCGCAGTTCGTCCCGAGCTGTCTTATCCTCTTTGCCAGTTTCTCCGCGTTACCCAGCGCCACCCTGAACATATCCCCTCTTCTTCCGTGCATGTATGTCCTGCTTGACGCCGCGTCGATGGATATACCGACCCACCTGCATGATGCGGCCATCGAATCGATAAGCCTGCCGGTGAATAAAGTTCCGTTGGTCGAGATACTGACATCCATCCCCGTCTTCTTTGCAAGATCTACGGCCGCGGGAAGTCCGCTATGCATGGAGGGTTCTCCGCCGCCCCCGAAACACACTCCCCTGACCCCCCATTTCCCCAGGAACCTGACGAGCTTTAACATGTGCCTGTCGGGCATCCTGTTCTTCTCAGCCCTGTTGTCTACGAGGTACCCGTGGGCATTGCAGTGTTCGCACATCAGGTTGCAGTCATGTATAGGATCCAGGCTTGCTTCTACGGGCGGCAGGAAGGCCTCCTGCGCTATAGCCTTATACCAATCGGAATAAAGAAGCCCCTTCCATGAATTGAAACTGTTAAATTCCGATCTCCTGCTCCATTCCCTGATCCATTTATCGATAATCATTATTAACCCCGGGTATTTTTTATGAATACTTCCGTTTTCGATACCATACTAAATTTACAAAATAAATCCTTTATTGTATATAGCATACCCTGTAGATATTCCTGCCGTCCCGCTGGAAAAATCTCTTCACTTCGACACTTTTTCTGCCTGAATTTTCCACGGCATTTTCAAACAACCCGAAATAGTCGATCTCCGCGGATCCCGGAAAACAGAAGACATAGAGATTATCCTTTCCGTGGTACTCATTAACATGTTTTTCTATACTGCCCATGATCGTATTAACACTCGGATGTTCGCGGGAATTAGGCGTAATCACCCTCGCGGTTATCATGGCATCCGACAAAAAATATATAAACATATCCAATGACGGTCCGCAGGTCAGTATATTGATTTCTTTTCTTCCCTCAAGATATTCCACCAGCCTATATATCGCGTCCGAGCTTTCGCCTGCCCCGATATCAGCCTTTGCCATCTTCTATGAGCTCCCTTATCGTATCCAGGACATGCCCCGGCAGGTGCATCCATTCCTCGAGCCACCATCTTCCGCGGAAAACGCTCCTGTTCGCGGTCAGCAGCTTTCCCTTCTCCAGCCAGTACATCGCTTTTTCTTCATCTTTTCTGAATGATGCCAGCATAAAACGCCATAAATACACCAGGGGATTGTCGGGGTCCAGCTCCACGGCCTTATCCAGGTAATACTCCGCCCTTTTCAGTCTCTCCTCCCTCTCGTTGCCGTTCTCGGCGATCGAGCAGAACCACTGCACTCTCGAGATGTATACCCTGAATAAGTCGGCATCGCTGAATTTAAAATCCTTTATCACGGCCTGCCGGGTTACTTCGGTGTTTCTGATATCGCATCCGGTGACAGCTTTTATCTTTTTCGCGAATTCCCTGGCCATTATAATATATCCCCTTATGTTGGGATGATGCGCATCTATGAAGAGGTTATACCCCATAAGACCGTGGGGCGATTCTTCTTCGAAAGCCTTTTTTACATCGGCCAGTTCTATTTTTTTTTCCTCGGCAAGTCTTCTTATCGTCCTGTTCTGCAGCAGATTCGGCCGCAACTGGTCGGAATCCTCGAGGGCTTTCCAGTAATTTTCCCTGGCCTCGGCATGCGCCCCGAGCTCTTCATAGCAGTTTCCGAGCCGGTAATATACATAAGGTAACCCCCCCGGTCTTTTCTTCTGGATATCCTCGTAAGTTTTCACGGCTTTCCCGATATTCCCCGCTTCCTCCTGTCTGCGGGCGCGCCGTATAAGATCCATTATCTTTTTGGAACCGTAAATACTTTTGTCTTTCGTATCGAATTCCCTTATATTGCCCGCCAGAGTCGATATTATTACCTCCAGCCCGTGTCTTTGGGCCAGGTTTATGATCTTTTTCAGGCGGAACTCGTATTTTTTCTGGGAATTCTTCACCGTGAAGTATCTTCCGGGGAACCCGCTCATTCCCCCTAACAGGTACTGAAGCTTGGAAAGAACTATGGAATACTGGATAATTCTCCATGCCTTGAACCCGGGGTCCGGCCCTTTTCCGGGCACATCGTTGATGCCCGCGTAAATCAGCAGTAATCCGTCAGCGCGGGGCCTTACGGTGAGCTCCTTGAAAAGCCTCCAGTATCCGTACTCCAGCGACATCCCGGACCGCGCCAGGTTGACTATCTTTATATCCCGGCCCTTTATCCTGTTATCGAACATATATGCTGCTATCTTAGGGAATGATATCTTGTCGCCGTACGGTTCTCCGAATGCGACGGAACCGCCTACCGTGTAGAAAATATATTCGCTATCCCCTCTATGAATTATGCGATACGCCTGCTTCCAGCCGTACCTGAAAACCCTTATCCCCAGCTCAAGAAATATAGCGCAGCCTGCCGTTATAAGCAGCGCAGCCAGAAGAATAACCAAACCGGTCTTGGCGCCCCGAACCGTTTTTACCGCCAGACAGCCGATATTCATCATGCAGGACTACCTGACCGCCAGCATCCTGAGCAGCTCCGGGAATATCCCGGGATTACGCAGGTAGAATAAAAAATACCTGCGCAGATGCTTTAGTATAAACGAAGGGCTGAGATATAATGACCTGTAGAGTCTTTTGCGGGTCTCCCTTATCTGCCGGGCGTTCAGGCTGCCGCAGATTCGGATACCCTTGGAATCGTAGTGGTGGCGGTCATATACGGCACCTGCCTCTTTGCCGTACGCATCATAAGCCCTTGAACCCGGGTAAGGCGTGAAATAATGGACCTGGATGGAAGCCGGGTTGCTCTTTATTATCATCCCGGCCGTCGCAGCGATGTCATCCGGCGTCTCGCCGGGGGTGTTTATCATGAGCAGGGCATGAATCGGCAGATCCAGTTTTTTCCCGGCCCTGAAAATACTTTCCGTCTTTTTGATGTACTCTCCCGTATTGCGGGTCTTTCCCAGTTCGGCAAGGACTTTCTCCGACCAGGACTCTACCCCCAGTTTTATCAGCACGCACCCCGAATCCTTCATGGCAGCCATCATCTCTGCGGTCAATTCGTCTACTCCCGAATGAGCCACCCAGGATACGCCCAGCCTGCTCTCTTTCATCTCCCTGCATAAATCAAGAGTCCTACGCTCGGACACAGTGAAGTTATCGTCTTCAAATGATATGATATTCCTGCCCAGTGACTTCAAATGCCTTATTTCTCCTATCACATTGTCAATCGACCTGAACCTGACTCTGCTGCCGTAGGAATTCCGTATATAAGGCGAACAGAATATACAGCCGTGCGGGCATCCCCTGGAAGAAAGGACATAACCCCACCGGAGCCTGCTGTATACCTGCAGCGGATATATGGAATAATAAAGCGACGGGGGGAAAGTCTCGTGTTCGGGAAACGGCAGTTCATCCGGATTTTCTATCAGATTCACTTCCGATCGCTCCTTTCCCTGGAAAGCAAGGCTGTCTATATCACGCAGTTTTTCGGGGGAATCCAGGCCCTCGATCAGTTTGAGCAGGTCCAGCTCGGCCTCGCCCCTCAGGACATAGTCGATCCCGGATCCCTCATAAACAAGGGTCCCCGGCAAGGTTGACGCATGAGGCCCCATACATACGATTTTGACTCGGCCAAGGCGCTTTCTGATCTCCCGGGAATACCGGAGCGCGGCCTGATAATCCACCGATGCAAAACTCAGTACCAGGAGGAACGGATCGATCTCGACCGTCTCTTTGACAACTCTTTTTTCGGTGTATTTTTTCACCCTGCAGTCTATGAAATGAGCCTGGAACCTCCTTTTGACGAGGGATATCATTACCCCTATATCAAGGGGAGGGCACCTGTTGTACGGATGGAAAACACCGGCGCTGCCGGGTATAGAGAACCGGAGAAAGAGTATTCTTTTATTTTCTGGCACTTCTCGCAAGCAGGCTCAGCCTGAGCCTTATTATATTGTATATGTCCTCGAATATCGTACTGAGGATATTCACCCTCGTATCGACCCTTTCGTTCCAATCCGCGGGTATATCCCTTATCCTGAGCCCGCCGATCTCAGATAATACCAGCAGTTCCGTATCAAAAAACCACTTATTATCCCTGACCTGCGGCACTACCTGCTCCACCGCCTTGCGGTTTGCGGCCTTGAATCCGCACTGGGCATCCGAAAACTGCCTGTTCCTGAAGATGAAGCGGAGTATAGAGTTGTACCTTCGCGAGATGAAGGACCTGAAAACCGACCGCTTCACTCTTGCCCCCTCCTTCAGCCTTGATGCAACCGCCAGGTCGTATCCGCCGCCCGATAACGAATCAACCGCCTCCCCCAGGATATCCAGACCTGTTGACAGGTCCGCGTCCATGTAGCACATTACGTCCGCCGTACTTTTACTCCAGGCTTCCCTGATAGCGCCGCCGCGCCCGCGGCTCTTCCTTGCGGTACAGGTGATATTCCCGAAGAGGGAGGACAGCTCGGAGGCGATTCTGCCGGTATTGTCGCGTGAGGCATTGTCCACTATGATGATACTGCATTGCCCCGGCATATGTTCTTCCAGATACCCGGCCAGGGTCTCCATGTTGCGCTTTAATATCTTTTCCTCGTTATACGCGGGGATCACTATATCTATTTTAGGGCGGTTTTTTCCCATGATCTTCCTTTATGCAAGGGCTGGGGGCCCGGACGCTTCACCGATTTCTTCCTCGACTGCCATGAATAACAAGTATAAAGATTCCAGATAAGCACGTCAAACTCCCCCCCGATCGCCAGTCTTGCCGCTTCGGCAGGTTCGCGGATCATATAAATAAGGATGGCATTAAGCAGAACCGTCAGGGTCCGCGGCGACGCTATGAATCCCCTTATTATCTTCCCGTAGTTCCTCAGCAGGAATCTCCTCTGCATCCCGGCGCGCATTTTGAAAAGCCGGGCATGATCTATACCTGTCTTCATGACGCCTTTTCGCGCAAAATGCTCCGACCACTCGGGTCCGAAACCGCCGCGCGGCTCATGCAGCCACCCCCTGTCGCGGGCCGTCCGGTACAATGCGGAACCAGGATACGGCGTACATAAATTGAATTCGGTATAATCGGGGTTCAGCCGCAGCGCCAGGCGGAAAGTACTCTCTATATCCTCCTCATTTTCTTCCGGGTGACCTATGATGAAATTGGCCATACTGCGCAGACCCGCGGCCTTAAGCATGGCGAATTTCTCTTTTATCTCCCCGTGATCCAGGTCCTTGTTGTACTTTTTAAGGATCCTCTCCGACCCGCTCTCCACTCCAAGTTCGACCTGGACGCAGCCCGCTGATTTCATGATACCCAGGATATCCCTGTCTATATGCTCTACCCGCGTCTGGCATGACCATTTCAGCCGCAGCCCGTTTCGAGCCAGCGAAAGGCACAGCTCTTTAACCCATTCACGGTCGCAGGTGAATATATCATCCAGGAACCAGATGCCTTTGACATTATAAGTATCGACCAGATACCTGATTTCGCGGACTACATTCCCCACGCTCCTTTTCCTGTAGCGGGTGCCGAAGGTAACCTTGCTCGCGCAGAAACTGCAGTTATAAGGGCACCCCCTGCTGGTTATCATTGTTGTTGTATTGAGATTGAAGTCGCCGCGTATGACGCCGGGCGGTATAAGGTACCAGCCGAAAGGAGCGCTCAGCAGTTCCCTCCTCGCTTCAGGCAGGCGGTCAAGTTCCTCTATCAGTTTTCTCGGAGCGTTCTTAACGATCCCGCCGGAACGCCTGTAAGCGATCCCCTCTATGGATTCCCATCCCCTATTATCCATATGGGCTGCGCATATGTCGGACATGGAGAGCTCACCCTCGCCTATGACCGCGATATCCGTATCAAGTCCTTCCAGACTCTCTTCCGGCAGAGCCGATACGTGAGGCCCCCCGCAGACATAGACAGCCTGTTTTATCTTCTTCTTAAGGAGCTTTACGATCTGCCCGGCTCTTGCATACTGGGCTGTCATGACGGACACTCCGATGATGTCGGGGGCAAACCGGGCTATTTCGCCCTCGAACCCGTTATCGCAGAGCGGCGGATCCCAGACCCTGGCCTCTATCCCGTCCCTTTCCAGGTATGCCGCTATCGAGAGAAGCCCCAGGGGCGGGACAGTGTTATTGCTCACCCTCGCGTGTACCAGCGCAACCTTCAGCGGCGCATTATCAGCCATTACACGCGTCCCTCCAGAGTATGAAAGCCATCCGGATTTTCTTGAACAGCTGGCGCACACTCCTGGTTTTAAGAAGCTGTTTCAGCATATAATTGAAATTGAAATAGTATTTCCTGTATGCCTTTTTCTGCAGATCGCGCATCTGCTCTGCGGTTACGCCGGCAGGCGCGTAAACAGGCAGTTCCTCTATCTCGCGTACGTTTTTCCAGAAATCACTTTTTATTACCCCCTCTTTTACCGCGACTCCAAATAGCCTGGACCCGGGCACCGGACAGCATAGCGTAACGTCCATGTAGTCCGGCTCCAGCTCTCTTACGGAATACACGGTTTCTTCCATATCTTCCAGATTCTCGCCGGGATGTCCCAGCGAAAAATAAGCTATTACCTCTATACCGTATGACTTAACGAGCTTCATAACCTCTTTTATCCTGTTTTTCGGCAAAACCTTGCCTATAGACTTCTGGACCCTCTCTACCGTGCTTTCTATGCCGAACTTGATATTGCTGCAGCCGGCCCTCTTCATCCTCATGAGCAGGTCTTCGCTGATAAAGTCTATCCTTGTTTCGCACCCCCAGCTGAACTCGATGCGCTGCTCTGCTATTTTTTCGCACAGCTCTTCTATCCTGTCAGCCCTGTATGTAAAAATATCGTCCTTAAAATCTATATACCTGTATCCTTTGTCTACATTCTGTTTTATCTCCGAAATCACGCTGTCGATTCCGCGCGGCCGGAAATCATTTTTATCGGGGAGCCCGCAGTATATGCAGTCGAACGGGCAGCCCCTGGACGCTACCATTGTAGTCATCTTCATCGTATTTATCGGGAACGAATAAGCGCTGTCCCTGGCGCTTCCCGGATCGGGAAACGGCAGCGTATCCAGATCGGGCACGCGAGCCCGGCCGTTTATCCTGCAGTCTGCGCCTTCGCGGCAGACCAGCCCCGGGATCTCCTTTACCCGCGCTGCTCTGCCGGTAAGATTCCCGGCAAGCTGCAGAAAACTATATTCCCCGTCGCCGCGGATGGCGTAGTCGGCATCGAAATCCTTCAGCGACTCCGGGCAGTGAGTTATATGCGGCCCCCCCAGGACTATATACGCGGACGAAATCGATCTTATCCCCGCTATCAGCCGGCGGATCTCCGGAATAGTCGTGGATACGGTGTATATCCCCACGATCTTCGGAGAAGATCTTCGTATGATGTCTGTTATGTATTTTATATCGCAGAAAAGCCCGTCGATTATATTAACGGAATATCCTCCTCTGCTCAAGACAGCCTCCAGGTAACAGAGCCCCAGGGGAGGATATGCTTCTTTGCTCCCTTTTTCTGCCTTTTTGCCGTACAGGGAAGAAGCGAGATCATAAGCCGGCCTTATCAGAACGACATCCATCTTACACTACCGGCCCATATGTTTATCCAGCCTGTACAGGTATACGCCGCCGGATATCTCCTCTTTTCCCGATATGCTTTTGGCCAGCTGCCTGCAATATTGCCTGAATGTCTCGATATCATCCGTTTCCGCGCCGGTCTTTTTGTCGAATCTGTGCAGCCGCCTGTTTTTAAACAGCCTGTCCGCGAGTTTATCCGCATACCCGGGTTCCTCTAAATCGGCAAGCCCGGATACCGGGACAGCGGTATTGATCATGAAATCCGCTTTTCCGTACCTGCGGGCTTTTTCCGGAATGTCGCCGTCCAGATGCAGGAGATTTATATCAATATTATCGAACCATACCGCTTTTTTGAGCTCACCCAGCCAGTTTACCGGCGCCGGCATGCCCGTGTAAAGTATCTCCGCTGAGGGCACTACCACGGTCGGCACATATCCTGCCTCGCCGGCCGCTGCTCGCTCTTTTATCCTCTGTCTGAGTATCTCCTTTATCCCGGCGAGCATCCGCGCCGCACCGGTACTTCTATCCGGATAAACATCATACCAGATGCAATGCATAGGCCTGCTGAAATCAAAATATCCGTAATCATCCGGATTACTCCCGGGGGATATGTTTATCCCCAGCAGCCTGCCGCTGTATATATAGTTTATCTCGGCATACTGGAGAGCTCCTGCAAAAAGGAGCGCGGCCAGGATCACAGCGCCCGCTTTTCTTTTTACCATCTCTCCGGCCCCGAAAGCGCATATGAAGGCCATAGCCGGCATGAGGGGGAGCATATAACGGACTGTTTTCCAGTGCGGCATCAGTATCAGTGTCAAGTACGGGACGGCGATCCAGGATAAAAAAGTCAATATCACTCGCGGTTTGCTCTTCTTTATCAAATAGTATAGCCCGGCCAGGAAAAGCAGGAAAAAAGGCGGGCTCAGCTGACTCTCCCATAACCCCGCCGTAAACAATCTCAGATTCCTGTAACTGTACCAGTTTACGCCGGTCCGTTCCCCCAGATGATCTGTCGCGAAGAACCTCATGCGCTCGGCATTAAAATAGTTGGGTGCCGCCATAATAATGATGATGAAGAAGAATATGACGAGATTGCGCGCGGGTCCGTAGTTCTTCCGCTTCGCTTCGGACAATGCGCCGATTAATCCCACGGCCAGAGGCCCCGCCATGAAAAGAGCGAATGTGTAATAGGTAAGCGCTCCCAGCCCGCAGCTGATTCCCAGGAGCACGCTCAGCCTGCGGTCTCTGAAAAAGCCAGATTTTATCAGCAGGTATACGCACATCATCGTAATACCCATAAGAGGATAATCATAGCTGAAACACCTGTTATACAGATACGTCAGCGGGAACAGGAATACTATCACGGCCATAAAATACCCCGTGACCCTGTCCTTTACCGCTTTTCCCGTAAGAAACCCGAAGACCAGAAGCAGGCAGAACGATATGCCGTGAAGGACCATATTGACCGTAAGGCAGCTCCTGCCGAAAGCATAGAGGACGGCGCCGGATAAAAATACGCAGGTCGGGGCATACCCCCACACCCCGGTCCACAGGGGCGTTATTGTATTGATATCCGCCGGATTTAGATTTTTTATAACCCCGTAATATTTAATCGGATGGTAATAATTAAAAAGCGAAGAGAAATTATATGGAGCGTTAGGCAGGGATTTCGAGACATGAACAAGGGTGGTCTCGTATAAAGCCATTACCGCGAACACGATCGCCGCTGTTAATACGCCTTTTCTGATTATATCGCTCTTTTTTGCCAACTTTCCGCTCTATCTGCCCGGGCCTCCGAAAAACCCGGTCAGCCTTACGGTAAGGTCCAGGATGTCCTTTTCACCGTACTTACTGTGATTGGGCAGCATGATGACCTCTTCTTCCAGCCTGGATGCATTCTCAAAGACAGGGCCGGTCTCTTCATTAAACCCGCAGTTCTTCAGATATCCCTCCCTGGAATCTATCCCCCTGTCAAGAAGCTCTCTTCTCACTTTACTTTTTTCTTTTACTTTCACTGCATAGTAAAGATATATGTTCATACAATCTTCTTCCCGGACGCTCTCTGCCGGAGAAACACCTTCAGCGCCGGCCAGCGCCGCATCCAGCATCCTGCTGTACGTTATCCTCTTCCTCACTATTTCATCGATCTTACCCAGCTGCATATAACCGACAAGGGCCTGGAAAGGAGTGATGCGCCTCCTGAATGTCTCGCTCGAGCCGGGATCATCCGTCCTCCCCTTTACCGCTCGGTCGACAAACCGCCCTATGCACCTGTTAAGGAAATACCATGGATAGAATGTAAAAGCGCTGAAAACCGCGGGAGACGTGAACAGGCCCGCCGCAAGACCGACCGCCGTGTTTTTCAGGACACTGAAGGCGGAAGTTCTTTTCATCCCGCCTGTTTCCGCCTTCGCGTATTCATACAGCTTTCTATCATTTGTCGCAAGGACGCCGCCCTGGAAGGTAGTTATGAGCTTACTGAAGCCGAAGCTGAAAAAGGAACCCAACCCGAAACTGCCGACCTTCCTTCCGCCGCATTCCGCTCCGAGCGCGTGTGCGCAGTCTTCGATGACGAAAAGGCCTTTCTCTGCCGCAACCTCTTCTATCCGCCCCATATCGCAGGGATTGCCGTAAGCATGGGTCGCCAGCACGGCCGCCGTATTTTCATTAATATTCTTCTCCAGTACGCCGTGATCCAGGTTCAGCGTCCTGTAATCGGCATCTATGAAACGCGGCACGAATCCGCATTCTTCAATAATGGACGGTATGGCGTAGAAATTATACGCCGATAGTATTATCTCGGGCCTGTACTTGCCGGGGCATAATGTCCTCATGTACCCGAGGATCAGGTAGAAAGCGCATCGGGCCGAAGACACCGCCACCGCGTATCCCGTTCCTATATATCCGGCAAGAGCTTGCTCATATTTTGCGACGGCATCCTTCCCCGCGCGCCCTGATAAACATCCCTTTACGATCGACGCCGTGTCGCGGCGATCCAGGTAGAGGCCGACAGTGTCGCTTACGAATCTCTTCACGACGGATGCGTTCTCATTTAATCCACCAGCTTTTTTTCTGTAATCAGCCCGAACAGGTTCCCGGCTATCAGGGAATAACCCTTTATGCTCGGATGCCAGTTATCCGAATAAAATATCTCGCGCTCCCTCCCGCCGGATATATATTCTTCCGCCACCTTCTGGTTATCGCAGAAATAGGTGCCGTTCTTCTGCGCTATACCTTGCGCGTACTCGTTGAACCAGCTCCTGAAATAATTACATAGAATGACATCCGCGTTTACCCTCCTGCTCTCTTTTATCATGTACTCGATGTCCTTGACGAACCTCTTCTTATATATAGCGCGCGCATCTATTATATTCTTGTCCCTTATATCGAATATCCTTCCGTATACGTTCTTCCTGTACATCCCCGCCAGAAACGCCCCGAGCTTGAATAATTTGGCTCTTTTCATAAGATAGAAGCTGTACGGGATCAGGCTGCTTTTTTCATTTTTAGCGACGTCCTCGTCTATTATTACATGATAATTATTGTGCCCGACGAGCAGTATGACAAGGTGCGGCCTGTAGTGATCGAGATATCCCCTGAAATTTTCCGCGATCTTGCTCACCGTCACGCCCAGTATCCCCAGTTTGTATACCCTGATATTCCTGTCCGGATAACGCTCCGACAGCATCTTTTCCAGGACCTTGGGAAACGAATATCTTTCCTCCACTTCATGCCCCTGCACGGTGGATTCTCCGACGCATATTATGCGGTACGCCGAATCATCTACCAGGTCTCTGAACATGGGCGCCCTGGCACAGTAATAATAATACCCGGATTCGCAGATCCTCAGCGCGACTTCCACAGAGAGCAGCACGAGCAGGACCCGCACGACCGTAACGGCGTATTTTTTCCTGTCCGGAGCGGCCGTCACTTCAGGCTCCCGTAACCGGCAAGGTCTATCTCAAGGGCCCGTATCCTGTCCCTGAGCGAAGGTTCCCTGAGGGCGCCCAGCTCTGCTTCTCTTGCGTAAAATAACCTGTCTTCGTATTCTCCCGCATCAGCAGAGCCCGTATAACCCGGATGGCATACGATCTCGCTCGTGCCGTCAGGAAGAGAAGCGAATATATTGTTCAGCCTGTCCCCGGTCATCCTGCCGTATTCCCACATACCGAATATCCTGTCGGGAAAAGATATCCCTCCGGCCCGGAGGGCCTCCTTTTCCCTTCTCGCCAGGAATCTTATAATAGGATGCCCGATAAAGCAGCCTGCGCCGGCCGGCCGGCCCGCGCAGGAAGGGTTGGAAAGACTCCTTATCCCGGATATTCCGTACTCTTTCGAAAGCCGCATCACTATATCCAGTACCGCGGGTACCGCGTGCACGTTATGATGCGTATCGATATGGCCGGGACGTATCCCGCTCGAGATGAGTTTCTCAGCCTGCGCCCTGAATTCCCTCTCTATTTCCGCCGTATCTATCATCCCGGTCATGAGCATATAAAAAAGCATGCACTTGTTCCGCATGAATTTTCCCGTTCCCCGGGTGAGACAGGGGAGATCTTCCGCGGGCAGGACCGGTTTCCCGCAGGATATATTAAGATGTATGCCTATCCCGAGACCCGCGTTCTCCCCGGCAAGCCTCACCGCCCCGCCGAACGCAACCCCGTTGGCCAGGATGGTCGCACTTGTGAGTATTCCTTCCCTGTGCGCCTCTATTATACCGCGGTTTACCCCTTCCGTCAGCCCGAAATCGTCTCCGTTGATTATAACCCTCTTCACTTCTTTATCCTGTTCAGCTCGTCGGATACGGCCTTGTTATCGGGATCGAGCGCCAGGTATCTCTCGAAACACTCGGCCGCCCGCCCGATATCGTTGCGGGACCTGTAGTAATACCCCAGGTTCAGCCATTTATGGTGATCTACGGAGGTATTAAGTCCCAGACCGATATCGACCCCCTGCGAAGCGGCGTATTTCGAGAACACTTCCCACCTTCTGAGCCTTTCCGGATAGGTATTCGTCCCGTCCTTAGATTCCCAGTAAAGATTGTCGTCCGGATTCGGCACTATGCCGAATTCCTCCATATTCCTGCCCAGATAGCTGTTCGCTTCAACGACACAGAATGAGAAACTCGGATACGCGGTATCGATATACCCGGCGTTCTCTTTCAGCAAAGCAAGGGTCATCTGAAAATCCTCTTCCGTTTCGCCGGGAAACCCGAACATGAAATTAGCCTTTATAAGTATTCCCGCCTCGTGCGTCGCCTTGAGCACCATGCCCGCGTCTTTAACCTTGTACTTCTTTCTCATCAGGTCCAGTATCTTCTGAGACCCGGACTCTATGCCGTAAGTCAGCCTCAGACAGCCGGCTTTTTTCATCTTGCCGAGTATGGAAGCATCCATCTGGGGCCTTATCACGGCATTGGCATGCCATCTCAATTCTTTCCCCGGCGGGTCAGCTATCATCATGTCGCAGAATTCTTCGAGCGCTTCCATATCCCAGTTGAAAAGCAGGTCCATGAACTCCACGTGTTCTATCTCCGGAGCATTGCGCAGATGAAATCTTATTTCCTCGTATATCCTTCTGCCGGACATGCAGCGGAATTTCTTCCAGTAGTTGGTGGCTCCGCAGAAAGCGCATTTCCAGGGGCATCCTCTGCTTGCCTGGAAAGTGAGGTGTTTTCCCAGCCAGCCGGGATTCTCGTATTTACTCAGCGGCATATCCGCAAAATCCATGAAAGGCAGGCTGTCCAGGTCCTTTACCGGTTCCCTCCCGGGCGTACTGACCAGTCGGCCGCCGCTGTCTTTGTACATTATCCCGCCGCATACGGAAATATCGGCCCCCGCTGCAAGCAGTTTCACAAGCTCGGGGAATGTCCTCTCTCCTTCGCCGCAGACCAGGACATCGACGCTACCTGTATCCAGAAGCGATTTCGTCTCTTCATCCTGCGTCATCATGAACATGTGGCCGCCGAAGACTATTTTCGCGCGGCTTCGTTTTTTCCTGATAAGCCCGGCCAGTTTCAGGCTCGCGGCCCTGGACGCCGAATTGACAGATAACCCTATTATATCCGGCCGAAAGCCGAGTATATCCGCGATGTATCCATCTATAAACTTCGCGTTATCCGAGAAAAATCTTTCCACGAACTCGGCGTTGGACCACAACATGCTCTGCTCTATAGCCCAGGCATTATCGTATTTTTTCTGACGGCTGTTATAGAGGTCGATGTTCATATCAAACGAGCGCACGTCACACCCGCCGGCCTTCAGGCAGCCCGACAGAAGAGACAGGGAAAAAGGAGGATCATAAACGCCCCAGACGGGGGCCTGCAGAAGAGCTATCCTGGGTTTTACCGCGGTTTCATTCATTTTCACAGACGATGAACATCGGACAGATACCCGCAGAGGATATCCCCTATGATCTTATGCCCCTTTTCGGAATAGTGTATGAAATCCCCCGGTTGTATCTGCATTTCGGCATCTTCGAGTACGGAAGAATCCATGTACTCGCGCAGATCGAGCGATTCAATTTTTTCGGCGCCGCACATTTCTTTTATGACGGCGAATATCTCGTCATGCGCAGTCCGGTACTCTTCGGGAACCAGTACAGTCGGTATTATCATCACCATGAGGTCTATGCCGTTGTCCATGCATATGTTCTTCAAGTCCACGAGATTCTTAATGTTATTCTTCATTATCATGTCATTATGCAAGTCGCGGCCTTTCGAATATTTATAAGTTACCGCGGCTGCGATCAGCCTTGCGACGGACGAATACCTGCACAGGGAAAAACTCAGAAGGTCTGTTTTCATCACGGAAGACGGGCGATAGGCCAGGCACCCTTTTTTCCCGATACGCAGCACCCTGAAACCGCGCGTATTGATATCATTGAAAGTCATTCCCGCTATCACCATATCCGGCTCATACCCGACGCCTTTCTGCCCGAGATATTTAACGTATTCAACGAGGCTGTAGCCGCTGAATCCGGCGTTCCATACTTCATAGTCCTTTTTCCTTCCGGGGATGGCGCCGTTCAGCGTCTCCTCAAGTATCCCGGTATATCTTCTGCCGATCCGGACACCGTAGGCCGCTGTGACCGAATCTCCCAGAACCAGTATCCTGTAGGTACCGTCCTTTTTTTCGACAGGATGTTCCCTGTCCATCATACCGAGAGAATTGATCTGCGGACCGGAACCGGGAACCAGTTCGTACCCCAGCTCCCCGGACACCCTGAAAGATTCCCCCTCCCCGTATTTACAGAACACCGTATCCGTGTACCTGCTGATTATCCCCTGGGATATCTCGCCCCGGTAAAACAAGCCTATGGATACATCGGCCGCGCCGACGGCTGCGGTCAAGCCCGCCAGGACAAGAAGAATCCGCCGGAGCCCACGCGCACAGCCTGTTTCGCCCGTATTTACAGTATTCATCGCATCAACGCTTTCTGGTACCGCTCTTCATATCCGCAGCAATCCTGCCTTTGACGTAATCGGTTATCATATTTCCGAAGTATTCGTGGCCCCTGGCGTTGAAATGAACCTCGTCGCCGGGGACCTCGCTGAGCCTCATGTCCCGGAAATCCGCCTCACCGGATCCCGAGACCAGGTCCAGGCAGGCCAGCCCGGACGAACCGAGCACATGCTCGAGCACTACTATCATGTTTTTCTGCTCTTCACTGTACTCCGCCGTGGGCTTCAACAGCGGGAACAGCACGGCCAGGACCGGGATATTCCCTGTCTCGCCGGTCCTTCTGATATACTCGAGCGCCTCAATAGATCTTTTGAAATTTTCGGCAGACCCGTCCTTATTGTAATAAAATCCTGAAAGGTACGCCATCAGGCAGCGGTATATCACGGAATACCTGCATAAAGGGTTTGCCAGCAGGTCTTTAACCGCGGCTGACCTGCGGTATGCGAGAAAACCCCTGCCGAAGATCTTCAGCACGCCGTAATATCTCCATTCCGCATCCATCAGGTTTATCCCGAGAAGTATCATATCAGGGTCGCATTTCAGCCCTTTTTCTTCGAGGTAACGCGCGTATTCAAGAATACTGTATCCCGATAAGGCGGCGTTCCATACTTCGAAATCATATCCGGGCATCACGCCTGATTCGTTCAGCTTCTCTTCCAGGATCTCCGTGTATCTTTTTTCCTTCGGGTATATATAGCGCGCGGCCCAGGTCACCGAATCCCCCAGGACCAGTATCCTGTACGTGCCGGCGCCCTTTTTCAGATCATACTCCCTGTCGAACATTCCCAGCGAGTTGATACCCATGTCCGCATTGGGCTCTACCGAATAGCCCAGTGTCGCGGAAGGGACGTACTTTATGCCGGATTTATAGGGACAATATACATTTTCGACAATAAGGAATCTCTGCGCCGGTTCCGTGTCCGCTAGAAAGAAAAACATGGCTTCGGCAGAAAATAAAACCGCGATAACTGACAATACCAGCAGCAATGCCGCTTTTTTCAGATTATCAAACTTCATCTGCCGGCGCCTTCTTCCAGCTTTTTCCTGGCTTCGGACGCCCATTTCCTTTCGGGGTACATCCTGAGCGCTTCGTCCAGAAAGGTTTCTGCCCTGCCGTATTCTTTCATATCCGCGCACACCTCGGCCAGGAGAACCAGGTAGTTGTAGCGCATGTCATCGTCAAGCCCGCTGACGTCATTCAGCCCCTTTTCCAGGTAATGCCGGGCCGTCTTCTCGTCTTTCCTGTAGCGGTATACCCGCGCATACTGGAAGATGACATCGGCGGCACCGGGGTCAATGCCGTACGACCTGTCGAGGAACTCCAGGGCCTTTTCATAGTCTCCTTTTTTAATATATATCTTGCCGAGCTCCGTGAATGCCGGCCCGTAACTGCCGTCTATTTGCGTTATCCTGTTCAGCGTGCGCTCCCGGGAGGAACAGTCGCTTTTCAACTCCTGCAGGCGGCTGAGGAAAAACAGGGCATCCGTATTCCTGCCGTTCTTACGCAGTATATATTTTATCTTCTTTTCGGCCGCGCGGGCATCCCCGCTCTCCGCGAGCCTTCTTGCCTCGAGTATCATCCCGGATATATCCGCCGTATCTTTTGTCGGCCGGCAGGATATAACCGCCGCGCACAGCGCAAAAGCGGCAGAATACGCGATATATTTCGGGATAGGAGATCTTTGTCCGCCCATCATACAGGGTTCTCCTGTTCAGCCGCTTTACCGAGCATCTTATCCGCTTTTTCGTATTTCCCGTTCTTCCTGTAGAATTCCGCCATGCCGGAACACGCAAGAGCATAATCCTCGGATCCCCTGGCGGCCTTTTTTATAGCCGCGTTATAAAACCTCTTCGCGCGCCAGTATCTTCTTCTTGCGGAATGGTAGACGGCTAACCCCCGGTTTACCATGGATGACCCCGGGTCCATCCTGAAAGCCGCCCGCAACAATCTTCCGGCATCCTTCAATAGCCCTTCCTCAATACGGATCCCGGAAAGCATCACGTAAAAAACCGGGCTCTGAGGATAGATCCGCAGCGCATTTTCCAGATGACCGGCCGTCTCGTCCCTTTTTCCCGCCCCGTGCCGCCCGTAAAGGTATCCTATATAGTAAAGCGCCCAGAACCTGTCATCGTCATATTTGAATGACATCAATGCATTTTTAAAGTATCCCAGCGCCTTTTCATATTCTCCCGCAGAGATCAGCAGCCTTCCCGTCAGGACATAGGCCTTGGCCTTTTCCTCCATCGGCTCGTACTCCATGGCTTTGCCGAGCAGGTCTTTTACCGTATCCCGGTCTCCGCGGCGCGCATGCTCTTCCGCCTTTACGACTATCTTCTCCAGTTCACGGCAGAGATTCTTGCCTTTCTCGAAATTGATGTTATCCGCCCTCCTGAAAGGGCAATCGCAGCCCGCGTCTTTCATGGTTTTAGACATATTGTTTGCCCTGAGCCCGCTATATATCCCGCTATTCCATATTTCTTCAAAATCCTGATATTTAAAATCGCCCACCGGGTCGCCCCTCCAGACAGTGCACGGGTCCACCCGCCCGTCAGGGTGGATCACCATGATAGGAAACGCGTCTTCCAGACAGACATCCTCCCTGTCATGCGCCGGGCCGCTCCCGGACGGCCCCGGGCTGCCCGGTGCATACGAGTCCATATCCGGAGTGCACCCCAGATGAATACCGCTGCTCTCCGCGATTTCCCGCGCCTTGAGGATACTGCCTGTCAGCCTGCCGGGATTCCCTGCCAGACTCTCTGATTCCATCCCCTTTACTATGATGCGCATGGGCTTGACGCTTATCTCTTCTATGCCGTAGCGGCTTGCCAGAGCCACTATGCCGGGGAGTTCCTCTATATTTTTTTTCATGAGCGTGACCGAGAATATCATCCTCGGAGTCTCCTTCCCTTTTTCTTTCCTTATCTTCCTGACACTGTCTATGTTTGCCAGCACTTTCTCGAAATCCGCGCCTTTCCTGATCGATTCGTATGCTTCTTTTCCCGCCGCGTCCATTGATATGAACAGCCGCTCCAGCCCGGCGTCTATCATACCGCAAATGTTATCCCTGCTCAGAAGCGTCCCGTTAGTGATGATCGAAGTCTTCGGGATATCGAACTGGCCGGTAAAAGCCAGCATACCGGCAAAGCCCTCCGCGGCGAAAGCCTCCCTGCCGCACGAGAGCCACAGCTCTTTTGCATAAGGGAAAACCTGCCCGGCGATCTTTTTATACAGCTTCAGCGGCATATCGTATTTTTCGGTTTCCCGGGGCACGCCGCACATAATGCACGCCAGATTGCACCTGGTGGTGACATCCATGAGAACCCGCTCTATGAAACGGCTTTCTTTCACAGCTCTCCCGACCTGTCGCCGTTACCGAGGAACAGGCCCAGATAACGCCCCTCAAGGCACTCCCGCGAGCAGAATCCGGACGTCTTGCCGGCCACGATATTCTCCCTGTACAGCTGCATAACGGGATTATTCCATACTTCGAGCGGATCATCATGGATAAGATTGCCTGCCGAGGTACTGCATACGCAGTCTGGTTTTATCTCGCCGTTGGGCATCACGGAAAGCTTATACCACGGCGCACTGCACCCGGGCGTTCCTGCGGCAGTTTCTCCCCGGGCCGTTTTCCCTCTACCCAGCAGGTACCTGAAAGGATGGGAAAACACGATACCGTGTTTTTCTGTCTCTTCCTCGACCCGGGGGACCGTTTCCCTTATGAATTCCAGCGCTTCTTCGTCCGGCGGATCGAATAATTCCTCTTCCGGGAGCTCGCCGTATTTCTGCACGAACTGGATCTTGCCGAACCCGTGTTCCCGGGCAAAATCGACAAGCGGGAGCATCTGCCTGAAATTGCTCTTCATTATCACGGCAAACAGGGTTTTCTCAAGCAGAGGATTGTTCTTCCGCTTTTCCGAGGCATGAAACCGCTCCAGGTTCTTTAACAGCTTTTCAAAACTCGCGCCCTTTCTTATATATTCATATACGGCCTTGTCAGCGGCATCGATCGAGAATGTTATATCGAGGTGCGCATCTGTCAGGATATTCATCCAGTCATCGTCGATGAGGAGCCCGTTCGTGGATACAGACTGCTTTATATTCGGATATTCCTCTTTTATCTTCAGGAACAGGCCTTTAAAGTAAGGTACCAGAAAAGGTTCGCCGCCCTGCCAGTTTATCATCTCAAGGGCCGGGCACAGCGGGAATATCTTCCGTACCGCATCATACGGCAGGTCGACCGGAGCCTCCCTGCACCAGCCGCACATTATGCATGATATATTGCACCGCGTGGTCAGGAGTATTACCAGCCCCAGGGGCCTTGAGCTGACCACTGTCCTGCCCTCCCCGCAGTCTCTGATATAAGCCCTCAGGTTGTCTTTGCTTTTATTATCCATAACGGCGATGATCTATCGAGTATATCTCCCTGATTTGAGGGAACGTCATCGTTTCCTGTTTTCCGAGTATATGCACCTGTTACAGTCGCTGTCGAATTTCCCGTTTCTCAGGTTGTCTCTGAATTCCCTGTATTCCCGGGAATTCCATATCTCATCGAAATCCTGGGTTCTGAAATCACCCACAGGCCCCTTCCTCCAGAACACGCACGGGTACACTTCGCCGGACGGCCATATCACCATCGATTCGAAGGGATTCTGTTTACATCCGGGCCTTTCTTCCCCCGCCGCACCCGCAGCGTCAAGATAGCACAAGGTTTCAGGGGTAAGCATCAGCTCCACATCCAGCATCTCTGCTTTCCTCTGCGCCCCGAGAAGGACCTCTTTTGTTTTTTCCGGGATCCTGTCCAGGCTTTCGTTCTCAAGATATCGATTGTGTACATGAACCGCCTTTACAAGCAGTCTTCCCGCCTCGTTGTCTTTTGCGATTTCCATGATACCCGGAAGTTCATCTATATTGCTCCGCATCAGGGTCACGGAGAAAACAAGCGTCGGATAGCTTACATTGCATTCTCTTTTTATACGATTGAGCAGTCTTATATTATCCATTATCCGGTTAAAGTCAGAACCTCTCCTGATCTGCTCATAGGTTTCCTTGCTGGCGCCGTCAAACGAAACGAGGAGGTTGGTCAGCCGGAATTCGATTATCGCCCTGATAATCTTCTCGTCAAGGAGCATTCCGTTTGTCATAATCTCTTTTTTTTCTATATCATGCTCCCCGGCTATATTGATCATATCCAGTATATTCTCAGCCATCAGAGCCTCATATCCGCATGATATCGTAATAAAATTCAGATAAGGGAAAACCTGTTCCGCTATTTTTCTGTATGCATACAACGGCATATCCTGCCCCTGCCTGCCGCTGTCTCCGATATAACACATCCTGCAATTAAGATTGCATTTCGAGGTTACATCTATCATCAGCCTGGTGATAGTCACATTGTCCGGCCTGGATGCTGCAGGTTTATTCTTTTTCATCCTTCACCAGAAGGAACGCCCATTCGTTACATGGGCAGATCTCCGAATGACACGGCATGGGCCCGTCCAGGAGGGCGAAATCCTCATCGAAAAAATTACCTATTTTCACATTCTTCCCGCCGACGCCGCCGCCGCCGCACCTGAAAACTTCACCGTCAGGATGAATTACAGCATAAGTATGGCCTGCCTTACAAAGTCTGCCGGCTGTTCTCTTCGGCTCGACCTGGAATTTCTCGCCGGAGCGTTCTCCGAGGCTCAACCCTATTATTTCTTTCTCTCTGTCAGTATAGCTTGCGGGATAATCCTTTCCCTCGTATCTGCCCCAGAACGTCAGTACGCTGAAGTGCAGTCCTTCCCTGTTCATCACGGCTTTGTACCCGGGTATTTTTTCCAGCTGGGGCGGATATGCCAGATACAGTACGTTACCCAGCATCCCATGTTTGTTCAGGATTCCGGCTTTTTCAACGAATTCTTCAAAACGGGCGAAACCCGGATGATAGCTCGCGCTTATTCTGACATCCCTGCTCCTGATCCTGTCAATAAACCTTTCCAGTTCATCTTTACCGAGCGAGAGGTTCGAGGTGATCTCAATATCGTGCATCCCGGAGAGCGCCTCGAATATCTCCTGGTATCCCGGATATATCAGCGGCTCGCCGCCGGCAACGGTTATCATCACCCTTCCATACTTATCGCGTATCCTTTTCCAGTGCCCGATGAGTTTTTCCGGCTCCGGGTACTTGTTGTTCTTCTTAAGTTCCTCCCACTGGCCGTGAAACCAGCAGTACGGGCACCTGTAGTTGCACGCGAGGTGTATATCCCACGTAAACGTTATTTTTCCTCTTTTCATCGGCCGCTTTTTACCTACGCCATCCTGTACAGTTCTTCCCTTTCCATATTCGAGAGGCAGTTATTATTGCAGAAACCCCGGCAGTTCCTGCCGATTATCCTTCTTCTATATTCTATCATCATATCGTTATTCCATATCTCAATAAGCGAATTATCATGTATGTTTCCCACTTCCACGGGGCAGATGCAGTTCGGCTTGACCCGGCCGCCCATATCTATAAAAAGGTGCTGCCAGGGCCACAAACAGAATATCCTTCTTTCGGGCGCCCTTTTACCCGTATCCCCGCCGCCGGATCTCTCCTGGCCTACAGGGAGCCAGCAGTGAAAATCCATCCCCTTCTCCGAGGCAGTTTTCCTCAGGTACGCCACATCAGCCGCTATCCTGCCTGTAATCTCGCGGTCTCCGGAATCGAATATGTTCTCCTTTTCATATCCGTCGAAATGCGAAAATTCGTGCAAGGCCGTGACCGTCAGGTCATCGAACCCGTGCTGAAAGGCAAAATCCGCGGCGCCCCTGAGCTCACCGAAGTTCGACCTCATGACTACGAAGTTCATCGAAGTGGTTACAGGTGCCCTGCCGCCGGATTCCTTTTCAAACCGGGACCGGGCATCCTTTACCAGGGCAAGGCTGTTCAGCAGGTCCCCGAAACCCGCGCCCCTCCTTATCCGCTCGTACGTGCCCTTCGTTACGCCGTCTATAGAGAATATCAGATTGATCCTGGCTTTTACAAGCCTTTCGGCCCATGACCGGTCTATGAGCAGCCCGCTCGTTGCGAGCTCCTGTCTCAATCCCGGGAACTCGCAGGCTCTCTCATAAAGTTTTTTGAAATATTTTGAGAGGAACACTTCCCCTCCCTGCCAGTATACCCTCCCCAGAAGCGGCATGTGTTCATAGATTTCCCCGGCCGTTTTCTCAGGTATATCCCAGTCAGGCTTCCACCTGGGGCACATTATACAGTCGATATTGCACCTGGAAGTCAGCGCCGCCCCCAGCCCCTGGAAACAGGACTCGAGCACAAGTTTTCCCTGAGCTATCTCCCTTTTATTCAGCGCCGCGTTCTCAGCTGCCGTAATAGATGTCATCTGTTCCTTTTTTATAACGGGTATTCGTCTACCTTGAATTCTTCATATTCTTTCATGCCTGTTATGCATTTATAATCGCACCAGTCCGGGCATCTGTTGAGTATTTTTTCCCTGTAAGACCTCATGACGGGGCCGTTCCAGATATCCAGGAGAGACATACTGTCTATCGAACCTGCATAGACGGGGCACAAGCACTGGGGTTTCACGTTCCTGTGATAATCTATATACATGCTCTGCCAGGGGAGGTAACATAAAACAGGACTGTACCGGGGCGCCGGCGCGGGTTCACGACGCTCCGCGCCGCCGCCGGGCTCGCCGGCGCAGGGAAGGCAGTAAGAAATATGTATTCCGTACTCGGCGGCCTTTTTCAGTATGCGCGGCCTGACCCTGCTTATATGCTCTTCGGCGCGGACGTCATTATTAAGGAATATATTCTCAGCGCCGGAAATGCCTTCCACGGGAGAGAACTTCAGGGTATCGAACCCGTGCTCTGCCGCGAAATCAAGCGCTTTTTCCATCTCGCAGTGATTGGACCTCATGACTACGAAATGCATCGACAGGGTCGGCTTCCTGCTGGCGGAATCTGTCCGGGAAGCAGCTTCTTTTCTGTAATGATTTAACCTGGTTATGTTCTCGAGCAGGGCAGCGAATTTGGCCGGCCGGCGGATTTTTTCATAGGTTTCACTGGTAACCCCGTCTATAGAAAGAGTCAGGTCAACGCCGGCCCGCACAAGCTTTTCCGCCCATTTATCGTCTATCAGTATCCCGCTGGATACCACCGACTGTATCAGTCCGGGATGCATAGCCGCCGCATCGAAAAGACATTCGAAATCCCTGGCCAGGAAGACCTCTCCCCCCTGCCAGAGTATACTCCTGAGATAGGGAAGAAGAAAGAGGATCTCATCTGCGGTCTTTTTAGGGAGTTCCCAGCCGGCTTCCCTGTAATCGCACATTATGCAGTCCAGATTACATCTGTCGGTGATCGTGACGCCTAGCGACCTGGGCATGGATTCCAGCTTTGTTTTTCTCTCAGTGATCTCTATTTCGTTAAGGACCATATTCTCGTAAACCCTGTCCCGCCTGCCTTTGATCATGTTCCCGGCTTCCGTAAATTCCTCTATCGCCTCGCTTTGCATTCCGCATTCTCTATAGAGTCTGCCCAGCATCATATGATCGGATTCTCTTTTTTCTTTCTTTTTCCCGATATTTTCCATCCGGGGCCCGTATTTCGTCCTGGCGGCTGCGTAATCTATGGATCGCATGGACTTCCCGCCGGACACGGAAGCCATTTCATAATAAAGGCATGACTTCAGCGCGTTTTCTATCCATTCCTCTTTCAGCCCCGCTCCCATCGCCTTTTTAAGAAAATCCGCCGCTCTGCCCGTATCGCCTTTTCTCAGGCAGTTCCTCCCGAGCTCTGCGTATACCTGAGCGTCGGCCTCGTTTCGCTCCACCATACCGCCGAGCACCTTCACGGCAGAATCGTATTTCCCAGCATCGTAATACAGCCTGGCCATATCCTTGAGCATCTGGCCTGTTCTATATCCTTTTCTGAAGGCTTCCTCGAATTCGGAGAGGGCTCTCACGTACTCTTTTTTCATCTCGTATGCTCTGCCTATCTCCGCATTTATCTCGCCGTCTTCGGGCGCCGCGGCCGCCAGACCGGACAGTTCTTCTATAGAGAGGTCATACTCGCGGCAATCGCGGTAGAGCCTACCTATGTTCTTGCGGGCGCGCAGCTCGTCGAACCCGTTTTCCCTGGCTCTATCTAACTCCTCTATCGCTCCTTTAAGGTCGCCTTCCCTTTCGCGTGCGCACGCGGCCTCGAAATACACGCTGCCCCGCGCCGCGTTTTTATCGGCATTTTTTCTTTTATCAGGAACAGGCATTACGGCTCCCTTATATCCATATGTACTCATCGCTTGATATCGCCAAGCATTCGCGGTCGCAGTGCGCGCTGGTCTTATTTGCGATCAGCTGCCTCCTGTAATCCTGTATGGGTCCGCCGTTCCATATCTGGTCCAGCGTACTATCGGCGACGTTGCCGACATTCTTTTTGCAGTAGCACCAGGGATGCACATCGCCTTTCATGTCGATTATCATGCTCCTCCAAGGATACAGGCAGTACTTCCCGCGCGATTCTTCGCCCGGCGCAGCTTCCTCATCATCCTTTTCGCTGCCTGCACCGCTATCCGTACCGCCACCGGGTTCGCGCGGCAAACCGGGCTCATCCCCGGGCCCGCCGGATATGTCTATTGCGCTGGCCATATCGATCCCGGCCGCACGGGCCTGTTCCTTCACCTCTCCTACGGCGGCGCGTATGTATTCGACGGCCTTATTGTCGCTTCCGGTAAAAATGTTCTCTTCGCTGTCTCCCAGTATCCGCAGAATCTTAAGTTTATTGATGCCGTGCTTTTTCAGAAACTTTATTATATCCCCGATCTCCCTGTAATTTGATTTCATTACAACGAAGTAGACGCCGGTGCTCACGCTGGCGCCGTTTCTTCTTCCCCTGGCCGCGTTTACAAGCCCTATGTTCTTGATCAGCTTGTCGAAATCGGCGCCCGCGCGGATATACTCGTACGTGCTCTTTTTAAAACTGTCTATGGAAAAGAATATATCGATATTTGCGGCGGTAAGCCTGTCCGCCCAGTCCTTATCTATAAGCATGCCGCTTGTCACTATTTCCTGCTTGAGATCAGGATAGGCCGAAGCGCTGTCGAAAAGCCCGGGGAAATGCTTCGAGAGGAACACCTCGCCGCCGAGCCAGGACACGTTCTCGAGATAGGGTATATACTCCACCAGCTCTTCGACCGTATGATCTGGTATATCCCAGGGACTGCTCCTCCAGCCCCTGCACATTATGCACCTGATATTACACCTGCTTGTCATATGTACGGCCAGGAATGTCGGCCGGGATCCAAGAACTACTTTTTTTTCAATTATCTCCATCTGGTTCAGCATCTTATTGCGGAAACTCAGGCTCTGATTGCCGGAACTTATCTCTTCCGCCCGCCTGAATTCCTCGGCGGCTTTCTCTCCGGCGCCTTTCTTCTGATAAATATCGCCCAGGCTCAGCCTTATTTTCAGGTCTTCATAATCTTTTTTTAGCGCCTTTTCCATATATTCCGCCGCAAGGCCGAACTCCTTTTTCCTTTCGTAAAGCTTTCCGAGTTCCGCAATATATTCCCCTGTATCGGGTTTCATCCTGAGTGCTTTCTTTATCTCTTCCAGCGCTTTATCGTATTTCCCCATACAGCAGTACGTCCTGCACAGTTCCCGGCGCACTTCCGCCGTGTCATATCCTTTTCTTACCGCATGAGCCAGTTCCTTTTCCGCCGCATAGTAATCATTCTTCCTGTTCAGTATCCTGCCCGCTTCCAGGTGAAACTCTCCCTCGTTCTCAGCCAGCCCGATCGCCCTGCCCAGCATGTCCAGAGCCTGTCCGTATTCACCCTTTTTCTCGAAGACCATGGCCATTTCCCTGAAAATAAAGGCATCTTCCGGAGAATATTCGAGGGCTTTTCCGTACTCTTCCACAGCCTTTTCCGGCTCCGCCAGCCTGACGTAGGCCCTCGCCAGGTCCCGGTGTATCTCGGCTCCTTCTTCCCCCCTCTCCAATGCAGTCTTCAGTTCCTGCTCAGCTTTTTCGGCCTGCCCCAGCGCGCTGTACACTTTTCCCAGCTCGGCGCGGTATCCGCCGTTTTCCGGGTCCAGCTCCACCGCCAACCCGTATTCACGCGCCGCGGCATCATATTCCCCTTTTTTCCTGAATACCCTGCCTAACCCGGAATGGAGCAGGGCACTCGCAGGCATATCCTTAAGCCCCCTGAGAAGCTCTCTTTCGGATGCCTGACAGTCTCCCCTGGACAGGTAAATCCCCGCCAGGTCAGCATAGATATCGTCCTCCGCGCAGCCCTTTTTTAGAGCAAGCCTCAGCTCCTTTATGCCCTTCTCATACTTTTCCATTTTCTTGTACACTCTCCCCAGGTCGCCATGACAGCGCGCGCTGCCTGAATCGAGCTTCAGCGCTTTCTTGAATTCGCCGGCCGCTTTCTGAAGCTCCCTTTCGGATTCATAAACCCTGCCCAGCTCCACATGCAGTCCGGCATTACCCGGATCGAGTTCCAGGGCACTGAGATAGTTTTCCACCGAAAGACCGTATTTATCCTGTTCGAAATAGACCCGTCCGAGATCGGAATACACCTCCGCCGTCTTATAACCGTACTTAAGGGCCTGGGTCAGGTCTTTGACTGCATCCCAGTATCCCCCTTTAAGCCTGTACAGCCTTCCCAGGTATGCATAGTATTCGCCGTTTTCAGGCTCCAGCATCACCGCAGCCTGATATTCCTCTATGGCCAGCCTGAGCTCTCCCTTTTTCTCGTAGACCCTGCCGAGGCACGCGCGGGCCGCGGCATTATCGGGGTCACTCTTTATCCACCTGAAATATATTTCCACCGCCACATCGTATTTCTCCTGCACGGCATATATCCTGCCCAGGGACCTGAACACATCGGCCCCCGAATACCCTTTAGCCACGGCATCGTTGAAATATCCCGCGGCTTCGCCGTCTTTCCCCCTCCTTTCGTGCAGTCTTCCGGCAACGGCATAAAGCTGAGCGTCTTCAGGGGCTATTTTGATAGCCGTTTCGATTGCCCGCAGGGCTCTATCGTAGCGGCCTTCATATTCAAAGGCAGCCGCCATGCCTTTGTACGCACCCTTGCTGCGGGGATTTTTATCTATGATCGCCCGGTACTCTTTTATGGCCAAAACGGGCTTTCCGGCCGAGAAACACGCGCGCGCAAGATCCAGGCGGGCATCTTCGGTATCGTAGCCCTTTTTCAAGGAATCGCCGAGGAACTCCATCGCATCGGCGAGCCTGCCCATCCGCTCGTACACTCTGCCCATCTCGGCGAGAGCCTCCCCGTCTTCGGGATTTATCGCGGCAGCCTTCCTTAATTCGTCAAGCGCTCTCTCAAGTTCGCCTTTCTTAAGATATATTCTCCCCATATCTTTGCGGGCATGACTTTCATCAAAACCGCTCTCTATTGCCCCGGACAGCCGTTCGAGAGCCTCGTTATAAGCCCCTTTTCTTTCATATTCGCAGGCAAGTTCAAACATCAGATCCCCGTTGGCGGGATCTTCCGATAAGGCTTTTTTCAGTTCATCTATCTTCATCATGTTCATTATATATCCGGGCTCCGTCACATGAAATCCAGCTGAAGGGACTCCTTCGGGATAACGCCCGAAATACACCCCGAATTACACGCATCCGCAAAATGACCTTTAATCATGCTCTCCCTGAGGGCCTGCATCCCCGCGCTGTTCCAGGCTTCCCTGATACCGCTCTTGACCGCGTCGCCGATTTCATAATCCGGGCAGAAGCAGTAGGATGTGACCTTCCCGGCAACATTTATATTCATCATCTGCCACGGGAAAAGGCAGGACGCCTCGCCGTATTCTGTTTTCGTCTTCTTCCTCATTTTTCCTTTACGATCGGCGCGGCTCGGAGCGGGTTCATTGTATCCGGCGTAAACGGCGTTTACCGCATGGAGGCCGGCCGCGGGAGCCTGCTCGAGAATACCTTCGACGGCCTTTCTTATGAATTCGCCTTCCTTTTTCCCGCGGTAGAACGCATCAGCCCTGTTAATGCTGTCCTTTGCAGGGACGATTATCAGCTTGTTGAACCCGTATTTCCTGACAAAATCCATTATCCCGGGCAGTTCGCGGTAATTCTGTTCCATGACGACCATCTGCATGGCAAGGTCAGCGGACCCGCCGCCAGGCCGGCGCCTGTACTCATTGACCAGCGCGAGGTTCTCAAGGAGCGTATCAAAATCCCCGCCCACCCTGATGCTCTCGTATGCTTCCTTTGTAAAACCGTCTACGGAAACGACAAGGTCGGCGCCGCTCGACGCCAACAGCTTTGCCCACCCCCTGTCTATGAGCAGTCCGTTGGTGAACACCGTCTGGCGGAGGCTGGAAAACGAACAGGCTTCCTCGAAAAGGCTCCTGAAGGAAGGAGCCAGCAGCGGTTCGCCCCCGAGCCAGGTCACGTACTGAAGCACGGGGAACAGCTGACGCACTTCTCTTATCACTCTTTCATCCAGGTCTTCCGGGTCCTGCCACCCGCCGCACATCACGCACTTCAGGTTGCATCTGTTCGTCAGGAACACGGCCAGGCTCCTGGGCAGGGACTCGAGCCTGGTCTTTTTTCCGGTGATCTCCATTTCATTGAGGATCCAGTTTTTAAACCAGGGTTTATCCCTGTCGGCGCTCATCCCGGAAGCCCTCTCGAATTCCTCCATCGCCTCGGCATCCTGCCCGGCGGCACGGGCGATCCTCCCGAGCAGGATATGAAAATCTCCGTCCTGGCGGCATCCGGGCGCACCCGAGTCTTCAGCCTTCCTGTATTCTTCCGAAGCTTTTTTATAGTCGCCCAGCTCCCTGTGCAGGCCCGCTATTTCCAGATGAAGCGCACCGTCTTCCGGGCTCAGTTCCGCTGCTTTTCCGAATTCAATCAGCGCTTTCCTGTAATTATTCATTTTATGATATACCCTGGCCAGCTCCCTGTGTATCTCCGCGGTATCCATTCCCCTTTTTACCGCTTTCCTGAACTCTTTTTCGGCCGGCACGTACTCTCCCTTATTCTTATACGCCAGGCCCAGCTCCCTGTTTATCTCTACCGTATCATATCCCTTCCCGGCCGCTTCGCGCAGTTCCCTTACGGCATCTTCATAAGCCCCTGTTATATTATGGACGGTACCCAGAACCGCGTATATCTCACCGCAGCCGGGCTTTAGTATCAGTGCCTTATTCAATTCTTCTTCCGCCCTGTCGAACATGCGCTGTTTAAAATAGTTTACTCCCATATCAATGCGCACCCTGCCCTCATCATATCCGCATTCCAGCGCTTTCTCAAGCTCCCTGACCGCTTCGAGATACATGTTCCTGTCTCTGAAATTACAGGCATTCTCGAAATACCTCTGGCCCATATACGCATAATCCCTGTTTTCTGTTTCCATTATCAACTGTTTTTCTTCACCTCTCTATGTATCCTGGCTATATCCTTCTTGTCGCTGTATCTGGAATAAAGATAAAAAAGGAAATGTTCCTCCTCGAACATGGGAAACCCTTTCTCGTCATCCAGGCTCGCCCTCAGGTACTTATAATGATCTATTGTCTGCTCAAGCTTTTCTTCCCATTCAAGACCGCCTTCTTCGTCGAACCCGTATCTTACGAACTCCAGGATATCCTTCTCCGGATGGCCGCTCACATCGACAGGTCTTATATTGCGTATACCGTATTTCCCGGGATTCAGGAACAGCCTGCTGTCGTCCCTTATACTGAGCACATTGTAATAGCGGGTATTGATACAGTCCCTGTTCCTCTGAAGGAATTCGGACATCATCTCTACATCCGTCTTTTCCTCGAAAGGGAACCCGCATATGGTCTGTACCCCGACCCATATACCGGCTTCATGGGTCATCCGCAGGATCTTTTCGAACTTCTTCAGGTTCATTTGCTTCTGTATGTAGGCCAGGAGCCTGCTGCTGCCCGTCTCCATGCCGTAGATAAGCCTTATGCACCCGGCCCGGCGCATCTTGCGCAGCAGGTCCTCGTCCATATTGTCTCCTCTTACGCTGTCGCACCATAATACCCTGAGACCCGAATCTATTATCCTGTCGCAGAATTCATGCACGTATTTTTTCGAAATATTAAGTGTCGTGTTCATAAAGAATATGCCGTCCACGCCGTGCCGGTCTTTCAGCTCTTTCACATACGATACGGCTCTTTCCGGGCTCAGCACGCGAACGAGCTTGTCCGATCCCGAGGAAGGGCAGAATATGCATCTGTAAGGACAGTCCTGCACCATCCTCAAAGATGCCAGGAGGATCCCGCTTTTGCAGAATTCCCCGTAAACAGCCGCCGCCTCTTCGCCGCAGCCGGAAACATGGTGAAGATTATTGTACCTGTAAAGATCAACGGGCAGACCCGAGAAATCCGGCTTCACGTACCACGCCACTTCGCTGCTTTCTATAAGTCTGCCGCCGTCAGCCACTTTCAGTCCGGGCACCCCGCCCGCATCGCAGCCGTACTTAAGGCCCAGGAGCAGCTTGAGCAGGGGTTTTTCCCCCTGCCCCTTTATACAGTGATCAATGCTGCTGCCGTATTCCTGAAGCAAACGGTAATACGAGAAATTGAAGCCCCCCGCGATTATGACAAGAGAGTACTTCTTCTTGAGGTACGAGGAAAGCGCCAGTATAAACATTATGGTAGCATTATTCTTCGTGAATTCGGGAACTGACAGGAGAACGACGTCATAGCCCCCGAACCCGGCCTTGCCGTCTACAATCCCCATTATCCCGTCAAGAGATGCATCTTCGGCTCCCCGGCAATACCTTATTATCCTGCCTTCGTCGAAGAACGGGGCCGTGTCCACCTTCTCGTCTTCGCGGCCGTACCTGTTATCGTGATTGATCCTTATATTCAGGTCGTCCAGATCCGGGTTAAAACCGTTTTTCCTCATATAGTCGGCAAGCTGGCCGACAGCAAGGGGCAGGATGAGAGTATGGTCGAGTTCGCCGGTCTTTATAAGGGAAAACAGCGGTGTTTTTACGAGCTTTATCCTGAGATCCTTCTTCTTCCCTTTTCCGCGGTTATTCTCGAGCCAGTCTACCAGGGCAGCATTTTTCCTCCTGTCATCTTCTTCGGACAGCTCTGTCGCCTGGATGCTCCTCTCCAGCCACAGGTCATACTTTCTCGTATCCTGGTATACCTTGACCAGGCCTTCCAGGGCAAAACTCCTTTTATTTATCTCAAGCGCGCGTTTGAACTCCTTCTCTGCCTCAGGATATTTTCCGGCATCGGCATATATCCTTCCAAGTCCCAGGTGCGCCGCCTCATCTTTTTCGTCTCTTTTTACCGCTTCCGCGTAATATTTCATCGCTTTTTCCCGGCTGTATTTTCCGTACCCCCTGTCTCCGAAAATATCTCCCAGTAAAGTAAAGACTTTTGCGCAGGCGTCTTCGCTTTCCGCCGCGATCCCCAGCTCCCCGGCGGCATCGTCGTATCTTCCCAGATACTTGTACACGTATCCCAGTTCTCTATGGACTTCGCAGGCATCGTATCCTTTCTCCAGAGCCAGGTTATACTGCCCTGCAGCTCCATCGAGGTCACGGGAACTGTTACAGATATTACCCAGCTCATAATTCAGTTCTCCTTCTTCCGGATCAAGTTCCGCTGCGGCCAGAAACTGTTTCTTTGCCTTTTCATTCTCGCCAAGCCTGAAGTACAGCCTTCCGAGCGCGCGGCGCATGCCGGGATGCCCGGGATTCTTCCCGAGAGCCTCTTCAAGTTCGCTGACAGCCAGGCCGTCCCTGCCTTTCCGCTCGTACAGCATGCTTATTTCAATATGCAGTTCAGGCTCCTCCGCAGCGCCGGCGCCCATGCCTTTCCTGTACTCCTCCAGCGCTTCGTCGTACCTTCCGTCAGCGCAATACGCACGGCCCAGCTCGACATGCATGCCGCACGATTCCACGCCTTGTTCCAGCGCTTTCTCCAGCTCCGCCGCTGCCCGGGACTCATGACCGCTGTCGCGGTATATCCTGGCTATATCCCTGAACGCATGCGCGGCATCGAAACCGTTCTTCACCGATTTTCTCAGCTCTTTTACGGCCTCTTCGTACTTCCCTTCTTTCTCATATACCCACGCGAGACGGGCATTCAGATCCCCGCGGGAAGGGTCCGATCTCAGTTCTTTGATTATGGTCTTTTTATCCATTCTCCCCGGATGATCTCATCGGCGCGGCTCATCCGCCCGCGCGGCCGCGGCGGACATGGCTTCTACGACTTTATCATACATTTCCACAACCTTGCTTTTGTCACCGTACCTGGAATAAAGGTAATACAGGAAATATACGTCTTCGTAATCAGGGAACTCGCTGCCCAGCCGCGCCGCTTCCACGACGCGCCTGTAGCGCCCGGTTATCTGGGCCATCTTGTCTTCCCATTTTAGACCGCCCACTTCGTCAAATCCGTAATTCAGGTACTTCATATCGCCGCCGGCGCGGCCGGAATCTTCGCACCTGAATATGTTCTCTATCCCGTACTTCGCGGGATACTTGATGAGCTTGCTGCCTTCTCTCAGGAAAAACTTATTATTGTAGATCCTGTTTATGTATTTACGGTTCCTCGAGATAAAATCAAGCGACAGCCGGAAATCCTCTTCGGTCTCGCCGGGAAGCCCGCATATTATCTCCAGCCTGGTCCATATGCCAGCTTCGTCGGTCCATCTCAGTATCTTCTCGAGCCCCGCGGGACTTATGCGCTTATCTATATATCTGAGCATCCTGGGACTGCCTGTTTCAAGTCCGTAAACAAGGCTCACGCAGCCGGCTTTGCGCATCTTGATCAATGTTCTGCGGTCCAGGTTATCCCCCCTGGCGCAGTCCGACCAGAGGACCTTTAACCCGGAGTCTATTATTCTGTCGCAGAACTCGTTAACGTATTTCCTGGAGATATTTATCATCTTGTTCATCAGGAAAAATCCCGTAACGTCATACCTGTCTTTTATTTCTTTCATGTAATCAACGGCTCTCCCGGGGCTGAATATCTGCGTCAGCCTGCCGAACGAGGAGGCGCAGAAAACACAGGAATGCGGACAGCCCTGCTGCATTATCAGCGGAGCTATAAGTATACCGCTCTCATTGAAATCCCTCAAAACCTGTTTCGTCTCCTCATCGGTATTCCCGTATTCGCGGTTATGCCTGTAACGGTATTTATCGATAGGCAGACCGGTGAAATCGGGAACTTCGGGAAAGACCTCCCCCGGATCATTCAGCAGTTTGCCGTCTTCTATCTTCAGGCCGGGCATGCCCGATATATCAATACCGCTTCTGAGGGCAGTCAGCATCTTGAAAAGGGGTTTTTCCCCCGCGCCCTTCACTATATAATCGATACTCCCGCTGTTAGCGAGTATCAGCGGATACATGTAGGGATCGAAACCTCCTACTATGATCAGGGGATTATATTTATCTTTTATGTACCTGGTGAACGCAAGCGCAAATACGATCGAAGCCTCTGTATGGAGCTCATAAGGAATGGATATGAGTATCGCGTCATATCCCTTAAGTTCGGTCTTCTTCTCGAGGCGTTCCATTAACGAGTTTACCGCCGGGTCTTGAGCCCCGTTAGCATAATCCAGGATCCTCTGTGTTTCGCAGAAGATCTCCTTTCCTATTCTGTCTACGGAAGGACCGAACCTGTTATCGTAATTGACCCTGATATGCAGATCATCCTGGTCTATATCGAACCCGTTTTTCCTGAGATACGAGGTTATCTGGGATATACTCAGCGGCAGGAGCATCGAATAATCAAGCCTGTCGTCGCCCTCATCCGCTACGTCTATCAGGTCCGGGACCCTTATTATCTTGACCCTGAACCGTTCACCTTCTTTCGGCCCGCGCATCTGCGATATCCCGAGGTTCTCCCTGGCGGCATCCTTACTGTCCAGCTCGATAAACCTGTAAATATACTCGAAACTGAGGTCATATCTTCCCTGTGCCTGATAAGCCAGCCCGAGCCTCATCAAGACGTGCTTCGAGGGTTCGATCTTTTCCGCTTTTCTGAACTCCCTGACAGCAGAGCCGTAATCTCCCATATAATAGTATACCCCTCCCAGATCGCGGAATAAGCGCTCGTCTTCCATCCCCAGTCTCGCCGCTTCGCTGAAATCCGAGGCTGCCTGCCTGAACTCCGCCGCGGATATCGCGTAATCCTCTTCGTCTTCGTTTCTGCAGGCATATATCCCCCCGGCCGCGACATCCGCGTCTATACCCTTTTCGTCATATTCCATACCCAGTAATTCGGCGCGGTTTTTCAGGGCTTTCCTGTAGTGGCTCCTCCCCTTGTCATAATACGCGAGCCGCAGGCATTTTTGCAGGCTGCCGGACGATATCCCGGAACCCGCAGCTTCTTTCAGTACCTTTATCGCGGATTCATAATCTTTCTTCTCCTTATATACTTCCGAAAGGGCCTCGTACAGGCGGGAGTTCCCCGGGTTTAGTCCTATGGCTTTCCTGAGAACATTTTCCGCAGAATCGATGTCTTTCCTGTGCCTGTACACCCGGCCCAGACCTGCGAGGGCCTTCTCGTTATCGGGGTTCATGCTGCGGGCTTTTTCGAATTCCTCGAATGCCCTGTCATCCATGCCCAGTCCGGAATATATCCTGCCGAGGTCTGTATGGACGTCTTCCGAGACATAACCCTTCTCCAGGGCATCTTCGAGTTTTTCCGCTGCGAGCCGGAGTCTGTTCGCTCCTTCATGTATCCTGCCGAGTTCGGCCAGGATCTCTCCGTCGCTCCGGTCCAGCTTTGCGGCTTTTTCGAACTCCGATATGGCCATGTCCGCCATACCCATCTTCCTGTATATCCTGCCCATGTCCTTCCTGGCATGTACCTCGTCGAACCCCTCGCAGATGGCTTCTTCCAGCTCTTTTACGGCCTCACTGTATTTTCCCTTCTTTTCGAGTTCGCAGGCCGAATCAAAAAGCCTGCCCGGGATATCGCCGCCTTTTTCCCTGCTATTTACCCGTTTTCCCATGATCCGTCTTCTTCCGCTCCGCTATCGCTTTCCTGACTTTATCGTACACCCTTGCGATCTGTCTCTTATCGCTGTATCTGGTATACAGAAAATAGACAAAATGGGTATCTTCGAAATCGGGTATACCTTCTTTCTCGCCGATTGCCGCGGCTACGCGGTTATACCTCTCTATTATCTGGTCGAATTTATTCTCCCAGGAAAGCCCCTTGATCTCATCGTAGCCGTATTTCAGCCCCCGTATGTTCCTGAGAGGGTAATCATCGAATTTCACCCTGAATACATTTTTCACACCGTACCTGTGCGGGTATAAGAAAAGCTTGCTCCCCTCCCTCAGGTAGAGCATGTTATAATAGAATCTATTGACATGCTCCTTGTTATTCTCGATAAAATCGAGCGTCTCCCTGAAATCCTCTTCGGTCTCGTGGGGATAACCGCATATGATCTCAAGGCGCGTCCAGATACCGGCCTCGTCCGTCGATCTCAGTATCTCCCTCATATGGACCGGGCTTATGCTCTTGTTTATATATTTCAGCATCCTGGGACTCGCGGTCTCCATCCCGTACACGAGGCTTATACAGCCCGCGGCCCTCATCTTTTTCAGGAGATCCTCATCGAATATCTCCCCTCTCACGCAATCCGACCATAGGACCTTCAGCCCCTCCTCCAGTATCCTGTCGCAGAATTCATCGACATATTTCCTTGTAATATTCAGTGTCCTGTTGATGAAAAAGAATCCCGTCACGTCATGTTTCTGCTTGATGTCTTTCATATATTCCACCGCGGTCTTAGGGCTCATCATGTTTACCATACGGCCTGCGCTCGCGGCGCAGAAAATACAGCTGTGCGGGCAGCTCTGCTGCATCATGAAAGGCGAAATAAGGATCCCGCTGCGGTTGAACTCGCTTAGAATGGTTTTTGTCTCTTCGTCGGCCCCGTCGAGCCTGCGGCGGCCCCGGTACCTGTACATCCGGATGGGCAGACCTTCGAAATCCGGCCTTACCGCCGCAACGTGCTTTATATTTCTGACCGATTTCCCGTCTTTGTCCAGCGAGAAATCAGGCAGCTTGCTTATATCCAGCCCGTGCTCAAGGGCGGTGAGAAGCTTAATGAGGGGCTTCTCCCCCTCTCCCCTTATTATAAAATCGATATTGTCGCTGTTTTCCTTTATCACCGGGTACATATAATCGTCGAAACCGCCCACGACGATAACCGGATTATACTTCTTCTTGAGATACCTGGACAGCGAAAGAGCGAACATATCCGCGCTCTCGTTATCGAATACCAGGGGAATAGACAGGAGGATCACGTCGTATCCTTTCATCTTCGTTTTCTTTTCCACCTTCTCCATGACGGCATCCATCAGGGGGTCTTCCGCCCCTCTCACATACGCCGCCACCCTCTTCCTGTCGACGAATATATCCTTGTCTATCCTTTCATCTTCCGGGCCGAACCTGTTGTCTATATTTATCTTTATGTACAGGTCGTCCTGGTCGATATTTATTCCGTTTGATCTCAGGTATGCCGCTATGCGCGCTATCCCCAGCGGCATGAGGAAAGTGTGGTCCAGCTCGGCATCTTCATCCTTTATCAGGACGGGCATCTTGATGATCTTGACGGCCGGCCTTCCCTGCGAGTTCTTCCGGGAGTTGGCTTTCGCGTACTCGAGCAGGCGCCTGTTGTCTTCAATATCATTTTCGCTGTCTATCTCCTGATATCTGTATATCTGCTCCAGGCTCAGATCCAGGCGTTTCTGCGCCTGGTACATGAGCCCCAGCCTTACGATAGACTGCCTGGAAGGATACCTTTGCGCGATCCTTTCGAACTCCCTGGCGGCCGGACCGTATTCGCCGGTATAATAATAGACGGAACCCAGCCCCTTGTATACGCACTCATCGTCAAAACCCAGCCTTATCGCTTCTTTAAAATCCGCCCCGGCTTTTTTGAACTCCGGGTTTGCCAGTTCATAATCTTCTTTTTTCTCTTCCCTGCAGGCTAATATGCCGCCTGATTCAGAATCGGCATCTATACCCGGCTCACCGGTTTTCATGCCCAGCGCCTTATTTCTCTTTTTTAGCGCCCGCTGCAGGTTGCACTGCCCTTTTTCAAAATAGATCTTCCCCAGGTATCTCGCAAGGTCTTCGGCGGCGACACCTTTCTTAAGAGCTTTACTCAGGATCCTGACAGAAGAATCATATTCGCCCCCGGCCTCATAAACCCGGCTTATTTCCATGTATACTTCCGGGTCCGAGGGTTCCTTAGCCGACAGCTTTTTCAATATTTTCAACGCCCCTTTAAAATCGCCGAGCTTCGTCAGCGACCTTGCCGAACCTATGCATGCCTTGTGAAAATGCCCATCCGATTTCCCGGCCTCCCTGAACTGGCACAGCGCCTGATCGTATTTCTTCCGGCCGTAAAGGACCTCCCCGAACTCCACCCTCATATCCGCGGTATCATATCCTTTCGCGATCGCCTCACTGAATTTCCCTTCTGCGGACTCGAGTCTGCCCTGCCCGCAGTATACCCTCCCTATATCAGCCAGGACCTCCCCGTCCGAGGGATCCGCCTCTGCTGCCCGCTCCAGTTCCGCCAGCGCCTTTCCGTACGACTTCTTCTTCAGGTACGCCAGGCCCAGGTCCCTTACCACGCGGTTCCCGCTGTAGTTTTTCTCATATATCGCCGTCCTGAATTCCCTGATGGCGGAATCGTAATCACCCATAACGTAATATACGCGGCCGGCCTCGGAATAGACCTCCCCGTCATCCGGATTGAGCCGCTGCGCCGCGCCGAACTCTTCCAGGGCGGAGGGATACTCGCCTTTCTTGAAATAGACCATCCCGAGGCACTTGCGGACATGTTCCGGATTAAACCCGTGCTCGAGGGCTTTTCTGAACTGTTCCGCGGCCAGGTCATACCTGCCTGTTTTTTCATGCTCCACGGCCAGGCTGAAATACCTGTCCGCGTCACCGCCGCCCGGACCGGGGATTCCTTTGCTGCCGCCTTTCTGCGGGTCTGAGTTTTTCTTAACCATATATGTCTGTTCCCATTTTCCTCATCAAATCCTAAAAATCTATCTGCCTTGCTTCTCTTGGTATTATACCCCTGACACAGCTCGTATTACAATACCTGTAAAATTTTTTCTCCGCGATCGCCTTTCTCAAGGACTGCATGATGCTGTTGTTCCATATCTCCGCCAGGCTGTTTTCGCTTATATCGCCCAGGGGCATATGCGTGCAGAAGCCGTGTATTATGACCGAGCCGCCCGCACATACGCCGAACTGCTGCCAGGGAAGGTAACATGAAATATCATCATATGTACTCTCATGTCTGCCGCCCTGGACTGCGCAGCTGCCTTCAGGAACGCTCTTCACCGTGACGGGCAGAGAACTTATGACCTGTATATTGCATTCCTGAGCCTGCGATCTGATGTCTTTCAGGGCTTTTCCTATGAAATCCGCCACTTCGGGTGCCTCGTAGAAACACCCTTCCTTATTGATGCTGCTGTCCAGCGGCACCAGATGCAGTCTGTCCATATTGTTCTCCTTCAGGAAATCGATTACACCGGGCAGATCCCTGTAGTTCTCTTCCATAACGACCATCTGCATGGAAAGCCCCTGCCGGCGGCCCGACCGCCCTTGCCGGCGGCCGTTAACCATCTCCAGCCTTTTCCTGAGTTCATTAAAATCCGCTCCCACCCGTATCTTTTCATAGGTCTCCCGGACGATCCCGTCTATCGAGAAAATCAGGTTCACGTCGGTCTCGCTCAATAAGCCTGCCCATCGCTCGTCTATAGGCAGCCCGCTCGTAAGTATGTGCTGGCGCAATCCTTCGCATTCCGCGGCTTTCTCAAACAGCCCGTCGAAAAACGGCGACAGGAACACTTCTCCGCCCTGCCATGTTATCTGCTCCAGAAACGGAAGCATTCCCTTTATCTCCACGGCCGTCTCCGCCGGCAGTTCCCACGGATGCTTCCTGACT
Organism: Elusimicrobiota bacterium; assembly: GCA_016934855.1. Lineage (GTDB taxonomy): Bacteria > CG03 > SLGR01 > SLGR01 > JAFGSA01 > JAFGSA01. Next base: position 114,143 of record JAFGSA010000046.1, read on the forward strand.
TCGCACATAATACACTTCATATTGCACCTGCTTGTCAAAGCCGCGGTAAGGCTCCTGGGCTTCGATGCAAGTATGCTCTTACCCCGGCATATCTCTATCTCGTTGATTATCCTGTTTTTAAACCAGGGCTTATCCTTATTTTCGCTTATCAGCCCGGCTCTTATGAACTGCTCCTCCGCCCTGTCATTCATGCCGCTCTCCCTGTATATACTTCCCAGCCTGATCCTTAGGAACTCGTTTTCAAAATCCTTCTCCGCGGCTTTCTCGAGTTCTCTTTTTACAGCTCCCGTATCGCCGGATATCATTTTAATTCGCGCAAGCTCATAATTTATCTGACCGTTAGCCGGATCATGCTCGGATGCCAGGGTCATTTCTTTTTCTGCCATACGCCAGTTACCCATAGAATAATAAAGCTTCCCCATCTCCCTCCTGAACTCGCTGTTTTCGGGAGACATCCTTACGGCTCTGCTCAGAGACTCGAATGCCGGCTCATATTCCCCTTTTTCCGAATAAGCGCGGCCCAGTTCCTTATGCAGATCCGCGGACTCCATGCCCCGCTCTATAACGGATCTCAGCAGTTCTATGGCTTTATCGTGTTCCCCTCTGTCACAATACAACCTGCCCATATCCCTGTACACCCGCGCCCTGTCATATCCTTTTTCAGCAGCCGTTTCGAGTTCGGCTATCGCCTCTTCGTACATTCCCGCATTCTCGTATTCACGGGCAAGTTCCGCGTTAAGCTCCCCTTTTTCCGGTTCACTGTTTATGGCTCTTTTGATATCTTCTATATCCATAGGTATAAATCTTAGTCTATCCGGAGCACTCCGCTGGGTATCACTCCGGAAACACAGCTTATATTGCAGCAGTCGCCGTTACCGCCGGACGCCACTTTCCTCCTTATTTCTCTGAATTTTTCGCCGTTCCATATCTCCAGGATGCCGGAATCGTTTGCATTCCCGAAGCCGCCGAAAGGGCACAGACAATGAAGCGCTACTTCTCCGTCGGAAGATACGATCATCTGCTGCCACGGATAGAGGCAGCCCGGTCCCCCGTTCTGCTTGTCTTTATCCCGCGGGCGCCGGGCAGCATCACTGGCCGTTTGTCCCGGACTTATCGGCAGCCCGTTTATTATCCTGAACCCGTTTTTTTCCGCGGCCTTATAGAGCCTGTCCAGCGACCTTTTCATACCTTCTTTTACTTCATGCTCATTATAGATCGAAGAAGGGTCGTTTATACTGCTCTTAAGCGGTACGATTATAAGCTGATTTATCCGGTGCTTCTTCATGAAACCCGCCGCTTCGCCTATATCGTCAATGTTTTCCTTCAGACCCACCATCTGCATGGAGAGGTTGATGCCGCCCGAACCGTCTTTATGCCCGTCTTTGTACCTATTGAGCATATCAAGATTGGAAGTCAGCTTCTCGAACCGGGCGCCGGTACGGATCTTCTCGTATGTTTCCTTACGCACGCCATCTATGGATAAGGTCAGGTTGACACGGGCCCCCGTAAGAATCCGGGCCCACCTTTCATCAATGAGCAGCCCGTTTGTGGCGATGTTCTGAAAAAGCCCGGGCCAAGAAGCCGCTTGAGTGAAGAGCCCCTCAAAGATATCCGAGAGGAATACCTCGCCGCCAAGCCAGGTCACGAACTCAAGGTATCTGAACATATCCCTGACCTCTCCGATGACCTTTGCCGACAGATCGGGAGCGCCGTCTTTTGAGTCGCACATGATACAGTTAAGATTACATCTCGTAGTCAGCCTGACTACCAGGCTTCTCGGCCTGGATTCCAGAACGGTCTTTTTCTGTGCGATCTCGATCTCGTTCAGCTTCCTGTTATTGAGCCTGTCTCTACCCGTCATTTTGTCTCTATTCCTGTCTGCCTCTTCAGTCTTCACGATTTCCTTCTGATAAACGATCCTTTATTCTACTTATATTCTACCCTTAATTCCCCGGGAGGGATCATCCCGTCTATGCAACTCGGGTTACATATGCTTAAATGGCCTTTTTCTAACATTTCCCCGCGCAGCGCACTCATCTTCTGAGAGTTCCATATTTCAGCCAGCGTGTTTTTGTTAGCGTCACCGATCTTGTACTCCGGGCAGAAACAATATGAATTGACTATACCCCTGGCGTCTATATTCATGAGCTGCCAGGGCAGTAGACATATCGGCGGGCTGCATTTCTGCTCTTTGGCTGCGTCTTCGGGGCGGTTCTCCCTTCCCGCAGCATCTTCACTGTCCGGGACGCCGTCATCCTTCACTACAGGCAGCCCGCTGGCCAGCTCGATGCCGTATTCGTCGGCCTGCTCTTTCATATACCCGAGGGACCTGCTTACGGTATCCCGCACACCCCGGTCGAGATAAAATGAGTTCCCGTCGCCGATGCTGTTTTTCAGCGGCAGTATCTGGAGCTTGTTCATGCCGTGCTTCTTCATGAATTCCATCACTTCATCCAGCTCGCGGTAATTTTCCTTGAGCAGGACAAGCTGCATTGTGAGTTTTTTCCCTGCCCGCGGTTTCTCGCCGTCCGTGTTCCTGTACTTGTTTATCAGTTCCAGTTTTGCCAGCAGATCCTCGAATTTCGCGCCTGCGCGTATCTTTTCATATGTATTTTTCCTGACACTGTCTATTGAAATAACAAGGTCCGTATTCGTATTCATTACCAGCGCGGCCCAGTCCTCGTCGATCAGGAGCCCGTTGGTTATTATGCACTGCTTGAGCTCTTCGAACGAAGAGGCATATTCGAACATTCCCCGGAAAGCCCCGGACATAAAAGCCTCTCCTCCCAGCCAGGAGACCAGAACTGCGTAGCGGAACAGGTCCCTGATCTCCGCGACGATCTTTGCGGAGAGCTCTGCCGGTGTCTGCCACACGTCGCACATTATGCATCTCAGATTGCATTTATTCGTAAGGCAGACAGCCAGACCCAAAGGCATGGATTCCAATATGGTCTTCTCCTGGGCTATCTCCTTCTCGTTCAGTATCTTGTTCTGCAGCTGCAGGCTTCCTTTTCTGCGCGTGATCTCCGATGCTTTGGAGAACTGCCTGAGCGCCAAGCCGTATTCGCCCTCGTCCCTGTAGATCTCCCCCAGCCTGATGCTGGTGATCTCATCTTCATAGCCCTTATCCCTCGCTTTCATCAATTCCCGCCTGGATGACTCCCTGTCACTGCAGTATTTATAAGCCTGGCTCAGCATGGCGTTTATCTGTCCGCAGCCGGGATCGATTTTCGCCGCCTCGCTCAACTCCTTTATGGCTTTCTCATATTCGCGTTTATTAATATATAGATCACCTAAACTCATCTTGTATCCGGCGTTCTCTGGCTCTTTTTCAAGCGCAGATAAAATCTCTTTTTCGGCTTTATCATACAATCCCTGCATGCAATAGACCCTCCCGAGTTCCGCGCGGAAAGCAGCATTCCCCGAGGCCGCATTCACCGCTTTGCTGAATTCTTCTGCCGAAAGGTCCAGCTCACCCTTTTTGCAGTATATTCTGCCCATATCTCTGTGCATATCCGCATTTTCAAGGCCGCCGGAAATCGCTTTTTTCATGCTTTTCAACGCCTCATCATACTCCCCGGCGGCTTCGTATGCCGCAGCCTGTTCTTTATATATATCAGGCCGGGCAGGAGAAAATTCTTCTGCCCTTTTGAATTCATTCAATGCACTGTCATACTTCCCCTGCCTGTAATACGTTCTTCCCAGTTTCACGCGCATCTCATAATTATCCAGCCCGCCCTCAAGAGCACGCTCGAACATCTGTGCCGTTTTTGCATATTCTCCGGCACGCTCATATACAGAGCCCATCTCATCATACACCTCGGGGAGGCAGGGATCCGATTCCATGGCTTTTCTGAACTCGATAAGCGCTTCTTCGTATCTGCCCTGATCCGAGTATACCCGACCCAGCTCGATCCTTATCCCGGGCGAGTCCACTCCGGCATTCACGGCGCGGGTCAGTTCCTTCACTGCCTGCTCACGGCGGCCCCGGTCCCGGCATATCCTGCCTATATCCCTGTACCCGTGTGCCGCGTCATAACCGTGCTCTATCGCCTTTTTGAGATTAACGACTGCCTCGTCGTATTTACCTTTTCTTTCGCACTCGCACGCCTCTTCGAAATAAAGGCTGCCCCTGTCAAATCCGCCCGTTTCATTCTGTTCTGACCTGTCTACCATGAGTTGCCCATACAGGCTCCGGAAGAAGGGCTTTCCAGGCATACCCTGCTGCACAGGTCACCGTAATCGTTTTTAAGCATTTTCTCTCTGTACCGCTGCATCTTCTCGCCGTTCCATATCTCCTCTATTGAATTTTCAGCTATATTGCCCACTTCCTGCCGGCAGAAACAATGAGGCCTGACCCCTCCGCCTATATCGATGTACAGGAACTTCCACGGCCAGTAACAGAACATCTCCCTGCCCGCCGCAGTAGAGGGCTCCTTTCCGGCGGCCTCGCCTCCGACTATCGGAGGAAGGTAATTATCCAGCGTAATACCGTAATGTGAAGCTTTAACCGACATTTCCGGGATGATTTTCCCCAGATACCTTCCGGCCTGGATATCTTTATGCAGATATATGTTCTCTTCCGTCGTTATATGATCGACCGGAGTAAGGATGACATGCCCGAAGCCGTGCCTGCGGGCGAATTCCAGCGATTCCGGGAGTTCCTTATAATTGCTTTTCATGACGACTACAGTAATTGACGTCGTCAGGCGGCTGCTGCCGCTGCGGTTCCTGAACCCGTTGAGCATCGCAATATTATTCAAGAGGTCAGCGTATCTGGCGCCCCTTCTTATATATTCGTATGTCTTCTCCGTAAAACCGTCTATCGAGAAGATAAGGTCCAGGTTCGCACCGGCGAGTCTTTCCGCGCACTCTTTGTCAATGAACAGGCCGCTTGTCACTATCTCCTGCCTGAGGTCCCTGTTCGAACAGGCCTTGTTAAAAAGCCTTTTGAAATACCGCGAGAGGAATACCTCCCCTCCCTGCCAGTACAGCCGCTTAAGATGCGGCAGGTATTGTTCTACCTCGCCGACCGTCCTCTCGGGTATCTCCCAGGAACTCTTCCAGGCGTCGCACATTATGCATCTCAAAGCGCATTTTGAAGTTATAGCCAGTCCCAGCCCCGACGGCCTTGATTCAAGAACGGTCTTCCCCGCCAATATCTCCTGCTCTATAAGAGCCAGGCCCCCCTCCCCGCATTCTCCGTAAAGCCCGCACAGCTTCGAATGGAGATCCGGGTTCCTGGGATCGTTTTTCAGTTCTTTTTTAAGGTCTTCTATATTCATTTTCTCGTATGACATATTTCCTATATATTCAGCCCCAGCGCTGTCTTGGCGATGGCACCGGACACGCAGCGGTCATCACAGAATCCGGCCGAAATCCTGTCTATTATCCTCCTGCGGTATTCCTGCATGATATCATTATTCCATATCCGGTCAAGACTCCCGGACGCTATGTCACCCACCTCCTCGCAGCAGAAACAGAACGGCTTGACCCTCCCTCCCGTGTCTATGAAAAGGTGCTGCCAGGGCCAAAGGCAGAAAAACGGACCGGGTCCCGGGGGTTCCTGTTTTCCGGCATCCGGGCTCCCTTCCGCCCTGCCGGCCGGCGCCGCGCCGGGAAGCGTGTTTATGACCTCGATGCCGTACCTGCCGGCCTTCTCCATGATACCCGGCATTTTTTCCCTTATATGGCATATCGCCGCCTCATCACGCCGGGAATATATATCCTCTGAACCGTTTTCCTGCCGGATGGGGGTATATTGCAGTATCTTGAAACCGTGTTCCTTCGCAAAATCCACCATGAGTCCGATCTCGCGGTAATTGGATCTCATGACGACCATCAGTATTTCGGTACTCATCTTCGGATTCCCTGCCGAGGACCTGTACTTATTGATCAGCCCTATATTTTTCAGCAGCCTGTCGTACTTCGAGCCTCTTCTTATATATTCGTAAGTTCCTTTTGTCGCCCCGTCTATGGAAAAGGTAACGCTCACGTTGCCTGCGGCCAGCTTCCTCGCCCACCTGTCATCGATAAGGTGCCCGTTCGTGACTATGACCTGGTGCAGATCAGGGTACTCCGACGCCCTGTCAAAAAGGCCTTCGAAATGCCCGGATAAAAAGACTTCTCCTCCCTGCCAGAACACTCTCTGGAGATACGGGAAATATCCATATATTTCCCTGACGGCTTCCTCCGGCAGGTCCCACGGCTGATTCCAGGAACCGCACATTATGCACCTGATATTGCATCTTGTAGTCAGCGCTATCCCCAGCGCGCCGGGCTTCGATTCCAGAACGGTCTTTCTCTGAGATATCTCGATCTCATTCAGCATCCAGTTACTGAACCACCGGGCGCGGCTGCTATTCTCATGCGCGGCAGCTTTCATGAACTGCTCGACGGAGCGGTCGTACTCTCCCTCTACCCTGAGTTCTCTCCCCAGCCTTATGTGATCTTCGGGCCGGAGATGACCCGGATCCAGGTTATTATCTTTCTGTCTTTCCATGTCGTTTATCATATTATCGTTACGGCCTTCAGCCTATGGACCTTCCAAGGCACTCTTTAGACATCACCCCGGAAAAGCATCTCGGATCACATATATCCTGCGGCCTGTTTTCTATTATACTGCGCCGATATTCCTGCATTTTTTCGCTGTTCCATATCTCCTGAAGGGAGTTATCCAGGACATTGCCCACATACTCTCCGGTACATATGGCATAAGGCCTCACCCACCCCTCTGCCTCGATGAACATATGTTTCCACGGCCAGTAACACAGCAGAGCCTGTTCCGCGCAGGCTGTATTCCTCTTTCCGCTCTCCCCCGAGGACTGCTCCTTCTCACGCTCCGGCCCGGTACAGCAGGACTTCTGCCCATTAATCCGCGGAAGCCAGTTATAAAACCTGACCCTGCCGCCGGATGATCTTGCCGTAATTGCCGATACGGCGGTTTCTATCCTTTCTGCCGCGCCCGGCTCCGGGTTCAGAAAAATATTTTCCGGGCCTTCCACGTTTTCTATCGGGAGGAAATGCAGGTGGTCGAACCCGCGCTCTTCGGCGAAATCCATAAAGCGCTCCAGCTCCCTGTAGTTCGATCGCATGACAACAACGTTCATCGCCGTCTCGAATTTGCCGTGACAGTCTTTGTCGCGCGGTACTTCACGGTGCCTGTTCACAAGGTCTATGCTCCTGAGCAGGGTATCGAAATCCGCCCCCTTCCTTATAGACTCGTAAGTCTGTTTTTCAGTGCTGTCTACCGAATAAAGAAGCGTTGCGTTCGCCCTAGTCAGGTCCCTGGCCCAATTTTCATCGATCAGCAATCCGTGCGTGACGATGACCTGGTACAGGTTCGGGAAGGACGCGGCTTTCCTGAAAAGGTCCCTGAAATAGTCCAGGAGGAACACCTCCCCCCCCTGCCAGAAGACCACTTCGATATAAGGGAACAGCTTTATTATCTCATCGATCGTTTTCCGGGGCATATCCCATGGGGTCTTCCATATCTGGCACATCTTGCATCTCAGATCGCATTTATTGGACAGATTGACCCCGAAACCCCTCACTTTCGACGCGAGTACTGTTTTTTTCTGCGAGATCTCCATCTCATTCAGAACCTTATTCTTCAAGAACAGGTCTTCTGCCGGTACGGCTTCATACGCTTTCTTAAAGTACTTCCCGGAAGCCGCGTAATCTCCCGTCTCCCGGCACAGCCTGCCCAGGCTCATCTGGATTTCCAGGCTGTCCGCCTTGAGTCCGGACGCTCTGCCCAGTTCCCCGAGAGCTTCGGAGTACCTGCCCGTGTTTTCGTAGATCCGCGCTATATCGATAAGCGCATGCCCGGCATCGAACCCGTTCTCGATCGCCTTGTTCAGATGCCTTACGGCCGAATCATAATCCTTTATCTTCTCGTATTCCCATCCGAGCCTGGCGTTAAGATCGGCATTTTCCGGATCCTGCTCCAGCTCTTTTTTTATATCTTCGATGTCCATCCATGCACCTTCCTTATGCCTAAACGGCAAAACCCGGCCTAATAATCGACACGCAGGGCCTCCCTGGGTATGATACCCTCTACGCATGTTGAATTACACCAGTCAGAATGCGTGTTCCCTATTATCTTCTCCCTCAGAGTCAGCATCTTGTCACAGTTCCAGATATCCATGATATCGGATTCGTTGGCATTTCCTATCTCCATCACCGGGCAATAGCAGTAGGAAGTCACATACCCTCTCGCGTCCATATTGAGCAGCTGCCACGGGAACAGGCACTGCATATCGCCGTTTGAGGATTTCTCACGCGCGGCGGCGTCCACAGCGCCTGCGGGTTCTCCGGACCCGCCTTCGGGGGCTTTGCGTGCAGGCTCATGTTTGTCACCGCTGCCGGGCGTTTCACCGGCGTCTTGCGGGCCTATGGGTATGCCGTTGATAAAGCATATACCCTCCTCGCGCGTCTTTTCGGCAAGGTCCTTGATGGCTTTGGCGGCATGCTCGCGCACTTCGGGCTGATAATATACGGAATCCAGTCTGTTTATACTGTCGTTTAACGGTACGAACTGGAGCCTGTTTATCCTGAATCTCTTCAAAAAATCCATGATCTTGCCTATATCGCGGTAATTCTCTTTCATCACCACAGTCTGCATCGTAAGACTGATCCCCTTATCCGACCCGTCCCTGTACTTGTTTACCAAGTCCAGTTTTTTCTGAAGCGTTTCGAAATCAGAGCCGGCTCTTATCTTCTCATAGGTGGATTTCGTCACCCCGTCTATTGATATCACGAGGTTCATATTTGAACCGCGGTTCCGCCTGAGCCAGTCCTCTTCTATAAGCAGCCCGTTGGTCACGATGCATTGCTGAAGGCCCGGGCAGGCCGCTGCCGCCGCGGAGAGCTCCCTGAACGACGGAGCCATGAAAGACTCCCCGCCCAGCCAGGTCACGAACTGCAGATACGGCAGGAGGTCTCTGATCTCTGCGACTATTTTATCGGGCAGATCGTAATTACACCCCCAGGTGTCGCACATTATGCAGCGCAGGTTGCATCTGGTAGTCAGACATACGCACAGGCTCCTGGGCTTTGACTCAAGTCTTGTTTTTTTCTGCGTGATCTCTATTTCATTAAGCATCCAGTTCCGGAATGATTTCAATTCCCTGTTACTGCTTATATCAGCCGCTCTCCTGAACGCCCGGACAGCTTCGCCGTATTCCCCCCTGCTCCTGTGCAGCCTGGCAAGGCCTATGCAGATATTCTCGTCCTCATAGCCCTTTTCGATTGCATTCCTTAGTTCTTTCTCGACCAGGCCGGCGGCCCTGTTCCTTTCGTGGATCTTCATCAATTCGGCGTTATATTCTCCCGAATCGGGCTTTAATCTCAATGCTTCGTGAAGCTCATCCACCGCCTTTTCGTCCCTGTTATTCATGCAGTATATGTGCCCGAGGTTCTTATGAACATCTCCTTTGTCGTAGCCGTTCTCAATCGCCAGCCTGAACTCCCTTTCCGCCGCTTTCAGCTCCTTCTTCCGCAGGTATACCTTTCCCAGATCGGAATTATATTCTCCATTCGAAGGTTCGTTATCTATCGCAATCCTGAATTCCCTTATCGCTGAATCGAGATCCCCCTTCATATCGTATATCCTTCCCAGTTCATCATGAAACCTTCCGCTGCCGGGTTCTATCTCCAGTGCCCGGCTGAATTCCTTCAAAGCCTCGTCATATCTGCCCTGTTTGTCATATATCCTGCCTAAGGCGGCATGAACATGTGAAGTATCGAATCCTCCCTGCAAGGATTCCTTGAGTTCTCCTGCCGCGGCGCTGTAATCGCCTTTTTCATACAATAAGTACCCGAGTTCAGCTCTTACTTCGGGCGTATCCAGGCCGCAACGGATAGCCGACTCCAGCTCCTTTATCGCTTCATCGTATCTGCCCTCGGAGGAATATATCTTGCCGAGTTCCTTGTGCGCTGTCTTTTCGTCGTAACCTGTCTCGAGCGCTTTTTTAATTTCTTCCGCGGCAAGTCCGTACTTCCTTCCCTCCTCAAATATCAACGCCTTTTCCATATGCAGCACGCCCTTATCAAAGGATGCGTCCTTCCCGGCAGTTCCGAGGGCTTTATCGAATTCGCTCATTGCCTGATCGTTTCTGCCCAAACCGCGGTACGCGCGCCCCAGTTCGGCGTGCATTCCCGGCGAGACCGGACCCTGCCCCAGAGCCTTCTCCAATTCCCTCGCCGCAGCGGCGCTGTCGCCCATAATACGGTACATACGGCCCAGCCCTTCGATGACTTTACCATCCTCGCAACCTTTCCCTATCGCCTTCTTAAGCTCTTTTACAGCCAGGTCGAATTTTCCTTCCTCCTCGTAAACCCATGCAAGCTCCATATGCAGTCTTGCTTCTACCTTATTACCGTTCATCCCGGCAGTCATATGATACGGCACTCCCACTGCAGTTCTCCCCTGGATATGATGCCGGCGACACAGCTGGGATGACAGCCGTCATGATACGCGTTCTCTGACATTTTCTTCCTGACATCCCTTATGGCGGCGCCGTTCCATATCTCTTCCAGCGAGCTGTCCTTCACGTTTCCCACCTTGAGCGTAGGGCAGAAACAATGGATTATCACATCACCGCTGCAGCATATATTGAGCTGCTGCCACGGGAGAAGGCATCTGGATGCGCTGCCGACCCCGACGTCCTCACGCGGAGATGCAGGCCCGGACTGGTTCTCCCGGCCCGCGGGGATCTCAATCGGAAGACCGCAAAATACGTGAACTCCTTCCCCGCGCAGCCGCATTACCAGTTTCACTACTTCTTTTCTTACGCCGGGATCGCTGTATAAATCGTTTTCTGCGCCGCTAATGTTCCAAAGGGGAAGAAGCCTCAGGCTGCTGAAACCGTATTTCCCTATAAAGCCGGCCAGCGATTTCAGGTCGCCGTAATTCTCTTTCATCACAACCAGCTGTAATCCCATGCCCCTTATGCGCTTGTCGGCGTCCGCGACCCTGTATCTGTTTATCAGCTCCAGGTTACTGAGCAGGTCTTCGAATTTCGCTCCCTCATGTACATGCTCATAAGTGGATTTCGTAACTCCGTCTATCGATACGTTAAGGCTGGCGCCTGCCCTGCCGATCGATTCGGCCCATTCTTTGTCTATCATCAACCCGTTTGTCCCGATAACCTGCTCAAGCCCGTCGTACTTTGCCGCCTCTTCGAAGAGCTCCCTGAAATACGGAGAGTAGAATACTTCTCCGCCCTGCCAGCTGATCTTCTGGAGATACGGCATGAACCTTTTTATGCCGCCGACCGTATTTTCAGGGATACTCCACTGCCTCTGCCACACATTACACATGGTACATCTGATATTACACCTGTTAGTCAGGCAGACTGCCAGGTACCTGGGAAACGATTCCATTACCTCTTTTTTCATGGATATCTCTTTTTCGTTTAAGACCATGTTCCTGAACCGCGGGCTCCCGTTACCGGGCATATGATCAATTACTCTTTCGAACTGCCGGGCGGAAAGGGTGAATTCGCCTCTTTCCCGGTACAATACGCCCAGTTTCAGCCGGAGCGCATCGTCTTCCCCTGCGGTCACCAGCGACTCCTCGTACATGCGCTCCGCGGCTTTCTTGTCCGCTGTCTTCTCATAGAAACTCCCCAGCTCCATCCTGTAACGTTTATTGCCGGGATCCAGCTCGACTGCCTTCCTGAATTCGGCTTCGGCTGCCCCGTACTCCCCTGAGCGCTCATATATCCTCGCAAGCTCAAGATGCGGGCCGGGCCGGGCCGGATCCATTTCGGCCGCCCGGAGGTATTCCGCTATCGCCTGGGCGGTTTCGCCCGCAAGATCGCAGGCTTTAGCCAGGTCTTCGCGCACATATACCTCGTCGAACTTTTTCAGCAAAGCCTTCCTGTAATTTTCCATAGCCGTTACGGGATCCTTTTTCTGGCGGTACACGCCGGCCAGTTCAAAATACACTTCGCCGCCGCAGCCGGATATACGCGTAGCGGCGGAGAACTCCTCCTCTGCTCCGGAAAGGTCCTTCCGAGACTCGAATATCCTTCCTAACTCGGCATGGGCCCTCCACGAACCCGGATTCACGCGCAGCACCTCCTTCAGATGTACGGCAGCTTTTTCCGCCATTCCCCTCATTTTACATATCTTTGCGAGGTCCAGCCGGACATCCGCCGTATCATAACCCTTTTCCAGCGCTTTCTCGTACTCTTTTTCCGCGGCGGCTTCATCACCCCTATCCCTGTATATATGACCCTTTAAAGCATGTATCTGCCCGTTCTTCCCATCGTGTTTCAGCGCTTTATCATACTCTCTCATGGCGCGGCCGGATCTGCCAAGCTTTCCGTATATGACTCCCATATCCCTGTGCACAAGTCCCGGGGCGTACTTGTGCTTCAGCGCCTTTTTCAATTCTCTGATCGCCGAAGAATACTCGTTCTTCTCCTTATATCCGCATGCCCTGTCAAAATGGATATTTCCCTGCTGTTCTTTTCCCCGGCGCACGATTCAGGACTCCCTGGACAGTTTCAACATCCGGGCAGCCGGCGGTATCACCCAGTACAATGCCCAGCGGTCTTCTTCCCCGGCTATCATGCTCTTAAAACACGGGCACTTCTCCACGTCGCAGGGCAGAGCCTCATCGTTCAGCACGGCCGTACCGGCGATAATGTTCCCCATATCCGTCTTGTTCGCGCAGCACCTGGCCATACTTCCGTCCGGGCTGATTACCGCGTACATCTGCCCCATCCTGCACAGTCTCTCGCGGGGTTTTTCTTCTTTCCCGATGCCGAGCCCCCAGTCCAGATTGCCTCTTCTTAAGGGTATGTCCGTTCCCATTTCATTCAGATATACGCGCTCGGCTTCGGTATATCCTTCGGGATACTTTTTACCCCCGTAACTGCCGATAAAAGGCTGGACAGTCATTACTACACCGTTTTTCCTGAAAATCCCTCCGTACTTTCCCATATCGCCCATCTGCAGCGGGTGAGCCACGTAATTCACTCCGATCTCCACCCCGTATTCCTTCAATACAAGTATCTTCCTGATAAATACATCTATATCCGTTTTTCCCGGATGAAATGACGCGCATATATTCACCCTGGCGGGACTGATCCTTCCTGTGAATTCCCCCACATCCCAGGACAGGTTAGTCTGCAGACCCGCCGTATGCATCTTCACGACCCTTTCGAGCATCGCGAAGAAATCAGGATAAACCGAGGGCTCTCCGCCGGTTATGTTAATATGGCAGCTCCCGTACCTGTCGCGGATTTTTTCCCATGCCTTTTCCCACTGCCCGGGAGATAGAACGGTTTTTTCGGGAAGCCCTCTTCTGAACCCTTCATCCGTATAACTGCAGTAATCGCAGCGGTAATTACAGTCATAGGATATCTGCCATGTGAAGATCACCTGCTGCGGCTCTATTTCTCCCCGGAACCCGGGAGCACGGACCAGAGCAGGCACCCCGTCCTCCCTGAACCGGCCGCCCCCGGCGGGCATGACGGATCCCTCGATCCCCAGCAGCGCATCCATCAATCCCTTTTCCCTCAGGTTTTCCAGTTCTTTCTTATATTCATCGTACTTTCCCGTATCCTTATATATCATACAGCGCATAGCATATAGCAAAGGACTTTCATGAACGACCGCGAGCCCCTTATCTATAACCTTTAATGCTTTTTCGTGCCGGTCCATTCGGCAGTAGATCCTGGCGAGCTCCGAGTATGCGTTCTCGGATACGTTCCCCTTTTCTACGGATCTGGCATACTCGGCAGCCGACCTGTTTAAATCCCCCTTCTTCTCATAAACCATACCCAGGCATGCGTAAGTACGGGAATCGCCGGGTTCCAGTTCCGCAGCACAGGTATACTGCTCGAGCGCCTCGTCATACCGGCCCGTCTTAAAGTACACCTCGCCCATCTTGCAGCGCACCCTTGCCGAATCCGCGCCGTCGCTCGCGAGACCCTTCAGCTGCAGCAGGGCCTTTTCGTATTCTCCCTGATCGCACATGATCCTTGCGGCATTCCACCGGCATTCTTCCCTGTCGGCTCCATTTCTTTCGGCAGCCGCGAGTTCCTCTGCGGCATCTTTGAGCCTGCCCTCTCTTTCATATGCCCACGCGAGCTCCATATGCAGCTCACCGTTACCGGGGTCGCTCTTTATCGCGTTTTTTATATCTTCTATTTTCACCGGCTCCCCATATACTTTTACCGGACGGCCCCCAGACTATGGCCGCATAACCTGTTCATCTCCGATATCGCCTTCTCTGTCCTGCTGTATATTCTCACTATATCTTTTTTATCCTTGATTTTCGAATATAAAAAAAAGAGAAAATGCTCTACTTCATAAAAAGGGAAAAAATAATCGCTGCACATGGTCTCTCTCATCATATAATCCAGGCTGCCGGCTGTCTGGCTGATCCTGTCCTTCCACTTAAGCCCCCCTATTTCGTCATAACGGTACCTGGTCAGATTTATGGGGTTCCCGGAAGGATGGCCGGAGAGATCGGCACCAGAAACATTCTCTATTCCGTATCTTTCCGGATTCAGCAACAGCCTGCTCCTTGTCCTCAGGTCAAACGCGTTGTAGTAAACCATGTTGATGTATTTCCTGTTCTTCCTGATAAACTCGATCGTAAGCTCGACATCCTCTCTGCGTTCGTGCGGGAATCCGCATATAATCTCAAGGCCCGTCCATATACCCGCTTCGTCCGTCCAGCGGATGGTATCTTCAAGCTGCTCGAGGCAGATACCTTTTCCTATATAATCAAGCAGTCTGGGGCTCGCCGTCTCCATGCCGTAGACCAGTCTTACGCAGCCGGCTTTCCTCAGCTTGAAAAGCATATCCCGGTCAATATTATCCGCCCGGGCACAGTCACACCACATTATATCCAGCCCTGATTCCAGTATATTGTCGCATAACTCGTTCAGGTAGTCTTTTGAAATATTCAGCGTATCGTTCAGAAAAAACACCCCGGTTATACCGTATTTTTCCTTAAGCTCTTTATAATACGATACGAATATGTCGGTTTTAACCACGTAGTTCAGCGCGTCCGAAGAAGAACAGCAGAAGATGCAACCGTAAGGGCATCCGTTCATCAATCTTAACGGCGACAGGATTACGCCGCTATTATTAAAATCATCCAGTATCTCTTTTATTTCTGCATCGGCATTCATATGGCTTCTCTGCCCCCTGTACCCGTACATATCCATCGGCAACCCTTCGAAATCAGGCTTGATCGGAACAGAGAACCCGCCGCCATCGATGATCTTCTTATCTTCCCTGAACACAATACCCGGCACATTGCTCATATCTGCGCTGCATATCAACGCCGTTAAAAGCCTGTACAGCGCCTTTTCCCCGGTTCCCGTTATTAAATAATCGATATTCTCGCTGTGCTTTCTTATAAATGACATGTATTTTTCAAATTCGAGGCCGCCGACTATTATCACGGGATCGTACTTATTTCTTATATATTTGGCATAAGCCAGCATAAACAGGATTGCGCTGTAATCCCTGTCTCCTTTAGGCACCGACAGAAGTATCGCCTTATACCCGCTGATCTCCGTCATCTTTTCCGTCTCTTCCATTATAAGGCTTATATCCTCATCCGCCTGCCCGTCTAAATATCTGGATATCCTTTCCGTATCATAAAATATCTCCCCGTTTATCCGGTCTTTATATTCACCGAACCTGTTTCTATGATTTATCTTGATATTCAGGTCGTCCTGAACGATGTTGATCTTGTTTGTCTTGAGATAGGAGACTATCTGCGCCATACCCAGGGGCAGGAGCATGATATAATTCAGCCAGTCACCGGGCATCTTGTCAAAATTAGGCGTTCTGATTATTTTAACGCTGAAATCTTCACTTATACGGCAGTGAAGATCATTACATAAATATTCTTTCAGCCTTTCATTGTTTATCCTGTCTTTCTCGATAATATTCTCTGTAGCCAGGATAGTCTTCCCTATATTCATACCGATGCTCTTTTCCCTGCCGGCCGTTTTTTCTGAATACCTCAAATACTTGTCCACGGTGCCAGTCAATCCCTTTTCAGCCAGCTCCTGCTCTTTTTTCAGATAAACGGCTATCCTCAGATCCCTGTCGATGTCGGCGCCTGCCTTTCCCAGTTTTATGGCTTTCCTGTATTCCCTTATCGCCGAGCTGAGCTTTCCGGACTTCTCGTAGGTCTTCCCCAGCAGATAGAGGGCCTCTCCGTTAGAGGGATCCGATTTTACGGCCTTTTTAAGCTCCTGCGCTGCCCTGCTGAATTCTCCCTCTCGGCAATAATCCGACGCTATATCAATATAATTCTTCTCCAGCTTGGCCCTTATATCAGCCGGGGCATATCCCAGTCTGCCCGCTCTTTTGAACTCCGCTTGAGCGGCGGAGTATTTTTTCATCAGTTCATAGACCTTCCCAAGATCATAGTGCGTATCAGCCCGATCCGGATTAGCCTTGAGAGACCTGCGGGATTCCTTTTCCGACATGTCATAATTGCCCGAATGATAATATAGCCTGCCCAGATCGTTATATACTTCTCCAGAAGCGACTCCTTCGCTAACGGCTTTCTGCAGCTCCTGCTCAGCAAGTTCTTTTTTCCCCTGCCTGAAATATATCTTTGCCAGGGACATGCAGACGCTAGCGGTCCTATAGCCCATTTCAGCTGATTTTTTAAATTCCGAAACCGCCGAAGCGTAATCGCCCTTTTTCTCATATACTGTCCCCAGTTCAGCATGGAGCCTGCCGCTGGACTTATCCATGCCGATGGCGGAGCCGTATTCTTCAAGAGCCTTTTCGTACCGGCCCAGTCCGAAGCTGATCCGCCCCAGCATTTCGTGAAGCTCCGCCGTATCCATGCCCTTGGCCGCGGCTTTACCGAGTTTTTTCTCCGCCTCCATATACATACCCATATCGCAATACAGTCTGGCTATATTGAAGAAGCATTCGGCTTTGCCGCACCCTTCCTTTTCCGCGGCGAGGAGCTCTTCCAGCGCGAGATCGGCCCTTCCTTCCTTCTCATAAACCCACGCCTGTTCCATCCTGCGATCCGCACTGATGGTTTCTTTATGCCTTTCTATATCCATATATAACCCTGTCTTAAATCATCCCTCACAATAACATCCTTCTGCGGGCGGAAGTCTCCAGACATCCCGCATCACAGTATCTTATGCTTTCTTTACCGGCCATCTGAAGCCTGTATTCCTGCATAACCCTGCCGTTCCAGATATCTTCCAGCGACATCTTCGCTACATTACCCGCGGCTTCTCTGCAGTAGCACCACGGTATGACATTGCCGCCGACTTCTATTATCATTCCTATCCAGGGATAGAGGCACATACCGTATCCGGCTTTCCCCGGAGTTCCTCCATCACCGGCCGTAACAGCAGACGGATCTTTTCCCATACCCCGGGGAAAACAGACCGTACTGGTGTACTCTATTGCGGATTCCCGCGCCCTGAGGCTTAATTCATCCAGGCTCTTCCGGACATATTCCAGCTCCTTAGCGTCGGGATCCAGGAAAAGGTTCTCCCCGAAATCACCCTCCAGTTTTATGATCCTCAGCTTATTGAATCCGTATCTCTCCATAAAGGCGATGACGTCCCCGAGCTCCCTGTAATTGGACCTCATCAGAAGGAAATGTATGCCCGTATTCACGCGGCGTTCTCCATGACTTCTGCAGTACCTGTACCTGTTCACCAGCTCGATGCTCTTTATAAGCCTTCCGAACTCCGCTCCTTTCCTTATCCGTTCGTAACCGTCCCTGTTTATGCTGTCTATCGAAAACATTATATCCGCCGGCGATGATGTAAGCCTGCCGGCGCGTTCTTCATCGATAAGAAGTCCGTTAGTCGTCACTTCCTGCCTGAGCTGAGGGTAAACCGAAGCTTCATCGAACAGCCGGTCAAAATGTTCCGAGAGCAGCGGTTCGCCGCCGGACCACGATACTTTCTCCAGGTACGGAAACCACCCGGCCGCTTCTTCGCAGGTGCGCCGGGGTATATCCCATGCACTCTCTTTCCAGTTACTGCACATTATACATCTTATGTTGCACCGGCTGGTCAGGTGCACGGCAAGCAACCCGGGCCTTGACTCAAGCAGGCTTTTTCCTTCCAGCGCTTCAATATGATTTTTTACCTTGTTGCCGAACCATACTTCTTCCGTACAGCGTTTCATCCCCATCACTTTCCGGAGCCCGGCCCCCGCTTTTTCCCTGTCTCCCGAAGCCATGTATAAATCGGCCAGCTCCAGTCTCAGCCTCTCATCGTCGTAGCCTTTTTCGAGCGCCCGCTCCATATGGTTCTTCGCGGAAAGTCCGTCTCCCAGCCTGTTATATATAAATCCCATTTCGGCGTTATACTTCCCGTCAGCCGGCGCCGCTGACACAGCTTTCTTCAGGTTTATTATTGATGAATCATAGTCGCCGAGTTCCGCATACAGGCGCCCGAGATCGTTAAAAACGTCCGGTTTTTCATAACCGCACCCGTATGCTTCTTCCAGTTCCTTTACCGCCTGTTTAAAATCCCCCTTTTTTTCGTATACCCTCCCCAGGCAGGCATGGAACTCCCCGCATTTTTCTCCTTCTTCGGAGCTCAGCGCCTTCCTGAGCTCTTCTTCGGCCGGGTCGTACCTGCCCGTTTTTTCGTATATAATTCCAAGCCTTCCGCGCACATCCGCATCAGATGGGTTAAACTTCAGCGCTTTCAGGCAGGCTTCCTCTGCCTTACCATATTCTCCGTCTTCGGCATATATCCTTGCGATACCCATGCAGGCCGTCACGGTCTCTCTACCCATGCCTATAGCCTTCATGTATTCGGCCAGCGCCTCTTTTCTGTCGCCTTTTTCGGACAGTACGCCGGCAAACTCTTCATGCAGCCCGGCATTGTCCGGATCAAGGCCGATAATCCCGCGGTATCCCTCGGCAGCCAGAGAATAGTCCCCCTTTTTCACCAGTCTGCGGACCGCTTCGAGGCGTCCCATGACTGTTTCTCCGGTAGTATTTTTTTCAGGCTTCTTTTTCATCATATCCGCCCTATATAGGACTTATCCTGCATACGGTTTCCGGCATATCCGGATCGCACAGGTATCGATAATCGTTCTTTATTATCTGACTTCTGTATTCCTGCATTATCTCGTTATTCCATATTTCATCTATGGTCTCATCGCCGAACACGCTGCCTGCCCGTTTCTGGCAGCGGCAGTTGGACCTTATTCCCGCAAAAACGTCTATCCTCAGGTATTTCCAGGGCCAGTGACACGGTATCCTGTTTTTCGGCAGTTTCCGTGCGGGTTTTCCCGCGGCGTGACTGCCGGCTTCCATGGGCGGGAACTGTTTGTACAGCGTTATACCTTTCTCCCT
Source organism: Elusimicrobiota bacterium (assembly GCA_016934855.1). Taxonomy (GTDB): domain Bacteria; phylum CG03; class SLGR01; order SLGR01; family JAFGSA01; genus JAFGSA01. The sequence goes on from JAFGSA010000046.1 coordinate 133,491, forward strand.
GGCCTCCTCTTCGACCTCGGGCATAACCTTCCTGAAATAGCCGCGGATGTCCCTGTCATTGTTTATAAAGATATTTTCGACAGTGCTGTCATGATGGGTGGACGACAGGGAAAGATTATCGAACCCGTGCTTTTTCGCGAAATCCACTATATTCTCCAGCTCCCTGTAGTTCGATCTCATTATTAAAAACAGCAGCGATGTCCTGAATCCGGGTGACACTGCTTTGTATTTTTTCACCGCATCCAGGCTCCTCATCAGATCCTCATATTTGGCCCCGTTCCTTATGCTCTCGTAGGTGTCTTTTGTTATGCCGTCTATCGAATAGCTGAGATCCATATTTACTTTACTGAACCTTTCCGCCCATTTTTCGTCTATCAGGAGCCCATTTGTTGTTATATTCTGTTTAAGGTGCCTGAAAGACGATGCCAGCTCAAAAAGCTCCTCGAAATGCCTGGAGAGGAAAACCTCGCCGCCGCGCCACAGGATGAGTTCGATATCAGGAATCCATTTTTTTATCTGTTCGACCGTCTTCTGGGGCATATCGTCTTCATATCCGTCGACAAAATTGCACATCTTGCACCTCAGGTTGCATCTGGTGGTCAGGACGACACCCACAGCCCGGGGTTTCGAGTCCAGCACCACCTTACGCTGGGAAAGCTCTATATTATTCAGTATCTTGTTCTTAAACCATGGCTCTTCCCTGTGGGAGCTTATTTCGGCGGCTCTCATGAACTCCTTTACCGACAGGTCCAACCTGCCCTGCTCCCTCAAGAGCTCTCCCCTTTTTATCCTCAGTTCGTCGTCTTCATAGCCTTTCCTGACAGCCTTTTTCAGTTCTCTAACGGATTTTTTAAGATCCCGGCTTCTGGCATAGATATTAGCCAGCTCCGCGTTGAACGAACCCTCTTTCCTGTTGAGCCTGATCGCCTTTTTCAGTTCTTCCACCGCCCTGTCTTCATTTCCCAGGCCGCACAAGGCGCGGCCGATTTCCTTGCGGATTTCCGCCGTATCCAGGCCTTTTTCCACTGCCGCATTCAGTTCGTTCAAAGCGGCCTCATACAAACCCCTGTCGCAATATATCCTCCCGATGTCGCGGTATGCCCGCGCAGTATCGAACCCTTTTTCGACGGATCTCCTGAGTTCTTTCACCGCCTCTTCGTATTCTCCCGCCTTCTCATGCTCCCAGGCAGACCGGGCGCATAACTCCCCCTCCCGGATATCTTCGGCAGACAACTGCATGTTTTTTATGTCTTCTGCCATATGCTACTCCGGCCCGCGCAGTTCGCTCTCGGCGACGTTCAGAAAACAGTTGGGATTACAGATATTCCCGTTATTTCCAGCCAGTATCTTCTTCCTGAGTTCCCGCAGGCCCTCGCCGTTCCATATATCCCTCAGACTTTCACTTCCTCCCACAGCACCAACTTTTCTAAGGCAATAACAATGGCTTATCACTTCAGCCTTGCTGTTTATCATGAGCTGGCGCCACGGCTTCAAACACATGGGCCCTCCGGAAGGGCCGCTCTTTTCCCTGCCAGATCTCCCGCTCTCATCGCCTTTTTCCCCCGCCGCAGTACTTACAGTCATCCTGTTCACTATGCGGAGACCTTCGGGCAGCGCCCGGCGGCATAGATCACGGACCGCGTCCATAATATAAGGCTTGTCTTTCTCGTAATATCCGTTGCAGCCGGGCACGCCGAAACCCAGGGAAACCAGGTATAATGTGCCTATGCCGTATTTCTTCATAAAATCCGCCGCTTGCGCCAGCTCCCTGTAATTTTCCTCCATCACTACCATCTGCATGGACACTTCCAGTCCTTTTCCTTTCCTGCGGGATCCCGCACCCGAGTATTCACCGATCAATTCCAGTATCGCAGCAAGCTTACCGTAATCTGCCCCTTTTCTTATCCTCTCATAGGTCGGCCTCGTCAACCCGTCGATCGATACAGTAAGATTGATATCGGCATCAGCCATGATCCCCAGCCACTGCCTGTCCAGAAGAAGGCCGTTTGTGCATATATCCTGCCTCAGACCATTATGGGACGAAGCTTCTTCCAGCAGTCCCCTGAATCCCGGGTAAAGAAACACCTCTCCGCCGGTCCAGGATATCCGCTCGAGATACGGCATGAGGTCCCTTACCTGAACCGCCGTATCGGGCGGCAGTTCCCAGTCTCCCCTGATGACCTCGCACATCACGCAGCTTATATTACATCTGCTCGTCAGGCTCACGTTAAGGGTTGTAGGCATGGATTCGAGTATAACCCTGCCTTCGGATATCTCCATTTCGTTCAGCAGCCTGTTTCTGAAAGATATGCCCGGGGAATCTCCGATATCCGCAAGCGCTCTTCTGAATTCATCAGCTGATTCTTTCATCCTGCCCATATCGCGGTATAGACGGCCCAGGTTTACATGCGTATACGCATCGCGCGAACCGATACTGCAGACTTTTTCCGGGACCGCGATAGCCTGCCCGCGGGCGGCGAATCCGCCCGGGATGCATCCTGCGCCGCAGCTGCCGTCATCCCTGTCTTCAACAATACTCTTCCTGACCGATCTGGCCTCGGGGCTGTTCCAGGCCTGTGCCAGGCTGACGCGCGCCGTATCCCCGACAGTCTTCATACAGCCGCAATGAAGCGTTATCTTCCCGCCGGTTGTTATGGTCAGCTGCTGCCACGGCCAAAGGCAGCGTATTCTTCCGGGCACGGCTGTCGCCGCGGTATTTTCTGCCTCATCAGAGGGATTGCCTGCGGGCAGGCTGCTGGCAACCTCTATCCCCTTCTGTCTTCCCCTTTCGATGATATGCCCCAGATATTCTTCGTCGATATTCACATGCCGGTTTCCCGGGTGCCCGCCGTTTTCACAGTTCTTCCAGGGCATGAATATGAGTATATCGAAACCATGGTCTTCGAGAAAATCGTTTATATGTTCAAGATCGGCCGCGTTTTCTTCCATCACGACCATATGCATCCCGAGCTTCATCCCGGATTTTTTGCCCTCGCTCCCCTTTATACTGCATATCATATCCAGCTTTTTCCTTATATCCCCGAACGAGGCGCCTTTATGTATTTTTTCGTAAGTTTCGCTGCACAGGCCGTTAACCGAAACCAGGAGGTTGACATCGCAATGGATAAACCTCCTCACCCAGGCTTCATCGACAAGCAGGCCGTTAGTGCAGATATTCTGGTGCAGATGCTCATGTTTTATCGCTTCCGAAAAAAGCGCGTCAAAACCCTCATAAAGGAACACCTCTCCGCCCGTCCAGTCGACGGTCTCGAGGGAGGGCATCATGCTTTTTATCTCTTCCGCCGTGTTTCGGGGGATATCCCAATGCTGCGCCGGCTTACTGCACATCACGCATTCCAGGTTACATCTCGATGTAAGGCTCGCGACCAGTTTTCTAGGCCCGGATTCCAGGCAGTCTTTTTTCTCTGTTATCTCCTTTTCGTTCAGCATCCAGTTCTTGAACCAAATTCGGCTCCCTGCTCTTTTCATGGCCTTATCGAACTCTTCCAGCGACTTTGCCGTGTCTCCGGCATCTCTGTATATCTTCCCCAAGGATATATGCACGTTTTCATCTGCGGTGTTTTCGGAAGCCGCGCCCAGGGCGTCCTTTAAAATACCCGCCGCCCGGTCATACTCGCCCAGGGACCCGTATATTCCGCTCAGGGCTTCATATACCTCCCTTTTCCTGTACCCTTTGTCCAGGGCTTCGGAATATTCTTCGATCGCGCTGTTAAACTCATTTCGAACCCTGTATATATCGCCCATCTGCGCGTGTATCCTGCCGTCCCCGGGCTTCAGGCCGAGAGCAAGCCGGCATTCCTCGAACGCTTTGTCCTGGTCGCCCGAATCCAGGTATATCCTGCTGAGATCGTAATGCATACCGGCAATGTTAAAATCTTTTTCGATGGCCGTTCTCAGCTCATCCACGGCAAGGCCGATCTCTTTCTCCTTTTCATATTCCCAGGCAAGCCGGGCATGAAGTTCGCCGTTTTCCGGATCCCTGACAAGGGCCGCTTTCAGTTCGGATATCTTCGTCATATAATCCCGGGATGCACGCATTCCCAGCATAACGCGTCTTTCTTTATCTTTCCTGAAACACATACAGGATTACACCATTCACCGCTCCGGCCCGAGGCGATCTTTTCTCTTGCCAGACGGATCGCGCTGCCGTTCCATATAGCTTCCAGTTCCTCTTCGCGGGAATTACCCACAGGCTTATTGCCGCAGAAACAGTGTATGCATACGGTATCGTTCGTGCCCAGGTTAAGCTGATGCCACGGCCAATGACACAGCAACCCGGGTTCTGTTTCATTGCCCCCCCCTTCCGGCCGGGTTCTGTCATCCGTTTTATCCGAGGGCGTTTCATTCGGATGCGGCAGATTATCGAACAGCTGTATTCCGCTCTCAGCCGCCTCTTCTGCCAGGGCAGCGACCTTTTGTCTGACTAGAGCCGCTTTCCTTTCGTCTGAAAAAAGACCGCTGTTCTCCTTTATGCAGTAATCCAGCGGAAGCAGCGACAAAAACTCGAATCCGAATTTCTTTGCGAATCCCACGACCCTGTCCAGCTCCGCCGAATTCTCCTCCATCACCACCATCTGCATGCCAAGCCTCATCTTCCCGCCCGCAGGCGTGCCTTCGGATTTCCTGTATCTGGCTATCATCTCCAGTTTATCAAGCAATACGCCGAAATCCGCGCCGGTCCGTATTTTTTCGTAGGTCGGTTTTGTCACGCCGTCTATGGAAACAGTCAGGAGCACCCTGGAAGAGCTCAATATCCTGCACCATGACTCGTCGATTAGCAGGCCGTTGGTGCATATAGGCTGCTCGATCTGGGGATAAGAGGACGCTTTCTCGAACAGCCCGCGGAACCCGGGCGCCAGGAAAACCTCCCCCCCCACCCAGACGATACTCTGCAGGTAAGGCATAAGCCTGACTATCCCTTCAGCGGCCCGCTCCGATATATCCCACAGAGGGCCGATCGCTTCGCACATCGCGCAGCGGAGATTGCACCTGTTGGTCAATCCCGCGACTATCCTGCGCGGGTACGAATCAAGATTCACTTTACGCCCGGATATCTCGATCTCGTTCAGCATCCAGTTGGAAAACCATTTCTCACCGCCGTAACGGCTTTTTTCCAGCGCCCTGCGGAACTCTTCCGCCGCCTTACGCGGTTCCCCGGCCGCCCGGCGCAGCCGCCCGAGTTCGATACGGGCGTTCCCCTCGTCGCATCCTTTCTCGATAGCGGAATTAAGCTCCCTTGCGGCCAGCTCGGTTTTACCCTGTTTTCCGTATATCCCTGCCAGCCTCATATTCCATTCACATCCTTCTCTTTCGGTCTCGTCTACGCAGCCGATCTCCCTGGCAGCCGCATCATAGTCATTTTTTTTCCACAGAACCCCGGCCAGCCTCAGGTGAAGATCCCTGTCGCGGGGAGACTCTTTCTGGGCATTCCTGAACGCCCCGGCAGCCAGGTCATACCTTCGCTGCTGCTCATACAGCCTTCCGAGATCCGAGTATAACCTCGCCGTAACCGGTCCTTTAGAGAGGGCCTCCTCGTATTTAATAACAGCCTTATCTATATCATTCATCTTTTCATATGCCAGCCCCATCTCCCCGCAGATCCTGCCGTCACCGGGACCCATCCGGCATGCGGCTTCGAATTCTTCCAAAGCCTCTTTGTACCTGCCCTGCCGGACATGTATACTGCCGAGCAGTTCATGTGCCTGGCTGCTGTCGGAACCGGAATCTATTTCTTCATTGAGCTTTTCCTGTGCTTTTTCATAATCTTTTTCTTCAAAATATATCCGCGCCAGCTCCACCCTGACACCGGCGGGGCTGTCTTTGGAAACCGCGGCTTTTTCCAGATATTCCACGGCCGCATGAAAGTCTCTTTTCCTTCGGTACAGCAGCCCCAGTTCCCTGGACACTTCCGCCGTCATATATCCCTTTTTTTCGGCCTTTTTATACTCGCCTATTGCGGGATCGTAATCGGTCATCACGGAATAAACCCTTCCCATCATCGCGTTGATGTGCCCGTCGTCCGGGGCCAGCTTAGCAGCCGCGGCAAGCTCGTCAAGAGCAAGGTTATATCTTCCCGCATCGCAGTACAGCCGGGCAAGTTCCTTTGATGCGCGCACTTTGTCAAAACCGTCTTCAACGGCTTTTTTCAGGTATTCTATCGCTTTATCCGCGTTTCCCAGCCGCTGCTGCTCGCACGCCGCATCGAAGTACCCGCTGCCGCTCCCGCCGTTACGCCCCATCTTCGTGAATCGGGCGCCGGAGCTTTCGCTATTCATATGGGTTTAACCCTGCATATGGTTTCCGACATCCTGTAATCGCAAAGTCCCTCGTAATCATCTTCCAGTATCTTTTTCCTGTACTCCCGCATTACTTCATTGTTCCATATATCGTCCAGCGCTGCCTTGTCATATACGCTTCCGGCCACTTTTCTGCACCTGCAGTTAGGCCTGATGCCGTAATTAACGTCCAGAAACAGGTACTGCCAGGGCCACAGGCATCTTGCTCTTCGCCGGCCCGCTGGTTCCGCTGCAGACCCGTCACCACCTATGGCGGGCAGCATGTTGCGGAAACATATATTGTATTCACGCGCCCTGGCCTCCAGTTCCGGTATCACTTTTTCCAGGTACGCGCCCGCCCGCTCGTCCTGGTGAAGAAATATATTCTCCTGCGTGAAAACATGATGCACGGGTATCAGCGAGAAATCGTCAAACCCGTATTCTCTAGCGAAATCCGCTATCCTGTCTATCTCCGTATAATTGGATTTCATCACTACGAAAATAAGGGAGGTTACGAGTTTACCGGAATTTTTCTTGTACTCATTGATATTCCCGAGACATTTCAGAAGTTTGCCGAATTCGGCGCCTTTTCTGATCTTTTCGTATATTTCCCGCCCGAAACCGTCTATGGAAAAACTCAGGTTGATATTAGCCCTGCTGAATTTCTCCGCCCATCTCCTGTCAATGAACAGCCCGTTAGTTATAACGGACTGCTGCATCGACGGATACTGTGCCGCCGCCTCGAAAAGCTCTTCGAAATGCTCGTAAAGGAATACCTCTCCCCCGTGCCAGAGAACTTTTTCCATATACGGGAACCAGCTCTTGATCCCGGATGCCATGCCGTAAGGGAGATCCAGTATTTCCCTCCCGACAAAATCGCACATGGTACATTGCAGGTTGCACCTCGTAGTCAGCACCGCCCCGAGGACCCTCGGTTTCGATTCGAGGAAAGTCTTTCCATCGCTTACTTCTATCTGGTTAAGTATCATGTTCCTGAACCATTTTTCGTTCTTCGCGGGGCTAATTTCCAGTGCTTTCTCGAATTCCTTCACGGACATATCAAACCTGCCCTCCTCCCTGTATATCTCCCCCAGCCTTATCCTGGTACGCGCGTCTTCATATCCCTGTTCGACAGCTTTCTTGCACTCTCTTGCCGCTTCGTCTGTTCTGTTCAGAAACCCGTTAATAAAGGATAATTCCGCGTGAAGTTCGCCGCATCCCGGATGCACGGCCAGGGCTTTTCCCAGTTCGGCTGCGGCTTCATCGTATCTGCCCTGGGCGCTGTATATTCCGCTTATCCTTCTGGAGATCTCGGGACCGCACCCTTTTTCGGCCGCTTTTTTCAGCGCGGCCAGTGCCGAATCGTAATCCTGCTTTTTTTCATGGATGCGGCCCAGGGTTATGTAGAACGCCGGGTTATCCCGGTCCATGTCCAGAGCCCTGGCCAGCTCATCCAGAGCCGGCCTGTAATCTCCCAGTTCTCCGTAAACCCTGCCGATATCGCCGCGGACGGCGGCGGTGTCATACCCCTTTTCAAGCGCGGTTTTCAGCTCTTTCAGCGCGGCGGTATAATCTTTTCTGGATTCATGTATTCTTGCCAGTTCCGCATTCGGTTCCCCGTCACGCGGATCGAGCTCCGTTATTCTCTTCAATTCAGCTGCCGCTTCGTCATAATCCCCCAGCATCCTCAGCATCCTTGCAATGTTTTTCCCGGCCTGGATCCTGTTAAAACCTTCCTTTACTGCTTTCTTAAAGGCAGCGGCGGCTTTCCTGTATTCGCCGTTTCTGTCATATACGCAGGCTTCTTCGAAGCTGGCGATACCGCCGGAGTTATAATCCTTACCGCTGTTTTTTTCAGTATCGATACTCATAAATATTCGATCTGCCCGGTCTCATCCTCCGGTACAGGCTCCTGTTTATTTTAACTTATTTCCGGTATCCGTTTTAAAGACCGTGTTTCTCATCCGGACCCGGACTGTCACCGATGGAGCTTCTTTCGACCGCCCTCATCAGCTCCTTTTTATAAAGCTCCTTCTTTCCCATTCTCTTATAGAGCCAGCAGAGTTCCGCCCTGAGCTTCAGATTCTGCGGGTAATCCTTTAAAACATCCATTATGTGCTTTACCGCTTCATCGAACCTGCCGGCTCTGCTGTAAAGTCCTGCTATCTCTACATGCACGGATCCGTCTTTCTCGCCGGGAGCCGCTTTTTTCAGTTCCTCGATTGCGGCATCCGTTTCGTTCCTCTGTTCATATAGCTTCGCAAGCTCGATCCTGCAGACCGAATCTCCCGGATCGAGTTCCAATGTTCTGCAAAAAAGACTTTCGGCGGTTTTATAGTCTTTCATCTTCACGCTCAGCAGCCCGAGCCGCCTGATAAAGCCGGAGAACCCCGGGTTCAACTCTATTGCCGCGCGCAGTGAATCGGCCGCCTGGCCGTAACTGCCCTGGCCCTCGTAAGCCAAGCTTATATCGGAATACAGCTCGTATCTGCCCGGTTCTTTCTTCAGCGCGCTGTTTAATTCCTCTACCGCCCGGGCGTACTCACCTGTGTTCATGTATATTCTTCCCAGGCTCCAGCGGACTGACGCCGTGTCATGGCCGCGATCCAGCGCGGCATTGAGCTCGCTTGCAGCTTCCTTGAAGTTCCCCGACTTCTCATGCAAAAACCCCAGCCTGGCCCGGATATCACCTTTTCCCGGATCAAGATCCGACGCAGCCTTATATTCCCGTAAAGCCTGCTCTTCTTCTCCCTCTTTTTCGCAGACCTCGCCCAGGAAAACATGCGCCTTGGCGGATGACGGGTTCAATTCCATCGCTTTCTTCAACTCCTTCTCAGCGGACTTCGCGTTTCCAAGCCTTATATGGATACAGCCCAGGTCCTCATGAATACCGCTGCCTGAGTATCCTTTTGACAAAGCTTCTTCGTATTCCCTTACGGCACCGGGAAGTTCTCCTGTTTTCTCGTAAAGCCCCCCGAGAAGCGCATGGTATTCTCCCTTGCCGGGATTCATGCTGACGGCTTTCTCTAATTCTCCCAGGGCGGCAGAGTAATCTTTTTTCTCCCTCAGGATCATACCGAGTTCCGCGTGTATTTCATCTCCCGAGGCGGACAGGCCGGCAGCTTTATGGAACTGTTCAACGGCTTGCGCGTCTTTCCCCTGCCTGAAGTATATCCTCCCCAGAGAAAGATGCAGCTCCCGGGTCCCGCGTTCATCCTTTAAGGATTTCTTGTATGCCGAGGCGGCGCGCTCCAGGTCGCCCCGGCCCTCGTATATCCTGCCCAGGAGCATACTGCATTCCTCACAACCCTGCCCCGAAGATTCCGCTTTCGCCGCTGCCTTTTCGGCAGAGTCGTAATCCTTCATCATTTCGTATACCGCGCCTGCCTTCAGATAGTATCGGGTTTTGTCGAGGCCTTTCTTATAAGCCGAATTCAGCTCTTCGAGCGCCCGGCCGTACTCTTTCATTCTTATGCATATATCGGCGATATTCATCCTGACTTCCGCCGTATCGTACCCCGACATTACGGCTTTTTCAAGTTCTTCCAGCGCTCCCACGTAATCTTTTAATCCCATGTAAGTCAGCGCGATCTCAAAATGTATCTGCCCTTTCCACGGAGCCAGCGCGGCAGCAGACCGCAATTTTGACAGCGCTCCGTCCGCTTCGCCGGATTCACGAAGAGATCTTCCTTCTTCTATATAGCTGCGGACCACCACGTATTTTCTGGAATACCTGCCGAAAAAAACTTTCTCCCATATTAGAACCGCCAGGTTTGCCATTCTGCCCCTGAGAGACCCGAGACTCCCTATCCTTTTTTTATTGACAGCGCCTGTCATCGGGCCGGCGGGGCATCCCAGAACAGTGCCCAGTCCTCTTCTTTCCCTACGATCATGCTTTTCCAGCAGGCGCATTTTTCGCTCGTGCACATTTCTGCTTCCTCCAGCAGCTTGAGCGAGCCGTCCGCCATATTGCCGAGCCCGCGGAGATCCTCGCAGCACCTGGTGACGCTGCCGTCGGGGAATATCACGGCATACATCTGCCCCATCCTGCAGACCCGGCCGCTGTTCTTCTTATAACGGCCCGAATCAAGACTCCAGTTGATATTTTTCATGTTGACCGGCAGTTTCATCCCCTGAGCGCGCAGGTATTCGCATTCGTCTTCGGTATATGCTTCGGGATAGGTTTTCCCGCCGAACCGGCCGCTGAACGGCTGAGTCACGAGCGTTATCCCTTCCCGCTGCGCGTCTTTCTTTATAATCTCTATCCCGTCCATCTGGGGCGGATAAGCTACGTAGCTTATCCATGTCTCGGCGCCAGCTTTTTTCAATGCAGCCAGTTTCCCGATGAACTCCCTCCATTCCGCTTTACGGGGATGGAAACTCGCGCCTATTCTTATTCCTTCGAGAGGCATTTTTCCTATAAGGGACCCCGGATCCCAGAACAGGTTGGTCTGGAACTCCATGGTATGCATCCGGGCGAGTTTCCCCGCGAGCTCTACAAAATCCGGATAGACGAAAGGCTCACCGCCGGTTATATTGAGATGGCACGAACCGTACCTGTCATAGACGTTTTTCCATATCTTGCGCCATCTGCCCGGCGCCAGTATCAGCGTCTCCAGCCCTTCCGTGTCTCTCCTGCTCCAGCTCCAGCCCTCCGTGTTGTAGCTGCAGTACTCGCATCCGTAGTTGCACCTGTACGTGATGCGCCAGGTGAAGAATACGCGGTAAGGCTCGGGACCACTGCGCGGTTCGCGGCCGGCCGAATCATCGGTTTTGTACAGATTTACCAGGCTGGCGTCTTCCGTCACCTTTTTCAGTTCTTCCATAATGCGGCCGTCCTCCCGTGCCAGGGAGACTGCTTTTCCGAGTTCTTCCCTGTACAGACGGTATTCCCCGGCTTTCTTATAGGCGGCACACAGATCTACCCTGTAGAGCGCGTTTGCAGGATTCAGCTCAAGTGCTTTCCTGTATTCTTCCGCCGCCAGCCTGTATTCCCCAGCGGCAACAAGAACGTCTCCCGTATCCCTGTGCAGGTCCTCCGATTCAAACCCTCCGTCCGCGGCAAGTTTAAGCGACTGCCTGGCTTTTTCATAATCTCCTGAATCCTTATATATCCTGCCCATTCTCCAATGCGCCTCGCATTTGCCGGCGTCTATCCTGATCATCTCGCCGAAGATTTTCAGCGCTTCATCATATTTTCTTTCCTGTTCGTGAAGTTTCCCGAGTTTCATGAGTATATCGTCTCTTCCGGGATCCAGACGCAGAGCGGCGGAGAACTCCCTGGCGGCCTTATCGCTCTTTCCCTGCCTGGAATACATGTCCCCCATATCAGAACGCAGCCGGGCTGTATCGTATCCTTTTTTAATCGCTTTTCTGAAGTTCCTTTCCGCAGCGCCGTACCTGTTTTCCCTATCGAACACGAGTCCTATCTCGAAGTACGCTTCTCCGTCTTCGGGACTTACCTTAAGAGCCCTCCGGAGTTCCTTAATCGCCTTTTTGGTATCGCCTATATCGCGGTATATCCTGCCCATATTCTTCCTTGCAGAGGATTCGTCAAAACCGGCAGCGATAGCCTTTTTAAGCGCTTTCAGCGATTCTTCGCGCCGGCCTTCCTTTTCATATCTGCAGGCCGAGTTAAAAATATCGGCACCGCTCATGACGCTTCGCATAACTTCTCCCTTATCTGCCCGCTCATGCATTCCGGCTGTGCCAGATCCCTGAAATCATGCCCGGCAAGCTTCCTCCTGTAATAGCGCATGCCTTCGCCGTTCCATATATCATCAATGCTCATAGTGTCAATACTGCCTATATTTTTTTTAAGACACAGGGAAGCCGGGCGTACCGCACCCCCGCAGTCCAGCAATAATTTCTGCCATGGGGCATAGCATATCATATCATCTATCCTGCCGCGTACTGCCCCGTGCACGGCTTTATCGATATCCCCCCGACTGCTGCCGCAGTAAATGGGGAGCCAGTTGTTCAGATTAACCCCGGATTCGGCCGCTTTCCTGATGACAGCGGGCATGTTTTTTCTAATATGCGCCAGGATCTTCTCATCTCCCGGACTGAAGATGTTCTCTTCTGCATAATCTCCTCTGATAGGATGAAAGGTGACCATATCGAAACCGTACTGTTTTGCGAAATCTACAAAACCCTCCAGGTGAGTGTAGTTGGATCTCATGATCACCGGGTTCAGATATATCCTGATATCACTGCTGTTCCTTTTTTCCCTGAATTCTTTCACCAGAGACAGTACTCTTTTCAGTTTTTTGAAACTCGCGCCCTTTCTTATGTGCTCGTAAACCTCCTCTACGGGGCTGTCTATCGAAAATACTATACTGACCTTCCCCTTCTCCAGTTTATACAGGATGCTCTCGTTGATAAGGAGTCCGTTCGTATATACTATTTGCCTCAGGTTTGCATACCGCGCCCCTTCTTCAAGTATATCAGCGAAACCTTTTATCAGAAAAACCTCTCCTCCCTGCCAGTTAACTTCTTCCATATAAGGAAACAGGTCTACTATCTCCCTCATCGTCCCTTCTCTCGCCTGCCAGTCTTTTTTCCAGACGCCGCACATGCGGCACTTAAGGTTGCACCTGTTTATTATCATCGCTATCATGACCCTGACTCTCGATTCCAGTATCTCCCTCCTTTCTGAAATCTCGAATTCATTAAGCATTTGATTGAAGACGAACCTGTCTCCGGTGACCTCCCCCATACCCATGAGTTCTCTGAAAACACCGCAAGACAGCCTCTTCAGACCCAGCGACCTGTATATCTTTCCCAGTTCAGCATAATGCCTGATGCTGGTCCTGAGAACCTCACGGTTCTTTCCGATCTTTTTAGCAATCTCCCTCAGCCTGGATATCCTGTCGGAGTCATTGCGGAGCCTGTACAGCCTGCCGAGTTCTCCCAATGCCGCCGTCCTTGTTTGAGGATCCTGTGCATTATCCGCTATTATCTTCAGTTCTTCTTCGGCGCTATGTACCATCCCGCGATTAAGGAAGCACCTTGCCAGTTCGACACGGGGAAGCATAAAATCCCTGCCGGCACTGCAGGCTCTTCTGTAATAGTGGACCGCGCGGTCAAATTTATTTTTCAGCATACTGATATTACCCAGTTCGTACAAAGCGGCAGGATCGTCATTACTTTTCATTAATGCTTCTTCGGCTGAATTTTCCAGCTCCTCCACAGCCCCGGGATCGCCGCGTCTTTCTCTGAATATCCTGCTCAGTATATCGCAGCTCTCGCTGTCTCCGGGACTGAAATCAAGGACCTTCCCGATTTCCCTGACCGACATACAGTGCTTACCCTGCAGATAATAGGCCTTACCCAGGTCCCGGTGCACATCCGGCGTACTGTAACCCTTCCTTATAGCTTCTTCCAAATGCTTTTCCATGGACGCCAGATCCTGCATATCGCGGTACAACCATCCCATTTCCGCGTTTATTTCGCCGTTCTCCGGCTCAAATTCAAGTGCCTTCAGGAATTCTTCTTCCGCCGGCCCGTACTTTCCGCCCGACTGGTATATCTTACCGATATCCCTTCTCACATCCGCGTTATCCCAGCCCTTTCTTATCGCGGTCTTGTACTCCTTCACAGCAGAAGAGAAATCCTCCCTCTTAATGTATATCCGGGCAAGCTCTGCATGCGTTCTGCCGCCCCCATCATCAAGACTCAGCGCTTCCCTGTATTCCTCAAAGGCCCGGTCATACATTCCAAGCTCGAAACATATCCCCGCCATACTGTTTCTTATTTCCGGTCCTGTAAAACCTTTCACCAGCGCTTTTTCCATCTCCCCGAGGGCTTCTTTCAGCCTGCCTTCATCCTTCAGCCTGCACGCGAGATCATAGAAGTATCTCCCGTCATCCGGGGCATGCCCGGATGACCCTATGGTTTTTTTACAGACCCCGGGCGCCCCGCGCGACCGGCGTGCTGTCTTGTTCAATTCGCCGCTCCGGCCGGTGAAAATGCCTTTATCCCGGAGTTTCCTGTCCCGCGGTTTCTTTTTCGCCATATTTCCTTCTCAGTAAACTTCCGGGAGTCCGATCGCCCCACCGGAAATCGGGCTTTTCAGGCATTCGAATTCCGACATCTCCCTGTCGCACATATCCCTGTAGCATCCCTTTACTATATTTTCTCTATACTGCCTCATTATGCTGCCGTTCCATATATCATCGAGTGACCTGCATTTAGCCGGATCTCCGGCAGAGACCAGGCACCTGCAGCTCGGCCTGCTGCCCGCTACTATATCCACGAAAAGATGCTGCCACGGCCAGTAGCACTGTATTTCGTTCTTCGCCTCCCTTCGCAGGTCTTCCGTTCTGCCTGCATGCAGGAACCGCGAATGCAAAGCTATACCGCGACCCGCAGCCTGTTCCCGGAGCCGGCGGACTTCCTTTTCGATGAATTCCGTTGTTTTCGGACTGCCGTGCAGATACAGATTCTCTCCGCAGTCATAGTGGTGCACGTGGATCAATGTCACATCACTGAACCCGTACCTGCATGCGAAATCAACGGCTCCCCCGATCTCATGGACGTTGGATTTGAGAATGGTGAATCTGAATGTTGTCTTTAATTTCGATGATCTCTCTCCGGCTTTATTTACCCTGCCGATATTCTCAATCAGTTTTTCGAATCTAGCGCCTCGCCGTACGCGCTCGTATGTATTTTTTGTAAAACCGTCTATGGAAAAATTGATATTGACTCTCGCCCCGCTGAACTTTTCGGCCCATTTATCGTCTATAAGAAGGCCGTTTGTCACTATTGTCTGACTTAACCCGGGGCACTCCGCGGCTTTATCAAACAGGGTTTCGAAATACCTTGAAAAAAATACCTCCCCCCCGATCCAGAGTACCGACTCAAGATAGGGAAGGTATTCCATTATCATGCCGGACGTTTTTTCCGATATATCGAGATTATGTCTTTTCATTTCACACATTAAACAGTCCAGATTGCATTTTGTTGTCAAAACCACTCCCATTGAACGGGGTTTTGACCTAAGTTCCGTTTTTCTTTCAGTGAGTTCTATTTCGTTCATCACCCTGTTTTTGAACCACAACGAGTCTCCATCCGGATTTACCTCGGCAGCGGCGCGGAACTTTTGCACGGCCATGACTGGCTCTCCGTTTTCCCTGTATATTTCGCCCAGCCTGATGAGGTTGTCCGTCATGTTCTGACCCAGCCTTACGGCCTCCTCAAGTTCATCAACAGCTGTTGAATACTCTCCTTCGCGAACGAGCATCCGGCCCCTAAGCTCGAGAGCCTTGCCGTTAGACGGATTGATATCCAGTATTCTGCCAAGTTCTTCCAGCGCGCTCTTCTGGTCATCTCTGAAAGAATATATCTTGGCAAGCTCCAGTCTCGCGTCCTCTTCGCTGCAGCCAAGCCCCAGGGCTTTCAGCAGGCATTCTTCTGCTCTTGTATACTCTCCGTTCCACACGTGAGCTGTTCCGAGCCCCCTGTAATATTCACCGCTTTCCGGATTAGAGCGTATCGCTCTTTCAAATTCCGCAATCGCCAGATCATACCGGCCGACAGTCGTATATATCCTTCCAAGATCCTTATGAATATCGGGCTCGGAGCAGCCTTTATTCTCAGCCTCTTTCAATTCCTCCAGCGCTTTCCCGTAATCCCCGAGCCTTTCGTATATCCTGCCGAGCTCGGCATTTATCCCGCCGTCACGGCAGCCGCTGTCCATAGCTGCTTTGAAATCTTCAATTGCCTCGGCGTATCGGCCGTTCTCCATATGCATTCTTCCCCGGGACTTATGCTCTTCGGCTGATTCACGTCCGCCTTTCCCGAACCCGCCTGCAAGTTTACCAGTTTCTTTTCCTGCCGCTTTTTCACCGGAAGCGTATTCCGCGGAAGAGCGACGTAATTTATTTCTTTTTCCGGTCATTTCCTTAATACCCGGGATTCATGGGCGCTTAAGACTTCTCCTGATTGCGCCGGTTACGCACTTAAAATCGCACCAGCTGAAGTCATTATTGACTATCTTCCTTCTATATGCCTGCATCTTCTCGGAATTCCAGATCTCGCCAAGTGATTCATTCTTCACACTGCCGGCGGTCTCGAAGCAGGGCCCGTGAGGCTGCACTTCAAGAGAATCATTGATAAAAACGCATTGCCACGGCAAATAGCACATCAGCCCGGCGGGATCGGTCCCCGAAGACCGGTCAGGTTCCGGGACCTCTTCAGCTGCGCAGGCCGGTTTCCCGGGCCGCTCTTTCACCTCCGGTATGGCGTTATATACGCTTATTCCGCGAGTCGCCCCGTCTTTCATCACGCCCGCCATCATTTTCTGAACGCCTTCCAGAGCGGACCTGTCCATATTGAAATATATGTTCTCTGCTCCCAGCACCTCTGTTATCGGGAATACCTGTATCTCGTCGAAACCATTTTCATCCGCGAAATCCACGATTCTGCTCAGGTCCGGGTAATTGCTCTTCATAACAAGGAAATGGATAACCGTACGCATCCTGTCTCCGGGATTATGAATATTTTCGTTCGCTTCCGTCTTGTATTTGTTCACGATCCCTATATTCTTGATCAGTTTTTTGAAACTCGCGCCCCTCATTATGGCCTCGTAGGTTTCAGCATTCAGCCCGTGTATCGAATACGAAAGAACTACCTTCTTTCTGGCAAGATCCCTTGCCCATCCGGCGTCAATGAGCTGGCCGTTGGTATTGATCTGCTGCGTCAGATTTCCGTAACCCGCCGCTTTCACGTACAGATCCCTGAAATACTTTGACAGGAAGACTTCGCCGCCGATCCAGTTGACTTCCTGCAGATACGGCATAAGGCCTGTTATGTCATCCACCGTATGCCCGGGAATATCCCACCCGCTCCTTTTTCTGCCGGGACACATAATGCATTTTATATTGCACTTGTTGGTCAGAGTGACATATAATATCCGGGGCAGTGATTTCAGCTTCAGTTTCCCCTGCGTTATCTCTATTTCGTTCAGTATCTTATTATCTATAAACTCCGTGCCTTCATAGTCGCCGGCAGTCTTTGCAGCCCTGAACGCCTCGAGCGCGCTGTCCTTTTCTCCCATACCCCTATACAGTCCCCCCAGATACAGATAATCCGCCCACCCGGAAAGGCTGCCCTTAATATTCTTCTTCATCCGCGCCAATTCGCGGCGGCATTCTTCCCCGGCTTTTTTATCGGAGAACTCCATATTCTTTACCGTCTGCTTGTAAAAGACCCTTATATCGTGAGCCCCAAGATACTTTTTGAAATATCCCTCTCCTCCCGCTTTTTCATATTCACTTCGCGCCAGATCCTTTTTACCCAGAACGGAATAGAGCCGCCCTAACAAGGCGTGGGTCTTCTTATTTTCCGGGTCAAACTCCAGTTCCTTGCGAAACTCGGCGGCCGCCTCCTCATAGGCCCCTTTCTTGCAGCAGACTTCACCGAGCTCATGCCTTATTTTACCGTTATCAAAACCGAGCCTTATCGCTTCCCTGAATTCTTTTTCCGATTCGTCATACTCACCCAGCGAATCCCGGACTCTTCCCAGAAGAAACCTCGTTTCTCCATCAGAAGGCTCGATAGCTGAAGCTCTTTCCAGCTCTTTCATCGCCAGGGTGTATTTCCCGAGCTTTATGTAAACCGCGGCCAGGCTCCTGCGGTACTGCGGCACCTCCGGCGCATTCTTTACCGCTGTGACCAGTTCGCCGGCCGCTTTGCCGTACTCCCTTGTGTGCTCGTACACTCTGGCCAGATCCGCATGTACCCCGCTCTCGCCTTTATGGATGCCTGCCGCTTTCCTGAGTTCCTTTAACGCCGCGGAATACTTCCTCTGGCAGTAATATACCGACCCGAGCATCTTCGAAACCTCGGCTCCTCTCTCGGCGGCTTTCCTGTACTCGCCGGCTGCGGCGTCATAGTCCTGTTCTCTTTCATATGTCCTCCCCAGCTCCAGGTACAGTTCGGGACAGCCGGGGTCAAGACTGACGGCTTTTTTATAGGACCGGACAGCCGACTCATGCTCTTCTATATCCCTGAACACCCTCCCCATATCGGAGTACAGGCCGGCCGACCTGTTTCCCTTCCTTATAGCGGTCTCGAATTCCCTGATTGCCTCCCGGCGGTCCCCTTTCAGTTCATAAACCCTGCCTATCTCGGCATTTATATCGTTGTCCCGGGGATCGGAGGCCAGGACTTTCTCAAGCTCCTCAAGGGCCTGATCGTACTTACCCATATCCCGGTAGATCCTTCCCATGTTTTTTCTCGCGAGCCTCTCATCAAACCCGCTTTCTATCGCTCTCCTCAATTCTTCGACCGCTTCGGTACGGCGTCCGGCCTTTTCGTATCTGCAGGCCGACTCGTAATGCCCTGCCCCGGGATCATTCGCTTTTTTCTTCATATCACACACCGGATCCTGCATCCTTATCCGTCCATACCATATTTGCCTTTGGAGATAAACGAAACGCCGCATCTGCCGGAGCCGTAACCGCAGCCCGCCCTTTTTGTTATCCTCTTCCTTATGGTCCGTATGGCGCTGCAGTTCCATATTTCAGCAAGCTCCTGCTTCTCGACATTGCCGATGACCATATCTTCGCACAGGCCGTGTACAGCCACAGCGCCGTCTATATCTATATGCAGCTGCTGCCACGGCCACAGACATCTTCCTTCACAGTCTGCCTCCCCGGACCGGGTATGACCCTTTACCCCGGACTGCCCGGCACCTATATCTATCGGCAGCAGACTGGAGAAGTGTATGCGCTTCTCGGCTGATTCGCGGCATATCGCGCGCACTTTTGCCGATATATAATCAGCCGTGCTCTTATTCGCATAGAGATCCCCCCGCTGCCCGCTGTCACACAGCGGCATTACCTGCAAGCTGCCGAAACCGTTCTTCTGCGCGAATTCCATTATATTATCCAGTTCCCTGTAATTCTCCTTCATCAGCACCATCTGCAGTTTGAGTTCGATGTCAGACGGGAACTTCTTTCCCAGCCTGTATTCGTTTATCATGTCTATATTTCTCATCAGGTCTTTGAAGCCGCCGCCTACCCGTATACTTTCGTATGCAGGCCCGGTGAACGCATCAACAGACATAATGAGCAGCACTTTTTTCCCGTTAAACGTCTCAAGCCTCTGCCTGTCGATGAGCAGCCCGTTGGTTACGATACAATGCTGTATTTGAGGATATCCTGAGGCTCTCTCAAACAGCGGATCGAAATAAGGAGAGAGGAATACCTCGCCGCCCGTCCATATGATTTTTTCCAGAAAAGGCATCAGCTCCGCGAGTTCTTTCGCAGTTTTTTCCGGTATATCCCATCGTTTCTTCCAGACGGAACACATTACACACTTCAGGTTGCATTTACTGGTCATGGTTACATAGATGCTCCGGGGCCTGGAACACAGGACGGTTTTCTTCTCCGCTATCTCAATATCATTCAGTATCCTGTTCCTTGTCCTGAAGTTACCGTCATCGGGAGAGGCTTTAAGTGCCGACCGGAACTCTTTGATCGACTTCCTGTGCCTGTTATTATCCCGATGAAGAATGCCCATCCTGATGTGCATCTCAACGCTCTCATACCCGTTTTCGGATGCCTTGCCGTATTCGCGGATAGCCGAGTCATATTCATTTAGATCCCGGTATATATCTCCGAGGAAGGTATTTACTTCCGCTCGATCCGGATCGCGTTCCGATGCGATGCGGAGCTCCCTCACGGCATGCCTGTATTCCCCTTTTCCATAATACGCTCTTCCCATCACAAGATGCACGTCGCAGCCGTCAGATCCTTTATCCGCCGCCCGGCGCGTCTCCTCCAGGGCACGGCTGTATTCTCCTTTTTTCTCGTAAATCCGTCCGATCGCGGCATTGCATTCTCCTTTTTCCGGACACAGCCCGGAAGCTCTTTCGAATTCAGCAATCGCCTCGTCTAGCCTGCCGGCTTTTTCGTAAATCCTGCCGAAGCATGTCAGCGTGTCGTAGTCCCCGCCATGGCATTCTATCGCCCTTTTCATATATTCCACGGCTTTACCGTATTCGTTCATTTCGGAGCAGACACGGCCAAGGTCTTTGAGCACACCGGCTCCGCCGAACCCCATCCCCAGCGCGCGCTCGAGTTCGATTACTGCCGCGCCATAGTCTCCCATCCTTTCCCTGAGCCGTCCTATCTCGGCATGCGCTTCGCCATGCGCAGGGTTCAGTTCGAGAACCCTCAGGAATTCTGACAGCGCGGAATCATAATCCCCCAGATCGCGGCAAATGCGGCCGATGTTCATCCTGGCGGCTGCCTCGTCAAACCCGCTTTTCATGGCTTTCCTGTATTCTCTTATCGCCTTTCTGCGGTTCCCCTGCGCTTCGTGCATGCAGGCGGAATCGAAATATGCGCCGGCCCCGCTCTTTTCCAGACGGTCATTCTGCGATAGCACCTTCATATCGAGAGTCCCATGCAATCCCTCGTTATAGGGCTGGACAGGCATATATTGTTACAGAGCCCCGCCATCTTTTTTTCGAGTATGCTCTTCCTGTAATTTATCATGGCTTCGCTGTTCCATATTCCGGACAGGGAATCCTCTTCTATGTTCCCCACTTTCCGGGAACAGAGGCAATGAGGTTTTACCTGCCCGCCTATATCTATGAATAGATGCTGCCACGGCCAGTAGCAGAATATATCCGCGGCCGCCGTCTTTTTCGCGGCTGTTTTTCCGCTTTCGCCGCCATGGCCGGCTCCGCCCATGGCAGGCAGCCAGTTATGAAACGTCAGGCCGTATTCTCCGGCACGCGCGCTTATCCTTACGACGGCTTCCCTTATATGATCGGCGGCGGCCCGGTCCCCCGTCAGGAATATATTCTCCTCTCCGTCGATATAATCCACCGGAGTCAGAGTGAGGTCGTCGAAACCGTACTCCTTTGCGAATTCTACCGCATCTGTTATCTCTTTATAATTGGATTTCATGACAACATAATTTATCGACGTGGTCATCCTGCGGCCTTCCGGCATCGAATTCCTGCTCTTTTCCTTTTCTTCGTTTATAAGCCTCGCGCTGCGCTTAAGGTCGTCATAATCTGCGCCCCGCCTGATATTCTCGTAGGTATTCCTGTCTATACCGTCTATGGAATAAGTAAGATTCATATTGGCCCGCGCCAGTTTTTCCGCCCATTTTCTGTCGATCAGCAATCCGTCGGTCACGACCGTCTGGTGAAGACGGAGGTTTCGGGCGGCAGCATCGAACAACCCTTCAAAATGCTTCGAGAGGAATACTTCGCCGCCCAGCCACATCACCCTTTTAAGATACGGCAGTATCCCGTGTATGTCGCTGACCGCGCGCCCGGGTATATCCCACTGCTTTTTCCAGCTGCTGCACATTATGCACCTGAGATTACAGCGCGTCGTAAGGACCGCGCCCAGGCCCCGCGGCCTTGACTCGAGCGTCAGCTTCTTTTCCGATATCTCTGTTTCGTTAAGTACCTCGTTACTGAAAAATACGTCATTTTTATCACGATGAGCATCTCCTGCTTTTTTAAACTCGGACACGGAAGCGCCGTATTCTCCCGTCTCCCTGTATACCCTTCCCATAGCCATATGGATATGTTCGTTGTCATATCCCCCGCTCAGGGCAGCCCTGAAAGATCCCAGCGCCCGGCCGTAATCCGCAGCCTTTTCGTATCCCAGTCCGTCCCTGAAATGATCCGAAGCTTCCCGCGCCTTCATGATACGCTCCTTCCGGACTCAGCGAATGCAGAATGCCGCCCGGCAACCCCCGGCAGGCCCGCGGACCCTTCCTCAGCGGAAGAACCGGCTCCGGCGGTCACATCCGCAACGGCCTTCTTGAACCTGATATCCTTAACCGGGGCGGCCATGATAACCATATCGTCCTTCCCAATGTTTCGTCCAGCTCTTCTCATTCCCCTCCACCATGGCAGTGGGGCATGAACATTCCGTATTAGAGCACACCCGGGCACCGTCGTAGAAGCTGAAGCTCCCTTCGAGCAGATTGCCGAGCGTCTCAAGGCAAACCGTGTCTTTCTTATCCACCTGCGAGCAGCATCTGTAAGCTGTGCCGTCCGGGTATACGACGGCATACACGCTTCCCATAAGGCACTGCTTCCCCTGATTCGTCTTCGGCTCGCTTTCTTTCCATTCCATCTTCGTCCTTGTATCCCTTATAGCGGCGCGTTCTCTGGGATCCCTTCCGACCATCAGTAGCTTCCTCTCCTTTTCCGTATATCCTTCGGGATACATGCTGCCGTTAAATTCGCCCCTGTAAGGGAGGACCATGAATATATACCCTCTTTTCGAGAACTCGCCGTGATATTTTTCAGCCTCGGACAGATGAGGCGGGTATCCCACGTAATTCACGTACCCGATCTGGCATCCCGCGTTTTTCAGCAGGTCCAGCTTTTCGATATATTCCGCCGCTCCGGCAAACTCGGGGTGAAACGACGGCGTGAAGAAAACGTTGCCGGTATTTTTCACGCATCCGGCGAATCCGGCGGCATCGAAAGACATGTTCGTATCGACGCCGACACGGTGTTTTTCGGAAAGCCTCGAGACCAGTTGGGCGAAAGAAGGATATACTGACGGTTCGGCCCCGCTCATATGTATTATGCAGCTGCCGTACTTCGCGTAGACCGCGTCCCACGCTCCTGTCCATCTGTCCGGGCCCGGATAGACGTTCTCTTCGGATTTCTTTTCCCATATACCGTTGAAAAAGCAGTACGTGCATCTGTAATTGCACGAATAATGGATATTCCACGTAAAATACTTCCTGCCTTTAAACATCATCCGGTCCTGTTCTGCCAATGGTCCTTCCATCGGCGCTCTTCGCCGACTATCATGGCAAACGGGCAGCTGCATTCCGCGTAAGGGCATTCCCGCGGCCCGTCGTAGAAGCTGAAAGTCCCTTCCAGCATGTTACCCAGCAGGCCCCAGTTTTCCCAGGTCATGCAGCACCTGTGGGCATTTCCGTCCGGGTGGACTTTCGCGTACACCTGGCCCATCATGCATAATTTTCCTTCCCTGGTATTCCTGTCCCCGCCGTACCAGTCCAGCATATCCCGCGTGGGTTTGCCAGCGGCGGTGTCTCCTTCTTCTTTTTTATCCCCGGGACTCCCGTTTTTACCTTCTATCATCATCCTTTCTTCTTCCGTATAAGCGCCGGGGTATTCCCTGCCAGCGTATTCGCCCCGAAACGGCATTACCGTGATATTGAAGCCTTTTTCACCGGCCAGGCGCCTGTATTCCGCCAGTTTTCCCAGGTTAGGAGGGTAGGCCACGAAATTCATGCCGTGTACCTTGCATCCGGCATCCCTGAGCTTCAGCAGTTTGTCTATATATCCGCCCATGTCTTCGTAACCGGGATGAAAAGCGTTGGAGAAGCCTATTTTTTCGGGGTTTTTGACGGTTTTTATAAACCTTCCTACGTCAAAAGACAGGTTCGTATCGAATCCCAGGGTATGCTTCTCCGCAATCGCGCCGGTCAGCTCGAATATACCCGGGTAATCGAAGGGCTCACCGCCGGTTATGTGCACATGGCAGGATCCGTACCTGCCATGGATGCCATCCCAGACCGATATCCATTTTTCTATCCCCGGGTATACATTCTTCTTCTGCAGTTCTTCCCACTTGCCGCTGAAGAAACAGTATTCGCACCTGTATCTGCAGTCATAATGTATGTCCCAGGTAAAAAACCTCTTAATGATTTCCATCGGTTTTGTTCTTGTACTTTTTATGAGGCAGCGCCTCCCACATCGAGTGCCATGAATCGCTTTCTGCGAGCATGGCCTTGAAACACGGGCAGTTCGCCGCCCGGCATTCCCGGGGCTCGCCCAGCAGCCTGAAATCCCCGTCGTGTATTATATTCCCGAGTACGCCGGAATCCCTGCCTGCGGCGCCGGCGCAGCACCGGGTGACTTCTCCGTCCGGATGTATGACCGCATACATATAACCCATCAGGCATACCCTGCCTTTCTTCACGCCGTTTTCGCTGTCCCTTTTCCCGGCGTTCCATTCGTACCACTTGGTGTTCAGCTCTCTGGCTTTGGGATCCTTTGCCTTAACAGCCGCCCCGTATATAAGTTCCCTTTCCTCGGAAGTATAATCGCGGGGATATTCCCGACCGCCGTATTTTCCCGTGAACGGGAGAAACTTGAACATGATGTTCTTGTCTTCCACCGTCTTCTTGAAATATTCCAGCCTGTCAAGCTGCGGCGGATACGCCACGTAGCATATCGTAGAGATAAACCCGCTGTTATGAAGAAATAGCACGCGTTCGAGAAAATCATGTATATCGTTGAACTCCGGATGAAAACTGGCCGAAACAGCGATGCTCCCAGGTTCCACCTTGCGCGCAAACTCCCTCTCATCGAAACTCAGGTTGGTAGTGATATCTATCGAATGGTTCCTTGCCACGGCGGCTATTATATCGATGAACCCGGGGTATATGGAAGGCTCCCCGCCGGAGAACCTGACGACGCAGGACCCGTAAAGGCCGTACATCCTGTCCCATATCTGCTTCCAGCGGTCCGGACCCGGGTAGAGCGGCGTGGGAACGTCATCCCTCCAGGTCTCGCAGTATGAACACCTGTAGTTACAGTCGTGCGTGAGTTCCCAGTTCCAGTATACCCTGTAAGGCGCGCGGTTCCTCGGCGTATCTATTTTCTTTGCGGGACCGTTCATGTTTATATGCATATCAGCTCCCTTCAAGCTGTTCTTTCGGCAGCGCGCGGGCCAGGCAGGCCTCGTTGCACCACCCCGATACATCTCCCGCGATAATCCTCTGCCTGTATTCCTTCATGATCCCGCTGTTCCACACGGCGGCGAACCCGTCATCGAGTATATTGCCCGCGACGATCCTGCAGCTGCAGTCGGGTTTCACGCTGCCGTCGTAATTGATGAACATCCTGTTCCACGGCAGCTTGCAGATCTTCTCGCGCTTTATTTTCACATCCCGGCTATCCGCGCTGTAATCGCCCACGAACTCCTCCCTGACCCTGTCGGTATCTTCCCTATTACCCCCGAGCAGGCTGCCGAAGGTATACTCGAAGCTTACTCCCAGCTCTGCGGACCTGGCTTCGACCTCTCCGATGATATCCATGAGCCGGGAGCATTTTTCCGCGTCTCTATCCAGGATGAAATCCTCCGACGGGATCCTGCCGGGTCTTAAAAAATCGAAGTTCAGCCGCCCGATACCATGCCTGCCGCAGAAATCGGGGAACCTGCGCAGCTGGTCGAGATTGGAGCGCATGACTACGGCAGTCAGTGACAGATGGGACCTGGCCGCGGCCCTGCCGTAAGCCTTGCCGACAAGTCGAAGCCCCCTCTCGAGATCCTCGAACCTGGCGTTCTTTCTCAGTTTCTCGTAGGTCCGTTTTTCCGGGGAATCCGCGGAAAAATTGAGCACTGCGGAATTCGAAGCCAGGAGCTCCGCCCAGCGGCTGTCTATCAGCAGCCCGTTCGTGGTTATCCTGTGGAGTATCCGCGGAAACCGGTCTGAGATGAGGCAGAACATCTCCCTGAAATAATCCACGAGGAAGACTTCGCCGCCCTGCCAGTCTATAAGTTCCACGAAGGGAAGGACGGGTAATATCTCGTCAAAGCCCTTTTCAGGGAACGTCCCGCCGCCCTCTCTTACCCTGCTGCAGAAGATGCAGTCCAGGTTGCACAAGGTGGTCAGCACGAAGAAAAGGAACCTGGGCATGGAACCTATTTCCGTCTTTTTCCATACCTCATCGCCGCTCAGCATAATGTTCTTATCGAAAATATCCTTGAACATGCCGGTACGCGTCATGGCCGTTCCGCCCGCGCATCTATCCTGCCGGTAAACTGGTATTCCCTGACGGCATTTCTTATACAGGTCTGCGAACACCAGTTTTCGTAATTTCCCTGCATCAGCCGCCGCCGGTATTCCTTCATCGTCCCGCCGTTCCATATTTCCCCGAGACTTTCCTCGAGCAGGTTCCCCGCGAAATGGCTGCACAGGCAGTCCGGCTTGACCCGGCCGCGGTAATCCACGAACAGCCTCTGCCAGGGGAGATTGCACTTCAGCCCGCCGCTCCCGCCGCGCGGCTTCCGGCTGTCATCCCCGCCGAGAAAAGAGCTGAAAGTATAATCAAAACCTATACCGGATTTTTCGCATTCTTCTTTCATTTCCGGGAGTATCTTCCTGAGATGTTCCATCGCCCCGGCATCCTTCCTGAAAAAAATATCTTCTTCGTAACCGAGTTCCGGCCTGAGAAAATCAAGACAGATATCCCTGAAGCCGTGTTCCCTGCAGAACGCCGGGAGTAGATGAAGTTCCCCTATATTTCTTTTCATGACTACGGAGGTCATATAGAGCGAAGGCTCCCTGCCTTTGCGGGCATAGGCGTTTTTAAGGGTATCGATGCTTCTCAGGAGTTCTCCGAACCTGCCGCCTTTTCGTATACTCTCGTACGTCTTTTCCGTAACCGCGTCTATGGAGTACTGTATATTGCACTTTGACGAAGCAAAGATCCCGGCCCACCGGCTGTCTATGAGCAGACCGTTGGTCGTTATCCTCTGAAGTATGCCGGGATACTCCGCGACCTCCAGGAACAACTTCCTGAAATAATCTACCAGGAACACCTCCCCCCCCTGCCAGTCCACTATCTCCAGAACGGGAAGAAGGGGCCGGATCTTTTTCACCGCTTCGAAAGGCAGCGTCCAGTCGCCGTCCCTGCTCCTGGCGCACATGATGCACTTCAGATTGCACCTGTTAGTGATTATGAAATAGATCATCCTGGGACCGGATTCCAGCACGGTCTCTTTATAGAGTTCTTCTTCGTTCTTCTTCCTGTTCTCCAGGCAATTTCTGTTCATATCATTCTTCGGGAACATCATTCCTTCCCGCCGGCGCCGCCCTCTATTATTCCCCGATCATCCTGACCGCACCTGGCATCAATATCCAGGTTCTTCAGAAGGGAATCGAATATTCCCGCCCTTTCCTCCCTGAGGCGCGCGTTGTTGCTGCCGTCGAGCGTCTTCCAGTTATAGGAATCTTCTTCGTCGAAGACTATGCCGTACTTTTCAGGCCTTGTGTAGAGCCTGTTATAAGGCACGACCAGGCACGGATGGCCGTACGCTATGTTGAGCACCCGGGCGCGCACGGATTTGACGAATTCAAGCGTATCGCTGAAATCGTTTTCCGTCTCGCCGGGGAACCCTACTATGAAGTTGAGGACTACATCAATACCCGCCCTGTGAGTATCCTCTATCACTTTTTTCGCCGTATCGGGCGAGTATCTTTTGCCCATCTTCCCGAGAACCGAAGCAGATCCGCTCTCTACCCCGTAATTGAGAAGAACGCAGCCGGCTTTCTTCATCCTGCCGAGGAGGCCAGGCTCCATATGGGGGGCAATCTGGGCCATCCCGTCCCACCTTATATCAAGCCCGTCTTTTATTATCATATCGCAGAGCTCGGACAGCTGCACGGGATCCTGGTTCAGCGCGGGATCGCAGTTGACGAACTGTTTCACGGGCAGTTCGCGGAGCCTGAGTTTCATCTCGGAATATATCCCGGCAGGGCTCCTCGACCTGTATCCCTGCCAGCAGTTCTCCACGGTGCAGAAAGCGCATCTCCACCTGCAGCCGCGGCTGAAGGATATCGGCACGTGTCCGCGGAAAAGGTACTTCTCCGGAGAGAAGTCAGAAAAATCCGGTACCGGCAGGCGGTCTATATCGGGTACCTGGGCGCACTCTCCGAAATCCGCCATGGAATGCCCCTTCCTTATCATGCAGCCTTTCACGGAATCGACGCGGCCGTTCTTCCCGAACTGCACGGCTATCTCTTCAAGAGCCCTCTCTCCCTCCCCTTTCACCAGTATGTCCACCGCTTTCTCATCGACAAAAAGCCTGTCCGCGAGGGAGGTCTCGGGGCCGCCGAAGACTATCAGGGTGCCGGCCGATTTTTCCTTGATCTTATCCGCCAGGTGCAGGCTCTGGAGCCTCGAAGTCGACCAGACGTTAAAGCCTATGATATCCGCCCCGGAAGCAGCGGCCCTTTCGGCCCAGCTTTCAAAAAGGCTCCCGTTACCGGATATGAATCTGCGGGCATTATCCTCCCTGGCCCAGTAACCGTCGTCCCCGTCATTGATACCGTACACCTCAGTGTTAAGGTCCCAGACTTCTATATCGTACCCCTTTTCTCTCAGGTACGCCGATATGTAAGCAACCCCTATGCTGGGCTGCCTCTTGTATACCACCGGCGGGATGATGAGCAGTATCTTCATTCTTTGTCCGTCTGCCGGGGATTTTCATCCACAGGCACAACTTCCAGGCAGGGGCACATCACGGCATCGCAGCGGCCGGGCGCGTCCATCAGCCTGAAACTTTCGGAAAAGAAATCGCCGAGCACATGCCGCTCGCCTATCTGTCCGCACCTGGCGACCTTGCCGTCGGGGAATATCAAAGCCGATCTGTATCCGGCAGCGCAGAGGGATCCCTTCTTTGCCACATTCTTCTGCCATTTCTCATCCATGCCCAGCATCTTCTTCTGAGCGGCGGTATAGCTTGCCGGATATTCTTTTCCGTCATATATTCCGCAGAAAGGTATCACTTTCAGCATGACATCTTCCCCCCGGGCCCTTTCTATGTATTCTTCCAGTCTCTGCAGATAGGGCGGATACGCGCAGAAATTGATATAATCCATCCTGAAGCCTTTCTCCCTGAGCCTCCCGGCTCTTCCTATCACGTCCTCGAGCCTGTTGAAATCCGGGTGGTACGCAAGAGTCAGGGACACTTTCCCGGGATCGATCTCATTCATGAAAGCATCGAGGTCGCCCGTAGAATTAGTGGATATGTTTATCGGATAATGCATCAGGGACACCCTTCTTATTATCTCTATGAAATCCGGGTAGATGAACGGCTCTCCTCCCGTTATGACTATGGAGACCCTTCCGTAAAGCCCGAATATCCTGTTCCAGTGCACTGCCCATTCATCCGCATTAAGATAGACCGTCCTTTTACCGTATTCTTCCCATTTGCCGTCGAAAAAGCAGTACGGGCACCTGAAATTGCAGCTGTAGGCTATATTCCACTCGAACCTGATATCATCCCCTTGAAGCACCTCATGCTGCAGGTCCTTGCCCTGAAGGTAGAACTTCTTTTTCATTTCTGCAGCCTCGCAGCCCTGGGTACTACCCAGTGGTCGGCCCACCGGTCCTCTTCGCCGCCTATCATGCTCTTCCAGCACGGGCAGGCTTCTTTATCGCACATCGCGGCTTCCTCCAGCAGTTCGAAGGTGCCGTCAAACAGGTTTCCGAGTTTTACGGGGTCCTGCGCGCAGCACCTGTACGCGTTCCCGTCCGGATGTATCTTCGCGTACATCACGCCCATAAGGCATTTCCTGGGGCCTTTTGCATATTTTTCCTTATCGAACGTCCAGTTCATGCTCTTTCTCACCCACGGCAGATCGGCCCCCAGTTCCCTCAGATATCTTATTTCTTCCTCGCTGTACCCGTCGGGGTAGCTTTTCCCTTCGTATACCCCCTCGAAAGTGAGTATGGACATATTTATGCCTTCCGAAGAGAACCTCTTCTTGGCTCCGCCCAGGTCCTTTATGAAGGGGGGATACGCGACATAGTTGCTCCAGACCTCGTAGCCGGCGTCCCTCAATTCCAGGACCTTCCCGAGGAACTCGTCGAAAGAGACCATCTGCGGGTGGAAACTCGTTCCTATCCTCGCCCTGTCCGGCGGAACCCTTGCCGAGAATTCTTTCACGTCCCAGGACAGGTTGGTCGAACATTCGAAAGTATGCATGCTTACCAGCCCTTCGACTATATCCATGATACCCGGATAGCAGAACGGCTCTCCACCTGAAAGATGGACCTGCGCGCTGCCGTACCTTTCGTAGATGCCGGACCATATCTCCATCCATTTTTCGGGTTTCAGGATCACGGTCTTTGGTTTCCGCGCCCGCTCCTCTTCATAGCCGAGCGAGCAGTACGTGCACCTGTAGTTGCAGTCATAGGTTATATCCCACGTAAAGAATACTCTGCGCGGCTCCAGGTCTCTCCTGAAATCCGGAGGTCTCTTTATCTCCTTTTCTCTATCCTTCTCTGCCGACATATTTCTCCAGTTCTTTTTTCATGACGCTCGTAAGCCCCTGCTGCCGGCGGATGGCCTTAACCCTGGATAACACGATCTCGTTCTTCGGGTCCTTTTCCAGGTACTTGAGGAAATATTCGGCTGCCTTTGCATATTCGCGCCCGTATTCATAGTAGTGGCCCAGATTATACCAGTTGTCCATTTCGACCGATGTCTTAACTCCGCAGTCGACCTTGACCCCGAGCCCTGAACACAATTCTTCGAACCTCGAACACCTTTCCAGCCTTACCGGATACGTATTCGTGCCGTCCGCCGTCTCCCAGTAAAGATGGTGGTTTACCGGGGGTTTTATGCCGAACTCTTCTAAATGCTCCTGCATGTAGCTGAACTGCTCGACAGCGCAGTAAGTCCTGGAAGGGTACACTCTTTCTATGTATTTCCCCACTTCTTTCACGAAGTCCAGGGTTTTCTGGAAATCTTCCTCAGTCTCCCCCGGGAAACCGAACATGAAGTTGGTGGTCACCTCAAGACCCGCCTCAAAAGCATCCTTTATGATCCTTTTGGCGACATTCACGCTGTACGGCTTTTTCATCAGTTTCAGGACCCGTTCAGAACCTGTCTCTATACCGAATATCAGTTTTCTGCAGCCGGCGTCTTTTATCATCTGCAGCATATCCCTGTCGAGATCCGGATGTATTATCGCATTCGCAACCCATTTCATCTGGGGCAGAAATGCGCACGGCGGGTAGTCTATCATTAACCGGCAGAATTCCTTAACCCTGTCCATCCTGCCGTTGAATTCCAGATCCATGAAGTCGATATGACCCAGGTTATCCTTTCTCTTCGCATCAAAATTACATATCCTGTGATAAGTTATCTCCTGGTGAATCCTTTCGGCACTCATCGCCCTGTATCCCCTTGCGAAAGCACGTGTACTGCAGTACGCGCACTTCCACACGCATCCCCTGGAACTCATCATTGCGACGTGTACGGCATCGTCATAGTCTTCGATTTTCAGATCGCTGTAATCCATAAAGGCCATCTTATCCAGCAGGCTGAAATCTCCGGCATCGCCGGTGTAGACAGATCGTTTCCCTTTCCTGTAATATAACCCGGGGCAGGATTCGATCGGACCGCCGGTATCCAGCGCCCTGATCAGGGCGGGGAGTATCGTCTCTCCGTCGCCGATCGCCAGGAAATCCGCGGGAGAATCGCTGAAAGCTTTCCCTATGTAGCCGGGATCGAGAAAAGCCGGTCCTCCGAAAATGACTTTTATCCCGCGCCTCCTGCGCTTTATCATATCCGCCATAAAACAGCTCGCGTGGTAGGTAGACGCAGACACGGAAAAAGCCGCCAGCCCCGGCTCACATCCTGCAATCGCGTCCGTGAATTCGTCGATTACTTTCGAGATGCTGCCGAAAAAGCCCCTCACCCATCCGCCGTCGTACCAGGACATCGACTGCTCCCAGGCCCACATGGTGCTTATCTCATCGGACCTCCTGCGGTAAAGGTGATTGTTCAGGTCGAAGCACCTTGTATCGATGCCGAGGCTTTTCAGATGCCCCGAGAGCTGGACAAGAGCCGCCGGCGGCTCCCTTGTACCCCACACTGGACATTGTATCAATACTACCTTCATCGTCTGTTTATATCATTCATACTCCATCCGCTGTCAGGTTCGCATTATTCTTCCCGGCAAGGTATCTCTGCCGGCCGAACAGTATCTGTCAATATCGTTATCAATGAAGATACCGCTCAAGCAGCGCGGGTCACATGAATCGGGGAGCCTGCTGCTCTTTATTTCCCTGCGCAGGCATCTCAGTCTTTCACTGTTCCATATTTCCATGAGAGACTGCTCACTTATGCTCCCCAGGATACTATTGCCGCCCAGGCATTCGGCTTTTCCGCCTACGGCAACCCCGCCGTATACGGCTATGTATAATTGCTTCCAGGGTAACGTACAGCCGGTTTTACCCGCATCATTCCGTAAAGGATCGGTATTTATCTCCGGTCCGTACCCGTTCCTTCCTCCGGCGGACGGCAGACAATTATTGACGACGACTCCGGACGATCCTGCCTGAAACATAAGGTCGGCCACGGACTCCCGGGCCCTATCCAGTATCATGTTATATCTTTGTTCATACTGCCTGTCACTGTATCTCAGCGGCGAGATATTGACTTCGGAAATACCGTTGCGTTTCATGAAATCGACTATACCGCTTATCTCCCCGACGTTTTTCTCCATTACGACGAAATTCATGGAGATACCTGACTTCGAGCCTTTCGCGAGGGCCGCATCGTTCAGCAGGCCGAGGCTCTTTATCAATCTGTCGAACGAAGCGCCGGTCCTGATTGCCTCGTATGTATCCCCTGTGATGCCGTCTATTGAATATGTGACCCCGACCCCGTTTATCGCAAGTTTTTCCGCCCATCTTTTATCGAGCAGCAGCCCGTTTGTCGACATCGTCTGTTTCAGCCCGGGGAACCCCGAGGCCTTATCGAACAGGTATTCAAAACTATCGGACATGAACACCTCGCCGCCGAGCCACTGCACGAATTCGAGATACGGGAAAAGCCGGCATATCTCATCGACAGTACGCCCGGGAAGCTCCCATGACTTATCTGTGATCTCGCACATTCTGCACTTAAGCGGACATTTTGATGTCACGGTGACTATGAGTCTCCTGGGAAAGGATCTCAGCTCCTCTTTCCCTTCGATTATCTCCGTCATATTAAGCAGTTTATTCCCGATAAACGGAAGATCGGCGGCTTCACGCTCTGCTGTCGTGCCGATCCTTCTCAGCGGGCCGGAATCGCCCAGCCTGTAACATGAATACATCAGGTCGTCGTATATATCCGCCTTCCGGTATCCCATATTATATGCTTTCAGGAATCTCTTCACGGCAGAGCCGTAATCCCCGGACTTGTTATTTACCCTGCCGATTTCCATGTGGATGTCCGCGCCGTCCCGGTCATGTTCGGCTGCCATCTCCAGTATTTCGAGCGCTTCCCCGAACTTATGCTTCCCTTTCAGGACCCGGTACATCGCAAGATAGATCTCCCTGTCCGCCAGTCCGTATTCCAGGGCCATCCTGAAATTTTCCATCGCGGATCCCTCTTCCCCCCTGTCCATGTGTACGCAGCCCGCCTCTTTATACAGCCGGGGGTCACGGGATCCCTCGTCTATCCTCTCCCCGAGTTCTTTCAGGGCGAGATCCGTTTCTCCCAGTTTCCTGTAAACCTGCGCAAGCAGCAGGCTCACATGCTCATGCCCGCCGTGCAGACTCTTGGCTGTGCATAATTCCCGCAGGGATTCTTCTGTCTTCCCCTGCATGAGGTACATTTTTCCCAGCTCGAAATACACATCGTGGATGTTGGGAGCCGTTTTCAGGGCTTTTTTAAGCATCTTTTCCGCTTTATCGAATTTTCCTGAACCCATATACTGCTTGCCTTTCTCGAGAAAAACCGAACCGCGGGAACCGGACCTGTCATTCCCGCCTGAAAACTTCTTTATCATCAGTAACAGCTTCTTCCCGGGACTCATTCTTCTGTCACTTCGAGCAATTCCCGGATCTCTTCCTCGGATTTCCCTCTTGTTATGACATGGGACCTGAAATCATTTACGGTATTGGGATTTGCCCTCCAGCAGAAACTGGCGCAATCATACTTCCCTTCTATCAGGTTCCGGCGCAGATCAATATAGTACCTGCCGTTCCAGACTTCCATGAAGTCCGATTTGCCGCTGATATTCTCACGGGAATCCCCGGCCACGTCACAGGATATGATATCACCGCCGGAATTCACCATTACCTGGCTCCACGCCTCTTTGCATAGGGCCCCTGACATCTCGTACTCTACCCCGAACCTGGGCGGGAGGATAAGGTCCATCTGTCTGCCGTCCTTTCCCGTCAGGCTGTCCAGCTCCTCTTCTGCTTCGCGCAAGATATCGTTAACGGCATCCTTGATAAAATAGCAGGATGCGCTTTTCTGATCCAGCCTGTACACGTAATAGTAATAAACCACCACCCCGTCTGCCCCATTCCCGTATGCCAGCCTTATGAAATCCTTAAGATTTCTCGCATTTTGCGAAGTCATGACAAAGATGTAGTTTATCCTGAGATTTTCAATCTCTCGCTTGACCTTCTTTATGTATTTCAGGTTTTCCATGACTACCGGGTATGAATTCGATGCTGTTATCAGCCTGTGCAGGTTCTCGTTGCTGCTGTGAAGAGATACATGGATCGTGTACCTGTTGCCGCTGACCGCTATATGATCTACCATTTTTGGCACCAGCGAGCTGCCGTTTGTGGCAAACATCTTTTCGGCATGGACGTACCGGTTGAAGTAATCGAGATTCCTTTTCGCCTCGGGCAGGAACAGAAGCTCGCCCGAACCCGTGATATTTATCCTGCTCACCCTGGTCAATACCGGCATCAGGAGGTCTTCGTACCTGCTCCTGAACCGATCAAGGTCGAAGTGACTGTACACTTTGGGGCGAGAACAGAACAGGCACTCATGATTACAGGGGCCATCGACCTGCACGAATATAGCCTGGGGATATGACTTAAGGCACACCTTCCTCTCTCTGTATTCTTCTTCATTCAGCCTGGCATTCTCCAGAACAGCGCTGTTATCTATCCTGTCAGTCGGCACCGTTCACTTCCTTTTCCATCTTCCTCAGGATGAACTCGATGTCCATATGATTGCTCCATCCCACATGGTCGCAGCGCAGGCATACATTGCGGGATTCTTTTTCCGGTTTTTCCGCATGATTAGCCACGTGCTTTCTTGCTTCCGCATACATCTTCCCGTTCCATATTTTATCGAAGGCATCCTCGCTTATGTTACCGCAGAAATCGTCTTTAGCATCCTCCACCGAACAGCAGGGCGAAACGGACCCGCTGGAGTTAACCGTTATCCCGTCCCACAGCCAGTTGCACACGGTCTTTTCCCCGGGTTTTCTGAACTCCACCTTTTCTCCGTTGATTTCATAGTACTTTGAACGGAACGGTTCAAGGGTGGTCAGCCATTCGATGCTGCCCGTGTAAGGCGGGGTGAAATTTATCTCATCTACCCCCAGGTCTGCGGCCATTTTCCTGGCATCCTGCATCTCTACCTCGTTATGCCTGAATACCAGGAACTGCCACTCTATGCGGGGATTTGCCCTGTTCATCCTTTTTCTTCTCTCCACCAGTATTTTTATGTTACGTATGACCTTTTCAAGATCGCCTTTTACCCTGTATTTCTGATAACTCTCCTGCGTTGCCCCGTCTATGGAAAGGATGATCTTATCCAGGCCCGACGATATTATCTCCTCCGCTTTTTTCTCATCGAAAACATTCATGTTCGTGTCCAGTTTCGTGTGTATCCTGAAACGTTTGGCGTATTCTATCATACCGCATAAATCTTCATTGAGAAGGGGTTCACCCCAGTTACAGAAATCCGCATGGATGAGATAGGGCCCCAATTCGTCCATTACTCTTTTGAATACCGCAAACGGCAGCGCCTTTTTCGGCCTGGAACCGCGGCCCTGACCGGTAGGGCACAGAGGGCACTGCAGATTACAATAATTAGCAGGATCCACGGTAAGCCAGCAGGGATACCCGTCCAGGACTACGGCCCTGGCTTCCTTTTGTTTCTCTATCAGGTAATAGTTATCTATTTTCTTTTTTAAAATCCCTTTCATATGTCTCCATTATCTTCTTCTGAGTCTCCTGCCTGAACGTCACGTGAGACGAAAAGCTGTTAACCTTGTTGGGATCGTATTTATAGCAGTTTCTGCACCACAGGTGCGGTTCGGACCCGATCAGCCCTTCCCTCAGTTTCCTGTATCCGCTCCCGTTCCATATTCCCATGAAATCGCTGTCGTTAAGGTACCCTATATGATCTCCGGCATAACAGCACGGCAGCACTGAGCCCTGGGTTTCCGCATAGAAAAATTCCCATGGGTCGTTGCAGGTTTCATAAGTCTCATACCTTTTATTGAACAGCGGGGGCAATGCTATGTCCAGGCCGAGTTCGGCCGCCAGCTCTGCAGCGCGGATCATGTTCTCAGCAGTTTTTTCCTGCTGGAAAAAACATGACATTTTTATATGTTCCGGGCTGAATATAGTCAGATAACTGCATGAAATCCTGTCAGCGCCGAGTTCGGCCCCCAGTCTTACGAACTCCGGCAGGGTCCCGATATTCATGGTAGTCGCCAGGAAAACGAGGTTCATATGCAGGTCGGCTGAATTCTTTCTTTTCAACTCGATCATATTCCTGATATTACCGATAATACGCTCATAGGCTCTGATCCCGGTCAGGGACATGTGAAGCCCGGGATCCGCCGCGTGAAGGGATATAATAACACCGTACCTGCCTTCCATCAGCTTATGCACCGTACTGTCACCTAGCGTTGTACCGTTGGTAGTGAAAAGCTTCCTGGGGGCAGGCAGCGTACCGTTTATATAATCCAGGAACTCCTCTATGCCGGGCATCATCAGTGTCTCACCGTAACCGCAGAATCCGACATGCTGTGCGGATTCGAGGACTTCACGGAGTCTGGGCTCGAAGAAATTTCTGTATTTTTCCAGGTCGAACGCCGGGTAATCGCCGCCCAGGCAGAAGACGCATCTGGCATTGCATGCGTAGTGCGTCCCCAGCGTAACGTACTTGGGATAAGAGCGCATCTGCGTCCTCCTCTTGGATTCAAATTCGTTCAAGAAAGTATTGTCTTGCTGCTTCTTGCTATTCACCGGCCGTTCCTCCGTGATCTTCGATGCCCTGCGGCGAGGCGGCGGCTTTCTTTTCATCAAGGGATTCCAGGAAAACCGCTGACTTTTTCCCCCATTTTTCCAGCAGCAGATATTTGTCTCTGTCGGCTTTTCCGCAGACGTGATGATTACTGCCGCCGGGAATCACGCTGCCTGAGAAAATAAGATCATCGTAGACAAAAGCTTCCTTCATCATTTTTATCCTGTACCCTGCCTGGAACATCCTTAACGAATAATCCAGCAGTGCCGTCTCTACCGTTTTAAACCTTTCGTCCAATATACCGAGCCGTTCCCTTATCCTGTTGCAGATAATAAAACAGGGGAAAGATATGTATTTGAGGTCTTCCCACTCCCCGAAATTGGCCGCGGAATGCTTTTTCATGAATATCGAGAAGTTCTCTCTGTTCGAATAGTGAGGGGGCACTACGGAAGACAAATCCGCTATCGGGACCGACACCGCTATATCAGGATGGGTACCCATGCAGAACATGAGTTTTTTCAGCGTTTCCTTCGGTATATAATAGTTGCTGCCGATTATGAACAGATATTCGCTGCTGCAATTCTTCATCGCCTCGTTTATCAGCTCCGCTCCGGTTCCCCCGTTTACCGAACGATACTCCCTTGTCTCCTTTATATTCGGGATCCTGCTGCTTCCCCTGTGAATGTCGTAGAAATGGCTGACCGGAAGTCCATTCTCTATCAGCGCCAGGCTTACCCCCTTTTTCTTTACCGGTTTTTTCCTCTTGCGCAGCCCCGAGAAGACAGCCTTTATCTTCCGCTCGGCCTCTCTTTCGTTCTTCCTGCCTCTGAGCAAGGGGAATCGGACGAAGGGAACGAAAGGCGCTTCATCCAGAACTGCGGGCAGCCAGTCTTCGTCTTTGAATATCAGCATGTCCGTATAATTATAAATCGGGATCTCCAGATTCCGCGCAGATTCGATTCCCGTGGTCAGCATACTGTAGAAAGCGCTGGATGACGCGCTGCCGCTGAGTTTTAGATACGCCAGATAATGAGACTTATCGTTATAGACAACGGTGACGGACTGGGGAGAATACTCGAGAACATAGGGCAGATAATACTTGGCCGTATAGTAGTTCTCGAAAAAGATAATATCGTACCCGGACCCGATGATCTCTTCTATCCTGTTAATACCCTTTGCGTCGCCTCCCTGATTTCTGAGGTCTATTATCCTTATACGCATACTTTTGATCTTTTCGATGATTCTCTTATCAGCGAACATGGTATGTATAGGAAGAAATTCAACGATATAATCGCGGCTCGATACGAGCGTCTTCATTATAAGGGCAAAGTAGTCATCATCCCATTTTCTGAGATGTGACGCCAATAATAATATTTTCTTTTTTCTGACAGCCATAGGCTTTGTTAGATACTATCCGGGAGCCTGTCCATTATCCTCAGCGCCCTGTCGGTCCACTTATCCACAAGCAGTTTTAGATTTTTATGCCTCAATTCATCATA
>JAFGSA010000047.1 GCA_016934855.1 Elusimicrobiota bacterium
ATTATAAATATTTAAGTAGAGCCTGCGGTGCGCGCCATACCGCGCATGGCGGCGGGCCGGCGGCGCGGGAAAGGAGACTATCTTAATTTTTTAATGCTCTCCCAGGCCAGGGAGAAGAAAAACCTGGGATCTCTGAAGAGTCTTTTTATCACCCTTTCATAGAAGACCCGCGGCCTTCTTACGAGGGTGAACCTGTAAAGGATGTTGTACCTGGAGACCAGCCGCGCGACGTCGGCCGCGGTGAAATCTTCCGTCTCTATCGTTATCTTCCTGGACCTTATGTTCCTGAAATCGATATCCCTGCTGATGTACCCCTTTTCCACGCATATATCCCACAGCCTGGTCCCGGGATGCGGCGACGCTATGAATATGCCGAGATTATCCGGCGCGAGGCTCCTGGCGAAGGCAAGGCTTTTTTTCATCGAATCCACGGTCTCGCCGGGAAGGCCGATTATAAAGAACACATCCACTCCCATCCCGAGTTTTCTTATCTTTTTGACCAGGCCCGGAATCTTCTCCAGGTCAACCGGTTTGCAGATTATGTCATGAAGGACGTGCTCGTCGCCCGATTCCACCGCGAGCGACAGCTTGTAGCACCCGGATTTCTTCATGAGACCGAGCATCTCGTCATCGAGCGTCCAGGCCGCGACACCGTTGGGCGTCGTCCACAGTAGATTGAACTTCCTCTCTATCATGCCGGAGAATATCTTCTTCGCCCTCTCCCTGTTCATCGTCAGGTTGTCATCGACGAACTGCAGCTCCCTTATGCCGTATTTCTTTAACAGGAACTCTATCTCGTCGAGTACGTTCTCGGCGGACCGGTACCTGTATTTTCTTCCCCATATGTTGTGTATCGAGCAAAAAACGCATTTCGCCGGACAGCCCCTGGAAGTCACTACGGAAAGCGAGGGCTTTCTCCTGGTAAGGTAACCTAGCGGCTTGTTTATCGAGAAATACTTATCCGTCGGCACCAGGTGCCTCGCCGGATAGGGCAGGCTGTCAAGGTCCTCTATGTAAGTCGTTTTCGGGTTGACGCGGACGGAACCGTTCTCTTTATATGCCAGCCCGTCTATGCCAGCGAGCGGTTCGCGCGCGTTGAGCGAACTTATGAGCCTGGAGAGTACCGCTTCGCCCTCGCCGATGACGGCAAAATCCACGTTCCCGTCTTCCAGCACGACTTCCGGGAGCGCCGAAGGATGCGCCCCTCCCATTACGGTTATTATGTCGGCTGATACTGTTTTTACAATGCGCGCCGTCTCGTGCGAGTTCCCTGCCTGCGCGGAGAGCAGACACGATATCCCCACGAGATCGGGGCCGAAATCCCTTATCCTTCTTTCTATCTGGCCGGGTTCGAGCCCTATCAGTATAAGCCCGTCTTCCAGCTCCCTCTCGGTACCGTACCCTTCCGCAAGACAGTCCAGTATCCTGACCTCGTAATTTTTCTCGAGCGCAGCGCCGATGTAAGCCAGCCCCAGCGGGAGCATGCTCATCTTCGGCTCCGTCTTCATTATGCTGAAAGGCGGCTGTATGAGAAGTACTTTCTTTATCACAGGCTGTCTCCCTGAGAAAGCGATAGGCTTTCGTAAAGCGCCTCGGTCTCGGATATCATCCTTTTCATGGAATATTCTTTTTCTATCTTCTCGCGGCCCTTCCGGCCCATTTCCTTCCTGAGCCCGGCGTTTTCCGCCAGTTTAAGGAGCGCATCCGCAAGTTCCCTGCTGTTTTCCGGTTCCACCAGCAGGCCCGTCTTGCCGTCTTCCACCAGTTCCGGTATCCCGGAAACCCTGGTGGATATGACGGGCAGGGAAAACGCCATAGCTTCCATTATGGAGTTCGGCATGCCTTCATAAAGGGACGGCAGCACGAATATGTCGAAACACGGGAAAAATTCCATCGAATCGTACCTAAGCCCCGTGAACACGACATTTTTTTCAAGCCCCAGATCCTGGGCGTATTTTTTCAGTTTTGCCTCGTCCGGCCCCCACGCCACGATCACGAACTTGATATTTCCTATCCTGGCCGCCAGGTCTTTCGCGGCTTCGAGCAGGAACTTTATGCCTTTCTGGTAAGCAAGCCTGGAAACGACGCCCACTACAAGGGCCGCGCCCTCCAGTCCGAATTCCTTTTTCCTGCCCGCGGGGTCCGCACCGGGAAGCGAAGCAAGGTCTATCCCGTTCGGTATGAACACCACCTTTGCGGGTCTCATGCCGGTCTTTGCCTGGTAAAACTCTTTCAGGTACCTGGAATTAACCGTAACGACATCGGCCAGCCCGCCCGTCAGCCTGTCGAGAAGAACGTGGTACTTCTTCTCCTTGGCCTCGACCCGCACGCCGGATATTATTTTCAGGTTTCCCGACATGATCCTCGCGGCGCGCGCTATGAAGTTGGCGCGCGGCAAAAATGAATGGACTATATCGGGTTTTTCCTCATCTATGAGTTTTTTCAGCCTGAACACGGCTGACACGGTATCCGCGAACTGCGGGATGACGCTCTTTCTCCGGGGATTGAAAGTGCACAGTTTTACGCCGGCGAGCTCGATCGAGCTCTTATATATATCAAACCCTTCTCCCCCTTCTTCGATGCTGACCGCGACGGGGGAAAACCTTTTCTTGTCTATATTCTTTATCAGCTCTGCGAATATTTTCTGGGTGCCGCCGACCGTAAGGCCCGGTATGAGATATAATATTTTCTTCATGTCTGCTCAGCGGCGGAATACAAAAATACCGCCGCCGGGTTCGTTAATCCGATTTTATTAATTCGGCAGTCAAAAATCAATCGGCATCTCCCTGGGAGTCATATGCCTTCGGCCCTGAGCAGCACCTGCAGCGTCCTGGCTATCACGCCTATGTCGTAAAACCACAGCCGGACGGGCCCGTACTTGCGGCACGCGGCTATATACTCGTTGTCCAGCTCCCTGTCCGTGCCCGCGCCTGCCACCCCCTTGTTTATCTGCACCAGTCCCGTGAGCCCCGCGCGTATCACCTTCTTCCTGTAATCGCCTTTTTTCAGATCGGCCTCATAATCCTCTATATGAAAGGGCCTGGGGCCCACTATGCTCATGTCGCCTTTGAGTATATTGAAGAACTGCGGCAGTTCATCCAGGTAGAGTTTCTTGAGAATGCGCCCCACGTAAGTGCAGTGTTCGTCTTTTTCCAGCGTCTTGTTCCTGTCACGGAGCCTGGCGTATTCTTCCTCTCTGAGATAGCTGTCCTTTATTAGCCGGAACTTGTAGAACTTGAACGGCCGGCCCTCGGTCACCCTTACCTCGTACCTGAACAGAGGGCCCCTGTCCCTGCGGTCCGCGAGCCCGGACACTTTTATCATCACCGCTATGAACACGGCCAGCGGCAGCAGGATAATAAGAATCAGAAACGACAATACGACATCGGTAAACCTCTTGAGGTAGGTGCACTTCACCGGTTCATCGGCGTATTTTTCGTTCGAGGATATTCCGGAATTTCTCATGGAATATAATATAGCAGTTTTTAATTATCAATTCTATATTGACGTCCGCTTGAAAAAAGATCAAATACAGCTAAAATAAATGAAAATGAGCGCGAATATATCATATATATATCCTTTTGCAGTCTTCCTGTCCCCGGCCGCCGCGGCGGCAATACTGTATTTTGTGTTCAGGAGGAACGGGCTTTCGAGCGATACCCTGATAATTGTCTCGACAGCGCTCCCTTTCTTCCTGCTGATCGGGCGCGGGATACTGACCGGCATACCTATCATAACGGACACGGTGATACTGGCGGCGGGCGCGGCGTTCCTTTACTTCTTTTTCCGCGTCAGGGCCGATCGCCTTGAAAAACTCTCTCCCGGAGGCCATTTCAGCGCGGCCCCGGAGGCCGGGCGGGACGTTCCGCTGCGGCATATACTGCAGATGGGAGTGATACTTGAGGAACGCGGCATGAAGCTGTACGGCATCCTGCGCGACAGGACCGGTAACGCCGACACCCGCAAACTGTGCCGCCGGCTGGCCGAAGACGAGGTGAACCACAGGAACACCCTCCTGGGCATCCTCAACAGGTGGCTGCCCAGGTCCATTACTCCCCAATCGCTGGAAACGCTGAAAAAATACATGAACGGCCACGGCATACTGACGGAGCCGCCGCCGGCGGGTATCTCCGAGAAAGAGCTAGCGGAATACGCGGCAGGACAGGAACGCCTCATGGCTGATTTCTACAGGTCGTTCGAGAGCTCTTTTCCCGAAAGCTGGAAGAGAGAACACATATACCGGCTGGTGGCGGAAGAAGAGGCTCATCTCGAGAATATCCTCTCCATGTATCCCGAATTGAACTCGTGATTTCAATGTATTATAATTTTGTAATCAGATGACCATGGAAGACACAAACGGTAAAAACAGCAATCTGGGAACGCACGAGGACATAATCTTTATCAGGAGGTCTCCCCTGTTTAAAGACTGTTCGGACGACGAGATACGGCGCGTCCTGGAGCTCGCGTTCCTGAAGGAATACAAGCCGGGCACTGTACTTTTCAACAAAGGGAAATCCGGAGACGTCATGTATGTCATAGTAAGAGGCGAGGTCGAGATATTCAAGGAAGACAGCAGCGTTCTCGCCACGCTGAAAGACGGCCAGTTCTTCGGCGAGATGTCCATAATAGAGAACGAGATACGGTCCGCGGGAGCGAGGATATCCAAACCCACGAAGATGGTAGTGATAACGCGCAACGCCTTTCATAATATGATCCAGGCGGACCCGGCCATAACCTCCAAGCTGCTCATGGTGTTCTTAAAGACCC
>JAFGSA010000048.1 GCA_016934855.1 Elusimicrobiota bacterium
ATAACAGATGAAATTACAAATGACAAATAACAAATATCAAATAAGCTATAAGTTGTAAGCTGTAAGCGATAAGACTATGAATAGAATTAATTCGTATTATAAAAAGGGATTGGGCCGGAGATCTTAAAACTTATAACTTACAGCTTACAGCTGAAGATGTTTGTATTTTGGAGCTTGTTATTTGGTTATTATTACACGAGATGCGCTTCACGTAATACGATTCACGTATTTTATTTCGGCAGGTACGGTCCTATTCTTATCAGGAAAAGCTCGACAGCAATAAGCTCTTCTTCTATGGTATCCTTCAATCTCTGGAGCCAGGTCTCGCCCGCTTTATGTATCGCCTTTACTTCGCCTGCGTCAAGCCACAAGCCTTCGCATTCCGGACAGATGTCGACTTTCACTCCTGTCTCATGTTCGTATTCTATGGAACGCAGATTAAATCCGTCGCGAGGGCATTTCATATCTCCCTCGTTTATCCTCGCGGCTGAGGGATTCGCGGCGGAATCTATAGTAAACCAGTTCTTCTCCTGTTTGATTTGCGCCAGCTCGCCTCTGTCGAACCAGAGGCCCCCGCAACCGTCGCATTTGTGATATATCTTTCCCTGAAGTATGTGATCATCGAGTACGGCAGAACATCTGGGACAATTCATAACTATCCTCCTTGGATCATTAAATTCGCAGGATCGCAATATATTTAATGATATTTTTTTTATTTTCATAGTCAATATTGCGCGGGATAAATTAACAGGACTTGACAAAAGTGTATAAATCATTAAACTTGTATGAATTTTAAATTAATTCGATATAGATTAGCAATCTCCAGTACGGATTAATTTTAAAAAGGGGGTAATGTGAAAATAGAAATGTACAGCAGGATTAAAAAAATTACTTTGATCAATATCGGGTTATTCGTGGGCGTTACCGCGCTGAATGTTACCATGATAAAATCGTCCGGGATCAGCTACGGCTGCATCGTAAGAGATTTTTTCGGCAAGGTGGCAACGGAGTTCAGCGAATTTAAGGAAGACGGATCAACGGACTATATGCATGCGCCGGTACCCGTAATAAAAACCGTACAGATGGTAAAAGAGGCGGAGGAAGCCCCGGCCGTAGCGGAAATAGCGGAAAAGGCGGCTTCTTTCGTTCCTGCCGAGGGAAGCGTCCTATATAAAGAGTATGAATCCGAAGAATTCCGTGCCAGGTATCCGGAATACGTAATATATATCAATTCGGAAGAAAGCGAGACTCTGCTTGCCAAACTCCCGGGAATAGGCCCGAAAAGGATACCCAA
Source organism: Elusimicrobiota bacterium (assembly GCA_016934855.1). Classification (GTDB taxonomy): domain Bacteria; phylum CG03; class SLGR01; order SLGR01; family JAFGSA01; genus JAFGSA01. Next base: position 1,295 of record JAFGSA010000048.1, read on the forward strand.
GTTCAAAGAATACAGGCCATACAGGAACGTCAGCGATGTAATGGCATCGAGAGTGGGTGTCGGTTCATACTGGGCACGCAAATGGGAAGAGATGGTAAAAGCGGGCAAGATCGTTTTCGATTGAAATAGACCTTTTTTTCAACCTTACCGGACTATTAAAATCCACAAAAAAATGCAGTTTGATGCCATATATTATGGTATTGACTAGCCATATAAAAAAATTTAAAATCAATAAAAAATCTTACCGGGAGGGATCCATGGAACTAAAAAAGATAGAAGAAAAGATAAAGAAAGACAGCCATTTTATATCGGCGCTGCTGCCGGAAATAAACAAGGTCATAGTAGGCCAGCCGGAACTGCTGGAGCGGCTTATCATAGGGCTGCTCTGCAGAGGGCATATCCTGATCGAGGGGGTGCCTGGCCTGGCAAAAACGCTGGCCGTGAGGACCCTTTCTGACGCGCTGAAACTTGATTTCAAAAGGATCCAGTTTACGCCGGATCTGCTGCCGGCCGACCTCATAGGCACTTTGATATACAATCCTAAAACGGCGCAGTTCGATCCGAGGCTGGGTCCGATATTCGCCCAGGTTATACTGGCGGACGAGATAAACAGGGCTCCTGCAAAAGTGCAGAGCGCCCTGCTCGAAGCCATGCAGGAAAGACAGGTTACAATCGGACAGGAATCATACAAACTGCCGGATCCTTTCATAGTCCTGGCTACGCAGAATCCCATAGAACAGGAGGGGACTTATTCCCTGCCAGAGGCGCAGGTAGACAGGTTCATGCTGAAAGTCAGGGTTACCTACCCGGACAGGTCTCAGGAGAAGAAGATACTGGAAAGAGTCGCTATAGAAGGACTGCCTGCAGCAGGCAGGTCCGTATCTCTGGAAGATATAAAAAGCGCGCAGGAATCAGTGAAGCTTATCTATATAGATGAGAGAATAAAAGACTACATAATAAATATAGTATTTGCTACCAGAAATCCGGAAGAAGCCGGCATAAAAGACACCGCCAGACTGATAGAGTACGGGGCAAGTCCGAGGGCCAGCATATATCTCGCGGAAGCCGCAAGGGCCTATGCCTTTATCAAGGGAAGGGGATTCGTCATACCGGAAGACATAAAGGAGATAAGCTGCGACGTGCTCAGGCACAGGATAATCCTCAGCTACGAAGCGGAAGCCGAAGAGATGGTCGCAGATGAGGTGGTCGAACGCATACTCGCGCATGTAGAAGTCCCGTGATGTCCGGTATTCTGCATAAAGCCCGCAGAACATATTATATATTCCATGAGGGAGCCGGATAAGCCATGATTACACCCCAGGCCTGGAAAGAGATACTCAAGATATTCTTTATGGTTAGACGTTCGGTAGAGAACGTGTTTGCCGGAGAATATAAGAGTATTTTCAAAGGTCACGGCCTTGAATTCAACGAAGTCAGGGAATACGTTCCGGGTGATGATGTCAGGAACATAGACTGGAAGGTCACTGCCAGGTACGGCCATCCTTTCGTAAAGAAATATATCGAGGAAAGAGAGCTGACCATCATGATACTGCTGGACCTGAGCAGATCCCTGGAGTTCGGTACTGTAAAATCTAAAAAAGAAGTTGCAGCCGAGATAACGGCTCTTATTTCATGGGCAGCAATAGCAAATAATGACAGGATAGGCATGCTGATATTCTCGGATAAGGTCGAAAAATACGTACGCCCCCGCAAAGGCAAACACCAGATACTCAAGCTGATAAGGGAGGTTCTTACTTATCCGGTCACCGGCGCGGGTACCGATATAAAAGGCGCACTGGAATATATGTACAAGATGATAAAGAAAAGGGCAGTCATATTCGTCATAAGCGATTTCTATTCCGCGGACTATCTGAAGCCTCTGAAAATACTGGCTCAGAAGCACGATATAGTACCCATAACAATATCCGATCCCTGGGAAGAAGGGATTGATTTGAAAACAGAAGCTTATCTGGAGGACGAGGAGACCGGCGAGATATATTATATATCCGAAGACAGAAAGCTGAAGATAAAGGAAAAGCTTGCCGAGATCAAGGGGAAGAGGCAGGGTGTGTTCAGGGAGGCCGGTATAGACCATCTTGACCTCCGCACGGACAGGAATTACCTCAACGACCTGTTCGCGTATTTCAATAGAAGGTTCGGAAGAAGATGATCCAGCTTCTTATTTTCCTGGCCGTCACCAGTGCTGTATCGCTGGAGATATACCCGGATAAAAAAGAAGTATCCCTGGGCGAAAAAGTCAAAATCAGCATGATGCTGCAGGACCCTGCCGGAAGGGAGCTGAAAGGCATAGAGCTCGAGAACGAGGACGTTCATGTCTTCAAAAAAAAGATCGGGAAAGACAGGCTGGATATAATCATAGGAGCATATAAGCTCGGCGAAGTAGAGATACCTGTCAAGATATTCTATGCTGAAAAAGGGAAAGCGGCCGAGGCGGAATTGCCGGGTTTCAGAATAACCGTCAAATCTTCTTCGGACGAGAACAGCAGGATAAGACCCATAAAGGACGTTGTCGGGATTTTTAATTATTATATTGTTATACTGCTCCTCGCTCTGACGGCAGCAGTCATCTGCCTGCTTATGAGAAAGAAAAAGGCTGTGCCGGAGGAAAGGGTGCTGACGCCGCTCGAATGGGCGCAGAAGAGGCTGCAGCAGATAAAAGAAGAGGACCTTCCCGGGAAGAAAGATTACAAGGGCTATTATGACGCGCTTTCAAACTGCATAAGGGTGTACCTGGAGAAGAAATACGCCATAAAGGCGCTGGAATCGACATTGAGCGAACTTCAGGCGGTACTCAAAGAGAGGTTCAGCCCGGAAATATATATGAAAGTAAGAGGATTTCTCGAAAAATGCGACTGGATAAAGTTTGCGCCGGAAGGGGAAGACCCCGGCAATATAGAGGATACCTGGCAGAGAGCATACGGGCTCGTTACAGATGAACTTTAAAGACCCGCTGTACCTTGCTCTGATCCCTGTTCTTCTTCTGCTTCTTTTTTTTAAATTGCGGCAGAAAAGGCCGGCGCTCAGATATTCGCTGGCTGCATACATAAGGAGTGCTGTGTCGGAGAATAAGTACAGGAAATACATGTTCCTGGTACTCCGGACGTGCATCCTCCTTATCCTCATTGTTGCCCTGGCCCGCCCACAGAAAGGGCTTAAGGAGAGGAGCGTTATAAAGCCCGGAATAGATATTATGCTCGTTATGGACGTATCTACCAGCATGCTTGCTATTGATTTTGACCCTCTCAACCGCATCCAGGCGGCGGTTGATGCAGCGGAAGAATTCGTTGCTGCAAGAACCAGCGACCGGCTGGGTGTAGTGGTCTTCGCCGGACTTCCTCTCCTGCAGTGTCCGCTTACCCTTGATAACAGCGCGGTGTCCAGGCTTATGGACAGCATCGATGCGGGTATGATAAAGATCGACGGTACTGCCATCGGTCTCGGGATATCGCTCGGACTCAAGTATCTGGAAAGGTCGGATTCCCCGTCCAAGGTTATGGTCCTTCTTACGGACGGAGCCAACAACACCGGCGATATAGACCCTGATACTGCCGCAGACATGGCGGCATCGCTGGGCATAAAGATATATGCCATAGGGTGCGGCAAGCCGGGACCTGCAAGGGTTCCGGTCGATCATCCCTATTTCGGCAGAAGATATATTACTATAGACGACGAACTGGACGAAGCGGCTCTCAGGAGGATAGCCGACAGGACGGGCGGAGCGTATTTCAGGGCCACGTCCGCAAAAAAGCTCAGCGAAATATACAGCGAAATAGACAAGCTGGAGCAAAAGACCGAAGAAGTCACGGAATATTATGAATTCGAAGAAAAATATCCTTTGCTCCTTATTATAGCCGGAATACTGATAGCCGCTGAGATAGCCGGGAGGTTCCTTTTTTCGGGGGCGGTCATATGACCTGGGACCGTCCGGCATACCTTTTCATCCTGCTGTTCATACCTGTGCTGGCGGTCCTTCTGCTGTTAAGGGGCAGAAGGAGGAGGCTGTATCTTGAGAGGTCCGTGCGACCCGCAGGGCTTATCATGATATCCTGGAGGAAGACTGCTGTAAAGAACCTCCTGCTTGCCGCAGCGCTTGTCTTCCTGCTGGCAGCTCTCGCCGGACCCAGGTGGGGAAGAGTATGGCAGGAGATAAAGAAACCGGGAAAAGACGCGGTATTCCTGATAGATACATCGGTCAGCATGCAGGCTGCGGATATAAAACCGTCCAGGATGGAAAAGGCAAAGGATAAGATGAGGTTTATGGTAGAGAATATGAAGGGAGTAAGGGCGGGCCTTGTTTTTTTCGCCGGTACGGCGTTCCTCCAGTGTCCCGTGACTTTCGACAAAAATGCGCTGCGTATGTTTCTGAACGAGGCTTGGGATAAACTGATACCGCTCCCAGGATCCAATATAGAAGAAGCTCTGCAGACAGCTGATGGGGCTTTTCCGCCAGGCAGCGGTTCGGCCAGGTACATAGTGCTCCTTACAGACGGGGAAGAACTGCAGGGTAACGCATTGAAGGCGGCGGAAGAACTGAAAAAGAACAATACAAAAATTATAGCTCTCGGTATTGCACGGAAGGACGGTGCCCCTATACCCGTTTACAGCAATAACAGCCTGTCTGGCTACAAAAAGGACAGTAAGGGGAATACGGTCCTGTCACGCCTTAACCGCGAACTTCTGGAAAAACTTGCATCGATAACGGGGGGCTACTATGCGGAATGCAGCAACGATATCTCTGACGCGGCGAAAATACTGGATATTATACAGAAAGGCCCGGAGAACAAGAAAGAAGACAGGCTGGCGATGAAGATGGAACACAGATACCAGTACCCGCTCTTTATTGCGGTATTATTCCTTATGCTGGAGTTAATTGTAAGTGAAAGAAAAGAATAAATATTACTTAACGGCATTATTCCTGTGTATGCTCTGTATAATAGCGGCGGTTTCCGATTCGTCCGCCGGCGTCGCAGGCAGAGTGAATAAGGCAAAAAGGCTGTACGGTAAAGAAGATTATGACGGTGCGGAAAAACTTTACAGGGAAGCGCTGGATAAAAAGAATGATAATAAGATAAAATACAACCTGGGCAACGCTCAGTATATGAAGAAGGATTATGCATCGGCAGAAGAGAGCTACAAGGGAGCGTTATCTTCGGACAGCAGGAAACTCAGGCAAAAAGCCGCGTATAATCTCGGCAACCTTTATTATAGCAAGGGAAATTTTTCGGGTGCCGTGGATGAATGGAAGAATGCGCTTATAATGGATCCGAAGGATGAAGACGCGAGGAATAATCTCGAAGTGGGGCTGAGGATGCTTCAGCAGCAGAAACAGCAGGGGCAGGATAATAAGAACAAGAAGGAAAAACAGGAGACCAGTAAGAATAAGTCCGGTAAAGAAGATGATAAGAAGAATGAAGAAGAAAGGAAGAAAGAAGAGGCCCGGCGGATGCTCAATATGATGGAAGATATAGAAAAAGAGGCCAGGGAGAGGAAGCAGATGGAACTTCCCAGAATAAACGTGGAGAAAGACTGGTGAGAAGAATCCCGATATTCCTGTTTATGGCGGTTCTTGCTTTGTGTTCGCGTCTTGATGCGCAGATCGAAGTGAGCGCGAGCATAAACAACAGCGTTATAGCACTGAACGAACAGGCGGAGGTCCGGGTGACGGTTTCCGGCAACGCCAAGAGCATATCCGAACCAGTAGTACCAGCCATTGATAACTTCCAGATAGCTGGTTCGGGAAGGAGCCAGAATATATCAATAGTAAACGGCAGCATGACATCGTCTTTTGTCTACAGTTATATACTCTATCCCAAGAAGACGGGAGATTTTGTGATACCCCCGTTCACAGTGAATTACCGTAATACCCGCTACAGTACGGAGCCGCTGAACATCAAGGTTGTCAAGGAAAAAGAGTACAATCTGGGAGCACCTTCTGCCGGGACCGCTCCAGGTGCTCCGCCGGAGATGTACGTTGAACAGGATCTCGATCTGCCCCAGGCCTATGTGGGGCAGCAGGTGACCTATGTGTTTAAATTCTACAGAAGGGTGAATCTGGTGAGCAATCCTTCCTTTGAAGCGCCGGATTTTAAAGGTTTTATCAAGGAAGATCTTCCTCCCAATAAGACATACAGGGCGAATATCAAGGGCATGCAGTATATGGTCACCGAGGTCAGATTCGCACTTTTTCCCATCAGCTCAGGAGATTACGTGATTCCGCAGGCGAGACTCATAGTGACGGTAGAGGATGTTTTTTCTGCCGATGATTTTTTCAGCAGGTTTTTTTCAGAAGGAAAAAAGAAAGCTCTGACAACTTCGCCTCTGGAAGTTCATATAAAACCCCTGCCTGAAGAGGGAAGACCTTCGGGTTTTTCCGGGGCTGTAGGCGAATACGACGTGAAGATATCTCTGGATAAGCAGACGGTAAAACAGGGCGAACCGGTTACGCTTTCAGTAGATATAGAAGGAGTAGGAGATCCCAAGACGATAAAGGCTCC
>JAFGSA010000049.1 GCA_016934855.1 Elusimicrobiota bacterium
CAAACAATATCGAACAAGTTTTAAGTTATAAGTTGTAAGCGATAAGACATATGAATAAAATTGATTTTTATTTTGATAATGGATTTGGCCGGAAATCTTAAAACTTAAAACTTATAACTTACAGCTTACAGCTGATATGTTTGTTATTTGATGCTTGAATATTGATATTTTACAGTCTTACAGCTTATAACTTACGACTTAGCTGGGTAAGAGGGACTTGCGAGATACTGTAAATGAGCGATTATCGGAGGAGCGAGTTTATTAATGGGTAAAGCTACGGGATTTTTAGAATATGAGAGAAAAGCTGCCGGATACCGCCCTGTAAAAGAGCGGATAAAGGACTATAAGGACGTATCCCTTTATCTGTCTGACGAAGAGGTGAGGAAACAGGCGGCGCGCTGTATGAACTGCGGCATACCTTATTGCCATTCGACCGGGTGCCCTGTAGGGAACCTTATACCGGAATGGAACGACCTCGTGTATAAAGGCAGATGGGAAGAAGCGCTGCAAAGGCTGCTGTCAACGAATCCGCTCCCGGAGATAACCGGGCGTGTATGCCCTGCAACGTGCGAGACATCCTGCACCCTGTCTATAAATTCAGCGCCCGTTACTATCAGGCAGGTGGAACTCGCTATCATCGAATACGGATTCGAAAAAGGACTGCTGAAGCCTGTCGTCAGCAGTAGAAAGCCGGGCACGAGCGTGGCGATAATAGGGTCGGGGCCGGCCGGACTGTCTGCCGCAATTATCCTTTCCGGATACGGGCACGATGTCACCGTATACGAAAAGTCACATGAAATAGGAGGTATCCTGAGATACGGGATACCCGATTTCAAGCTTGAGAAGTGGGTTTTGGACAGGAGAATAGATATAATGGGAAAATCCGGCATAAAGTTCGAAACCGACGTAAACATAGGAGAGGACATCTCGGCCAAATGGCTGAGAAAATCATATAATGCTCTACTGATAACTGCCGGTGCCGGTCAGCCCAGGGATCTTAATATTCCCGGGAGAGAGCTTGAAGGCGTGTATTATGCCATGGATTACCTTTCGGCTTCCAACTGCGCGGTTTCCGGCGAGAGTCCTTTAGATAAGAATATGAGCGCACGGAACCGGAATGTCCTGGTAATCGGAGGCGGCGATACCGGTTCAGACTGCGTAGGTACGGCAAACAGGCAGGGAGCGAAAAAAGTGTATCAATTCGAGATTCTTCCCAGGCCTGCGGAATGGAACCAGCCTTGGAATTTCAGCTGGCCGGACTGGCCGGTCATGCTCCGCACGACTTCGTCTCACGAAGAAGGAGCGGAACGCAGATGGGCAATAACTACAAGAGAAATAAGAGGTTCTAAGGGCAGGGTTGAGGAAGTCCATTGCATGGAAGTGGAATGGGACGAGCCGGAAAAAGGCAAAAATCCGCAGTTCAGGGAGATGCCCGGAAGCAGTTTTGTGCTGGAAGCCGACATGGTGATCCTGGCTATGGGCTTTGTTCATGTGCAGCATGGCACGCTCCTTGAAGACCTGGGAGTGGAATACGACAGCCGCGGGAATATAAAAACAGAGGACTATTCTACTTCTGTAAAAGGGGTTTACGCGGCCGGAGATTCGGCAACCGGTGCGTCTCTCGTAGTTAACGCCATAAAACACGGCAAAGCCGCCGCGGAAAAGATAAATGCTTTTCTGAGCAGATAAGTATTGACTTTTGCCTGGCAATAAGATAATGTTTAGATACAGCTCGATGAAGAGCCTGCCTTAAGAAAAGACACAGAAGTCAAAAATCACAAAGAAGTTCATACTGGCGCGAAGTTGCTTGTATATGTAGATGCTGGTGCGGCGCAGTACGCCTGTATATGGCCTTTTATACGGTCATAGAACGGGAAAGGAGTGCTTTTATGAAATTTGACGAAATTTTAAAGATATTCAGGCCCGGACTTATCAGTATATCAAAAACACTGGGATATGGTGACGGTTCTGCTGATTTCGAAGATATACTTCAGGAGATGATAATACACCTGTGGGACCTGTGGAAAAAAGGTAAAATCGACACGAATACCAGAAGTTACATATTGCAGAGCTGCTGGTTCCATGCGAAGAACTGCATCAGGAAAAGCAAAAAAAGCAGGACTCCGATCAGCCTGGAAGCTTCTTATGACGATACAGACGGCAAGAATAATATCATGGACTTCATGCTGGACGATGCCGAGCCTACTGAAGAGGAATTCGACGGCAGGATGACTATAAAGAACATACTGTCCAACGGACTTTCCAGAAGAGAAAAGGATATATTCAGATTCACGCTGGAAGGCTATACTTTAAGGGATATAGGAGAAATGCTGGGTGTATCCTTTGTTACTGTTTATAATACACTTGAAGAAGTTAAGCGTAAGGCAGTAAATTACTGAAGATGAACATTAATAAAGGTATTTTAAGAATAGCGTGCGCCCAGGTGAACCTGACAGTGGGCGATATAAAAGGGAATTTGCTGAAGATATCAGAGTATATAGAGAGAGCGAAGAGCTTAAAAGTAGATATGCTCTCTTTCCCTGAACTTACCATAACCGGGTACCCGCCGGAAGACCTTATATATAAATCGGGCTTCATAGGGATGAACATGAACTGCCTTAAAGCCGTTGCGGAAAAGACCGATGGTATAAAAGCAATAGTGGGATTCATCGATAATATCGACGGCAGACTCTATAACGCGGCCGCGGTGCTTGATGACGGGCATATAACCGCCGTATATCATAAAAGAAAGCTGCCCAACTACGGGGTATTCGACGAGAACAGGTATTTCGTTCCCGGAGAAGAACCGGTAACCACGTTGATAAAAGAGACCCGGGCCAGCATAATGATATGCGAGGATATATGGAAAACCGATTTCCTTACCGACCATCATATATCAAGCGTCGGGATAATAGTATCCCTCAATGCGTCGCCTTACCATATGGGAAAGATGAAGGAGAGAGAGAGTCAGGTCTGCGGTCTGGCGAGGGAATACGGGGTATACATATCGTACTGCAACCTCATCGGAGGACAGGACGAACTCATTTTCGACGGGCAGAGTTTTATCGTAAACAACAGGGGCGATCTGATAGCCAGGGCGGGAGCCTTCAGGGAAGAACTACTCGTGGCCGAGATAGAGCCTTCACTTGTTCCTGCAGAAGAGAGCAGGCGTCCTGTCAAATACAGCCGCAGGCTCGATGATATCCCGGAAGCTTATGCCGCGCTGGTCTGCGGAGTAAAAGACTACATGGCTAAGAACGAGTTCAAAGAGGCGATCATAGGGCTGAGCGGGGGTATAGACTCATCACTTGTAACGGTCATCGCCGCAGATGCCCTGGGCAGCAGCAATGTAAAATGCATATATATGCCGTCGATGTACAGTTCCGAAGAGTCATTTAGGGACGCCTCTGCACTGACTGCAAAACTGGGAGTGAAACTGATAGAGATGCCGATAAACTCGATATATGAGAAATTTATTGATGCCCTCAGCCCTTTCTTCAAGGGGATGTCTTTTGACATAACCGAAGAGAATATACAGGCGAGGATAAGAGGCTCTCTCCTTATGGCCCTCTCCAATAAGTTCGGTTATCTTGTGCTGACCACAGGCAATAAGTCCGAGATGAGTACGGGATACGCCACTTTATACGGGGATATGGCCGGCGGTTTTGCCGTAATAAAAGACGTGCCTAAGACATTGGTATATAAACTGTCAAAATACAGAAATACTCTCGATCCTGTTATCCCGGAGAACATATTCTTGAAGGAACCTACTGCAGAGTTAAGGCCCGGCCAGAAGGACTCAGATACGCTGCCCGGCTACGATCTGCTGGATACTATACTCAAGGCCTATATCGAAGAGAACAGGGGAACTGTGGATATAGCCGGGAAAGGCATTGATAGAGAGATAATAAGCAGAGTAGCGGCGCTGGTAGACAAGAACGAGTATAAGAGAAGGCAGTCACCGCCGGGCATAAAGATAACGCCTCTTTCCTTCGGGAAAGAAAGGCGGATGCCTATAACGAACAGATATAAAGACGATAACGGGTGCGGCGGTTAACAAAACAGCAGCATTTTTACTTGTATTAATATAGAAAAGGAAATTCCCGAAGACGGGATAAATATAGAAAAAGAACACAGGCGTTCTATTTACAGAGAAGTTATGTAAGTAGGACGCTTTTTTTATTTGGAAAAAGAAGGAAAAGATGAAAAAAATGATAGCAACTCTGTTCTCGGTACTGGTTATCGCGGTATGTGAAGGCATAGCGGGGGATTTCTCACTTACAGGCGATTATGCCATCTATTCATCATATGTATGGAGGGGATTCGAGCTGGACGGCGATCCTGTTATACAGACAGGGCTGGGTGCCGGATATAAGGTCTTTTCCATATATATATGGAACAGTCAGGATACGTCATGCGATGATGATCTTGATTCCGCAGAAGTAGACCTGACACTGGACGTAACGAAAGCATACGGGCCGCTGTCAGTATCGGCAGGCAATACTTTCTATACCTTCCCGGCAGGCGACGCCAGGAGCAGGGAAGCATATATAAGCTTTTCATATGATACGGTTTTGTCGCCGGCCATAAGCGCGTATCTTGATTACGGCGACGAAGAAGGCGGCGGGGGCGACGGAGGCTACCTTACAGTTGCAGTTGCCCACTCTATTGTCCTCGCCGACCATTTTCCCGTACTCGAACTGGACGGAAGCATAGGAATCAATAACGGACTTTTTATAGAAGGAAACGGAGGCGATGTAAGGATCGGAGCATCGGTGCCGTTCGAACTGGGTCCGGGCATAATGATCGATCCCAGCATAAACTGTGTTTTACCATCAGGGGATATGGCGGAAGAAGATGACGGGGGCCAGGATCCGTCTTTTTATGCCGGATTCAGCCTGGGATACGGGATATAGGAAGAGGAATATATGAGGTAAAACGGATATAAGAGGTTAAAGCCATGGATAAAAAAATAATAAAGCTATTATGCCTGTTCAATGTTCTGCTGTTCGGCGCGGCGCTGGTCGTTTACGCCGAAGCTACGCCCGATGGAAACGCCGCTGCCATTTCCGAAGCGAAGGTCGTTATGGACACGCTATGGGTGCTCATCGCAGGTGTACTTGTGTTTTTCATGCAGGCCGGATTCGCCATGGTGGAAACGGGATTTACCAGGGCCAAGAACGCCTGTAATATACTCATGAAAAACCTGATGGATTTCAGCATAGGTACAGTCATCTACTGGGCTGTGGGATTCGGAATAATGTTCGGAGCGGGAAACCTTTTATTCGGGACGAGCGGTTTTTTCCTGCATGACACCGGCTCCACCTTTGCCTCGCTTGACTGGACCGCCGTGCCTCTCATAGCGAAGTATTTCTTCCAGCTGGTATTCGCGGCTACCGCGGCGACCATAGTCTCAGGAGCGATGGCTGAGAGAACAAAATTCAAGAGCTATCTAATATACAGTATTGCGATAACGGCAGTGATATACCCGGTGGTCGGTCACTGGATATGGGGGGGCGGAATACTTGCCGAAAAAGGCATGTGGGATTTCGCTGGTTCCACTGTTGTCCATTCGGTGGGAGGCTGGCTGGCTCTAACGGGTGCAATAATACTGGGGCCGCGTCTCGGGAAATACAATACTGACGGTTCATCGAACGCCATACCCGGACATAACATCCCGCTGGCTTCTCTAGGAGTATTCATATTGTGGATGGGATGGTTCGGCTTCAATCCCGGCAGTACCATGGCCGCGGTAAAGGACATAGCGCATATAGCCGTTACGACTAATGCTTCTGCGGCTGCAGGGGCCATAACGGCAATGCTGACTGCCTGGAAGCTTTTCCGGAAGCCCGATATAAGCATGACTCTTAACGGCGCTCTTGCCGGGCTTGTCGGAATAACTGCAGGGTGCGCATTCGTCTCAGTGCCGGGATCCCTTATAATAGGCGGAGCCGCGGGGATACTTGTGGTCCTTTCCGTTGTGTTTATAGATAAAGTTCTGCGGATAGACGATCCCGTAGGCGCGATATCGGTGCACGCAGTATGCGGCGCATGGGGGACAATAGCAGTAGGGCTTTTTGCCCAGGATAAGTTTGCACCGGGAACTACCGGCAACGGGCTGCTGTTCGGCGGCGGTTACGGACTGCTGGGATCGCAGCTTTTGGGCGTCGTCTCTGTCTTTGCATGGTGCGTGGTTGCGGGTTTACTCGTGTTTTACGTCATAAAGAAATTAATCGGGCTGAGGGTTACCCGGGAAGAAGAACTGCGGGGGCTTGATATAGATGAACATGGCATGGAGTCTTACGCTGATTTCCAGGTGTTCACTACCAGGTGATGCTGTATATGAATTATAGAGGAGAAGAATAGATGATTAAAAAGTATTTTCTAAAGGTTGCGACATCAATGAGTGTTATAGCGATGATAATCGCCATAATGCCGGTTTTTGCAGGCACGAAGTGGCAGAACCAGACATCGGGGATAGACACCCTGTGGGTTATGATAGCCGCATTCATGGTGTTCATAATGCAGGCGGGTTTCGGAATGCTGGAAGCCGGGTTGATAAGGACCAAGAACACCTGCAACATCCTTATGAACAATTTCCTGGATTTCTGCATGGCTTCGATGGGCTTCTTTATGTTCGGGTACGCGGTTATGTTCGGTGCGGGCAACGGCTTCATGGGGTTTACCGGCTGGTTCCTGTCGGGGGCAGAAACGCATAACAATCTTCCGTTATACGCAAATTGGCTGTTCCACGCGGTTTTCTGCGGCGCGGCTGCGACTATAGTAGCGGGCGGCATAGCGGAAAGGATGAAATTCACGGCATACCTTATATATTCGTTTCTTATCTCCGCCACGGTCTATCCTCTGGTCGGGCACTGGATATGGGGCGGCGGATGGCTCTCGGGTCTGGGTTTTGCAGATTTTGCGGGCTCTACCGTCGTACATACAGTAGGCGGCAGTGCTGCGCTTGTAGGCACTATGATACTAGGACCCCGCATAGGGAAGTTTAACAAGGATGGCTCTGCTAACGCGATAGAAGGGCATTCCATGACACTGGCATCGCTCGGGACGCTGATACTGTGGTTTGCCTGGTTCGGGTTCAACCCCGGATCTACATTGAGCGTGGGGGATGGATCGCAGATAGCGCATGTCGCGGTGACGACCAACCTTGCCGCAGTAGCGGGAGGGTTAACCGGTATGTTCTTCGCATGGAAGAAGTTCGGAAAGCCGGATCTCACCATGACTATGAACGGAACGCTTGCCGGCCTTGTTGCAATAACTGCACCATGCGCCTATGTGATGCCCATAGAGGCTGTTCTGATCGGCGCTGCGGGAGGAGTGATCGTAGTAATGGGTACCGTATTTCTTGACAAAATACATATTGACGATCCGGTCGGTGCCGTACCTGTACATATGATGAACGGCATATGGGGAACTCTCGCTCTGGGCATATTCGGGCATAAGTCACTCGGCCTGGCCAGAGAAGGGCTTCTGCACGGCGGCGGTTTAACGCAGTTTGCGGTACAGCTGCTGGGCGTAGGTACAGTAGCCGCTTTTGTGCTCTTTGTTATGTTCGTAATTTTTAAATTACTTGATATTACGATAGGCCTGCGGGTCAGCCGTGAAGAAGAGCTGAAAGGGCTTGACCTTACGCAGCACGGGATGGAAACATATTCGGGTTTCCAGATATTTACGACACACTAAAGGAGGTGGAATATGAAACTGATAGTAGCGATGATACAGCCTCATAAACTCCCTGATGTCAAAAAGGAATTATATGATGCCGAGGTTTTCAAGATGACGGTCACTAATGCCCTGGGCTGCGGGCAGCAGAAAGGATACAGCGAGACTTATCGCGGAGTTGCCCAGGAGGTGAACCTTCTGAAGAAGGTCCGGCTCGAGATCGCGGTTAACGAAGACTTCGTGCAGCCGACGATAAACGCGATAATAAAAGGCGCGAAGACCGGCAATATAGGTGACGGGAAGATATTCGTTCTTGATCTTCCCGAATGCATCAGGATAAGGACAGGAGAGAAGGGGGGGGAAGCCATAGGCTAGAAAATTGATTTTACGGAATGTTTATATATAATTTTAGATATGAATCCAGGAGGAAAAACAAATGAATAAGGAAAATAATGAAAAAGAAGTAAAAACAATAACGGATATCTACGGGGAAAACGTGTTCAGCCTCAAGACCATGCGCAATTTCCTTTCGGAGAACGCGTACAAGTCACTTAGGGATACCATCAAGAACGGCAAACCGCTGGACTCGAGCATCGCAGACGAAGTGGCGGATGCGATGAAAACGTGGTCGGTATCGAAGGGCGCAACGCATTTCACGCACTGGTTCCAGCCCCTGACAGGCGCGACCGCCGAGAAACACGATTCTTTCATAGACCCTGACGGTGAGGGCGGGGTAATACTGAAATTCTCCGGCAAGGAACTGATACAGGGAGAGCCTGACGCATCCAGTTTTCCGTCGGGAGGCCTGAGGGCGACTTTCGAAGCCAGAGGGTACACGGCCTGGGACCCTACAAGCCCGGCATTCATAAAGAAAGGAGAGATGGGCTCGACGCTGTGCATACCTACCGCGTTCTATTCCTATAACGGAGAGTCGCTCGACAAGAAGACGCCGTTATTGAGATCGATAAATGCGCTCAACAGACAGGTATGCAGGCTGGCCGGGCTGTTCGGCATAGACACGAAAGACAGGCGCGCTTACGCTACTCTCGGCGCGGAACAGGAATATTTCCTGATAGACAAATCCATGTACGACAACAGGCTGGACCTGATACAGACCGGCAGGACGCTGTTCGGCAGGATACCCGCAAAACATCAGCAGATGGAAGACCATTATTTCGGCTCCATAAAGACAAGAGTGATGACATTTATGGACGACCTGGACAGAGAGCTGTGGAAACTGGGTATACCATCCAAGACGCGGCATAACGAGGTATGCCCGGCGCAGTACGAAGTCGCCCCCGTCTTCGAAGAGCTCAACCTCGCGGTTGACCATGATCTGCTCAAGATGGAAATACTTAAACAGGTGGCGGAAAGGCACGGCTTCGTATGCCTTCTTCACGAAAAACCCTATGCGGGAGTAAACGGCTCGGGAAAACATAACAACTGGGCGCTGGCAGGGCCGGACGGGAAGAACTGGCTGACTCCCGGAGATAACCCCCACGAAAACGCGAAATTCCTGACGATAATCGTGGCTCTCATGAAAGCGATAGACACTCACGCCGGGGTTCTCAGGGCCGCCGTTGCCACGGCGGGCAACGATCACAGGCTTGGGGCCAACGAGGCGCCGCCTGCGATACTGTCCATATTCCTAGGCGAACAGCTTACCGATATCATCGAGCAGCTCGAGAAGGGTACGCCCAAGTCCTCGAAACAGGGAGGGACTCTCGAGGTCGGAGTGACTTCTCTGCCCCCGCTGGCCAGGGACGTAACCGACAGGAACAGGACATCGCCGTTCGCCTTCACGGGAAACAAGTTCGAGTTCAGGGCCGTGGGCTCTAACCAGAACTGCGCCGGCGCGAATATAATACTCAACACCATAGTGGCGGATTCGCTGGACGGCATATGCACGGAACTCGAGAAAGCAGTGGAGTCAGGCAGGGATTTCAACGAGTCCCTGCAGGTGATACTGCAGTCCCTGGTTAAAAAGCATAAGAGGATACTGTTCAACGGCGATAACTATACTGAGGAGTGGCACAAAGAAGCCGAAAAGAGGGGTCTTCCCAATCTGAAAACGACCCCGGTCGCACTTAAGGAGATAACTAAGGACAATATAATCGGCATGTTCGAGAAGCATAAGGTGCTGTCGAAGAGCGAACTCCATTCCAGATACGAGATATACAAGGAACAGTACGAACGCACCATAACGATAGAAGCCGGCGTTGCGCTTGATATGGCCAGAACGCTGATAGTCCCTGTAGCGCTGGATTACCAGAGGGAGCTGGCGGATACGCTCAGAGGAATAAAGGAAATCAAGTGCGCGTCAGGCAATACCGAAGAGCTCCTGAAGGGCATCTGTGCCCTGACGGAGAAGACACTTGAGAAGTCGAAAACCCTAGAGAAGGCGATTGCGGGAAACTCTATATCCGACATGATATCGGTTATGAGCGAACTCAGGGAAGCTGTTGACGCTCTTGAAGCGCTTATACCGGCCCAGATATGGCCTCTGCCGTCATACACGGAGATGATGTTCATGATGTAAGATCCGCTGTGTTAACTACGGGGCCTGCCGTTATGGGAAGCATTACGGCAGGCCCCTTTTTTTATTGACAACCCGCCGTTAAATTGATATTAGTTATAAATACGTCTTTAGAAGGCAAGGCATGAAACTGTACGAATACGAAGCTAAAAGAATATTCAAAGATAACGGCATACCCGTACTCGAAAGCGAATTAGTGTCTTCCCCGGAAGAAGGTCTTGATTTTTTCAGGAAAAACGGGCCTATTGTATTGAAGTCACAGGTGCTTTCCGGGGGCAGGGGCAAGGCAGGCGGAATAAAATTCGCGGAAACTGAAGAAGAGTACAGGGAAAAGACCGCCGGCCTGCTGAAACTCAGCATAAAAGGCATACCCGTAAAAAAGATACTGCTCGAGAGGAAGCTTGATATCAGGAATGAACTGTACCTCGGATACGCCATTTTGCGTTCGAAGGCCAGGATACTCCTCATGTTCTCTGCCGAAGGCGGCGTTGATATCGAAGAACTTTCAAGGAACAGGCCTGAATCCGTGATAAAGAGAGAAATAGACATAAACAGGGGAATCACTCCTGGAGAGATATCATCTCTCCTGAAGCAAGCCGGTCTTGAAAAGGACATCATAAATGCAGTTGCCGGTACCGCGCATAAACTGTACGGTATATTCACCGACTACGAGTGCGAGGTCGCAGAGATAAACCCCCTCGTAGTAACCGGTTCCGGCGAAATCCTCGCTGCCGATGCCAGGATCGCAATATACGACGAAGCGGTTCACAAGCACCCCGGATACATAAAAGAGGAAGATACATACACGGAACTCGAGAAACAGGCCAGGAGGATCAACCTGGGATACGTTGAGATGGACGGCAATATAGGGGTAATAGGCAACGGCGCCGGGCTGAACATGGCGACTCTGGACATCATCACTCACTTCGGCGGAAAACCGGCAAATTTTCTGGAAGTCTCGGGCAGAACTTACGGCAAGGCAAAAGAAGCCATACAGATAGTGCTTTCGAACCCTAATGTCAAAGTCATCTTCGGTAACTTTTTCGGATGCATATCAAGATGCGACGTCATAGCCCAGGGCCTGGCGAAAGCATATGCGGAAGGCATCATCAGGGTACCCATCGTCATATCCATGAGGGGTACCGGAGCGGAAGAAGGGATAAAGACGCTAAGGGCTGCGGGCATGAACGAGATATACGAAGACGATATAGAAGCAGGGGAAAAGGCCGTATCATTGTTAAAAGAGGTTTAAATTGTCCGTACTGATAAACAAAGATTCCAGAGTGCTTGTGTCCGGGATGACCGGGAAGGAAGGGACGTACCATTCGCAGAAGATGATTGATCTGGGGACGAAAGTCGTTTGCGGTGTGACTCCGGGCAAAGGGGGTATTAAGCACCTGGGTGTCCCCGTTTATGACAGTGTGCAGGATGCCCTGGCCGAGCACGAGGTGGACGCCTGCGGCATATTCGTGCCGTCCAGGTTCGCCATGAACGCGGCTAGCGAGGCTATTGAAGCCGGGATAGAGTTCGTAGTAGTCATTACAGAAGGCATCTGCCCGCACGAGACGCTCAGGTTCATTTCGAGAGCCCGGGATAAGGAGTGCATCGTGCTCGGGCCCAACACGCCGGGCCTCCTGACACCCCGGGAGAGCATAATAGGGGTCCTGGCAACGGATTTCGTAAAAAAGGGAAATATCGGCGTCATCTCCAGGAGCGGCACATTGACCGTTGAGATATGCTACTATCTGCTTAAAGAGGGATTCGGCCAGAGCACTATTGTGGGATTGGGCGGAGATGCCGTCGTAGGCAGCACGTTCAAGGATGTATACATGAAATTTCTCGACGATGAAGAGACCGAAGGCATAGTAATAGTGGGAGAGATCGGCGGCACCATGGAAGAAGAACTGGCCGCCTATATAAAAAGTTCGGGGAGATCCAAGCCGACCGTGGCTTTCATAGCGGGAAGGAACGCTCCCGAAGGGAAAAGGCTGGGCCATGCCGGCGCTATTATAGAAGGAGGGATGGGGTCTGCGGAATCAAAGATAAAGTCCCTTGAGGATGCGGGCGTACTCATAGCGGATGTCCCGTGGGAGACAGGAATACTGATGAAAGAGGTGTCAGGATGAAAGAGATAACCGTCTGCGGCGTCCAGATGGAGAGCCGAGCCTGTGATATAGGTTATAACATACAAAGGGGAGCAGAATGGATCGAGAAGTGCAGGGACATGTATAAACCTCACCTGGTAGTCTTCCCCGAGACTGTAACGACAGGGTTCAATACAGGATTAAAACCTAAAGAACTATATGAACTTATTGATGATATACCCGGCAAAACAACAGATAAGATACAGGAATCTGCCAGGAAGAACAGGATACACGTAGTATGGACCACCTACGAGAGAGCGGAAGCAGGCAGGGTATATAATTCCTCCGTGCTTATAGGCAGTGACGGCCGTATAGTGGGCATATACAGGAAGATACACCCGTTTCCTGCGGAAGAGGAATGGACTATGCCCGGCGACAGTGTAGAAGTATATGATACTGAAATAGGCAAGATAGGGATGATGATATGTTTCGACGGCGATTTCGCTGAACTGGCAAGGATAATGGGGATAAAGGGTGCGGATGTTATAACAAGGCCCTCGGCCTTCCTCAGGTCATTCGATACATGGAAACTCACTAACACTGCAAGGGCCTACGACAGCAGGGCATACATAATAGCCACCAACCAGGTGGGAAAAGACGCGGGAGACGGCTACTATTACGGGCACAGCATGATAGTGGATCCCCTGGGCAGGAGGATAGCCCAGGCTCTATGCAGGGAAGAGATAGTCTATGCCGTCCTGGAAAAAGAACCCCTGAAATACGCCAGCTACGGCAGCAACATACTCATGCCGGCGGACAATATCAAATCAAGAAGGCCTTCTGCGTATAAGGACATACTGAATTAGCGTAAAATGCCCTGTTTTAACGGTGAACTGGCATGAGGACTTATCTCGAATGTTATCCCTGTTTCATGAAACAGGCTATCAAGTGTACGGAGTTCCTGTCAGCAGAGCCGGTAAAACGGAAGGAAATACTGGACGCAACAATGGATATACTTATATCCCTCGGGTACGACAACACTCCGCCCGGCATAGCCCGCGCTGTATATAGAAAAATAAACAGTATCACGGGCATAGGCGATCCTTTCAGAGAAACAAGGAAGCATGACAACCGCCAGATGCTGGAAGTCTACTCGGATATAAAACATGAAATAAGGAACTCGGAAGATGCGCTCTATAAGGCATGTAAGCTGGCCGCGGGGGGTAATATGATAGACAGCGGGGCCGGGACGAGGAAAGAAGACCATACTCATGAAGATATCCGCAGCATACTGGAAACGGTTCCCGCGATCGATGATTTCAATGAACTCGAGAACGACCTTGAAAAGACCCGGAGGCTGCTCTACCTGGGGGATAATTCCGGCGAGATAGTGATGGACCGGCTTTTCATAGAGACAATAAAGGACAGGTATCCCGGTATAGAAGTATATTTTGCGGTAAGGGGAGGCCCCGTGATAAACGATGTTCTTCGCGAAGATGCGGTCGATGTCGGGCTGGACAGGATCGCGACGATTATATCCAACGGCGATACCGCGCCAGGAACGGACCTGAAATATTGTTCGGATGAATTCAGAGAGCTGTTCGGCAGTGCTGATACCGTGATATCGAAGGGGCAGGGCAACTACGAAACTCTCAATGATGTTAAGAGGAAGAACCTCTATTTCCTTTTCATGATCAAATGTCCCGTCGTGGCGGGGCATACGGGCACGGATGTGGGGAAAATGTTGATAAGCAAAAGCAAAATATAGTATATTCTAACCTAAGCGGGTATAACAGCATGAGATTCTACTTAAGAAGCAAGATACACAGCGCCACAGTGACCGAAGCCAGAACGGACTATATCGGGAGCGTCACCATAGACGAGGACCTGATAGACAGGACCGGGCTGGAGGAGGGAGAGAAGGTGTCGGTATGGGATATCGACAACGGTGAAAGGCTGGAGACATACGTGATAAAAGGCCGGCGGTCATCCGGGGTCATCTGCATGAACGGCGCGGCAGCGCTCAAGATTAAAAAGGGGCACAGGGTCATAATCGCGGGTTTCGAGCTCTCCGAGAAAAAGCCGGTCACGAAAGCCGTGCTGGTAGACAAGAATAACAGGTTCGTGAAATACTTAACAGAAGAGGAGATGGAAAATGAAAGTAAAAGTAGACAGTGATGCATGCATAGGATGCAGCCTTTGCGTCAACCTGGCTGACGAAGTATTCGAGATGTCCGGGGATGTCGCTAAAGTAAAGACAGAAACGGTTCCCGCGGGTATGGAAGATGCGGTGCGCGAAGCCGCCGAGAGCTGCGCTGTAGACGCAATAACAGTAGAAGACTGATTACTGCCGCAGGAATGCAAGTTCAGGCGCCAGCCTGAAAAACCCGAAACCGTCCGGTTTATTTATGAATAGAGAAGAAGCGCTTTCCCTGGTAAATAGCAGCACTTCGAACAGGAACCTCGTAAAGCATATGTACGCTGCCGAAGCCTGCATGAGGCGGCTCGCAGAACATTTCGGCGAGGACCCCCAGGACTGGTCCATTGCGGGCCTCGTGCATGATATAGACTACGACTCGACCAAAGACGATTTCTCGAAACACGGTCTCGAATCCGCCAGGATACTGGCAGACAGAGGTCTTTGCATGGACGTAATAGACGCCGTAAAGGCACATGCTTCAAAGAAGATCATAGAGAAAAGAATTGAGCAGGCCCTCTACGCGGTCGACCCCATGACAGGACTTATAGTAGCCTCAGCACTGATGCACCCGGATAAGAAGATAAAGAGCCTGGATGCACAGTTCGTTCTCAACAGGTTCAGGGAAAAAAGATTTGCCGCCGGCGCCAACAGGCAGCAGATAATGACCTGCGAGAGGATGGGCCTGTCTCTTGAGGACTTCACAGGAATATGCCTTGAAGCCATGAAGTCTATAGACTCGGACCTGGGGCTTTAATGAACAGTGAGCTGATACTTTTTGATTTCGGCGGCGTGCTGGCTCCGGAAGGGTTTCAACTGGGCATCCTTATACTTTCCCGCATGTTCTCAAAGACGTACAAAGAGATGTATGAGATAGTCGGATACGAAGCCGGACTGAGAAGCGGTTACACTGCGGGAAAAACCGGCGAGAGCGTATTCTGGAAGACCCTTTCTGAAAATCTGGGCATCAAGGACGACCTGGCGTCCTTAAGGTATGTTTTCCTGGATAATTTCCAGCCGAGAAAAGATATGCTGGAGCTGGTAAGCGAGTTGAAAGACACGTACCGCCTCGGCATATTTTCGGACCAGACGAACTGGATATACGAACTGGATGAAAAGTATGATTTCTTCAGGTATTTCGACTGCCGTTTCATATCGTATGACCTGGGATTTACCAAGCATGACAGCGAATTCTACCGCATACCTTCGGAAAAAACAGGTATTGACCCTGCATCCATACTGGTAGTGGATGATAAGCCGCGTGTAGTAGATAACTGTATCAAAGCCGGTATGCTCGGGTATCTTTTTACGTCCGTGTCCGCCTGCAGGGAATACCTGGCGGGAATGAAAACCGCAATAACATGAATAAAAAACCCGTTATAATGGCAGTGGATGACGATCCGGGCATGCTCGAGCTCATAAGCGGCGTGATCTCTTCAAATATGGACTCGGATATAATAAAGGCGGGTAACGGCGAACAGGCTCTGCATATGCTGAAGGAGACGGTGCCTGACCTGCTGATACTGGACTGGAACATGCCTAAGATCGACGGCTGGGAAGTGTGCAGGAAAGTACGGCGCGAAGAAAAGACCAGAAACGTGCCCGTGATAATGCTCACCGCCAGGAGCGCAAAGGAAGACGAGATAATAGGGCTTGAAGTAGGCGCTGACGATTATATAACGAAACCTTTCAATCCGGATATACTGGTGGCCAGGATAAAGGCCCTGTTAAGGCGCTTCAGCGACGAGAGCCAGAGGGAACTGCAGGCCGGGGACATATACATGAACCTGGATAAGCATATAGTGAAAGTGAAAGGCGATATAGTCGAACTCTGGCCTAAAGAATTCGATCTCCTGCATTTCTTCATGAAGAAGAAGGATAACGCTGTTACGAGGGATTCGCTTCTGGAAAACGTATGGGGCTACGAGTATTTCGGCACGACCCGGACCGTAGATGTTACGGTAAAAAGACTCCGCCAGAAACTGGGGGATGAGGCCCGCCTCATCAGGACCGTAAAGGGAATAGGCTATAAATTCACCGAGGAAGACTGAACGTGCCGATATGACATCCTTTCCGCGTTACTCCACCGTAACATACAGATAACATCTCCGTAATATTAATAAAGTATAATTAAGTTGGAAGTTGATAATCTTCCGATAAAGGCAAACCCGTCGAAAGGCGGGGACGCAAAGCCACGGGGCTAAACCCGAGAACGGCAGAAGTTCTTGGGCATGTTGGCCGGGTTGCCGAAGGAACGTTCGACAGCCCGCCACGCTAGCCGGGCTACCGAAGAAGATGCACTGAAAGGTGTATAAGTGTGTTTTTTTCTGTAGCCCGATTTTTTATGAAGACGATAAGAAAAAAATCAGAGAGAATATCGAGTTTAAGAGCCGCAGGGATTCTTTTCCTGTTTTTTGCCATACTGCCGCCGCAAATCTGCGTAGCGGAGGACGGGCTGATCGGCTACTGGAACTTCGACGAAGGCTCGGGAAATACCGCTATAGACAGCTCGGGCAGCGGGAACGACGGGATCATAAACGGGGCGGTTTATGTTGACGGTGTATACGGAAAAGCATTGAGTTTCGACGGTATCGATGACTATGTGAATATAGGAACCATGGGTTCGCTGGGCTCATATGTGAATTCCGGAGTGACCGTCGAGGCCTGGGTAAATACCACATCTGACAGGGAGAATCTCAATATTCTCGGTGTTGCCGAGATTGGTACTTATAATACAAACGCATTCTTTGTCAGGCTTAATCATTACAAACCATATATTGCAGGGAACGTTATTATATGGTCACAGGCCGGCGATCCGGCTCTCCAGGATAAACTGGGAGGATATACGGATGACCTGGATGTTAACGACGGCAACTGGCATCATGTGGTATGCTACATGAAAAGGACTGATAAGACAGTAAAAATATATGTCGACGGACAACTGAGGGATAACACTCTTTATAAGGATAGCAGTAATTTTAATATCAATGATTTCACTCATTTTGTGATGATAGGCGCGGTACACCGTTTATATGAAGAGGAAGATATTGCAAAAGACTGTTTCTCCGGCCAGATTGACGAACTGAAAATATATAATTATGAACTCTCTGAAGAAGAAATAATCCAAGCCGCCCAGTTTCCCGTAGAATCCGGGTTCCAGGGTTTCGCTTACGAGAGGCTTCCAGATAACAGCATAGGGGAAACGCTTCCCGGCGTGGAAATAACCTTTACGAGCGAAGACGGGAGCTTCACCAGGTCGCTTCTTACGGACGAGACGGGCAAATATAAGATCCGCCTTGATGCTGCAAGATATACAGTCACGGCCGAATGCGAAGGTTACGAGCCTTACTCTACGGAGCCCGGCTTCTTCGTATGCACCGGCGACGGCTACCAGACAGGCAATATATTTCTCCATATGACAGAGACTCCCGGCGAGACTAACATGCTTCTTGCCCAATGGGATTTCGACGAAGGAGCGGGGAACACGGCAATAGATAGTTCCGGAAACGGAAACGACGGGACAATAATAGGAGGGGCCACATACGTGGAGGGCGTATCAGGAAGCGCGCTCAGTTTTAACGGCATCGACGCATACATGGATGTAGGGACGCTGCCTGGTTTCGGAAGCTCGTTCAATTCAAACACACTGGAGATGTGGCTCAGATGGTCCTCCTCTGACGAATGGCAGTCCGTTTTCGGGACACAGAATCCCGATCTCCGCATGGGGTATTTCCTTTATATAAACAAGCGCGGCGACACGATGGAAACCAGCCCCGGAGATATAACTTTTTTTATAAGAGAAAACACGGACGTATGCAGCAAGATAAGCGGCGGAACTGCAGGCAAAACCTTTAATGACGGGATGTGGCATCATATCGCCGTAAGGGTAGCCGACGCCTCGCAGAATGAAGTGGAACTGTATGTCGACGGTGTCATGCAGGACCTGATATTCAAGAAAACCGAGTCTCCTTCGATATTCACTGATTTTACCGTTCCCGTCATGATCGGGTCGCGTTACAGCGACGAATACGGGCCTGAATATTCATATGAAGGAGAAATAGATAAAGTCCGGGTTTATAATTACGCTCTTTCCCCGGAAGAGATAGCCATTCACGCCGTAGACATCAACGATGATGTGGATGATCCTCCTATTGTCTCTCTTTCGGTAAAACCTGCAAGCGCTGTGCAGGGAGATACAGTGAAAGTGACTGTGACCGGCGCGGATGACAATGACCTCGCGGCTATATGGTGGTGGGGTATCGAGACGGGATATAGTGAACTGGATAAAGCGCACTGGTATGCGTGCTCTGGGATAACTGCGTCAAATACCTGGACGATAGACACCGCGGCAATAGCGCCGGGAACCTACCTGCTCGGGGCCAATTCCAGGGATTCCGCCTATCCGGTACCTGACGAACCTCACCAGGCTTCGGAAGGAGAGGGTATCAAGTACGCTCAGTTCACGGTCATGAGCAGGGAAGCGGACCTGGAGGCAAAGGATATAACCGCGCTCCCGGATACGCTGGACGCCGGGACCGACAGGGACGTTGACATGACCGTCAGCTTCGTATCTTCCGGGAACAGCAGCGTCAGCAACAGCTTTTATAACACTGTAAAGATAAACGGGATACTGCTGGAAAAGACGCCCGTAACGTATAACCCGATACCTAAAGGCGCAGGCTGGAGGATAAACTTCGGTCAGCTCACAGCATCACATGACTTTACAAGCAGATTCTACAGGGCCTGTGTCCCGGGAGAGAATGAGATAAAGGTCACAATAGACTCGGATAACGATGTTACCGAACTGGACGAAGACAATAACGTGCTGACGAAGAAGATAATCGTATCGGACAGCGAGGCTCCCTGCGTAAAGATAATTACTCCTTCCGAGAACGAAAAAGTAAAGGAACTCATCGATGTGGCAGCTGACGCGAGCGACAATATAGCCGTAAAAAAAGTCGAATTCTATCTCAACGGCTCAAAAAAGGATGTCGATTCCGCGTACCCGTATAAGTGGGAATGGGAAACTCACGGTGTGATAAACGGGGTATACACGCTGGCGGCTCTTGCCTATGATACTTTCGGGAACACGGCGCGGGCGGAAGTGACGGTGCAGGTAGCCAACGATGTTCCCAGGGCATTTATAAAGGTGCCGAAACACA
This sequence comes from Elusimicrobiota bacterium, assembly GCA_016934855.1. Classification (GTDB taxonomy): domain Bacteria; phylum CG03; class SLGR01; order SLGR01; family JAFGSA01; genus JAFGSA01. The sequence continues at coordinate 19,663 of JAFGSA010000049.1, forward strand.
GGATGCGTGTCAGGGGCAATGCCGTGACAATTATGGCTGATGCTACCGATAATACAACCGAAGTAAGGTTCCAGTACAGGCTTGCGTCAGAAGAAGGCGACTGGACCGATATTACAGGCACCGACAGGAAAAAACCCTATTCCTGCTACTGGAATGTATCCAGGCTCAAGAACGACGAATACCGTATAAGGGCGGCAGCATACGATAAATACGGATGCATGGACCAGGATCCGGAAGAGATAACCCTGTTCGTAGATGACGTTAACTGGGATATACACGAGAACGGCAACCCGGATGCCGATTCGAATACCGAGCACAGGAAATGCGAAAAATTTTCTAAGGAAGAGGGGGCTACGATAAAAATAGCCGATGGCACGGGCGTAATAATACCTCCGGAAATAAACGTGACCGATCCGAAGATAGAAATAGCCGTGCTGAACCCCGACCGTATGTGCGACAGGGAGCCGCCTTCGGAATCCTCCGTGAAACCCGTGGGTGTGTACCGCGAGTATAAATTCACCGACGGGACGAAACTTTTCAATAAGGATATAACTCTCGTACTTCCTTACCCTGATGAAGACGAAGACGGTATAGTGGACGGCACTGATATAAGCGCCTCCTGCCTGGTGCCTCACTGGTTTGACGAGAAGAGGGGCATATGGATACCTATCACCGGCTCACAGATGAACATATCCATCACGGAGAAGAAACCGGCCGGCAGCAACGTTAAAGTAAAAGTGAACCATTTCACTCTGTTCGCACTGCTGGCTTCGGTGCCGAACAAGGACCTCAAGGACGTCATAGTGTATCCCAACCCGTATAAACCCAATTCGGATCTTTATCATACGAATATTTCCTTTGACGGCCTAACCGAAAGCGCCGTGGTCAATATATATACCCTGGCGGGAAGGCACGTAGCCGAGATAACAGATCATATCGTGCCGGGGAAGATACAGTGGAACGTGACGAACAGCGACGGTACTGATGTCGCGTCGGACGTATATTTTTATGTCGTTACAGATAAGGATAAATCTCCCGCAAGAGGGAAGATTGCGGTAATAAGATGAAGGCGATACTCAGACTGATAAGAAAAGGGTTTACATTCGCAGTCCTGCCGGCGTACGTCTTATGCCTTCTGCTTTCGGCGTTCAGCTTTACTCGGGCAGCCGGCGAGACCGGCGCCGAGTTCCTGCTTATAGGCCCGAATGCGAAGCCGGCATCGATGGGAGGCATTGCCTCCGCGGTGACCGGCGATATAGATTCAGTGCTTTATAATCCCGCGGGACTTGCCGGGATAACAGGCAGGCAGTTTTCGGCTACATACTCCCAGTGGATAGACGACGTCAGATACGAGTACGCGGCTTACGGTCAGTCGACTGAACTGGGAGTATTCGGGATAAGCGCAATGTATCTGCATATGGGAGACATGGAGGGCCGTTCGATAACCGGAGCCAGGACCGGGTCATTCTCTGCGTATGATCTGTGCGTAAACCTTTCTTATGCCAGGAATATAGACGAAACAGTAGCGGCCGGCGGCAGCATCAAGTTCATCAGCCAGGGGATTGAAGAAGAGTCGGCCAGGGGCGCCGCCCTGGATGCGGGAGCGCAGTATAAACCCGAAGGCTCCAGGTTTGTTTTCGGCGGCTCTCTGCTGAACATAGGCCCGGCGATGAAATTCGTAAAAGATGCCTACTCTCTTCCCGCAGTGCTGAACCTGGGCGCCGGCTACAGGAAAGACAGGCTGGTACTGGGCATGGATATCAGGTATTTCCTGGCAGACGCATATTCGGCTCTCAGTATAGGGAGCGAATATGCGATAAGAGAGTATTTTATCATGAGAGCAGGATATATGTACGATCCCGAATGCTCCGACCCCGAGAACCCGAAAACAGAAACCTGGGACGCGCTAAGGGGTATTACAGCCGGGCTGGGATTTAATTTTATGAATTACAGCCTCGATTACGGATTTGTCCCGTTTACAAACCTGGGTATAACTCATAGAATATCATTTAAGGGGAAATTCTGATGAAGAGGATAATACCTGTATTATTGATACTGGCCGTATTGCTGTACGGTATTCCGTCAGCGGAAATCACTCCGATCAAGGGCAGTTTTTCCGTGAGTTTGCAGAAGAGCGAGCCGAAAAAAACAAGTCTTCTTTCAGGCCTGATGAGTTTTATGGTTGCCAAGCAGGCCGTGCCGTACGAGCATTTCGAAGTATCGATCAACTATACGGATTATTATTTCGTTACTGACGAGGGTCTGCCCGGATATTATATAGGTCTGCCGATGACCTGCGAGGTTGTGATAAAGAACGGAGGAGACAGGGACATGGACGGTCTTGTCATCACCATGGTGCACGAGTACTACAGGTCGGGCATCTGCGAGAGGACCTGGTGTCCGCCCTATCCCGTAGAATACGAGAAGGGATCCCAGCTGCCCGGAGACAGCGCCATGGCCTGGCCCGGCATAAGCATAAAAAAGGGAGAAACCGTAATCCTCCCGTTCGAATACACGCCTCCTTACGAGACATGTTCGGGACTTGACCAGACGCATGTGATCATAGAGAATTCAGAGGATAATACTGTAATACAGTTATACAATAACTCCGAGGCGGGAGTATACTGCCCGCCGCCTCCGGACTGATCTGGAATCTCGGATCGGCCGCAAACGGAAGCTGTTTTTAGATTTCTTCCGATAAAGGCAAACCCGTCGAAAGGCGGGGACGCAAAGCCACGGGGCTAAACCCGGGAGCATTAAATGCGCCCGGGCAGGTTGGCCGGGTTGCCGAAAAGATATTCGACAGCTCAAGGCCCAGTCAGCCGGGCTACCGAAGAAGATGCACTCTGTGCATAAGTGCATATTTTTCTGTAGCCCGGTTTTTTATGTATAAGAGAACAATAAAAATCCTGTTGTTAGTCTTGCTTCTGCCGCCCGCGGCGGCTGTCATGAAATGCGGGGCCCGGGAAGGGCAGGTAACGAAAGGGACAGCCCTCTCGGTATTGAAATTCGATGACCTGAAAAAGGGAGATGAATACGCGTGGCTGGAAAACCTTATACCGGACATTATCGTATCGAACCTTGCTTCGTCCGGAGAATATAACGTTATTCTCAGGGAGAAACTCGATAGCGTATTGAGGGAAAGGGAAATGGGGTGCATGGGTATAATCGACGAGAATACCGCGGCGGAGCTCTGCGGCATCGCGGGGGTGAAGATTCTCGTGATGGGCAGCTATGTTGTCAATGAGCCTGTAATAAACATGAATATGAAGATAATTGACGTGAGTACGGCGAAAATACTGGATTCCTGCAACGTTACGGGGGATATAAACGGCTTTTTCGAGTTCGAGAAGAATATGCTTGCCGGGATTTTCCATATGCTTTCGATCAATAAACCCGTCAGTGACGGGAATTTCTTCTTCAAGGTGAATAACGCAGACGATAAGGCATGCTTTGCACCGGCAGGCGGCGCGCCTGAAACATCCTTCAGGGATTATTTCGACCGCACATTCAATAACTATTTCACGGAATACCTGAATAAACTGAAGATGACCGGCAACGAGGATGATAGGAAGCAGATAATGATGGATATAGTAGATATCATTATAGAACAGATAAAACAAAGCGGAGTGGAGACTCATGTAGGAGGCGATGTAGACATAGAAGTAAGGAATAATTATGCACCCGTGACGGTAAAAGTCCCGCTCAAATGCTGGATAAGCAATAACATGAAGGGGCTCCTGACTAATTACTCTAGAGAACTGGGCGGATACTGCGCCAGGGAAAACGAAAGGGGTATGTATTTCAAGCTTACTTCCGACGATGAGATAAACGAGTATTTCCGAAGGATGATATCCTCCTGCAGATACAGGATCTCCATAATATTCACCGATTCCTGCCGGGAAATTATAATGGACAAAGAGGCTGAAATAGAACTGTCTGAATTTTTCATGGAAAAGGATGACAGCATGTTTATAAACGACCTGCCCATGAACAAGATAAAAAAATGCTCTGTACCCGGCAACCGGGCGGATGATATAGACCTTATCCAGTTGAAAAACCCTGACAGCCTCATGGCAAGGCAATAATGCGTATAGTCTGCCGCTAAAGGGATGATAAATACAAAAAATCTTATAATTCCCATATTTATTAGAATAATTTGATATAAAGTCCGTTTTGTGTTATTTATTTATTATGACTGATAAGGAACAAGAAAAACAGGCGGGAAACAGGTCGATGAACAGGAATAAGGTCATCAGCAACCTTAACGGACTGGTACTGAAGAACCATATTAGTTATATTTACGAAGAAAAAAAGGGACAGCTGACAGTCGCTTCGCTATTTATGGGCATAGGATTTAAGCGCAAGGAAAGATGCGTATACATAATTGATGACAACAGCATCAGAAGCCTTGAAAAGGCGATGAAAACCGCAGGAACTGATGTGTCCGCCGAAACCAGGTCAGGTAATTTAATAATATGGGACAAGAACGATATATACCTCAAGGACGGAGAATTCAACGTAAAACACACTCTGGACAGGTTCGGAGAATTATACGGAAAGACAGAAAAAGAGGGATACCGCGGGCTAAGGATAGCGTCGGAGATGACCTGGGCGCTTGGAGACGAAAAGAGCCTGGAAAAACTTATCGACTACGAGATACTCGTCAATTCTCATATTAACAAGTATAACATAATAGCAATGTGTCAGTATAATCTGGCAAGGTTTGACCATAATACCATAAAAGACGTCATATTCACTCATCCATACGTCATATATAAAAACTCACAGATACTTTATAAATCGGTAAAATAGCCTAAACAGCCCGCGTTTTTTTGAATTTTCCAGCCATTATATGTAAAATCTTATAAATAAGCATAAATCAGGTTTTACAGAAATGAAGGCAGGTTTAATATCATGTTACTACTCTTACTGAAATATTTTGCGGGCATCGGTATATTTATAGTTCTCCTGTTTGCCCTCTATTCCCTTTTTCTCAGGTTCATGGAGCGGTTCGGCAAAAGGATTCAGAAGGGATCCGAAAGAAAACTGAAAGTAGACTCGACCCCGCTTATTATTGCCGGGATCCTCTTTCTCGTGGTCGTTTTCGCAAAGGTAAACAAGATAGTCTTCATCTCCATGAGCATTATATTCGCGATCAAATCGATTTACGGGAAATTGACCTGGCCCAGGGGCATATCACTTTTTATAGGATCGTTCCTCCTCAGTCTTTCAATAGGCGGGTTCATTGCGGATGTCCTCACGCCGGGCGTATCTGTCCTGTACCTGGTGGTGAGCATGCCTTTCCTGGTGATAGGTTTCATTAACTCCAGGGAAAAAGACGCATAACGCCGGTTGCCACAGGGAACCAGATTTTGTAGAATGATGCATCAATTTACTATAAAAGTATCGGGTTAAGATGAGATCAATCGATAAATACTTTAAAATAACGGAATCCGGTTCCACGCCGGTAACGGAGATAATAGCGGGATTGACCACATTCCTTACGATGAGTTATATCATATTCGTCAACCCGTCAATAATGAAAGACGCGGGGATACCGTACAGCGGCGCTCTTGCTGCCACAGTACTTGTCTGCGCGGTAAGTTCCGTCCTGATGGGTGTTTGCGCAAATCTGCCTTACGGCGTCGCGCCGGGCATGGGAATAAACGCTTTTTTCACATATACGCTGGTGCTCTCGAAAGGGGTCGATTACAAGACGGCGCTGGGTGCTGTCTTTATTTCAGGCATAATCTTTATAATACTGACGCTGCTCGGGATCAGGGAAAACATAGTAAAAGCGATTCCTCTCAGCCTTAGAAACGCCGTGGCGGCAGGTATCGGCATATTTATAGCCTTCATAGGACTCCAGAAAGCAGGCATGATAAAAGGAAGCGCGGTTACGCTGGTAACGATAGCCAGGCCTGATGCATCCGTGATCCTTTTCCTGTGCGGGCTGCTGTTTACTTCCATCCTGGTATTAAAAAAGAAAAAAATCGCGCTTCTTGCGGGTATAATCTTTACTACGGTTCTCGGCATGATATTCAAAGGCGTCGAAATCCCTTCTTCAATAGTGACAATGCCTGATTTCAAGAGCGTATTCTTTAAGCTGGATATACGCGGAGTGTTCGCCGTTTCCATGATCGCCCCTGTGTTTACTTTTCTTTTTACCGATATGTTCGACTCTATATCGACTTTCATGGGGGTAGCGCAGGTGGCAGAGCTCATAGACGAGGAGGGGCAGCCGAAAAACGTATCCAGGGCCTTATTCGTGGATGCCCTGTCGACTACGATATCGGGACTTTTCGGAACATCATCGGGAACGACATACATAGAAAGCGCAGCCGGAGTTGAAGAAGGAGGAAGAACGGGATTGACAGCTGTTGTCATAGGGCTGCTCTTCCTGCCTTTTCTGTTTTTCGGCAACCTTGCCGCGATTATACCTTCTTACGCGACTGCCCCGGCACTGATCCTGGTAGGAGCCTATATGATAACAGCAGCATCGAATATCGATTTCAGGGATTTCGAAGAAGGTATACCGGCCTTTCTGAGCATAATACTGATACCGCTTACATATTCGATAACCCAGGGCATCATCTGGGGATTCATATCGTACACCCTGCTCAAGGTCGCCTGCGGTAAATACAAGGCGCTTCACCCCATGATGTACGTTATCTTTGTTTTTTCTGTATTGGCTCTTGTCTACGGATAATATTAATAACGGAGTTATCATGAAAAAAGCAGTTATAACCATATTTTCAATTTTGACAGTTTCTGCCGTCTTGCGTGCAGGGGATAATGCCGTGGAAGACGGCATAAAGGGTCCTTCTGACGGGCAGATCGCGGCCGTAAAGCGCGTAAAGGGGATAGCTGTGCTTTACGACAGGGAAACCGGCTCCTGGGAAGACATTTCCGAGAAAGATATGCTGGCTGAAGGAAGCAGGATATCCACCGCTGACGATTCGGAACTCGCCCTGGAAATAGAAGGGAAAACCGTATCGCTGAACGGGCCATCTCTGCTGGTGCTGGAGAACATGACAGCGCAGGCGTCATTCGAACTATATTACGGGAAACTGAGGGCCAGGATTGATAAAATGACCGGGGGCCAGAGCTTCAGTATCAGAACGCCCGCCGCGGAGTGTTCCGTAAAAGGTACGGATTTCGCCGTCGAGGTAAAAGGAAGGGATTACAGGACAGGGGTCAGGACATATTCGGGGAAAGTCTCGGTCAGGAATCTCAGGACAGGCGAGGAATTCGAATTGCCCGAAGGCTACGAATGCGAGCTGGACAGGAATTCGGAAAAATCGGATATATACAAGATAAAGGAAGTCGAGGAAGAAGCAGCGCAGGAATCGTCAGGGGAACCGGCAGAAGGGATGATAAAAGAAAGTACCGGGAGGACATCAGGGAAGGGCAGGGGCACAGGAGAAAGAGTTCCGGTGGGTATTGAGTTCAACGGCAGCCTGGGCGCCGACGTGCTGATGGATCCGGATAATCCCGAGGATAAGAAGATCTATTATAACCTCAGCCTCCTGCCGGAAATCATCCTCTGGAAGTTCGGTATAGGTCTTGACATGAACGTATATTTCGATGAAGAAGGAAACGTGAGAACCGAAGACTGGGATGGCTGGGACGACCTGGCGGCCAAGATATGGTATATAAGGTACGGGCAGAAAGATGATCCCCTTTACGCTCTTGTCGGCGGCATAAGGTCTCACGGGATAGGCCACGGGCTCATTCTTAATAATTATACTAACATGCTGAACTACCCCGACGTGAGGAACAAGGGCTTTATACTGAACGCGGATCTCGGCGGCGGCATGGGATTCGAATCAATAGTCTCAAACATCGATTCTTATCCTGTTACAGGCGGCAGGTTTTTCTTCAGGCCGCTCCGTTCGCGGCAGCTCCCTGTTATTAGCAGGCTCGTCCTGGGAGTCACCGGCGTAATCGATAACGATCCGGATATGTTCGGGGGAACCGACGACGACGAAGTAGTGTTTTACGGGGCTGACTGCGAGCTGCCGGTCGTGAGCAAGGAATCATTAAGTACATATCTTTATTACGATTATGCCACCTACGAGCTCGGAGATGCCTACGGCGATAAAGGCAGCCCGGGCGAGGGGAACGCCCTGGGAGTAGGCGGAAATGCAGTGAGGATACTGAGATACAGGCTCGAATACAGGAAACTGGACAATAATTTCATCCCGGTGTATTTCGACGCGTTTTACGAAGTGGAGAGAAAAACCAAGCCGTTTCTCATCGGGGATTCAGTTACGCCGACTCTCGAAGGCCCTTTCGGCATGCTGGGTTTAGACATAATGTCACGGCTGGGGATTGTTCTGACATACGAGGATTATAATATGGATCCCGGCGAAAGGTACCCGTACCTGCACGGCAGCCTGCTGATAGACCCGGCCATACTCCTTGACAGGGTCGAGATAGATGTATCATACGACAAGAAGAATGTCGATAATTTCAGCGAGATAGGAAAACTTGAAGGGGCGATAATGACTACACGGGTGGGTTACATGATAGCTCCCAGCATAATGCTGGCAGTAACTCATAAGCAGACATTCGACGAAAAAGGAGATTCTGCAAGAACCATATCAATGCATACCATGTTCCGGTTCTAGTCCTGTATCTGACGACAGGTTGTAAGTTTTTATTAAAAATATAAAATAATTAAAAGCATAACTAAAAGGAGCAGCAGGAAGAAGATAAAGAAAGATATACTGAATCTCCAGGAAGAGGTTCTGGGAAAAAGTAAAAAAAATGAAGATAAAAGAGTTTAAGAACATCTATATACTGATACTGATATCTCTTCTGGGCTGTTCTTACCTTGGAGTGACAGCGAGAAGAGAGCCGATAACTATAGAACACGAGATTTTGTATATAGAAAAGGCCCTGGCCGAAGCAGAGGAGGCATTTCTCAGGGGCGACATCGAAGATACACGGAAATTCTGCGACAAGGCCATATTCAAACTGCTCACCGTTGAATATGCCCTTGACAACGACGAGTACGAGAGGCTGCAGAGCGAAGCGGCCATGCTCAGGATAAAAGTTAACCACGCCAGGCACTCCCAGGCCTACCTTATCCAGAGCGATCTGTTCCCGCTGGTCTGGAACAGCAGGGTAGAAAAATGGATTAACTATTATACGGGAAGAGGCAGGAAATACTTTTCGAAATGGAGAGAGAGATCCAGACATCATATTTCTAACACAAAGAAGATACTGAAAGAAGAAGGACTCCCCCTGGATCTTGCCCATGTTCCCATAATAGAATCGGGATACTATCCTTTCGCAAGGTCTAAGGCAGGCGCGGTAGGCATGTGGCAGTTCATGGAGAAAACAGCGAAACTCAACGGACTAAAAATAGACTACTGGGTAGATGAGAGGATGGACCCGCATAAAGCCACATACGCGGCATGCAGACTGCTGAAAGAGCTTTACGATAATTTCGGGACCTGGGAACTCGCTCTTGCAGCTTATAATTACGGGCCGAACGGAGTCTCCAGGAGGATAGATAAATACGGTACCGAAGATTACTGGGAGCTGTATCTGCCGAGAGAGACGGAAGATTTCGTGCCTAAAATAATGGCGGCTATATTCATCATGAACGATCCGGAGCTCTTCGGTTTCGAACCGCTGGAGAAGAAAAAGCTTAAATACGTAGAGCACCCGGTTAATGACAGCATCGACCTAAGGGACGTAGCCAAATGGTGCGGGACGACCCTGAACGATATCCAGCTTCTTAATCCGGAGCTCAAGCAGATGTGCACACCTCCAGGCCAGCAGTACAACCTGAAGATACCCAGGAAATGCTATAAGAAATTCGCCGCTGTATACGACAGTATAACCGATGAAGAAAAATATCTGACTAAGGAAGAGATCGACAGAAGGATAAGGAGGGTAGAGTATTATTCCGTAAAAAGCGGCGACAGCCTCTGGAAGATAGCCAAGAAATTTAGCGTAACCACGTCAAAGCTGAAAAGCTGGAACAGCCTTACTGAGAACACAATATATCCAAAGCAAAAACTGAAAATATACCGTCATGGTATTTGAACTGCTTAGCGGTCCTCCCGCTTCAGGCAAAAAAGAATATTTAACCGATAAAATCAGAGATTACATCAGGGAAAACCGCAATACGGAAGATGTTCTCGTATTAACGAACAAATCAAGTACTGCCAGGGAAATCAGGGATGCCGTTGTCAGCGGTATTTCTTCATATACGCAGCTATGGGTAGAGAGCATATCCTCTTTCGCCAAAAAGATTCTGAGGGAAAACTATTTTCATGCCGGGCTTAATCCGGGCTTCAGAATAATAAGCGACTTCGAGAAGAGGATGATAATAAGGAACATCCTCAAACGGGATATCAGGCTCCGGTTCTTCAGCGTGTCCAGGCTCAGGGAAGGTCTTATCAGGGAACTGGCGAATTTCATCGATCTGGCAAAAAGGAACGGGATAGGTCCTGATGACTGCGGAAAAAGAGCCGGGGCTAAATTACATGATATATCTCTTGTATACGAACTATACCGGAAAACCCTGAAAAGTTCCAATTATATCGATCTGGTCGACCTTATAGGCAACACTGAAATCCTTCTGGAGAGAAATCCGGACCTGGCAGGGTTTAAGGCCGTATTCGTGTACGAAGCCGAAGATATGGACCGCATGATGGCCGGGATACTCAGGTCCGTGCTGGGGAAAGCCGAACGGGCAGTTATATCGCTGGATCGCGAATCGGAAATATACAGGTTCAGAGGCTCCGACCCTGCATATATGGAAGATATCTTGACAAAGAACTTTAATATTTCGAGAGTAACTGCCGGTAAAAAGAAGCTGGAACCCGAAATAAAGATGATAAGAGCCGATACGAGGCTGGAGCAAGCCGGGCATATCGCATCGCATATAGCGTTGAAGCTCAAAAACGGGGTAGCCCCGGACGAAATAGCGATAGTATCGCGTTCAGTGGGAGAAGACCTGTGGGTATTTATGGAGGCGCTGAAGGAAAAAGGCATCAACAGCATGCTCCTGGGGGGCATCGGTTTTTTCCGGCAGCCCGAGATAATAAAACTCATATCGCTTCTTACAGTGGTAAATGAAGGCCGTTCTGCAGAAGACATCCACCTGTACAGGTCCATACAGCTGGCCGGAACTCTCGACAGCGACGGCATTGATATGCTCAGGAAGAAGTCTCTGGACGAAGGCATTCCTCTCAGAGATGTTTTTTCGGCGGATTTTCCGGATTTATCCGAGGCATTCTGGGGAAAGATCGATGAGCAGACCGGGCTTTCGAAACATGGACGCGCGGAAAAGTTCGTATACGGATTAATGACAGAATACGAATTTTTCAGCGAAGCCGTATCCGACAGGTTCCTGGCCAGGCTATACGGCTATTTCTTCGATGTCGTGAGGAGTTTTTCCGAACATTACACGAATATGAACAGGACAGCCCTGCTGTTCCCCGATTTCATGGATAATCTCTACGATCTTCTCAGCAGTTCGGGCAAGGATATGGACATACCCTATATACCTGACCAGGAAGCTGTAAGGATAATGACTGTAAACCAGGCCAAGGGTTCGCTCTTCAGGGTAGCATATGTCGTCGATATGACCGAGGATAATTTTCCCCGTCCTTTTTTCGATAACCCGCTTCTATCGGCCAAGGAGATGGAAGCCGTCGGCATATACCCTGTGCCGGGAATAAAAGCCCAGTACGAGCACGAAAAGAGGCTGTATAATGTCGCGGCAGCCAGGGCCGAAGAAGAGCTCGTGTTCTGCTCTTACGATTACGACGACGGAGGCGCGATAACTGAAGTCTCTTCGTTCATAAGCAGCCTTAACCTTCCGGAGATACAGTCCGAGATAAACGGGCTCATACTGGACGAAAAGGACTTTCTGCTCAAGATGTCAGAAGAACTTCCGTGCGATGATTTCCCGTTGCTTGATGCCTCACCCGCGCTCAGGACCAAGATAGACAGTCTCGACGCGATCCTGAGGCTCGACAGGAAGATGCTGTCTGACAAAGTCAGCATCTGCCTGCCTGAACGCTATTCGTATTCCCTCCTGGAAAGCTTCCGGAAATGCCCGAGATATTTCTTTATCAGGCACATCCTCCGACTCAGGGAGCCGGAAAACCTGTACAGGGTAATGGGTATAGCGGTGCACAGGCTGCTCTGCGATATGCACAAAAACGATGTCATGGACATTTCTGTGCTGGAGAAGATGCTGGATGAGATACTCGGATCTATGCATTTTTCATCGTTGTTCGAAAAGAGAAACCTTCGCAGGATAATGTATGCGATGGCAGAGAATTATGTTGAACGGATGAAAAATGCCGATTTTAAGATCACGGGACTTGAAGAGAATTTCGTGAAAGATCTTGACGGGATAAGGCTGGCGGGCAGGTTCGACCGTGTAGACCGGCTCGCCGGCGGGCATAAAAGGGTGGTGGACTACAAAACCGGGAAAAACGTCCCTGGAAGGCAGGCATTCATAAATGCCGTCGAGCGAGGCGATAACTTCCAGGTGCCGATATACAGCTGGGCCAGCGGCGCGCGTTATTTCACCATATACAGGCTGCGTGAGCCGCCTGAGAAAATGGAAGTGGAAATGGATATGGAATCCGATAAAGCCTTAAAAGCGATGAAAAAGGCGAAGGAGCATCTTGCGGATACCGTGAGTTCGATAGCCTCGGGAATATTCCTTCCCGGCGAAAAAAAGGACAGCTGCAGGCAGTGTTACTACAGAAGGATATGCGACATCTGATGAGAACGGTGATGGACAATCTTACGGAATCCCAGAAAAGGGCAATCGCGGCATCCGGCGGGGAATTCGTCGTAAAAGCGGGAGCGGGAACCGGGAAGACCAGGGTCCTGGTCAACAAGTATCTTGAGGTTTTCAACGCCGGCATCCTGTCGGGAATGACTCCCGAAGAAACCGCTGCATCTATACTGACGGTGACCTTTACAAAGAGAGCGGCTAAAGAGATGACTGTCAGGCTGGCGAAGGCTATCGGCGACGAACAGGTCAGGAACTCAAGTATATCGACGATAGACGCTTTCTGCCTCAAGTTTCTGAAAGAGAATGCCTTTCTTTCGGGATTCGATCCGGATTTCAAGGTCCTGGACGAGATAGAATCGAAACTTATATTCAGGAAAGTATCTGCAAGGATACTGGAAGAAGAGGTATCCTGGTCCCTGGATATAGACCATTCAAGAGAAGCATTCATGAATGATGCATTTGCTCTTATAAATTCGCTGAAACAGCGCATGATATCGCCTGAAAAGTTCATAAGGCATAAAAAGGACAACGAGGAACTGCACAGGACCATCTATCTTCTTTACAGGGCTTACGAAGAACATATAGAGAAAGAGAACAACCTCGACTTTTCGAAACTTCTAACGCTCACGTATTTAGTACTGAAAGACAATGCGGAGTTGCGTCAGAAGATACAGTCTCGATACATGCACGTTCTGGTTGACGAATACCAGGACACAAACCCCGCGCAGGTAGCCCTGCTTAGGCTCATAGCACAGCCGCAGAACAACTATTTCGTGGTCGGCGACGAGAAACAGTCCATATACGGGTTCAGAGGAGCCCAGCCGAGGCATATAGTGGAATATTTCAAGGACCTGCCGGATGAAAACCGGGTGATATTAAACCATAATTTCCGTTCTCCCGAGCCGATACCGAGCCTCGTCAACAGTATATTCAAAGACCAGCTGGATGACTACCATCCGATCGAAAGCAGAGCCGAAGGCAGGGCTAACGTGGAACTTTTCCTGGCAGATGACAAACTGCAGGAAGCCGATTTCACGGCAAACAGGGTCAGGGAATTCCTGGACAGCGGATACGCTCCTCATGACATAGTCGTGCTTTTCAGAGGCGTCAAGAACTGCCGGGAGTACGAAGATGCGCTCAGAAAGCTGAATATAGACACGATTACCGTCGGGGGGATGGGGTTCTACCTGCAGCCTGAGATAAAAGACATGCTGTCTATTCTTATCGTCATCGATAATCCTTATTCGGAAAGGGATCTGTTTCGGATGCTCGGTTCCCCAGTATTCGGGATACCCGATTCCGAAATCGCGCAGATAGCTTCCATGAAAGAGAAGGGTGAAACGCTTTATCATGCTTTGATGAAATACGATTCGGAAAACGCAGGGAGAATAAAGGAATTCATATCTTATTTCAGGAAGAGGAAGATAAACCTGACACTGATGGAGCTCATCGGTGAAATAATAGAGTCGAGCGGACTTCTTTACTGGGCATCTTCCAAGCCCGGGGGCAGGTACTCGCGCCAGATGTCGAACCTTAACAAGTTCATTCATAACGCCCGCTATTTCGAATCCAGAAACATATTCACTACGCTGGCGGACTTCGTAGATTACCTGAGGCAGCTTGAGGAGGCGGATATAGTAGAACCGGAAGCCAGGCCCAGGGCAAAAGGGCTCGTACATCTGATGTCCATACATCAGTCCAAGGGTCTCGAGTTCCCCATCGTGTTCATTTCAAACGTGTCATGTGCGAATTTCCCGGCCCAGAAGAGAATGGACAGATATCATTTCTATGAAAAGCACGGTCTTGTCATAAGAGACAACAGCAGCGAATCTTATTATGAGAAGAATATAAAAGGGATGCTTTATGCTCAGCATAACCAGGAGGAGAGAAGGCTTTTGTACGTAGCTATGACAAGGGCCAAAGAGCACCTTGTTATCTCGGGATACGGTAACAGCAGGAAGAAAACATCGTCTTTCATGGAATACTTCCTTGAGGCCGGAAAAGACGGATACACCGTAAAAAAGGAGATTAAAGGCCATCTTAATTATATTAAAAACCATATGAGCGCGGCAGAAGATGCGCTGCCTGCCAGGAAGGTTACGGGAAGTCTTATAAAGAAATTCAGTGATGCTTCAAGCAGCCTGGGCATACCCAGGTATTTCAAGGACAGGGAGATCCCGGGAGAATTCTCCGTAACCCAGGTAGAGACCTATGCGAAGTGCCCTAATCTGTATTATCTCAGGTATGTTCTGCGCATTCCGGAAGTCCCGCCCGATGAAGGGTTCTCTCCCCAGCTCTTCGGCTCTGTGATACACAGGATGCTGCAGGAATATTATATTCTTCCCGGCATGGACGAAGTCTCGAAAATGAAGGCCAAGGCCGTCTCATTGATAATAACCTCAGGCATAACCAGCGACTGTTATAACAAGTATTACAGGGAGCCCCTGGAAGCGATTACAGGCAGCCTGAAAGGTTCCGTAATGCTCAAGGCGAAACGTGATGTGCTGTTTACGGAAAAACCCTTTGCTCTCAAGATCGGCGGCGTTCTTATAAAAGGCACTATAGACAGGCTGGACAGAGCAGAAGGCGGTGCCGAGCTCATAGACTATAAGACTTCGAAAAGCACCGGTACAAAGGAGCACAGCCTGCAGGTCGGGATATACAAGCTGGCTGCGGAGACGGTACTGGGCCAAAAAGTCAAGAAGATCAGCCTGTATTTTCTGCGAAACAACAAGATAGCCGCGGTCCGCGGGCCTGCTTTCCTGCAGTTGAAACTGAAAAGCATTATAGAGGGCATGCGAAACGAGATATTTTTCCCTTTCCGGAGCGAGATGTGCGGTTTCTGCCCGTATTCAGGTTTTTGCGGCCGCGGCGGCAAATTGACAAAAAAAAGCTAATTTGTTATATACTTATTCATGCAATTTTTACTAATAAGCATTCATATTATTACAGCAGTATTATTAATTTTAATAATACTCCTTCAACAGGGTAAAGGCGGCGGTATGGCCGGGCTGTTCGGCGGAGGCTCGGGAATGGATGATATACTGGCATCCCCCAGCAGCGACGTATTTCTGAAGAAAGCCACAATTACGCTGGCAGCGGTATTTTTCCTTACGTCGCTTGTACTTGCGGTACGGACCTCGCGGGAAACTGCGAAAAGCCTTATGGAGAGAACCGTAGCGCCCTCAGCACCTATATCGGTACCTGCACAACAGCCCGGAGGAACTGCTGATATGGAAAATACCGGCGAAACGCCGGACATGGAATAATATCAAAAACTTCTGCCGAGGTGGTGGAATTGGCAGACACGTATGGTTAAGGACCATATGGTAACCCCGTGCGGGTTCAAGTCCCGCCCTCGGCACCAAAGAAAAGTTGCCAGTGACCAGCAACTGGTCACTGGTTTAAG
>JAFGSA010000050.1 GCA_016934855.1 Elusimicrobiota bacterium
ACCCCAATCCCTTTTTATAATATAAATTAATTATATTCATAGTCTTATCGCTTACAGCTTATAACTTAAAGCTTGCCTGATATTTGTTATTTGTCTTTTGTAATTTCATTATCTTATCACTTAAAACTTACAACTTATAACTTATTTACAATAGCGACCAGCGACCAGTCACCAGCAACTTCTTTACCCTTTCGGGCCTTCCTTTAGAAATTTCTTGACCCTCAGTATCGCGTCGTGAAACCGCTTGAAATGCGTCACGACAGCCATCCTGATGTAGCCCTCGCCGTATTCGCCGAACCCGCTGCCCGGGGCTACGGCGATCCCTGTCTTCTCTATGAGAAGCTTGGCAAAATCCAGTGATGTCATCTTCCTGAACCCTTCTGGAAGCCGGGCCCACAGGTACATAGTGGCTTTCGGGAGCGGCACATCCCAGCCGGCCTGCCTGAGCCCGTCAGCGAGTTTTATCATCCGCCTGCGGTACTCGGCTACCGTGTCATGCACGTGTTTCTGCGAACCGGTCATCGCCTTGATGGCCGACAGCTGTATAGCGGTAAAGACGCCGTAATCAAGATACGATTTTATTTTTTCGAGCGGGGCCAGGAAATCCGCCCCGCCGACGCAGTACCCCACCCTCCAGCCGCACATGTTGTACGTCTTCGAAAAAGAATGGAACTCCATCCCCACGCTCTTGGAGCCTTTGACCTCCATAAAAGAGGGAGGCTTATACCCGTCATACACTATCTCTGAATACGCGTAATCATGGCATACCATTATGTTGTAGCACTTCGCAAACTCTATGACCTCTTTGAAGAAGCCCGTGTCATCCAGCGACGCGGTAGTCGGGTTGTTTGGATAATTAAGGAACATCAGCTTAGCCTTCTTCGCTACGCTCACCGGTATATCTTCGAGCACCGGTATATAGCCGTTTTTCTCCGTTATAGGCATGTTGTAGGGCTTGCCGCCCGCCAGTATTATACCGTTGTAGTGCACGGGATAGCACGGGTTAGTGGTAAGTGCCACGTCGCCCGGGTTGAGGTATGCCATGCATATGTGGGCGATACCCTCCTTGGAGCCTATCAGAGCCAGCACTTCGCTTTCCGGATCTAAATCCACGCCGGTCTTTTTCCTGTACCAGCCGGCTACGGTCTGCCTGAACTTGGGCATCCCTTTAGCCTGGGGGTACCTGTGCGTGCGCGGATGGTGTTTTATAGTATCATACAGTCTCTCGATGATATGGTCCGCCGTGGGTATATCGGGGTTCCCCATGCACAGGTCTATGACATCCTGCTTTCTGAGGAAAGCTTCCCTCTTCAGCTTGTCTACCGCGCCGAAAAGATACGGAGGCAGCAGCCTGAGCTTATCCGCAGGTTCCAGCATGACCTTATTCCTCGTAATTTTAGTTTTCTGTTTCATAAATTAATTTACTGATTATTATAACAAATTATCTTCTTTCTGTTAATCCGTATCCACGTACATGTTCTTGCCGCCCTTTTTGGCCTTCAGCAGCCTCTGGTCAGCGACATTGAAGAGTTCCTGGTACCTGGCGGTATCATCGGGATAGGTAGATATGCCTATAGATATCGTGATATTGAAACTCTCGCCTTCCCAGTAAAGAGAATGCCGGGAAACACATTTGAGCAGCCTGTCCGCCGTGGCCCTGGCTTTATCTTTTGTCATACCCGGCAGGATTATCACGAACTCCTCCCCGCCGTACCTGATGAGTATGTCTTCTCTCCTTATGTTCTCGGAGATCTTTCTGGACATGTCCACCAGAACGCTGTCTCCGGCGGGGTGTCCGTACGTATCGTTCACCCTTTTAAAATCGTCTATATCCAGCACCAGTACGGATATATCGTCGCCCTGCCTCCTTGCGGCGCGGAATTCCTCCCTTAGCTTCGGCTCGAAATACCTCCTGTTGAAAACCTGCGTCAGTTCGTCGGTAATCGCCTTTTTCTCCGCTTCTTCAAGGTCGTCTTTTATTTTCCCAGCCACCTTTTTTATCTGCCTGTTTACGGTTTTGGTCAGTTTCTTCTCGGCCTTTTTCTCGATGCTGCTTATCGTCTTGACGGCGCTCTGCATGACTTTTTCGTGCGCGACCTTGTCTATCTTCTCCCCGACCTTCCTTCCTTCGTCATACAGGCGGTACACCTGGTTTTTTGTCTGATCGGTTATCTGTCTCAGGGAATTTTCAATAAGCTCGGCCAGCTTAGAGCTTTCCGCGGAGACGAACTCCTTTATGTTCTTCTTCTCCCTCTCGAGTATGTTGTGCCTCATCTCGCGGAGGTGGTCTATCTCCCTTTTCAGCTCATACAGCTGTTTATTTATATCTTCGAGTTGTTTTTTTATGTTTTCGTCAGATTTTTTCATCTCCGCGCCTCGTTTCGCCGCAAGCCATCAGAACGCACACCGCCAAGTCTTTGGGCAGATCCCTCCTGGCGCCTGACCATTCCTTCCCGTACCGGACATCCATGAACATCCTGGTGAACCCGCTCTCGTCCGCCAGAGTCCCTTTTCCCGAAGGAGTCCTGTAATGCACGGGGATCACTATCTGCGGGCCCAGTTTTCCGACTATCTCGCAGGCGCCGCCCGCGGATACCGTGATATGCCCGCCGACCGGCACGGCCAGTATGTCGCAGGGCTTGAGCTCCTCTGCCTGTTCGCCGTCCAGCGAGTGTCCTATGTCGCCCGCGTGAACGAAATTAATATTATCCAGCGTTATCCTGAAGACTATGTTGCCCCCCCTGAGCCTGCCCTGCATATCGTCGTGCCAGGTGCTCACTCCTTTTATCCTGACGCCTTTCTCGCCGAACTCGCCAGCCGACCTGAACACCGCGGGACTGCCTTTTACCTTTCCGGCTGCATTGTGGTCGTAGTGGTCATGCGAGACGGTCACTATGTCAGCCGGCATATCGGGCAGTGCGTACCCCACGCTTTCATCGTACGGGTCGCATACCACGACCGTGCCGCTATGCGACTCCAGAACAACACACCCTCTTCCGTACCATCTTATTCTCATATTATACTCTTTTTTAAACAGATAATTATCTATGTTAATGCATAGAATGGTAAAAGGCAAGAGGAAAAAGAATAGATACCAGATGCGAGATCCGAGATAACAGATGTAAGACTAAAGATTTATTTTTCTTTATATGTTTCTATTGGACCGAATTTCCACTTCATTGTACCTGCAAATTCGTATTCACTGTCACTCTTTACAACTGGCGGTTCTAGAATAAATTCATCAAATAATTTGTTTTTTATCAATGTTATACTTCCTCTTTGTAGTGGCAATATATCTTTCCCAGATATTATTGTCCAATTACCACTCTCACCGGATGCTTTAAGCTCAAAATTCGCATTAATTCTATCTACTTTAAATGCACCCTTTTCTGCTCTTATATCAGCTGTAAAATAATTGGCAGGTGTATCTCCAATATTTTCGAATAAGATAATAACAGAAGTCTCTTGCTCATGATAACTAATACGTAAAAATGGTCTCTTATCAGATTTATCATTTAGTTTACTTAGAATTTCCCTTTGTCCGTTTTTTGTTGCTCCAATGTTCAGCTGGATTATAAAGAAAATAACTGCTAATACAACAGTTATTGGAAGAGCAATATATGCTATCTTGCTAGGCAATGACCAGTTTTTAAACTGCTTTTTTGTAGGAATTAATCTCATCAATTTTAAATATCATATCTGGTATCTCAGATCTGATATCTGGCATCTGCATTATCACATCTTTTCCGGCGCGGATACTCCTATGAGATAAAGTCCTGTCTTTATTATGCGCCTCACTCCCTCCAGAAGTATCAGCCTGGGTTTCTCCATGGCGCCGCTTCCCAGGACCCTGACTCCGTCGTAGTATTTATGGAAAACGGTAGCGACCTCCCTGAGGTACTCCGTTATCAGGTGGGGCGATTTTAGTGCCGCGCACTTTGAAACGAGGTACGGGAAATGAGCGAGTACCTTCACTACCTCCCGCTCTTCCGGCCCGATCCCGCCGGCCTGGCCCGGGTCTATGGACTTGAACTCTATGCCGGCTTTCCTGAACACGGAGCATATCCTGGCATGGGAATACTGGACGTAGTATACGGGGTTCTTCTTGCTTTCCTCCCTGGCAAGCTCCATATCGAACTCCAGAGGGGAATCCGGACTACGCATAAGCATGAAGAACCGCGACGCGTCTTTTCCGACTTCGTCTATCACCTCCTCAAGCGTGATGAACTCGCCGGCGCGGGTGGACATGGAGACCTTTTCGTCTCCCCTCTTCAGGTTCACCAGCTGGTATATCATTATGTCCATAGTCCCGCTCCTGTCCAGCCCCATCGACTCCCAGAAAGCCCTTATCCTCGGTATGTAGCCGTGATGGTCAGCGCCCCAGATGTTTACCAGGTGGGTGAACCGCTGCGATTTGTCCAGGTGGTAGGCGCAGTCTGAAGCGAAATACGTAAGCTCCCCCTCCTTCTTGATCAGAACCCTGTCCTGGTCATCACCGAATTTCGAGGAACTGAACCATAACGCCCCGTCTTTCTTGTATGTAAGGCCTTTTTTATCCAGGGTATCGATTATCTCGTCCACATCGCCGTTCTCTATAAGGCTTTTTTCCGAGAACACATTGTCATATTCTACATCGAATTTGCTCAGGACCCTGAAATGGTCGTCGAGTATCATCTTCCCGGCTTTCTGCGTGCACTCGCCGGCGGATTTGCAGCCCCCCATGGACGCGGCTATCTCGTCTATGTACGCGCCCCGGTATCCGTTCTCTGGCACTTCCTTGCCGTTCATCCTGTTGAATATGCTCTGCCCCAGGAGGTCCATCTGCCTCCCCGCATCGTTTACGTAATATTCCTTATATATATTGTAGCCGGCCCACTGATATATCCTGCCGAGCGAGTCGCCTATTGCGGCCCCTCTTCCGTGGCCTATATGAAGAGGGCCGGTGGGATTGGAACTTACCATCTCCAGCACGACGTTGCCTTTCTCGCTCCCGCGCCCGTATTTCGTGCCGGACGTTATCTCGGCCAGCTCCGCGTTAACGGCATAATCGCTCACCTTTATGTTGACGAACCCGCTGCCCGCTTTGGCGGCGCTCTCCACTTCGTCCAGTTTCTCCAGCTCGGAAATCACCTTTGAGGGATCCACCTGGCAGACCATGGCGGCGTTGGTGGAAAGGTCGCCCTTCATACCCTTCGGGGGTACGGTCAGCTTCAGATCCTTCCTGCCCAGAAAATCCTCAAGACATTTTTTTATTTTCAGTTCATACATGTTCTTCCTGTGTAATGTGTAAAGTGAAAAGTGTAATGAAAGATACAAAACCCAAGCACCAAAGAACAAAAGTGTTCAGCTGTAAGCTGTAAGTTATAAGATTTTAGACACAATCCTTTTTTATAATATAAATTATTTTTACTCATTATCTTATAACTTAAAACTTATAATTTTATTTCCACCTGGTCCGCCTGGCCCCAGAGCCTTTCCAGTTTATAAAAAGCCCTGACTTCGGGAGTGAACAGGTTAACAACAACTCCGACGAAATCTACGAGCACCCAGCCGCCTGCCGCATCCCCTTCTACGTGAAGGGGCCTTTTCTTCCACCTTCCGAGCATCTCTTTCATCACGGCCTGCATCTGGGGACCGGAATCGACAGTAGCTATTATAATATAATCAGTGAATCCTGTCATTTCCCTGACGTCGTAAAGGACGGCATCCCTCCCTTTTTTGGAATCTATCACCCTGACACAGTCTTCTGCTATTGATCTATAATCTGTTTCTTCCATGGCGGTCTGAAATCGTGCCCTATCACGATATTTATATCTACCATCCTGCTGGTGTCAAGCTCCGTCTTGATATTCCGGCAGCCTATTATCCTCGACACCTCCCTCGCCGAGGCGAGGTCGCCGTTGCGTGAGATTATCTGCGTATACTTCTTGTAAGCGCCGAAATTGCCGTACCTGACGACATCGACGTTCCTCTTCCTGAGGTAGTCCGTGAGGTCCCTGGCCATGTTGCCCGTATCCGTAGCGTTCCAGACCTCGGCCGTTATGGTGTCGCTCAGCCTGGAATTTACGTCTATCTTCAGTTCCGGGAGATTGACAAGCTGCGAATT
The DNA here is from genome assembly GCA_016934855.1 of Elusimicrobiota bacterium. Taxonomy (GTDB): domain Bacteria; phylum CG03; class SLGR01; order SLGR01; family JAFGSA01; genus JAFGSA01. The sequence continues at coordinate 6,107 of JAFGSA010000050.1, forward strand.
CCTGACGACATCAAGGACTTCCCTCACTGCCATCTCATCCACTTCCCAGTAGCTCTTGCCCCATTTCGTTACCGGTTTGCCCGGTATCTTCTGTATCCTGAAGTTATCCAGGTCTATGTTCCTTATCTCGTCCGCAAGCACCAGTATGTCGGCAAAAGAGAGGTTCGTGTCCACATTATCGGCCACGGCCTTTATAAGAACAGGCACCTTTGGGATAATGGAGGGGGACTTCACCTTCTGCAGAACCTGCTTTAGAAACTTGTGCTGCCTGTCCTGCCTCTCTATGTCCCCCATTATCTTGTCCCTGAACCTCACGTATTTAAGCGCCTGCTCCCCGTTCATCTTCTGAACTCCGGTAGATATGTCTATGTGCAGGTTCTGCGCCTTGTCAGTGTACTGCATCCTGCGCTGGACGTCTATCTCTACTCCCCCGAGTTTATCTATGAAATCCACGAACGACCTGTAATCGACCTGTATGTAATAATTTATCTCCAGGTAATTATCAAGGAACTTTTCGAGCACGTCCCTGAACTCACCGGACAGGACTGTCGTGTCGGCGCCGTATTCCCTCTCGAGCCTTGAGTATATCTCGTCCAGCTTCTGTATCCCTTTCCAGGTTATATCGGTCGACACGGGTATCATGGTGTCCCTCGGTACGGAGACTATGTCCAGAAAACCGGTGACGGGTTCGTAACTTATTATCTTTATGACTTCCGCGAACTTGGCGTAATCCGTTTCGCTTATTCCCATAAGAAGGATATTTATCCTCTTGCTGCAGACGAGGGCTTTCTTCACGGGGCTGAAGAGAGTTATCAGCACGAAGACAAGGCTTATGAAGAGAGAAAAATAAAGTACCCTCAGCGCCGCCGATCCCCGAGAAGCGTTTTTGCCGCTGCGGGAACTATGCATAGAGCCTGTTGTCTTTTATGTACTGAAGGATACTCTCGTCCAGCATGCCGTAGACGGATATGTCATTTTTCAGCATCTGCCTTATCTCGCTGGAGGATATGCTGTATATGCTGTTATCCAGCAGGAGGGCTTTCTTTTCCAGTTCCCTGGGTATCCTGTCATCGCCGCCGCGGCGGCCCACGATGAGGTGCGTCATCCTGAGTATCCTGTCCCAGTGCTTCCAGGACTTGAATTTAACCGCTTCATCCGAACCGACGAGAAAATAACTGTCTTCGTCCGGATACATCTTCGCGAATTTTTTTACAGTTTCTACGGAATACCCGGAATGCCCCGGTTTCATCTCCATGTCGGATACCTCGAACATCGGTTTATCCCTGAACCACCACCTGAGCATCTCAACCCTTTTTCCGGATTCCAGGTTCTCGACCTTCCGGTGCGGGGGGAACTTGGCGGGTACCCAGATCACTTTCCCTGGTTTTATCCTGCTGTACGCTTCACGGGCCAGTTCGAGATGGCCCAGGTGAGGCGGATCGAACATTCCTCCATAGATGATATAGCTCACTGACGTATCTGTCCGTTTCCCCTGATCAGATATTTGTACGAAGTCAGTTCCTTCAGGCCCATCGGACCGCGCGCGTGGAGCTTCTGGTTGGATATACCTATCTCCGCGCCCAGACCCATCTGGTTACCGTCAGTGAACCTCGTAGAAGCGTTACAGTAGACGCAGGCAGAGTCGACAACGTCAGTGAACCTGTCGCAGGCTTCCCTGTCTTCCGCTATTATGCAGTCGGAATGCCTTGACCCGTATTTTTCTATGTGTTCTACCGCCTCTTCCAGCGATCCCACTATCTTCACGGAGAGTATCAGGGACAGGTACTCTGTGCTCCAGTCTTCCTCCGTAGCTTCGTTCATCTGGCATATCTCCCTTGCCGCTTCGTCGCCCCTGAGTTCCACCTGCGCGGATCTCAGTTTCTCGCATACTGCCGGGAGTATGGATCTCGCGGCGTCGGTATGGACAAGCAGCGTCTCGACGGCGTTGCATACGCCTGGCCGCTGGACCTTGGCGTTATATACGATTTCCACCGCTTTCTTCCTGTCGGCGCTGCTGTCGATATATATGTGGCAGAGGCCTTTCCCGTGCCCTATGACGGGAACGGAGCTCATCCTGGATATCGTTTCTATCATCTCTTCGCTGCCCCGGGGTATGACTACGTCCACCATTCCTTTCAGGCTGACCAGGTAATTTATAAGGTTCCTGTCACTGTCGTCTATTATCTGCACTGCGTCCTGGGGTATGTCCGTACCCTTCAGGGCTTCCCTTATATAGTGGCCTATGGCGAGATTGGAGTTAAGCGCCTCGGTGCCTCCCCTGAGTATAACCGCGTTCGATGACATAAGGCACAGCGCAGCCGAATCGCCGGTCACGTTCGGACGGGATTCGTATATCATGGCTATCACGCCCAGGGGCACTCTCACCTTGTCTATCACCAGGCCGTTGGGCCTGGTATAATGGCTCAACACCTCGCCGACGGGGTCTTCCATGGCGGCCACTTCCCTGATGCCGTCGGTCATGGATTTTATCCTTTTACCGTCAAGCAGAAGCCTGTCTATGAGAGCGGCAGGCAGGTTGTCTTCCTTAGCCGCTTCCACGTCTATCTCGTTTCTGAACTGTATATCTTCCGACTTCTGGTCTATCAGTTCGGCTATCTTTATCAGGGCGTTCTTCTTCGAATCCGAGGAGATGATTCTGAGCTCCCTGCTTGCCAGCACCGCCCTGGAGGCTATGTCGAATATCTTCTTCTGTTTTATTTTTTCCTTATCGTTATTTTCCATCAGGTGCTCCTTGAGCATTTAAGCTCACATGAGGACCATGTTATCCCTGTTTATCACCTCGTCAAAATCCTTATACCCGAGTATCTTCTCTATCTCGGTGCTCTTCTTGCCTATTATCCTCTTCAGATCCTTGGATGAATAATTGACCAGGCCCCGGCCGACTTCTTTTCCTTTTTCGTCAACAAAACTTATGGAATCCCCTTCCCTGAACGTCCCGCTTATCTTCCTTATCCCTACCGCGAGCAGGCTGGACTTCCTGTTCCTGACCGCATCGACCGCGCCGCCGTCAAGACCGACACTTCCTGCGGGCTTGGAGCCGTACGCTATCCACCTCTTCTTATGAGAGATGCCGCATTTTGTCCCCTTGAACACCGTGCCGGGATTTTCGCCTTTCGCTATCTTCCTGATTATGCCGGCTTTCCTGCCGTTGGCAAGATACGTATCGACACCGCAGAGTTTTGATACTATCCTGGCGGCCTCTACCTTGGTCGCCATCCCGCCTACGCCGTACCCGGATACGGCGCCGCCCGCGGACCTTTCTATTTCGCGGGTTATCTTTTCGACCTTCTTCACGAGTTTCCCCGTCCTGGACAGCAGGCCGTCCACGTCGGTCAGTATTATCAGCATGTCCGCATCCACTTTCGAGGTTATTATCGCGGATATGTAATCGTTGTCACCCAGCTTTATCTCTTCGACCGCGACGGTATCGTTCTCGTTTATTATAGGCACTACCTTCATCTCCAGAAGAGCGAAGAGCGTGTTCCTTATATTAAGATATGATTTCCTGTCAGCCAGGTCCTGCGCCGTTATGAGGATCTGCCCCACCGGCCTTTTCTGCGCCGCAAAAGCTTCCTTGTACGCGTTCATGAGATCCGTCTGCCCGACGCTGGCGAGCGCCTGTTTCTCCCTGAGACCGAGCCCCCTGGGGCTGCAGCCGAGCCGGCCGCAGCCGGCGCCGATGGCCCCGGAAGAGACGATGATGACCTCGTTACCGCCGTCAAGGAGTTCTCCTATCTCCCCGGCGATCCTGGCTATATTCTTTTTGTCCAGCATGCCTTCGCGCGTCAGAAGACGGGTTCCTAATTTAATTACTATTCTCATGCAGTGTTTTCCTTCTCAATAAAAAAAAGAATGGATACGGCAGATAGCCCTACCCATTCTTTTCGTACGGGAAACCCGTTCAAGCCGGTATTATATTTACTACTTTCTTGTCCCGGCTCTTCTTGAACTCTACTTTGCCGTTGATCTTGGCGTACAAGGTATGATCCCTGCCCCTTCCCACGTTGAGGCCCGCGAAGAACTTCGTGCCCCTCTGCCTGACGATAATCGAGCCCGCGTTTATCAACTGCCCGCCGAAGAGCTTCACACCCAGCCTTCGCCCCGCGCTGTCCTTGCTGTTTGCTGTCGATCCTTTGCCTTTTTTGTGTGCCATACTATTTCTCCTGATTTCTATCACTAAGATTATTATCGGATGCTACTGCGTCGGATAATAATCGCGGGATTATCGGACGTATTCTGATAACCCCTCCGAAAGATTATTATCGAATGCTACTGCGTCGGATAATAATCGCGAGATTATCGGACGTTTTAATGTCTGATAATCTCTTTTATGTGCCATTGTATTATCTCCCGTTTTCCCTTTTCTTAGATCTTCTCCACCAGGATCTTCGTATATTTCTGCCTGTGGCCGACTTTCCTGGCATACCCTTTTCTTCTCTTCTTCTTGTAATTGACGACTTTCTTTCCCTTAGCCTCGCCTTCGACCTTGCCCTTAACCTTGGCGCCTTTAACGTATGGCGTGCCCACCTTGATATCCTCGCCGTCTTTTACCATGAGGACCTTGTCCCAGGTGTAGTCTTTGCCTTTTTCAAGGTTGTGGCTATCCACAAGTACGAAATCCCCCTCCTGCACCATAACCTGGTTTCTTCCGTTTTCTACTACTGCATATTTCATATTTTTAATCCTTCTAATCCTGTTTCTTCCTCTTTTCTCCTGTCAGCCGCGATATCGGACAGGTAAATGAATATCTCCCCGGTGCCGTGTATCTTCGAACTCCTCAGGTGACCGCCCGATACGCCGCCTTTTTCATCCGCAAGGGAAACGTGCAGATGGGAGAATATCTTCCCTGCGCTGTTTATCAGGTTTCCTGTCAGCGAGACGATCTCCATAGGCCTGTCGTACCCGGTTTCGCTGTACTTCCCGCTGCCGGTAAAATACCCGATCTTGATCTCTTTCATCATTCCGGCAGCGCTTACTACAAGCCCGAGAGGCTTACCCGAGGCGGCCATCGCTTTTTCAAGGGAACCCAAGGTATCCTCTCCTGTGTACAGCCTTACTGCCAGGATGCTACCTTTTTCCTTAATATCCATTATTTAATCTAAAAATATATAAAAATTAACGTGAATTGTCAAAGCTCCCGGTAAAGCGGGTCCGGTATCACAGCAGTTCTGCCGCAAGCCCCGCCAGGTAGCTTCGTTCGCTCTTGTTAAGCGTTATATGGGCAAATATATCCTGCCCTTTGAACTTGTCCGCCAGATACGTCAATCCGTTGGAAGACGAATCAAGATACGGGTTGTCTATCTGATACGGATCCCCGGTCAGGACCACCTTGGTATCCTTACCCGCCCTGGAAACTATGGTCTTGACCTCGTTGGGCGTCAGGTTCTGGGCTTCGTCTATGACCATGAACTGCTCCGGTATGCTCCTGCCCCTCAGATAAGTCAGGGCCTCGACCTCTATCTTGCCCGTCATGAAGAGCGTCTCTACGAGTTCGGGGAGCTTCGGCCCGTGGTCGTTGTTATCCCTGCGCTTGTCTTTCTTGCCCTGGTTTTCGTGCATCCCTTTCCTGGCGGAAAGCCCGCTCCGGTCCACCAGGAACTCCAGGTTATCATAAAAAGCCCCCATCCAGTTGGAAAGCTTCTCTTCCTTCGTGCCGGGCAGGTATCCTATATCCTTGCCCATGGGCACTATGGGCCTGGATATCAGCACCTTCCTGTAGAACCTCTTCTCAAAAGTCAAAAACAGCCCGGCCGCGAGCGCTATCAGCGTCTTGCCGGTCCCGGCAATGCCCAGGAGCGTGACGAGTTTTATCTCTTCGTTCAGGAGCGCTTCGAAAGCGAATTTCTGCTCCAGGTTGAGCGCGTTGATGCCCCATATATGCATGTCATCGTAAACCAGTTTTACCAGCTTGTTCTCCTTCGGCGCGCACCTGGCAAGCCCTGTCTTCTTGTCGTTGCTCCTGGCTTTTAGCAGGACGAACTCCTGCGGGTGGATGTCCGCCGACGGCAGGGGCATCTCCTTTTTCAGGTGGAACTCGTTGAGCACTTTATCCTCTACCGTTATCTCCCTCCAGCCGCTGTACAGTTCCTCGAATTTGACCTTGGCTTTTTCGAAATCCTGCACCTCGAGCCCCAGCACCTCGGCCTTCACCCTCATGTTTATATCCTTGGATATGAATATCACGCGCTCGCCTTCTTTCTTAAGGCCCAGCGCCACCGACATTATCTGGTTATCGGCTTTCTTGACCAGCGATGTCGGGATGTCGGCTTTTATCTGCGTTTCTATCCTTATCATGCCGCCCGAATCGTTCGGTATGCCCTGGGATATCTTCCCCCTTTTCCTGAGTTCGTCCAGCCGCCTGGATATGAGCCTGGCGTTCCTTCCCCTTTCGTCCGGATAACTTTTCAGGTTGTCGAGCTCCTCTATCACGGCCAGCGGCAGCACCACGGTGTTATCCGCGAAACTGAAAAGGCTGTCCGGGTCGTGGATGAGCACGTTTGTATCAAGTACGAATGTCTTTTTCATAGTTTTTATTCCTCTATTTAGTTTGTTTAAAGTGTAATGTGTAATGTGTAATGAAAAACCAAAATTCAAGCTCCAAAATACAAACGAATGACATTTAAGCCAGTTGTAAGCTGTAAGTTATAAGTTTTAAGATCCCCACCCCAATCCCTTTTTATAATATAAATTAATTATATTCATAGTCTTATCGCTTA
>JAFGSA010000051.1 GCA_016934855.1 Elusimicrobiota bacterium
AACAACATCTGCGAGAACGAGTGGTATAACTACAAGCACCTGGCTAACACGAACATCACGCTCGGGAACAACTGGTGGGGGTGTATCTTCGAGGGTGAAGTGAAAGATAGTATAATGGATTATTACGACGATTATAACCTTGGGAAAGTATTTATCGCTGATTTTCTGAGGCTTCCCATAGAAAGAGAAAAAGATATAATGGCGCCGGTTGCTTACGTGTTTATAACTCCCGACAAACTCAATCCGGGGCAGAATGTCGAAGTCAAAGTAATAGGGATAGATGATAAATGCGTGACGGGTCTTTCATGGCAGGCGGAATATACAGGTGACGCGGCATTTGACAGTATTCATTCGTTTGAATGCTCCGTATCTACAATACAAAAGATCTGGCAGATAGAGACGGGCGACATAGATATAGGAGGATATAGGTTAAAAGCCTCGGCCGTTGACGCTTCGTCGAAAATAAGTAAACAGGCATACTGCTATTTTTCGATGGACCCGCTGGATAAACTGCCGCCATCCGTGGAAATATCCATAGAGCCAGGTAAAGTCATACAGGGCGAAAAAGCCTATATCAGTATCACCGGGCACGACAATTACGAACTGGCAGCTTTAGGCTGGTCGGGGGACAACACCGGGGTTGAAGAGCTGGATGATGAACACTGGTACGAGTGTGCCGGGACCTCTTATACCTGGGTATATGAACTCGATACGACCGGTGTAAATGAGGGCATTTACAGGCTCCTGGCTGACGCTCAGGATATAGCGTATCCTGTAGAAGGGGAACCGCATAGGGTATCGGAGACCGGAGAACCGCAGCCCTGGGCAACATTGATAGTCGATAAGAAGGATCTTTACCCGCCGGACGTAAACATAGCAGTCTTTCCGTCCTCGGTCCTCCGGGGAGAAGATATCAAGATAACTGTTTCCGCGAGTGACGATAAAGCCCTGGCTGCGTTCTGGTGGTGGGGCAACTGCACGGGATATGAAAATTTCGACAAGACCTACTGGTATTATTGTTCGGGTATATCGGCAGAACATACATGGACGATGTCGACTTATGAATTATTGCCGGGCACGTACAGCCTGCTGGCAAACTCATGCGATAGTATGTACCCTACGCCCGGAGAAGCACATCAGGCTTCAGACGGATCCGGATTGGGGTACTTTGTTTTCACCGTAGAACCGAAAGACATAGCTCCTCCTTCCGTAAGTATATCCGTTGATCCCTATAATATAATAGAAGGAGGGAGCGTTACAGTCACGTTAAACGGTACCGACGATAAAGATCTGGGCTCTATATGGTGGAGGGGAGTGAATACCGGGATAGAAACGCTGGATGTTTCCCATATATATTCATGCAGCGGTTCCTCGGTGACTCATTCATGGGTGATCTGCACCGAAGATTTCAGCCCGGGAGAATATAAGCTCGCAACTGATGCAAGGGACGCTGTATACCCGGTTGAAGGCGAAATACACCAGGCTTCCGAGGCTTACGGCCCGGAATACGGGTTTTTCAATGTCGAGAAGAGGGATAAGCTTCCTCCTGAAGTCTGCATATATATAGAACCTGAAAATATAATAAAGGGATCAACGTTTACTGTTACGATAAATGCGACTGACGATAAAGATCTCGCGGCGGTATGGTGGTGGGGTATATCTACGGGAGAAGAGATACTCGATAAAGTCTACCTGAAAGAATGTTCAGGAGAAAATTTCACCTGTTCATGGAATATATATTCGGGAGAAATTGCGACCGGCACCTACCGGCTGGCTGCTGACGCCAGAGACAGGCTCTACCCGAAAGACGGCGAAGCGCATCAGTCTTCCGAGGCCGACGGTACGGCGTATATAGACCTGGAGATAGAACCGAAGGATATTGCTCCTCCGAAAGTAAGTATAAGGACCCTGCAGGAAAAAGTGATACAGGGAGAGAAACTCCAGATAATAGTCGAAGCCACTGATGATAAAAACCTTGCCGAGATATGGTGGTGGGCGGAGAATACCAGCGACGAATATTTCGATAAATGTCATTTTTACAGCTGTTCGGGAAAAGAAGCAGGCAACCTTTGGGAAGTTTCTACAAGCGACCTCAGCGAAGGTATTTATAGACTGGCTGCCGACGCCAGGGATTCGGCTTATCCTGTCACTGGAGAAGCTCACCAGGCTTCCGACGGCGATGGCATAGGTTACGTATTTATTGAGGTGGAAAAGAGGGATAGCGCTCCTCCTTCTGTCAATATATCAATTGAGCCTTCCGGAATAAGGTGGGGTGAGGATTTCAATGTTACAATAACTGCTCAGGATGATAAAGAACTGGAATCGTTCTGGTGGTGGGCACTCGGTACAGGCTGCAATTCATTAGATGAAATACACTATATTGACTGTTCTGGAACGAAAGCAGTATCGACCTGGACTTTTAATTCTGCAGATCTGCCGCTGGGGACATTTAAATTTGCAGCAGATGCACAAGATGCTTTATGCCCCATCGCGGGTGCGTCGCGAAAAGCATCCGACGGGGAAGGATATTCATATGCTTACTTATCTGTAAAGGATGATATCCCCCCGACTGTATTTATAACACAGCCTCTAGACGATACATGTCTTGATAATTATGTAAAGGTTATTATAGATGCCGCAGATAATTACCGTATGGATATCGTGCGTTTCTATGTCGACGGTGATTTTGTTAAAGAAGACGAAGATCCTCCGTATGCTTTTTACTGGAATACGAGGAAGCATAAAAACGGTGTTCATGAGATCAAAGTAAAGGCGTACGACTTCGCCGGCAATAAATCAGAAGCAACCATCAGTGTCCGTACGAATAACCGTGGAACAGCGAGAGCCTGGATAAGAGTACCCGGTGAAGGGATGAAAATAAGCGGCAACGCCGTAAGTATAGTCGCTAATACCGATATTAACGCGGGAGCAGTCAAATTCCAGGCCAAGAAAACAAATAGCGAGGAGTGGTTTGATATTTCAGATAAAATAACATGTGCGCCATATTCTGTTTATTGGAACACGGATCGAATTTCGAACGGGTCTTATTGTATTAGAGCAATTGCGTATGATGAAGACACGTTCCCGGATTTCTATCCTAAATATATAAAGATTGAAATAGATGATGATAATTGGGATATAAAAGAAAATGGTAATCCGGATATGAATCCCGGCAATGAACATAGAAAATGCGAAAGGATTAGTACGGAAAGAGAAAGTCATATTATCACGGCTGACGGAACTGGTGCGATTATCCCGCCCGAGGCTGTCAGGACAAAAAATGCCGTTCTGGAGATAGTCACTGTCAGTCACGAAGATATGCTGAAATATAATCCGCCAGATGAATCATCGGTTAAGCCTTTGAAAATATATAGGAAATTCGAATTCAGTAACGGAGAAAAATTTTTCGGAAAAGATATAACCCTGACGCTGCCGTATAGCGATGACGATGACGACGGGGTAGTCGACGGCACTGATATAGAAGCGAAAAATCTGAAAATATTCTACCTGGATGAACAGAATGAAAGATGGTGTCCGGTTAATGGAACAATCAAAAAAGGAAGTATGCTCAAACAGGTTTCAGTAAAAAAAGAAAACGATGAAAAAATAGTAACAGCAAAGGTAGATCATTTTACAGTATTTGCGCTGATGGCTTATGCGCCCGCAGAAGACCTGGATAGTGTGATTGTATATCCCAATCCTTTTAAACCAAACGACGGACTCGGACATGAAAGTATAATATTCGATGGTTTGACTGATAATGTCAAGGTAAGAATATTCACGGTAGCCGGCAGATTGGCAAGGGAATGGGAAGGGGATACCGCTCCGTGGTACCAGTGGGAGTGGGACGGGAAGAACGACAGCGGCGATGACGTTGCCAGCGGCCTGTATATCTATGTGGTAACTGCCGACGGAAAGGAGAAAGCAAGAGGTAAGATAGTGGTTATAAGATGATGAAGAAACATATTAAAATTAAATACTTCATTATTTTACTGGGAATCTGTGTCCTGTCCCTTGAGGTATTACCTAGTATCGCATTAGCAGGTTCAGTCGGCACTAACAGGGCAGAATTCCTCCTTATAGGAGGCGGTGCCCGGCCTGCCGGTATGGGCGAGGCGTTTACTGCAGTTGCCGATGATGTCAACACGATTTCATATAATCCCGCGGGGCTCGGAACAATCAGCGATGTTCAGGTATCGTTAATGCACAATGAATGGATTTACGATTTGGGGTACGAATATGCAGGACTCGCCTGCGGGCTTGGGGAAATAGGGACGGCGGGACTCGAAGTAAAATATCTGCATACGCCAGATATAATGGGGAGGGGGCTTAACGGGAAAGAGACTCACGAATTCTCCGTATATAGTATGGCCGCGACCATGGGATACGGCAGGAAGGTAAAAGAAGACCTGTTGTTGGGAGCGAATATAAAAATAATACGGGAAAAACTGGAAAAAGAAAAAGCCACCGGATTAGCAGTTGATATAGGAAGCTTATATGATATGCCCGTAGGTGATAATAGGCTCAGATTTGGCGTGGTACTCCAAAATTTCGGTCCGGGAATGAAGTTTGTCGAAGACAGGGAGCCTTTACCCCTGAATTTAAAAGCCGCATCTTCTTATAGAATGCTTGAGAATTCTCTTATTCTTGCGTGCGATCTTAATATTTCGGAATTCAACGGAACGTATGTGGGCTTCGGCTCTGAATACTGCCTTAAGAACATCGCTGTTGCCCGTGTAGGATATAAAACAGATGGAAGTCTGGAAAGAAGCGCGCGCATTAACCTGGGGCTTGGATTTGTATGGAACGATTATAAATTCGATTATACTTTTGTGCCGTTTGATGATTTAGGTCAGACTCATAGATTTTCTCTGGCAGTAAAACTCGGGAAGATAGTAGATAAAAAAGAGCTCAGCTTTATTGAGGCAGAAACAGGCGGAACAGCACTTTTAGAAGATAAGAAAGATACGATCGAAATGCTGTTTGAAAAAATAGACAGTTTGCAAAATTCCGATAAGGAACAGGTTATAATAAAACTGTCCGATAGATATATATATCTTGATGACATGAAATTCAGTATAGAGAACCAGAGATACGCTGTTTACGAAAGAGTCGCAGATGTATTGCTTGTGATGGATGAATATAAAGTCGAACTGGTCGGTGTGGCAGAATATATGAAATCCTATTTTCTGGATAAAGGAATAAGTGAAGAAAGGATAATATATAACCTGATGGAACCTGCGGCTTATCCCGAAAAAGCAGACACAAAATACCTTCTGTCCCGATAAGCCCACTGTTTAAATCTATCCTTATTTTTCAATTTGACGTAAATCCCCGTAATTACTAGTATAAATACTGGAAGATAGCGGTAATAATAATGCAGAAAGATCCCTATTCTTCATCCAGTAAGAAGCAGCTCTTAAGACTCGCGCTGCTTCTGGTCTTTTTCGGGGGGCTCGGTCTCGCCGGGTGGCTCTACCGGAACGGGTACGTTAAATTCACATCAGGGAAAGACAGAGACAGGAAAGTCAAAGTTCTTGAGATGGTATACGTACACGTGGACGGCGCCGTGAAAAAGCCCGGGCTTTACCGCGTAAAAAAAGGTTCCAGGATAGGGCAGGCGGTAGAAACCGCGGGCGGGTTGACGCAAGACGCCGACCTCGCGGGTATAAACCTGGCAGACAGAGTCAGGGACGGGCAGAAGATAACGGTGCCCTTGAAAGGCGGTTTCCTGAAAAAATACGGGATAGGCAGGGGGCCCGAACATACCTACATCAATCCCCCACTGGAAGTCAAAAAAGAAGAATAGGGTCTTGATACGCATCAGGGAAAAATCGGTTCCCCTCCTTTTACCCTTTGCGGCTGTTATAGCCGGGATAATCCTCGGGTCAGTATCAGCCGCCGGCACCGCGTTCATATCGTATGCCGGCATCGCGCTGAGCCTGCTGGCGCTGGCGGCCTTGAAAATATATAAGAAAAGCCGCTTTATCCCGCACGCGGTCTTACTGCTGCTCTTTTTCTTCTCGTCGCTGAATTACAAATTCAATATAGCGCCCTCGAAAAACGACGTATCCGGGATGGTCCCTTTCCGGGGCGAGATCACCGGCACTGTAAAACTTTCCAGGAGGAATTTTATCGTGAAGGCCGACCTGGCCGAAGGCAGGAAGGTGAGAGGCAGCGTCCTGGTCCGTTATGACGGGAGCATACCGCGCCAGGGCGCCCGCGTTAAAATATCGGGAGATTTTAAAAACCCTCCGGGCCCGCAAAACCCCGGCCAGTTCGATTGGAAGAAATACCTCGCCTGTAACAGGATATTCACCGAATGCGACGCGCGGCAAGTCGAAGTGATAAAAGAAAATTTTATTGTGAAGTATGTCGGGAGCGTAAGGGAATATATAGAAAAGAGCATAAAGGCGTATCTTCCCGAAGACGAGGCGGGAGTGCTCCTGGGAATGCTGCTGGGAGATGTCAGTAAAGTGCCGCGGGAGCTCTTCGAGCAGTTCCGGTACGCGGGCATAGTGCATGTGCTGGCCGTGTCGGGGCTGCATGTGGGTCTCGTGCTCTTCACTTTCTATTACATCCTGACCGCTTTCGGTACCGGAAAGGAGAGGGCGCTCCTCGTGTCGCTGGTTTTCATGGCGCTGTACGTAGTGATAACGGGCGCCCGGCCGTCGGCGGTCCGCGCCGCCGTGATGCTCTTCATGCTCACTGCCGGCAGGATGATGGGCGAGAGGGGCAACGTGTACAACAGCCTCTGTTTTGCAGGCATAATAATCCTGCTGGTCCGTCCCGGGCTGCTTTTTACGCTCGGGTTCGTCCTCTCGTTTACCGCGGTCGCGGGTATAATATACCTGTACCCGTTTTTCGCGAAGTTCATGTGGAGGCCGCTTGCGGTATCCCTGTCGGCGATGCTCGGGATATCGCCGGTGCTGGCGTGGAATTTTTATTACCTC
>JAFGSA010000052.1 GCA_016934855.1 Elusimicrobiota bacterium
AATTTAATTCCGCTTTATTAATACTAGCAACTAGCAACAAGCGACTAGCAACTTGATTTCGTATCTCGCATCTGGAATCTGGCATCTGGTATCTTTTCTTATAACTTAGAACTTACAACTTATAACTGTCCGGCAGAACGGTATCTATTTCAGTTCCTCCACCCCGTCTTTCGATACCCTTGCATAGAAAAACCTGGGCGGCGATATTTTCTTCGGGCCTATCCTGTAGGCATTCAGGAACTTCTCTTTTGCGGCTTCTACCTTCGAGCTGTCGCCGTCCGAGTGGAACAGGGCCAGAGGTTCGCCCTTCCTGACCTCGTCTCCGACTTTCTTCTTGAGAAATATGCCTATAGAGAGGTCTATCGGTTCGTCTTTCGTCTTCCTTCCGGCACCCAGCACCTTGGATGACAGTCCCACTTCTAGCGCATCAATGCTCTCGACGTACCCGCCCGCCGGGGCTTTTATCTCTATTATCTTCTTCGGCTGAGGCAGAAGTCCCGTATTGCCGATTACATCCGGGTTCCCCCCCTGCGCCTTGATCAGCTCACCGAGCTTCGCAAGGCCCTTCTTGTTATCTATGTTCTCCCTTATCCTTTTCCTGGCATCCTCCCTGGACCCGCAGACACCCGAGATAAGGAGCATATTGCTCCCTAATTCGAGTATAAGGTCCACCAGGTCCTGCGGCCCGCTGCCGCTTAAAGTATCTATCGCTTCTTTGACTTCTATCGCGTTTCCGATCGCGTATCCCAGCGGCTGCTCCATGCTGGTTATCAGCGCCACCACCCTTTTGCCAGCGCCTTCGCCTATGTCGACCATCGTCCTGGCAAGCTCGAGCGCGTCTTCGTACTTCTGCATGAAAGCTCCGACTCCCGTCTTAACGTCAAGGACTATGCCGTCGGAACCGGCGGCGAGTTTCTTGCTCATTATGGACCCCGCTATGAGCGGGATGGAATCCACAGTAGCCGTTACGTTCCGCAGGGCGTATATATGCTTATCCGCGGGGGCGAGCGTCCCGGTCTGCGCTATGAGGCTTACATGTATCCTGTTGACTATATCCATGAACTCTTCCTTGGGAAGCTCTACTTTCATGCCGGGTATCGACTCAAGCTTGTCCACCGTGCCCCCGGTGTGCCCGAGCTCCCTTCCGGTCATCTTGGCCACTATGCCGCCCGAAGCCGCCACAAGCGGCGCGAGCACTAAAGTTGTCGTGTCGCCTACCCCCCCGGTCGAATGCTTGTCCACCTTGAAACCGGAAATGCCGGAAAGGTCCACCCTGTCTCCCGAATCGACCATTGTCATCGTAAGGTCGACGCATTCCCTGGCCGTCATCCCCTTGTAAAATACCGCCATGAGGAACGCCGCCATCTGGTAATCGGGTATATCTTTCTTTATGAACCCGTTTATCATGTAGTCTATCTCTTTCTTTGACAGCTCCCCTCCGTCTCTTTTTTTCTTAATGAGTTCGTATATATTCATAATGCCGCTCCTTTCTAAAAGCTATAAGCCGCAAGTTTAATTGATAAAATAATGAAATTACAAAAAACAAATGACAAATAACAAACAATATCTAAATCGCAATTTTCAATTAACAAACATTATGTTTGGAAAATTGTTATTTATTTGTTATTAATGATTGAATTCTGCCTTTTCATCACACATTCGGTTCATTCAGTCGTTCGCTTCATCTGGCTTATGCCAGCGCTTACTCCATCATCATTACACTTTACACATTCTTACAGCCTATTATTTAAAACTTCCTCAATATTACAAATTAGCCGCTATCTCTCTCACCAGCGATCTGAATTTAACGCTGATTTTCCTGGTAACTTCTATGACTTCCTCATGGTTAAGGGGTGTTTTCAGTATGCCCGCGCCCATATTCGTGATAACCGAGAGCCCCAGGACTTTCACCCCGAGCATATTCGCGACTATAACCTCGGGTACCGTCGACATTCCGACTATATCAGCTCCCACCAGGCGCGCCATTTTTATCTCGTGCGGCGTCTCGTATGACGGCCCTGACATGGCAAGGTATACTCCTTTTTTAACAGCCACGCCTGCTTTTCCGGCGGATTCTTCCGCAATTCTGACCATTGAAGGATCATACGCGCTGGTCATATCAGTGAAACTTGAGCTCCCCCTCAAGGGGTTGGAACCCATCATATTTATATGGTCCTCCAGTATTATGATGTCCCCCGGCGCAAAGCTCTCGTTCACCGCGCCGCCGGCATTAGTGACGATGAGCTTCTTTATGCCCAGGCCCGCCATGACACGGACGGGAAAAGTCACTTCCTGCATGCTGTATCCTTCGTAATAATGAACCCTGCCGGACAGCGCAGCCACCGTCTTCGAGCGGAACCTGCCGATGACAAGTTCGCCCCGGTGCCCCTTGACCGAAGAAACCGGGAAATTCGGTATATCCCCGAAGCTTATACTGAAAGCGTCTTCGAATTCGTCGACCAGCTCTCCCAGCCCGCTGCCCAGTATCATGCCCAGATCGGGGACAAGGCCGATGCCGGCTTTTATCTTTTTAAGCGCTTTTAGAATTTTCCCGTCGGTCTGTTTTGTTTCTTCCATCAGTGGTTCCTTCTTTTCCTACAGTATATCCTTTTTGAAGCTGTTTCCGTTTGACAGCCTTTGTTCGCCGAGAAGCATATCCGATACGGTCTGGCCGCAGTCGGCAAAAGACTGCCGGGTCCCCAGGTCAACCCCCTTTTTAAGGGCCTTGCCGTATACGAGAAGAGGGACGTATTCCCTGGTATGATCCGTGTGCGCCGAATGAGTGGGATCGCATCCGTGGTCGGCCGTTATTATAAGGACATCTTCGGGAGCCATGCTTCCCATGATCTCCGGGAGCCTGGAATCGAATTCTTCTATTGCCCCGGCATATCCCTGAGTATCCCGGCGGTGCCCGTAAACCATGTCGAAATCAACCAGGTTTGTGAATATAAGACCCATGTCTTCAGCATGCTCCCTGATGCATTTGACGGTCAGGTCCACGTTGCCCATGTTATCGGGAGCCTTGATTTCTTCAGTCAGCCCCCTGTGCCCGAATATATCGCCTATCTTTCCGACGCCCGCGACGAACATGCCGGATTTCTTAAGTATATCCAGGAGCGTATCCGAGGGCGGCTGTACCGAATAGTCTTTCCTCCCGGCGTTGTTCCTCTCGAAGGAACCCGGTTTCCCCCTGAAAGGCCTGGCGATAACGCGAGCGACCGGATGATCCCCGACAAGCATCTCGCGGGCGATTCTGCATATCTCGTACAGTCTATCCAATCCGAAGACCTCTTCATGGGCGGCTATCTGGAAAACCGAGTCAGCCGAGGTATAGACTATGGGGAAACCAGTGTTATAATGTTCCTCACCCAGTTCCTTCAGAATCTCGGTTCCGGACCGGGCGTAATTACCCAGTGTCCCGGTGCCGATCCTTTTCTCGTATTCCTTTATCAGTTCCTGCGGGAAACCGTCGGGATACGTAGGGAAGGCCTTCTTCATTACCAGCCCCGCCAGTTCCCAGTGGCCCGTGGTAGTATCCTTGTTGGGAGAAGCCTCACTGAGCCTGCCGTAGCATCCCTCGAGTTCTTTACCGCCTGCCCCGAGGTCTACGAGCTTTCCCATACCCAGCGCGCGCAGATTCGGCACCTTCAGTCCGCCTGAATCCCGGTGTATATGAAGCAGAGTGTTCACCCCGGCGTCGTTGAACCTGTCCGCATCCGGCATAGCCCCGATTCCGAGGCTGTCCATTACTATTATGATGGCTCTTTTAATCTTCTCCTGGCTGTTCATTCGTATTTTCCATTCCTTTTCCTCGCGGGCCGTCTAACCGAAAAGGTCAACTATCTCGAACCTGCCCACGTCCACCAGTCCCTTGTCTGTTATCTTAAGCTCGGGGATGACAGGAAGACAGAGAAAGGACAGTATGAAAAACGGGTTTTCGGGGCGAGCGCCCATAGAGCGGGCGATCTTGATGAGCTTCTTCAGCTTGCTGTTCACCTTGTCTACCGGCTCTTCGCTCATCAGTCCCGCTATGGGAAGATCCAGCTTCGATAACAGCCTCCCGTTCCTAACTACGGCGATACCGCCGCCCATCTTGACCACTTCGACGCAGGCTTTCATTATATCGCTGTCTTTTACTCCGGTCGCGACTATATTATGCGAATCATGGGCTATCGACGTCGCTATAGCCCCTTCCGTAAGGCCCATCCCTTTAATCATGCCTATGCCGACATTCCCGCTGGCCCTGTGCCTTTCAACAACGCATATCTTAAGAAGATCCCTTGAGGGATCCGAGACCAGATAGCCGTTTTTCGAAGGCGTGCCGCACTTTATATATTTTGTTACTATCTGCGAAGGCACGAGCTCTATTACTTTCACGGTCCTGCCTTTAGCCTTTATCCTGAAATTCTTCTGCTCAAGCCATTTAACGTTCACCGAGCTTCTTATATGAATATCTTTCGGCTTTTGATCGCCGTTCTCGACAAGCACGCCGTTTTTCGCCACTATTTTTCCGCTCTTGAAGACCAGGCGGGGCTTTTTGGAATCAAAGGATTTCAATACCTGCATGTCGGCCTCGTACCCTGGAGCGATAGCACCGCGGCGTACAAGGTTGAAGTACCTGGCGGTATTTATGGTCGCGAGCCTTACGGCTGTTACCGGGTCGAGGCCCGACCTTATCGCTTTATTGACTATAAAATTCATATGCCCTTCGTTTATCAGGTCTTCCGGAGACCTGTCGTCGGAAACAAAGGAGAAACTGCTTGAGTTGTACGCGTTGACCAGCGGGACGAGCGCCTGGAGGTTTTTTGTCGCAGTCCCTTCCCTTATCATTATATGCATCCCCTTCCTGAGCTTCTCCCTGGCTTCATCGAACTCGGTGCACTCATGGTCGCTCCTGATCCCTGCCGCTATATAAGCGGACAGTTCCTTGCCCTTGAGCCCGGGTGCATGCCCGTCTATTTTCTTGTCACTTACAAGCTTTATCTTATCCAGGACGCTCTTGTCTCCGGAAACGACCCCTGGGAAATCCATCATCTCGCCTAATCCTACGATCCAGCGTTCCGAAAGGTACGGGAAGATGTCCCCCGCGGAAATAACGGCTCCCGATGTCTCTATCCCGGTCGCCGGGACACAGGACGGCATCATGAAATAGACCTCGAGCGGCTGATACTTGGACGAATCGAGCATGTACCTGATGCCGTCAAGCCCCAGGACATTGGCTATTTCGTGAGGATCGGATATGACTGCCGTCGTGCCGAGAGGGACCACCGCCCTGGCAAATTCCGATATCGTTACCATCGAACTTTCTATATGTATATGTCCGTCGATGTACCCCGGAAGAAGCAGGTCCCCTTTCAGGTCTATGGTCTCTTTTGCCTTGTAACTGCCGAACCCGCATATCTTCCCGTCAAACACAGCCAGGCTGTCGCTTATTATCTCCCCCGACAGGACGTTTACAACGCGCGCGTTTTTTATCAGAAGATCAGCCCGCTTCCTGCCGGACGATACTTTTATGAATTCTTCCAGGTTCACTTTTCCTCTGTCTTTTTACCGGCTTTTCTTTTTTTCCACCAGGTCTTTCGCCTTCAGCGCGATGTTCTCGGCCACTAGCTCGAAATCTATCATGAGTTCCCAGGGAGAACCGCTCTCGCCGAATATATCTTCCACTCCCACCATATCCATGACAAGCGGAGAAGAGTACTTTTTCCCTTTCATGATGACCCCGGCTATTATATTACCGAAACCTCCCACCTGGTGTTCCTCGCACGTCACCACGGCCTGGGTGTCCATCGCCGCTTTGAGGACCGACTCTGTATCCAGGGGTTTTACGGTGTGCACGTCGAGCACCCGGGCTTCTATCCCGTACTCTTCCTTGAGGATGTACGCGGCCCGCATGGCCTCGGGCACCATCGGACCGCAGGCGATAAGGGATATATCCTCTTTCTCGGATTTGTATCCGCCGGCTAGTTTCCATCCGAAAGCTTCCGCAAAATTTTTCCGGCGTCCCCTGTACCTTATCACATTTGCCTTACCGAACTCGAAGGGCGTAGCCGGTCCCGTGACCAGCGGAGTGGCTTCCCTGGCATACCTTATCACGGCAGGACCATGCCTGTACGCAACGGCTTTCGTTATTTTGTAGGTCTCGTCCGAATCGCAGGGGACCGTAACCGTAATGTTGGGGATATAACTCATCACGGCTATCTCCTCCAGCGCCTGGTGCGTAGCCCCGTCCGCTCCCACGGATATACCCCCGTGGGCATCGGCTATCTTGACATCGAGCTCGTTATAGCAGGCCGTGGTCCTTATCTGATCCCAGGCTCTCCCCGTAGCGAACACCCCGTACGAACCCACGAATGATATCCGGCCTTCTTTTGCAAGGCCGGATGCGACTTCGAGCATGTTCGCCTCGGCTATCCCTACGCTGAAAAACCTCTTTTTCCTCTCGGGATGGTTCTTGAAGAACATATCCATCTTAATGGAGCTGGTTATATCCGCCCCGTGGGCGACTATCTTCTCGTCAGCCCCTATCTCGTCAAGGGCGTCGCCGAAACCCATCCTCGTCGCCTTCATCTCGACCTTCATATCATCCTGTGAATTCCACCAGTAATCCCGGGAAAACTTCGGAAGCTTATCCTTTATCTTCCGGTCGACCTGCGCCTGGTAATCCGATGCCGTTTTCAGAAGAGCATCAACTTTCTCCTTCGTGAAGCCCTTGTCCGCGATATCTTCAAGGGCTTTATCAAGCGATTCTTTTCCGCTGCGCCCGTCTTTCGGCGCAACCCCGTGATATCCCACCACGTTCTCGGCGTATGAAACGCCCTTGCCTTTAACCGTGTTCGCGATTATGACAGTAGGCATTCCCTTCTTTCGGGAAGCGTCATCGAACGCTTTTAGAATCCCTTCCATATCATGCCCGTCTATCTCTATCACGTTCCAGCAGAAAGCCCTGTATTTATCCGCCAGCGGGCTGATGCACATGACCTCTTTAGTCGGACCGTCTATCTGAAGGTTGTTTTTATCCACTATGCCCACGATATTGTCCAGTTTGTAATGGCTGGCGCACATAACGGATTCCCATATCGAGCCCTCGTCCTGCTCCCCGTCACCCATTATGCAGAATACCCTGTAATCCCTGCCCTGCAGCCTGGCGTTGAGGGCTGATCCTATAGCCACACCCAGACCCTGGCCGAGAGACCCGCTCGAGAGCTCGACTCCCGGCAGCTTGAGCCTGTTCGGGTGCCCTTCGAAACCGGAACCGAGCTTCCTGAGTTTTACGACGTCTTCAACGGGAAAATAACCGGCTTCGGCAAGAGCGATGTAAAGAGCCGGGGCCTTATGCCCGGCGGACCAGAATATGCGGTCGCGGTCTTCCCAGCCGGGATTGCCGGGATCGTGCCTTGCCACTTTCAGGTATAAAGCGGCGGTGATATCCATTATGGAAAGCGTCCCCCCGGGATGACCCGACCCGGCAGCGTGGATCGAGATCATGTTGTAAGCTCTCATCTCCCTGGCTTTAGCCTTCAGTTCTTCTATAGAATAGTCCCTTATTACCTTGTTATTTTTAGAGTTTATTAAAGGCATATTTAACTCCTTTCTCTTCCCCCCAGACCTTATATAAGGCTGTAATCTAGCCTTCTATGAATTTTTTAAGTTTTCCAAGACCTTCTTCCATTTCCGGGATATCTATCCCGGAGTAGGCGAACCTTATATACCTGTTGGTCTCGCCGGGAAGCTCCTTGCCGAAATGAAGTCTTGTGCAGAACGAGACGCCGGTCTCCTGCAAGACTGTTTTACGGAACTCGTGGTATGTCTTGAAACCCATATTCTCCATGACCTCTGTTACGTTAGGAAACAGATAGAAAGTGCTCTCTGGCTGAAAACACCTGAACCCTTTTATGGAGTTCAGGAGTTTTATTCCCTTATCCCTTCTCTCCTTTAAAATACCCAGTATCTTTTTCGGGCCTGACTGGTCGCCCTTGAGGGCTTCTACTGCGCCGTACTGTATGAAATGGTTCGGGCAGGATTCGTCGTTAGTGTTCAGTTTGGCGTATATATCCGCGATCTGCCGGCAGGTGATGGCGGCTCCGAGCCGCCAGCCTGTCATAGCGAATTTTTTCGAGAAAGTATAAAGCAGCACGCAGCGCTTGCGCATTCCGGGAAGCGAGGCCAGGGACTTGGAACAGCCGCTGTAGCGTATATCGAAATACGCTTCGTCGCACAGGACAAGGAGGTCGTTCCTGACGACTATTTCCGCTATCCTTTCCAGCTCCTCCATGCTGGCCTCCGCCGCCATCGGGTTCTGGAAATCATTGAATATCAATAGTTTCGTCTTGTCGGTTATGGCCCTTTCCATGCTGTCCAGGTCCAGCAGGAACCCGTCCTTCCCTTCCTTGTATGTGTAGGGCACGGCAACGCCGCCGCTGAATTCTATCTGCGACTCATATATAGGGTACCCGGGGTTAGGATAAAGCACTTCGTCGCCCGGGTTCATCAGGCAATCGATGAACTTGCCTATGACAGGCTTGCCGCCCGGCTCTATAATAACGTTTTCCCAGGTAAAATCGGAATCGTGTGACCTGTTTATGTCCTGGGCAAGTGCTTCCCGGAGCTCCTTTATGCCCGCGTTGGGACAATAACCTGTCTTGCCGTCATAAATAGCCTTGATAGATGCCTGTATTATGTTCTCCGGTGTACGTATATTCAGGTCCCCGAGGTGAAAAGGATAGACTTTGTTTCCTTTTGAGGCGTGTTCGTTCGCTTCAGCCGATACCAGGAATGCGGTTTCGGTACCCAGCTTTTTAACCCTGTCTGCAATTCTCATCTTCCGACTCCTTCATCTAAACCGTTTTTAGATTTTATTAAATACGCGATAAAAATTCAACCTCCGGAAAGCTCCGGATTCACGCCAGCCGGTCATCTATCTGCCTCAGTAAAGCCTGCGAATCGAACGGTTTGACGACATAACTCACAGCGCCGGCCTCCAGCCCTCTCATCACGTCCCCCTCCTGGCCCAGGGCAGAAAGTATTATTATCGGGATTTTCGAGGTCTTGGGATCACCTGATATGGTCTCCGTGGCCTCTATGCCGTTCATCTGGGGCATCATTATGTCCATGAGTATCAGGTCGGGTTTTTCCTTGCCCACTGCCTCCACTGCCTCTTTACCGTTATAGCATACGACCACTTTATAATCCTTCTTCTCGAGCATGAACCTAAGCAGCCTTATAGTAACATCATCGTCTTCGACTATCATTATCTTTTTCATGATGGACAACCTCTCCTTCCGGTACCTTTATTATTTCATTCATCGCTGTCATTTTCCTTTTTTCGCGCATATTGCTATATCGAGCATCAGGTTGAGCGCGTCGCTGTCTTTGATATCGCCCTGGGAAAGTATCTCGAAAGGCATCGAAGCCTTATCCATGGCCTTGCTGATATTATCCCGGAATTCCTTTATATCCACTTCAGAGTCTTTCCCGGGCTCCATGCACATGGCTATATCTATATTGTTGGTCGTGGACATGTGCGCGATCTTCTCGTAATTTATCATCTTGGGGGAATAATAATGAACAAACAGCGGCTTCACATAGAAATTAAAGCGTTTCTGCGTGGCCAGTTTCCCCAGCCTGTCGACTATTTTAGCCGTTATTGACTCCGAGCCCTCGGGCAGGAGGTATCCCGTTCTTATTTCCCTGAGCTCTTCTTTCTCCTCGCCTATGACCTTCGTTTCGAAATTCTCGTCTACCGGTTTTGCTTTTTTATCCTCTTTTTTCTCAAGAGGCTTTATCTTGCCTATCGGTTTGACCGGAGCTTTTTTCGCCGCGGCAGCCTTTTTCTCATCAGGCGGCGGCGGCGGTTCATCGTCAAACTTGTTTATTTTTTCGACGGGGGCGTATTCAGCGCAGTTCCGGCAGTAATACCTGTTGTATTTCTGGATATATTCCAGGGGATTGCCGCATTTCATGCATCTTCTTATATCCTCTACCGGCGGATGCATCCCCGGCGGCTGGGGAGCGTACGGCCTCACGGGCGGATAGCCTGCGGGCATGAACGGCTGCATGGGATCCGTATACATCCCGCAGCCGGTGCAGAAATATTTCTGGTACTGGGGCAGGAAAGTCAGCTGTCCGCCGCATCTCGCGCAGATATTGCCCATCTGATGAGGGGCGGGATATGGCGGCATTACAGGAGGCGCGTACGGCTGCTGCATCCCGGGCTGCCGGACCGATGCGGGCGCCGGCGCCTCTTCCTCTTCTTCCGGTTCCTCTTTTCTGGCTTTCTTCTTTTTCTTCGGCTTCTCCTCCTCTGCTTCATCTTCATCCTGGTCTTTGGGGAGATTGTTGTCTATTATGTCCTTGACGAAATCCAGCTCTATCTGGTCGTTAGAGAGCTCCAGGTAAGCCGCTATGCGGTTTATTATACCCTCGAGCTCCCTTATATTGTCGGTCAGGCGCTCCGAAATATAGCTCGTTATCTCTTCGGATATCTCTATGCCTGCCTGTTCGGCCTTCCTTTTTATTATGGCGCGGCGCGTCTCTATGTTTGGAGATTTAATATCGGTAGTGAGCCCCCATTCGAACCTGGATTTAAGCCTGTCTTCAAGGGTCGAGAGCTGTTTAGGGGGTTTATCCGAAGTTATTACTATCTGTTTGCCCACGGCATGCATGGCGTTGAAGATATGGAAGAACTCCTCCTGCGTGGATTCCGACTGTTCGAGGAACTGTATGTCGTCTATAAGCAGAAGGTCTATCTGCTTGTATTTCATCCTGAGGCTGTTCACTTTTCCCTTTTCTATCGCCTCCACGACTTCGTTTACGAAATTATCCGTCGTGACATAAGCGATAGTAAACTCGGGATACTGCTCCTTGACGAACGTGCCTATGGCCTGCATGAGGTGCGTCTTGCCGAGCCCCACGCCGCCGTAGATGAACAGCGGGTTGTAGTTCTTGCCGGGTTTTTCTGCCACGGCCTTGCACGCGGCATAGGTGAACCTGGTATTGGCTCCGACGACGAAATTATCGAATGTATATTTTTCGTTAAGGTCCATGTATACGCCGTTCCCGGATTTCTTTTCTTCGGGTTTCCCGTCCGTCTTTGCTTCTTCTTTTTCAGCGGCAGGAGGTTCGGCCTCGTCCTCTTTTTCTTCTTCGGGTCTGTTTTCCTTCGACTCGGGCTTCTCCGGCTCTACCTTTTCTTCCTCGAGCACGGGCTTTTCCTCAGTTTTCTCTTCTTCCCCGGGTTTCTCGTCTTCCTTAGGCTGGTCCTTCCGGTTCAGTATCCTGTCCAGTTCGGATGTTATCCTGTCCCTTAACTTGTCATTCAGCTCATAAAGGTATAACGACCAGTCGAAATTCTCGTTAGGCGAAGGGAAGGGCTTACTGGCGATCTTGCCCAGTTTTTTAACCAGGACATTGATGTCCTTCTCATCGCCTACGATATTAAGCTTGTAGCGGTTATCGTCTTTTGCAGTAGGTACGTGTTCGAGCGTATAGTCTTTAAATACCATCAGCTGCCTTTTCCGGAAACTCAGCCATTCATGACCGCCTTGATCTTTTCCGATACAATACCGTATTTCTCCGCGAAACCGGACTCCAGTCCCGCCTGCCTGCCGGCCATCTGAGCGCAGGACGACTTGTCCCCTATGCCTTTCGCGTTTATATGATAGTTCATCATGCCGCCCCTGAAACATGAACCCGCAAGTTCAGACGAAATACCCACATCGGTGATTATGTTAGCGAATTTCCCGAGATCGAGCGAGCCGGCTACATCCAGCAGTTCACAGCTCTTCTCGGCTATCTCCAGCGAGACAAGCGCTGATGCCTTAAGAGCGGCCTGGAGTTTTTCCCCTCCCTGCCTCCACGCGGCGAGCACCTCTTTGAACCTTGCGCTGTCTTCTTCCGCAAGAGAAAGCATCTTCTTCTGTATACCGAGGAGCCTGCTCTCCGCAGCGAGAGCCTCCCCGTTCTGCCGGTCTTTTTTCAGCACCGCTATCCTGAGCGACATGAGCAAGAGAGCGCATGCCATCGAACCGATGACTCCCAGCGCGTTTCCGCCGCCCGGAGTACCGCTGTCCGAAGACAGCTTCTCAATATATCCGCCCAGAGAACTTTCAGTTAAACTGTCCATTTATCCTGACCTTCCCTTCTTCTACAAGGATCCTGGCCAGGGGCGTTACCAGAGCCCCCGGCGGGATATTTACCGTCATCGAGCCTTTTCTCATCTCGTCCAGGAGATACTTCTCCGTTATGAGAGCGCGCGCGGAAGCCATTTTTCCGCCGGACAGCGTTCTGCCGGTGAAGAACCCCCGTTTAAAATCATCCTTCCCGCTCTTTCCTGTCTCCGCCGCCTGTGAAAAAGCGTCTACTATCATATCGGCGATGAGTTCATCTCTTACCATTAAATACCCCTTTTCTCGATACTGACGATCACGGAAGACCGGGAACAGGCCGCGGCTCCCTGATCATCAGAACCGGCCTTTTCTCAGCTTTTCTTTTTCAGATGCCCCTGGGGGAGTATCATCTCGAGATCCTCATGAGGCCTCGGTATAACGTGAACGCTCACCAGTTCTCCGACCTTCTGAGCGGCCGCCGCGCCGGCTTCCACAGCCGCCCGCACAGCTCCTACTTCTCCCCTGACCATAGTCGTCACGTAACCGTGCCCTATCTTCTCGTATCCCGCGAGATCGACCTTGGCAGCCTTCACCATCGCATCGGACGCCTCTATCATCCCTATCAGCCCGATCGTCTCGATCATTCCCAACGCAAACTTAGATTCCGCCATTTTATACCTCCTGTTTTCAGTTTTAAGTTTTAAGCTTTAAGCTGTAAGCTCAATAATCCGCGAAAATATGAAAATCCATTCATAACATCATCAGTTAATTGATTTTCTTTTCCTGTCATTTCTTTGTCTTATAACTTACAGCTTACAACTTACAACTCTAGTACTTGCTGTCGGATTTTCCTCCCGTCACTATGGCAACCGACGCCGACGCACCTATCCTGGTCGCTCCGGCTTTCACCATCGTATCCGCATCTTCGCCCGTGCGTATTCCGCCTGATGCTTTGACTCCCATCGCAGGGCCGACGGTCTTTCTCATCAGGCTTATATCCTCGGCAGTAGCGCCTCCCGGGCCGAAACCGGTAGATGTCTTCACGAAGTCGGCGCCGGCATTCTTTGATATCTCGGACGCTTTTACTATCTGCTCCTTGCTGAGAAGCGCGGTCTCCAGGATTACCTTGAGAATTTTGCCCCGCGTCGCTTCCCTCACGGCTTTAATGTCATCCTCCACCAGCCGGTAGTTGCCTCCCTTCAGCGCTCCCACGTTTAGGACCATGTCTATCTCGTCGGCACCGTTCGCTATCGCGTCGCGGGCTTCTATGGCCTTTACCGTAGGCGTGGTAGCTCCCAGGGGGAAACCTATCACGGTAGTGACCCCTACGCCTGAGCCTTTCAGCAGTTCGCTGGCCATCTTCACGTGAGTCGGGTTCACGCAGACGGTGGCAAATTTATATTTTTTTGCTTCTTCACACAGTTTCCCTATCTGTTCCTGCGTCGCGTCCGCCTTGAGATTCGTATGGTCTATGAGCCTGGCAACATCAGCGGGCACTCCCGACGTGACCTGTTTCGAAGATATCCTTGATGCGCCGGCATCGATTATGGATTTAACCTCATCCTTGCGGTTTATCACGCAAAGCCCGCACTCCGCGCATGATTCGATACCCGGACAGGCTCCCGGCCTGGCCGTTTCTCCGCCGACCGGCACCACGTTCCTCAGGTTCATGATTTCAGCAGTCTTCTTCGCCAAATTCCTGCTGAGAGTTATCTCGGCGCCCAGGTTTTTTATCGTGTTTATATACTCGTTTATCCTGCGCATGTAAAGTGACGTGACAGGAGGCTCGGGCGCATTACAGCACAATACCGAATCCCTGGCCATTATTATCTTCTTTCCGTACCTCATCGCCATGAGGATGAGATTGCTGGCAGCGTTATCAGGCAGCATGTTTGCTATTTTGGATGCCCCGTTCAGCGTCAGGACAGGCACTATCACGGCATCCAGTTTCTCTACGAATCCCCTGTCCCACATCTCTTTCTCCGTAGCTATGTCGCAGCCGCCGGCTTCCTGTACTTTCTGCTTGCCGATGATACGTTCGGCGGCCGGAGTCAGAAAAGCGCGGAACTTCATGCCCATGTCCCTGAGACACCTCACCTGTTTAAGCGACGTTTCCACCTCCCTGTCCCCGCCCATGAATATGAGCAGGACGTTTTTTGCGGACGCATCTTCCCCCTTAAGCCTGTTTATCGTCTCCCTGGTCACTTTCTGTATGAAATTCTCGTCTGCCACGGCTCCTCCTTAATGATATTTTTTCGTCTTATTCCCTGCCGAAACACTGTCTACTATGCCGGCTATTATCGTCCTGGTCGGCCCCTTACCGGCCCCCATCATCTGCCGGCAGGAAGATCCCTCGTCGATTATGAGCACCGTATCGCCGGGACCCGCATCCATGCTGTGGTCTATCGCAAGCTGTACCGGACCCGACCTGGTCCCTTTCATCCCGTCTACCGGACATATTAGCATCAGCTTTTTCCCTTCGAGCGAAGGATGTTTTCTCGTTGCCCAGACGTTCCCTACAACTTTTGCTATAAACATATAAATTCGCATCTCGTGAAGCGCATTTCGTGAAGCGTGCTATTCAGATGTATTTTTCCCGGACGATTCACTTTTTACGTTTCACCCTTCACTAAATTTACTCCGTCTATTATGCCTATCACCGCGTTATGGCATATAGGCTCTTCCTCGAAAGCCTGGCATGCTTCTTTAGAGGAAACATAAAAGACATATTCCGAATAGCCTGCACCGACCGCGTCGAGCGCCAGCACCGATTTACCGCTGTCTTTCGGACTTATATCCTTCCCGCCGTTCACAGCTTCCGCCACCTCTTCCCAGGTCATCGGCTTCAGCATCAGTATCTTCTTCCCTCCGGTATTAGGGTACTTGCTGGTAGCTACGACCCTGCCTATGACCCTGCCGGCTTTCATCTTTTCTCCATGTCCGCTATAAGGTTAATCCTGCGTTCGTGGCGGCCGCCCTCGAACCCGGTCCTGAGGAAAGCGTCTACTATCTTCTTCGCCTTTGCGAAAGAGGTAAAATCTGCTCCCAGGCAGAGGATATTCGCGTTATTATGCTTCGCGGCCATGACCGCGGCTTTCGCGGTCCTCACGGTGACTCCCCTTATGCCTTTCACCTTGTTGACGGCGATGCATACTCCGAGCCCGCTCCCGCATACCGCTATTCCCTTTTCCGCCCTTTTCCCCGAAACATCCATGGCTACTTTTTCCGCGTATACGGGGTAATCAACGGAAGCCGGTCCGTCCGTACCGTTATCTATTACTTCGTGGCCGGACGCTACCAGGAACTTCCTTATCCTGTCCTTGAGCGCATATCCCCTGTGGTCCGATCCGACGGATATCTTCATATTTTCACCTGTAATACCTGTCTTCGACGGATTTCACCTTGTCCAGCCTTTTCCGGTGCCTTCCCTCGCCGAAGGGAGTCTCCAGCCATTGGGTCACTATGTCACGGGCGAGAAGCGTACCCAGCATCTTGCCCCCGAGACAGAGCACGTTGCAGTCGTCGTGCTCGGAAGCGTACGCTCCCGTAAGATGGTTATACGCCGTGACAGCCCTTATGCCCCTGACCTTGTTTGCCGTCAGGCAGACCCCCCCTCCGGTTCCGTCTATCAGTATGCCCCTGCCGTAATCTCCCCGCGATACGGCTTCGGCCACAAGCAGCGCGTAGTCGGGGTAATCGCAGGATTCTTCCGAATACGTGCCGAAATCTATCACGTTATGCCCTTTTCCCTGCAGAAATTTTTTAATATCTTCTTTTAAGGCGAAACCGCCGTGGTCCGATCCTATTACTATATTCATTTTCTGGTAACTCCTGATCCGTGTAATATGTCATGTGAAATGTGTAACGTATAAATATCAAATTCAGATGAAACCGGATGGAAATCTACTGCCAATCTATTGCCAGAATAACAATCTTCTGCAAATTGAAAATAATTTCTAAGCATGAAATTTCCCTGCACTTCGCATATTACAACTTATACAATCACAGCACGCTCTTCCGCAGGTCTTTATGCGGACTCGGGATTATGACCCTTCTTATGAGTATCCCTTCTTCTTTTATCGAACCGCACCCCGCGTTCACCGCCGACCGGACGCTGGCGACATCCCCGGTCATCGTAACATACGCTTTTCCGCCGAGAGCGTTTGCCAGCCTCACGTCTATGAGCCTGATATCGGCTGCCTTCGCCGCGCTGTCAGCGGCTATTATGCACGACGCGACCGAAAACGTTTCTATGATGCCCAGCGCCCCGATCTCCGAGACGTCAGACGTGCCCCTGATAGCAGGAACAAGCTGGTCATGCACGTTCTTTATTATCAGTTTATCGACCAGCGCGTCTTCTGCCAGGTTCAGGCCGCTTTTCAGAGAACTCTCCACATCGGCCGTCGAACCGGTTATAAGGACTATGAACTTGCCCGGGCAGACGGAATGGGCTTCCACCAGTTCGCTGCCAGCAGTTTTCAAAAGGGCATCGGTGACCTCAAACCCTTTGGCCACACTGCATAATTCTATCAATCCTATCGCGTTGCGCATATTTTGCTCCTCAGCCGGATATCTCGATATACTCACTGCTAAAGCCCTTCACGGTGCCGCTTATGCTGGAGTGGACCGCCGCGCCGAGCTTATCTGCGGGTATCCCGGCCAGCAGGTCTCCCTTTTTCACCCTGTCGCCCTCACTTACTACGGGACTTGCCGGTGTCCCTATATGCTGGCTGAGAGGTATTCTGACTTTTCCGGTATCCACGGTCTTGACCCTGATATCGTGCATATCGTATGAATCTATATCAAGCCGGGCCATAAGCCTGTCCGTATTGACTCTTCTGAATTCCCTTTCCGGATGCGCCTTGAGATCCGAAAGCGAATGGGGATTCTTTATCCCTTTCTCCGCGAGTTCCTTCTTCGTCTTCCTGAGCATGTCCCGGGGGGACAGATCAAGGGGGCACGCGTACATATTGCATAACCCGCACTCGCTGCACAGGTACGCGTTCGTAAGATGCACCTGATCGCCGCCGATAAAAAAGTTCCTCATGATCATGTGCGGCGAGAGGTTGTGTCCCAGCAGGTTCCTTGGGCATACTATAGTGCAGTCGAAACACTGATCACAGGTGGATTTGGCCCTTCTGGCCATGGCCTCGAAACCGGCACTGTGCTTCGCCACAAGAGGATGATCGGGCTTCAGCACTATCAGTCCTCCGCAGAGCTTCGTTATACTGAAGGATCTCTCCACCACCTTGCCCATCATGGGACCGCCGGCTATCACGGCATAATCTTTCAGCAGAGGTACGGCCCTGTCTATAAGTTCTCCCGCGGATATGCCCACGGGCACCTCCGCGATATACGGTTCTTCGACCTCACCGGCGACTGTTACCCACCTGGTTACCACCGGGGTATCGCTTTCCACCGCAGCATTTATATTCACAAGAGTGTTTACATTTATCACGACCGCACCGACGCTAAGAGGTATGCCTCCTTCCGGGATGATCCTCCCGGTTATGTTATATACCAGCTCGAACTCGTCTCCGGCGGGGTAATAGTTATCCAGGAGCGCTACCCTGACGGATTTATCGCGGGCGGCTGCCTTCCTGACAGATTCCGCAGCTTCCGGATACTTTTTTTTCAGCGCGATAAAGACGTTTTTCG
The DNA here is from genome assembly GCA_016934855.1 of Elusimicrobiota bacterium. GTDB lineage: Bacteria > CG03 > SLGR01 > SLGR01 > JAFGSA01 > JAFGSA01. Next base: position 17,766 of record JAFGSA010000052.1, read on the forward strand.
CCCCCGTTGTTTTTTTCACGTGCCCCAGACCCTGCATTATCTCGGCGGCACGGTTTTCCATCAGATACCTGTCCGTACTCAGCAGAGGCTCGCACTCGGCTCCGTTGGCTATCACGGTATCGACGGAGGCCGCTATCTTGACATGCGCAGGGAATCCGCCCCCGCCTGCGCCTACGACTCCCGCTCTTCTGACTCTTTCGATAATATCCTTTTTCTCCATCCTATGATATCAATGATCTGGGTCTCGCCGGCTGTCTGTCCCGCGTCATACTATCCTGAAATAGTCCACAAGGGTGCAGCGCAGCGGGCGGGTGAATGTCTTCGCGCTTACCAGCCCGTCACCCGTAGGCGTGGCTATGGAAAGCGATGCGAACCCTTCTCCCATTCCGAGCCCCATGTAAGACGGGCCGTTTTTTACGAATATGGAGCATGCCGCGGCATAGGCCATCTTCGTCAGCCTGTCCACGTTCAGTGAATGCATCACGGCAGTGTGCCCGTTGCCTCCCTCCATCTCCACGGCAAGCTGTATAGTCCTGTCGATGGAACCGGTCCTTGCAAACGGGAGTATCGGCATGAGCTGCTCGGTCCACATAAAATCGTGTTTTTCGTCGACGAGGCCCCACAGCAGCCTTACATCTTCCCGCAGATCGATACCCAGCGCGTTCTTCGCAATAAAAGAAGCGTTCCTGCCTACATACTCGCGGTTCAGCACGGGTTCCCTGCAGCCGGCACCGCCTTTTACTATCGCGGCAGACGCGAGCCTGTCCATCTGTTCCGGCGACAGTTCGTGAACCCTGGGATCTTTTCTCATTCTCTCCAGCACAGCCTCGGCCGCGCCGTCTGCCAGAAGGACTTCTTTTTCCGCCGTGCACAGTATGCCGTTATCGAAACTGGCCCCCCTTATTATCGAATCCACCGCTTTTTCGAAATCGGCGGTTTCGTCGACAACTACCGGAGGGTTCCCGGGCCCGGCGGCGATGACTCTCTTACTGCTTTTCATCGCTGCCGCGACTACCCCCGGGCCTCCGGTCACAAGAAGAATCCTTATATCAGGATGAGTAAACAGGGTCTGTGCTCCCTCGATGCTGGGGGTTTTCATCGCGGTTATCAGCCCCCTAGGGCCGCCGCTCGCCGCTATGGCGTCTGAAAGGATCTGCATAGTATACTGGGAGACCTCCCTGGCAGCGGGATGCGGGGCGAATACCACGGAATTGCCCGCCGCTATTATGCTTATAGAATTATTTATTATCGTAGACGGAGGATTGGTCGAGGGAGTAACGGCTCCTATGATCCCGTAAGGCGCCCTTTCCACGAGAGTCAGCCCGTTGTCCCCGGTGAAAGCTTCGGGACGCAGATCTTCGACACCCGGCGTTTTTTCCGCGGCCAGGGTGTTCTTCAGCACTTTGTCTTCCCACCGGCCCATCCCGGTCTCCCTGCTTGCCATCTTCGCAAGCGTCTGAGCTTCTTTAAGGGAAACACGGCGCATCGCATCAATCAGTCTCTTCCTGGTCTCAAGATCCGTATCCCTGAGCTTTCTCTGCGCTTCCTTCGCGGCCAGGATCGCCTCTTCCATCGTCTGGAAAAGTACCCCGTCACCCGAGGAGGCGGCAGGGCCGTATGATACGCCCTTCTCCTTCTCCATCCTTGATATTATCTCTCTTACCACGTCTGATATCTGCTTCTCGTCTACATTCATTCTCATACCTCTCAAAGCTTGATACGGGTCCGCTTCCGGTATTCGCCGTGGATCGGCGGCTACTTGGTTTTTCTGAAGATAACCTTCCCTTCTTTCTCTATGTAATCCACTATTCCCATTACCGTGCAGTCTACCGGCCTGTTCTCGGTGGCATCCGTCATCCTGGCGGATGACCCCTTGACGAACAGGACTACCTCCCCCTCTCCGGCTCCCACTGAATCGATCCCCACCTGCGGTGCCGAAGTAGGCTTGAGATTATCGTCTACGGGCTGTACCAGGAGAAGTTTCCTCCCCTGGATTTTTTCATCCTTTACGGTGCAGACCACGTTTCCTGTTATTATTCCGAATTCCATGCTTGTTCTCCTTTAAGACTGACGCTCATTTTACAGGTCTTATGGGAAGCAGTTCCTCCAGATCCCGGAAAGGATATGGGATGACATGGGCGCTCATCACTTTCCCCACCCGGTTAGCCGCGCTGCAGGCCGCATCTACGGCCGCCTGGCAGTCCGCCACGGAACCCCTGACCAGCACCGTCACTATCCCGTCTCCGGTTTTCCTGTAACCGGCTATCTGGACCTTCGCCGTTTTCAACATGACATCGGCCGCTTCCACCATGGCAGTCAGTCCCATGGTCTCGATCATGCCGAGGGCTGTCATGTCCCTGTCAATATCCATAACGCTTTAACATATAAAAACCTTATCGCCGTTTTTCAGATCACACGAATTGGCCTCGTCCGTATCTATATGACACTCGAGCCTGTATTTATCGCTCACACGCACCAGCACGTTTTCGAATACGACCGACCTGGATCCGGCTGTCCGGATGCGGACCTCCTGCTTGTCTGCGAGATTGAATTCTTCGGCGTCCGCGGGGGTCATATGAATATGCCTTCTGGCTACGATCACTCCCTCTTTTATCTGCAGGGATCCCTTAGGCCCGATAAACCTGGCCCCGCCGGAGCTCTTTATATCCCCGGATTCCCTGACCGGGACTTCTATCCCGATCCTGTAGCTGTCGGTCCTGGATATCTCGGCCTGGGTTATCTTTCTCGCGGGGCCGAGTACCCTTACGTTCTTGAGCGTGCCCCTGGGTCCGAGTATATCTATCGTCTCCCGCGCAGCGTATTCGCCGGGCTGCACCAGGTCCCTCAGTTTGCGCAATTCGTATCCGCTCCCGAAAAGCGCCTCTATGGCTTCCCGGGTCAGATGCACGTGCCTGTTGGAGATATTGCAGATGACAGGTTTATCCATCCTCCCGAGTCTCTTAACAACTTCTCCTGCGATCTTAGATATGTCCATATCAGCCGCTTAATACGTAACGCGTTATATGTAAAGGGAGAAATAATCTATAAGCCGCCTGCTGCCTCATTATTCTCCCCGGTCAACCCCTGAATTTTACTATGCTTGCAAATGAACCGGCCTCAAGACTGGCCCCGCCGACCAGACCTCCGTCTACGTTCTCCTGCTTCATTATGTCCGAGATGTTATCCGGTTTTATGCTCCCTCCGTATAGGATCCTGATATTCTGGGCGAGTTCTTCCGTGAACATCTCCGAGAGGGTATTCCTTATAAACTTGTGCGCTTCTTCGGCCTGTGCGGGAGTCGCCGTCTTTCCGGTACCTATCGCCCAAACGGGTTCATATGCTATGGTCAGCGCTTCCTTTTCATCTTCACTTAGGTCGGCCAGCCCGCCGGAGAGCTGTTTCTTAAGAACTTCGAACGTCTTTCCCTTCTCCCTTTCCTGGAGCGACTCGCCTATGCATACTATGGGCTTCAATCCTTCTTTCACGGCGAACTTCAGCTTTTTATTGACTGTCCCGTCCGTGCACCCGAAATACTGCCTTCTCTCGGAATGCCCTATTATGACCCACTCGCATCCGCATTCCCTGAGCATCGGCGGAGATATCTCCCCCGTGTAAGCGCCGTTCTTTTCCGGATACATGTTCTGCGCGCCCAGGGCGATGTTGGTCCCCTTCAGAAGTTCGCCTGCCAGGTTCAGCGCGGTATAGGGAGGCGCAACCATTATATCTACGTCGGTTACACCGGCGACCTTGTCTTTAAATGCCTTTATGAATGCAACGGTCTCGCTGCCGGTCTTATTCATCTTCCAGTTTCCAGCCATCAATGGTCTTCTCATCAGTTCCTCCGTTATCTCGATACCATGGGTATCCGCCGCTTCCCTGGCCATAGGAGTGACAAGCGTCCCCTTCGTCAGGGATACCCTCCTTTTTCCGCTCCTTATTGCTGACATTATGTCAACATATTTGTAAATTCCCATTTAGAAAATATACTATTATTTTATTATACAGTCAAGCAAAAATATTAAATATTTTATAATTTATAAGATATGTCAGTTGAAACCCATGACCCTGTTGCGCCCCTGTTCTTTGGCCATATACAGCCGGCTGTCTGCCATATTGATCAGATCATCGAAAGTTTCCATATTATCGGAATATTCGGCGACTCCTATTGTGACCGTCATGCCGTAATCGCACCGGTTATGCGTAAAAACCGTTTCTTCGATGTTCTTCCTGAGCCTTTCCGCCAGTACGGACGCTTTCCTGCCGGCCGTCTCCGGCATCATGACCACGAATTCGTCGCCGCCGTACCTGGCGCACAGGTCGGCCGCCCTGGTGCTCTGGAGTATCAGCTTAGATATGTGTATGAGCGCCTGGTCGCCTACCTGGTGCCTGTTGGTATCGTTGAAATCCTTAAAATTGTCTATGTCGATAAAAACAAGCGACAGAGCACGCCCGTACCTTTTTGCCTTCTCGAATTCCTTGTGCATGTGCCGGAGGAAATATCTCTTTATGTACAAACCTGTCAGGCCGTCTGTAATAGCCAGTTCGTACATCCTTGCATTGTTTATGGAGACAGCTGCATGGGACGCTATTATGGACATAAGCCGCTCATCGTTCCTTATAAACTGTTCCCCGGTGATCTTGGAATCCAGGTTGACGACTCCCAGGAGCTCACCCTTGAATATCAGGGGAAGAGAAAGAATGGTCTCCTTCGGCAAGGCATCATCCGGGAATATCTCCTTGTAGAACCTGTTTTCCGTCGTGTCGTTTACCAGAACTGGTTTTCTGGTATACGCCACTCTGCCCGCGATACCTTCTCCTATCTTCAACTTCACATTCTCTACGGCCCTCGGGCTTAGCCCCAGGGATTCCCTTATCCGCAGGATGCCTTCCTTCCTGTCATAAAGCATTATAGAACCTTTTTTTACTTTGCCAGCTTTCACGAACGCTCCCATGATTGCGGGAAGCAGCTCGTTCATCTCGAGATGCGAGGACATGTCGCTAGAGAGCTTCTGCAGCAGTTTCAGGTCATGGACAGCCTGACGGAGAAATCCGGTCCTGTTCCTCAGCCTGAAATAATTCTTCAGCAGGAATAATATTCCTGAAACAATTGCCAGTATTAATACGGAACAGAAGATCCGGCCGGTCACAGGCTGAGCTCCTCCGGGTAGGGCTTACCCACGGCTGCCGGCGGTTCGGATCTCCCTATAAGCCCGGAAAGCACTATTATAGTCAGCAGGTATGGTATGGACTGGATGAACTGGCTGGGTATGTTTACTCCCATAGTCTGGACATGTATCTGTATGCTCTCCGCAAGGCCGAATATCAGCGCCGCCCCGGTCGCTCCCAGAGGTGTCCACTTGCCGAATATCATGGCTGCCAGCGCGATAAAACCCCTGCCGCTGGACATATTGGATGTGAACTGCGACTGCTGCATTGCGAGCCATGCGCCTGCCAGGCCCGCCAATGCTCCGCTTATCGCGACCCCGGAGTATCTCATCAGCCATACGTTTATTCCGAGACTGTCCGCCGCCGCCGGATTTTCCCCGCACGCCCTGAGACGCAGTCCGAAAGGAGTCTTGAAGAGGATTACATGCGCCAGGACCACGATGAAAACAGTTATGACTATCACCGGGCTTATGCCGCCGATCACAGGAAAAGTAATAAGCTTCAACGGTATTATCCTCGCGGAATTCGATGAACTTCCGAAAACAAGAATAAGGAAGAATTTTGTTATGCCTACAGCGAAGATATTGATCGCTACTCCGCTTACTATATGATTCACCTTGTACCTTATGCAGCTTACGGCGTGGATGACGGAAGTGATTATCCCGCCGGTCACTCCCGCGATAAGACCGAGCCACGGATTCCCCAGGTAATATGTTCCCACTACCGAACAGAAAGCGCCGTTCAGCATTATCCCTTCCAGCCCTATATTTATAACCCCCGAACTCTCCGAAAAGACGCCGCCCACGGCCGCCAGTATGTAAGGGACGGATATCCTGACAGTCTGCAGTAAAATATTCAGGACGAAATCCGTCACTATTTCCTCCTGAGCCCTTCCCGGGAAACCTGTTCCCCTATTATGGCGTCGGCTCTCTGCGTATCCGGCTTATCGTCTCCGGTCGCTGAATTCCTCAGGAGTATCCTGGAAAAGACGGTGTTTCCCACGACCACGCTCAGTATGACAACAGCCTGGAGTATATCAAGGATCTCCTTGGGCACCACAGAGTTAACAAGAAGGCTTCCGAAAGAAAGCCCTCCGAACAGAAGGCTTGCGGCTATGATGCCGAACGGATGGTTTTTCCCGAGCAGAGCTACTGCTATCCCCATGAATCCCACGCCTCCCGAAAAGCCCTGTTCGAAATAATACTTGTAACCCATGACATAATTGGAACCGACCAGCCCCGATATGCCGCCCGAGACGGCCAGCGTCACGATCATCATCTTCGAACTGTCAACCCCCGCGTACTCTCCCGCAGCAGGGTTGTAACCCATTGCTCTCAACTCGTAACCAAACCTGCTTAAATACAATATATACCATACAGCCAGCGCCGCTGCTAACGCTATAAAAAAACTGAAATTGAGCGAAGAACCCTTAAAACCCGGAAGTATGCCGGCGATGGCCGGGAGCCGCGCCGCAGCTGCTATCTGCGGCGTCCTCACTGTTCCGGGAACGAAGAAATGGCTCGTGACTATATAGTTAGTGAAAGCGAGAGCAATGAAATTCAGCATGATGGTGGTTATAACTTCGTGGGCTCCGGTCTTTGCTTTCAGCATACCAGGGATGAATCCCCAGGCCGCACCGCCGGCCGCGGCGGCGGCAAGGCACACGGGAATCAACAGCAGCCCGGGCAGCCCTGAAAAAACACAGCCTGTCCAGGCGCACAGGAGCGATCCCATGTAAAGCTGTCCTTCGCACCCGATATTGAACAGACCCGCCTTGAAGGCGAATGCGACCGCAAGTCCCGTAAATATCAGGGGGGTCGCATAAAAAAACAGCTGTCCTATGCCGTAAAGATTCCCGAAAATGCCGGAGAATAGAATGGAATATACGAAGAAAGGATTCTTCCCTGTGATGAGGATGAATAGCGCTCCCACCGCCAGAGAGAATAAAACAGCCATGAGCGGCACCGCCAGGTTGATCATCAGGGTCTTTCTTTTCACTGCCTCTCCTGCATGCTAATGCTGCCGGTCATCATCATGCCCAGTTCCTCTTCACAGGTCTTATCTGGAGAGGTCTCTCCCGTTATCCTCCCGGAAAACATGACAAGGATCCTGTCCGAAAGAGCCAGTATCTCGCTCAGCTCGGAAGATACCAGGATGATCCCTTTGCCTTTGGCTCTCTCTTCGAGAAGTTTTTTATATATTATCTCCACCACTCCTATGTCGACTCCCCTGGTCGGATGCGCGGCGAGGAGCACCGACGGGTTACGGTCTATCTCCCTGGCTACGACTATCTTCTGCTGGTTCCCCCCGGAAAGACTGTAGGCCGGCGCGCCCGGGTTGCCCGGGACGATATTATACTCGCTTATCATCTGCCGGCTTTTTTCGCGCATCCCGGTAAAATTCATCTTCCAGATACCGTGCGAAAAACTCCTGTCAGCCTGCCGGCCCAGCGCCATATTGAACGCCACGGAATATTCCAGAACAAGACCGTGCCTTTGCCTGTCAGCCGGGATATATGACATCCCTTCCCTCCGTGCCCGGGCGGGCTCCAACCGCGTGATATCCCTGCCCATGAGATATATCTTCCCCGAACTGGTTTTCTTAAGCCCCCATACGGCTTCCAGCAGGTCGTTCTGCCCGTTGCCTTCCACCCCTGCGATGCCGAGGATCTCCCCGGAACTGAGTTCGAGAGATACGTTATCCAGCGCCTTCACCCCTTTTTCATCTTCCAGGCTGACGCCCCTGAGTTCGAGAAGGGTCTCCTTCTTCTCGGCCTTTTTCCTGCCTGTTTCAAGATAAACGGTACGCCCTATCATCATGCGCGACAGCTCCGACTCGTCGGTCTCGCCTGTCTGCCTGACACCTGCCACCGCACCCTTGCGCATCACGGTCACCCTGTCCGCTATCTCCATCACCTCTTTCAGTTTATGAGTTATGAATATGACCGTATGGCCCTGTTCCTTCAGGTTCCTGAGAATAAGGAAAAGCTCTTTTACTTCCTGGGGAGTCAGCACCGCTGTGGGTTCGTCCAGGATGAGGATTTTCGCGCCCCGGTAAAGGACTTTCACTATTTCAGCCCTCTGCAGCATCCCCACAGGGAGGTTTCCTGTTATTTCGCCAGCCGGGATACCGAAACCGTACCTGTCCGAGATCTCTCTGATTTTTTCCAGGCCTTTCCGGATATCCGTGAAAGGCCCGCGGCGGGGCTCCCTGCCGAGCACTATATTCTCGGCAACGGTGAAACGGCGCACCAGCATGAAATGCTGGTGGACCATGCCTATCCCGTGAGAAATGGCTACGTGGGGATTTTCCATCCTGACCTTCTTTCCCCGTATGACTATATTCCCCTTGTCCTGGTGCTCGAGACCGTAGAGGATGTTCATGAGGGTGCTCTTGCCGGCTCCGTTTTCGCCGACTATGGCATGTATCTCGCCGTCCTTTACACCCAGATTTATATTGTTATTTGCGATTACCCCCGGAAATGTTTTTGTGATATTGCGAAGTTCTACCGCGAGGAAAGCCATCTTTTAAATTCTATTTTTCTTCCAGCTGGATCTCTATTTCTCCGTCAATTATTTTCCGTTTCAGTTCTTCGACCCTCGATATGATATCCGGCGATATCAGGAACCTGTTGTTTTCGTCGTATATGTATCCGACCCCGTTATCCTTCAGACCCAGCTGTTTTATCCCTCCCTCGAACTGCCCCGTCATCTTATTCCTTATTATATGGTAGACGGAGACATCCACTCTCTTTATCATCGATGTCAGGATATTGCCGGGAGCCTCATGATACTGGTCCGAATCCACTCCTATGGCGAGCATATCCTTTTCCCGGGCCGCCTCGAATACACCCAGCCCCGTAGATCCCGAAGCATGGTATATTATATCGGCGCCGCTATGGTACTGAGACAGGGCCAGTTCTTTTCCCTTAGCCGGGTTTTTGAACGCCTCGCCCGTCACGCCGGCATAGGCCACGAGCACCCTGCAGCCGGGATTTACTTCTTTCACTCCCTGCACGAAACCCGTTTCGAACTTGTGTATTAACGGTATATCCATCCCTCCGATGAACCCTACCGTGCCGGTTTTTGTCATCAGACCCGCTATAGAGCCCACGAGGAAAGAGCCTTCCTGTTCACTGTAATTTATAGCGGCGAGATTATCCGGGACGTTCAAGCCTTCGGATATATTATAGTCGATACACACGAAATCGACATCGGGAAAATCATTGGCTATCCTGGTTATATCGTCCGTGAAAAGTATTCCTATGCCGAACACGAGGTCGAATCCCCTGGATGCGAACATCCTCAACGCCGATTCCCTGTCCGCGCCGGATCCGGGCTCCACATATTCCGTGTATATATCGAAGTCCGCCTTGGCCTTTTCGAGCCCCCTGTACGCGGAATCATTAAAGGATTTATCTCCGCGGCCGCCTATATCGAAGACCAGCCCTACCTTCAGCTTCCCGGCGGATCCGTCGTTTTTACCGGCAGTGCATCCCCCAAGGAGAAAAACGGATATGAACAAGAATTTTACAGTCGAACTCATTTTAAACCTCTGTTTTTTACCAGTCTTCATCAAGACTCACGTTTATCATTCTTCCCTCGATCCTGGCGTGTATCGGGGAATTGCCCTTAATATATTTTATTTCCTCGTCCCTGAGTATCAGCCCTGTATCCTCGATCTCCGTGCCTTCCGAGAAAACGCTGTAGCCGTCTCCCCCTTCCGCCAGGAAGGAGTTTGTCACGACCGTGTATTCCTTCTCGTCCTCTATCTCCGAAAGGCCCGCTTCTTCGTCTTTTATTATGATGTTCAGGACTCTTCTGCCTTCAGGGAGAGAGCTGTTGTATATCATCTTCAGACCGGAGACCTGCAGCCTGGATTGTTTTGCAGATGCGCTCTGCTCCAGAAGACGGCGGACCTGGGAACCCTTGAGCACCATCTTCACAAGCGTATTCCCGAAAGGAGACAGCTCCCAGACATCCCTTACCCTAATATCGCCGTCCGGTATCGCCGCCCTTATGCCCCCGGAATTCTGAAAAGCAAAATCGCAACCGGTCAGCTCCCTCATCATATCAGTCTGCCAGTTACCCAGGGCAAGTTCGCCGTTCTTGGAATCTTCGCCGTAGGTCCTGTGAAGCATAAGCACATCTGATGCGCCTATCACCTCGTTCATCCTTGCGGTAAGCTCGCCGAACGACTCGCTTATGAATTCGTCTATTTCTTTTTTACCGGGATACCTGGAAGCCAGGAGCGGGACGACCCTGTTCGAATACGACATTATTTTCCTTTCGATAATGCTGTAGTATATCTTCAGGTGACCTGCATACTGGAAATGACACCCCGGTTCGCAGATGAGCACTCTTCTTACTTTCTTCGGTTCGTCGAACTTCAGATGCGTATGTCCGCCGAGTACTATATCGACTCCCTCAAGGCCTTCTGCCAGCTGCATGTCTTTCTCGGCTCCCTGATGCGATAACAGGATGATTATTTCCGCCCCTTTCTTCCTGAGCCTCGCGGCACTCTCGTTTGCGGTCTCAAGCGGGTCGGCGAACTCAAGGCCCTCGATATTTTCCCCCATGGTGATGAATTTCATATCCTGCGTGAGTATACCGGTAAAACCCACCTTTACACCGTTGAGTTCGGTGATAAAGGCATCCTTTATATACCCGGGGTTAAGCCCCGTGCCGGCATCGATGATATTCGCCCCGAGCATGGGAAAGCCGGCAAGACCGGACAGTTCTTCCAGAGTCTCCCTGCCCATATCGAAATCATGATTGCCGACAGCCATCACATCATAACCCAGCAGGTCCATCAGTTCTACCACTATCCTGCCCTCTGTCAGGATGCCTTCGGGCGTGCCCTGGAATATGTCTCCGGAATCCGCCAGCAGGTAATCGCGCTTCAGCCTGCCCAGGAAATTCCCCAGGGCCGACATGCCGCCTATCGCGGTCTTCTTCCCGTCCTTATACATCATGGAAGGAAAGACATGCCCGTGACCGTCGGAAGTGTAGACCACGTCCAGCTCCACGACGTACCTGTTCCAGTAATATCCGTAGGCGGCAAGGAATAATCCGGCCGCGAACACCGGGACCGCTATTCGGCGCAGGTATTTCATCTATAGTCTATCCTGTCACTTAGGTATATCCAGACTCTCCACTTCCATCAGCTTGAGGAATTCCTCGTTGGATTCCGTGGACCTCATCTTCTGTACGACGAGTTCCATGGCTTCCACGACTCCGAGAGGATTCAGTACCTTCCTCAGTATCCAGACTTTATTGATCTCTTCTTCGGGAGCTAGGAGTTCTTCCTTCCTGGTCCCCGACCTGAATATGTCTATCGCGGGGAAGACTCTCTTGTTAACGAGCCTCCTGTCGAGGTTTACTTCCATGTTGCCCGTTCCCTTGAACTCTTCGAAGATAACATCGTCCATCTTACTGCCTGTCTCGATCAGCGCTGTCGCGAGTATCGTGAGGCTCCCGCCTTCTTCTATGTTCCTGGCGGCCCCGAAGAACCTTTTGGGGCGCTGAAGGGCCTGCGAATCCACTCCGCCTGTAAGCACGCGCCCGGATGACGGCGCTATGGTATTATACGCGCGCGCAAGCCGGGTGATGGAATCCAGCAGTATCACCACGTCCTGCTTATGTTCGACCATCCTTTTGGCTTTTTCTATCACCATCTCGCTGACTTTGATATGCCGGTTGGCGGATTCGTCGAACGTTGAGCTTATGACCTCGCCGTGAACGGACCTTTCCATATCGGTCACTTCCTCGGGCCTTTCGCCCACGAGGAGCACTATCAGCTTCACCTCGGGATGATTGTTTGTTATGGCATTTGCTATCTTCTGTAGGATTATAGTCTTCCCGGCCCTCGGCGGAGACACGATAAGTCCTCTCTGTCCCTTTCCTATAGGCGTCAGAAGGTTCATTATCCTCGTTTCTATCACATCCCTTGTGGTTTCCAGGTTTATCCTTTCCATGGGATACAGGGGAGTGAGTTCGTCGAACTTCGTCCGCTCCCTTATCGTAGCCGGATCGTCGCCGTTCACCGCTTCGACCTTCAGAAGCGCGTGATAACTCTCGCCGTCTTTCGGAGGGCGGACCTCGCCGTATACCGTATCGCCTTTTCTCAGAAGGAACTTCTTTATCTGCGACGGCGATATATAAATATCATCGGGGCCGCTCACATAGTTGTTCTTATTGCAGCGCAGGAAACCGAATCCGTCAGGAAGTATTTCCAGCACCCCCTCTTTATATATCTTTCCGTCGTTGTTGTTCTTCTGCCTTCCCTTCATTATCTCCATTACCAGTTCCTTTTTCTTCATGTTATTGGTATTGGGGATATCGAATCTTTTCGCTTCCTCCTTAAGTTCCTTTACAGTCTTCGTCTCGAGTTCGTTAATATCTACCATATACTATTTCCTCCTTTTGAATTCCTTTATGGTATTTTTAATATTCTTTTCTATCTCTTTCTCTTCTTCTTGTGTTTCTATTACTGCATCTGCCTCCTTTATTTTATCTTCCTGCGGGCTCTGTATCGAGAGCCACTTTTTTGCTTCCTCTTCCGTTATACCTCTTTTTTCCGTTATCCTGCGCACCAGAACGTCTTCAGGCGCATGAGTGACTATTATCCTGTCAAATATATCTTTCCATCCGGCTTCGAATAAAAGAGGCACGTCCGCCGCGCCTACCTTTACCCCTTCCCCGGCCCATATATTGAAAATCTTCAATACCTCCTGTCTCGCCAGAGGATGAATGATGCCTTCGAGCTCAGCCCTCAGATTCCGGTCAGCCAGCATGTCGGCTGCCAGTTTCCTCCTGTCCAGTTCGCCCGAATCGGCCATATACTTATCGCCCCATCTTCCCCTTATCTGCGCCCAGGCGATATTGCCGGGCGACTGGTAACTTCTTACCAGTTCGTCTACGAGTATCACCGGTATCCCCTGCTTCATCAGCAGACCCGCCACGGTAGACTTGCCCGACCCCATGCTCCCCGTTATTCCTATTTTCAGCATGCCCCGAGATCCATCCAGTTCCGCCCCGTCTTTATATCTACCGTGAGCGGAACAGAAAGGCCGTATGCTCCTTCCATTGTCTTTTTTATGACGCTTTTCGCGGTTTCAGCACTGTCTTCGCCGATCTCGAAAAGCAGTTCATCGTGTATCTGCAGCAGCAGTTGCACGTCATTATCGTTGAAACAGAACTCTTCGTTCAGATCCACCATGGCGAGCTTTATTATATCGGCGGAGCTGCCCTGAACCGGAGTATTCACTGCGATCCTCTCGAACAGCTTGCGCCGCATAAAATTCGAGGAGTTTATCTCGGGAAGATATCTCCTCCTGTTCAATATGGTAGTGACATACAGGTCTTTTCTCGCTTTTTCGACCGTCTCGTTCATATATTTTTCTATCCCGGGATACTGTTCGAAATACCTCCGTATGAAATCCTTCGATTCCGCCTCGTCCATATCGGCCCTTTTCGAAAGCCCCCAGGATGACATCCCGTATACTATTCCGAAATTTATCGCCTTGGCTTTCTTTCTCAGCTCCTCGCTGACCTCGGCTTCAGGCACTTCGAATATCCTTGAAGCTGTCTGTGCGTGGATGTCTTCTCCCTTACGGAAACTGTCTATGAGGTTTTCGTCACCGGATATGTGAGCGAGTACGCGAAGGTCTATCTGAGAATAATCCGCGCTCAGGAATACCTTTCCGGCTCCCGCGATGAATGCCTTCCTTATCCTGCAGCCCTGCGAAGTCCTGACGGGGATGTTCTGCAGGTTGGGCTCGCTGGACGAAAGTCTCCCTGTGGCCGTACCGAAGATATTAAAAGTAGTATGCACCCTGTCTGTCCTTGCATCTGCCATGGACGGCAGTGGCTCGACATATGTAGATAACAGCTTCTGAAGTTTCCTGTATTCTATTATCTTCGCTGGAAGCGGATGCTCATCCGAGAGTATCTCCAGCACTTCCTCTGCGGTAGAGTAGCCTGTTTTAGTCTTCTTCACCGGTTTGAGTCCGATCTTCTCGAAGAGTATCACCGAGAGCTCCCTGGGAGAATTTATATTGAATTCCTGTCCGGCCGTGTCTTTTATTTCTTTTTCAAGCAGCGCCAGCTCTTCTTTAAATTCCGCCTCCGTATTCTTCATGAACTCCCTGTCTATTTTTATCCCAGCAAGCTCCATCTCCGAGAGTATGCGGACTGTCTTGAGCTCGACGTCATGATACAGCTTTTCCATCGACTGCCTTTTAAGCTCGCCTGAAAGGATCTCTTTCAGCTCGAATAAGGCGGCTACCCGGCCGGAGACAATCCCGGCCATATCCTCTATACTTGCGTCCCGGGGATTCTCCGGTATTTCCCCGGGCACCCAGCTCAGGTAGGCGGACGCTATCTTATCCAGGCTTTTATGGCCTCCCGACGGGTCCAGCAGGTAGCTTGCCGTGATTATGTCAAATGCTTTTTCACCCCGGGGCATATCATTAGCTTTAAGAAACTTGAGCGTATTCTTAAGATCGTAACTGACGAGCTGTACCCGGCTGTCCGCCAGCAGTCCTGCCAGGACTTCTTTTATGCCGTCCCATGCCGGCTGCCTGGGCACTCCCAGGTAACTGTGTCCCAGAGGTGCGTATGCCGTGTCCGAACCGTTATAACTAAGGCAGATACCCACCAGATCGCCCGGTAGCAAAGACGGGGACGGCGCATCCGAGACCAGGCCCAGGACTATCTGTGTTTTCCCGGCGCAGTTTTTCACGAATCCCGCCATATCGTCCGGGGAAAATATTATGACACTTTTGACTTTCCCCCTCAGCTTGTCGGCCTCGATCCAGTCCGACATGAGGTTCTTCGCATTGAGCGATTCGAATTCCTTCCGCAGCCTGTCAGGGTCCGGGCCCTTCCACGAACCCTCTTCGATGGATATGGGCAGGTCGATGTTCTCCACCAGTCTTACGAGCCTCCTGGTCATATATGCTTCTTTTTCATGTTCCACGAGCTTATTCCTGATACTTTCCTTGATCTGCCCTATGTTGTTATATATACCTTCAAGATTACCGTATTTTCCCAGGAGTTCCCTGGCTGTCACAGGGCCGATCCCCCTTACACCGGGAAGGTTGTCGACCTTGTCGCCTATAAGGGCAAGATACTCCACCACCTGTGACGGGTCGACCCCCAGCTTCTCCCGGACCTTGCCCGGGTCAAGAACCAGGCCTTTCATCCCGTCAGACACGCTTACTCCGTCCCCGACAAGCTGAAGCGCATCCTTGTCTGCCGTGACTATCGTTACCTGCATGTTCCTGTCCCTGGCCAGCTTTGTCAGTGTCGCGATGATATCGTCGGCCTCGAAACCCTCGTAATCCATATATTTGACATTCAGGGCATCCAGAACCCGGAAGAGCCTCGGTATCTGCTGGATCAGCTCCGTATCCGTCTTCTTCCTGTTAGCCTTGTATTCGCAGTAATCCTTATGCCTGAAAGTCGGCTTCTTGTTGTCAAAAGCCACAAAAATATGCGAAGGCGCCTCCCTGTCTATGACTTTTTTCAGCATCTTCGTAAAACCGTATACCGCATTTATCATATTGCCTTCGGCATCGGTCAGCTCGGGCAGTGCATGATACGCACGATGCAGGTATGAATTACCGTCTATTAGAATAATCTTCTCATTTTCCATTGATGTAAAATCGCCAGTTTGTCTATTTTGGAATGCCGGGAAAACCCGAGAGAACTGAAGTATACAGTAAAACTAAAATCTCCTTTTCAATAATTATAAGAAACCCCTGAAAATATGATAAAGCTGTTTTTTATCAAAAACCAAAATATTTTAAATTATTTCCTGCGGTGGATTTCCGTACTTTTCGGCAGGCTTAGTATTATTATAAGATTATACAGGAGTTTGTCAACTGTGTTTGTCTCCGCACGGTCACCTGGCGTGTTTCTTCAGTTCCCTGCTTATCTCCCTGGCCGCGTCCTTTTTTCTTATCGCCTCCCTTTTATCCTGCCTGGATTTACCCCTGGCTACGGCGAGGGACACCTTGGCCCAGCCGTTCTTGAAATATATCTTCAGCGGCACAAGGGTGACACCTTTTACCTCGATTTCCTTCTGTATGCTCCTTATCTCTTTCCGGCTGAGCAGCAGTTTCCTGACGCGCTTGGGATCGTATTCGACGTTCGAGCTCTTTTCGTACAGAGCTATATGCGCGTTGATCAGAAACACCTCGCCGTTTTCTATCTTTGCGTAGCTGTGCTTGATATCGGCTCCGTGGCTCCTCAGGGACTTCACTTCCACTCCTGTAAGGCTCATTCCCGCTTCGATTTCCCTAAGGATAATATACTGATAGCCTGCCCTGGGATTGCGAGCCACTGTCATCGGTAAAACCCGTTTTCCCTGGCCTGCAGGTATTCCCTGATGTCTTTGAGTAAGGACGGATTAACCCCGTATAAAGCCGGGGTCCCCTCTTTTTTCACGTAAGGTTTTCCTTCCTTCTCTATCACTTTAAAGCTATCTTTGGCGCCTTCCTTGCGGGTTATTTCGATATCCATCAGCTCAGCCGGCTGCCCGCCGGTCCCGGACGGCTCCTGGGAAAACCCTGTTGCTTTCAGCCTGCCGAGTTTTTCCAGCAGAACGGATGCCGGGCCCGTCGACATATCTACTATATCGAAGGCGTCCTCTCCGCTTTTTATGACAATAGATTCTACCGAACCGAGGGCGGCGCCGAAAATATCCTTATCTTTCCAGTAAGATTCATCCCTGTCAAAAAGCCCGCTGTATACCCCCTGCGCCAGGTACACCCTGGGATCGCTGCCGATGCGCACATAGCTCTTTACGTAATCGGGACTCCTCTTTCCTATATATATGGTCCCCGTCTCCTTTTTGCCCGGATTGATACGGACTATCACAGCTGTCGCCGATGAGACCCGGAGATTATCGTATGTTTCCTGCCTCGAGGATATAACGCCTTCCAGTATGAGCCCTTTAACGGCTCCGACGGCTTTTTCAATGGTATCTTTTTCTCCCGGCCATATATCGCTCGACACATACCATTTCCCGTCTTTACTGAATAAATCTGTGATTGTCCTGCCTTCTTTTGCTACAGTGACGGCCGATATGTCGAATCCTGAAAAAGGTTTCCCCGCGCCTGACAGGCGGCCGAAGTTATTCTTCAGGAAGAGTACAGCCGCCAGGATGATAAAAACAGCAAAAAGAATCGCCGTGGTTTTCTTATTCAAGCCGCCCTCCGCGATCAGCCCAGGATCCTGTTCTTCTTATCCCTGTTCCTGAGGTCCGCAGTCCTCCACCTGTATATGCCGGCTCCCAATACGGCCAGAGGAAGGAAAAATATGTCAGAATACCTTATGAGGTTTTTCCTGGCTGGACTTATCTCCTTCATAGGTCTTTGCCCGACGCCTTTGGACCTTATGCTTATCAGGTCGGAATCCTGGGTGAGCCAGTCAATAATATTCAGGAAAAGGCTCTGGCTCACGCCGGGCCCCGAAGAGAACCCCTTCTCCGAAAACCTCGAATTTGATACTACTATGGCCCTCCAGTCGGAATCCGCGTCCTCTATGCTGCAGATGACAGTGAACGGGCCTTTCTCTGAATCCGGCGACGGCCGGTATTCCTTAAGAGGCGTCATAAAACCCGCAGAGGTATCCAGCCATGACCCTTCGGACGTGCGGGCCAGCACTTTCACCTTGTATTTCGAATCTTCTTTTTCTTCTATCCTGATCGGCGACGCGTACGGAAGGGAGAAGGCGTTTATATCCTTTACGATAGGATTATCCTTATCCACATCGCTGATGACAGGGAAATAAGGGTAATCGATGATATTCTGGACCATGAAATATCCGCTCCTCGTAGTGACAGCTATCCTCTGGCAGTACGTGTCAAGGATAAGCCCTTTGCCGACCTCCACGCCGTATTCCTTCAGAAAACCGTTTACGGGATTATCTGTCTCTTTCGCCGAGAAATTCTCCATGTCTATACTGTACATATCGGCGAAGATACCTATGGGTATCCCTTTTTCTGCGGCTTTTCTGACCGTCTTCAGGGCGTCCGGAGTGAACCTGCTGTCCGCTTTCACGATGACGGAGTAGATGTTTTCCCGGTCGATCTTCTCCTCGCTGTCTACCTCTATGTACCTGTATATGGAATTTATATCCGCTTCCAATTCTTCCGGGTTGTCGAATTCCCCTATATACCCGACCGTCCTGGTTTGTGCAGACGTTACTTTTTTAATCATGGAAGTCAGGTCATACTCCAGCCCGTCTATATTTTCGATAACCGGTATCACTTCTTTCCTGTCTGCGTACATTATTATCAGCCCCATGTATCCCTGTTTCACTTCCAGTTTCTCCTTCGCAGCTTCCGTGAATTTGAGAGGGGGTATGCCGTTCACCATGGCCTCACGGCCCAGGTCTTCGTTTCCGGAAGGATCAAGGAAGGTGAACTGGACCTTGGAGCCCGAATAGGCCCGGTATTCATATAAAAGATCGCGCAGGTATCTCCTGGCGTCCTGATAGCGCTGCGGCAGGTCCCTGGAGAAATAGACTTTTATTATCACCGGATCCTTAAGCGATCTTGTTATCTTTTTTGATGCCCTGGAGATGGAATATATGTTTCCCTCGGTGAGGTCCGCCCTGTAAACGAGCCCCGAAACCAGTATATTGACCAGCACGAGGATACC
Source organism: Elusimicrobiota bacterium (assembly GCA_016934855.1). Classification (GTDB taxonomy): domain Bacteria; phylum CG03; class SLGR01; order SLGR01; family JAFGSA01; genus JAFGSA01. The sequence goes on from JAFGSA010000052.1 coordinate 36,604, forward strand.
CGCGAGAAGACCTGCAGAGGAAAGATTGTAGAACTCCATCCTTACCCTCCTGGAAAAAGCCATATAGGATACGTAGAGGAAAAAGAAACCGAGGCTTAAGAAATACAGTATATCCCTCATATCGATTACGCCCCGGGACATGTTCTCCCAGTGAGAATCTATACCCAGGAATTCGATTACGGGCCTCATATAAGCCGGGACGACCTGTATGACCTTCCCCATTATGAAAAGAGCGAACGAGACGGCGAACCCGATTATAAATGCCACGACCTGGTTGGACGAGAGCGACGACCCGAGCATACCCGTTGTCAAGAACATGCCTCCTATGAGTATCATTCCCAGGTAGGCACCCGTTACCTGTCCCCAGTCGACGTTTCCGAGGCCTGATATGCTTAAGGGGTACAAGAGAGTCAGTATCACTGCGCTGGACAGCAGGGTGAATACGGCCAGGAACTTGCCGGCGATTATCTCCGTGTCTTTTACCGGCAGGCTCCCGAGTATCTCCATAGTGCCCGAGCTGAATTCTCCGGACAAAAGCTGCATCGCTACCGCTGGCGCGAAGAACATCATCAGAAGCGGCACATTCATTATAAAATTATCTATTGTAATCTGGTTTATCAGGAATATTGTCGAAGCGAACATCCAGCCGCATATTATCAGGAATACGATTATTATTATATAGGCAAGCGGGGATGCGAAATATCTTTTTATCTCCTTGCCGAAGATCAGGAGCGTCCTTTTCATTTTCCGGCATCCTCCCCCTGTTCCGTAAGTTTTCTGAATATATCTTCGAGGCTTTCCTTTGTTCTGGACATCTCCAGCACTGCCCAGTTATTCCTTACAGCTACGGAAAAGATATCCTTTCTCGGATCCAGTCCCGACGTGTTCTCTACGATAATCGTGTCTGCTTCTCTCCTGACGTAATCCGCCGTATCCAGCTTTTCTATTTCGTTCTTCACTTCATCGGCAGGGCCGTCAAGCTGAACGCTGTACACGGTCTTGCCCGAACCGCCCGCAAGCTCCTGGTGCGTACCGTCTGCGGCTATCTCACCCCTGTTGATTATGATGACTCTTTCGCATACCGCCTGGACTTCCTGCATGATATGCGTGGATAATACAATCGTTTTCTCTTTTTTCAGTTCGCCTATAAGAGTCCTTATCTCGCGTATCTGGTTCGGGTCCAGACCGCTTGTGGGCTCATCCAGGATAAGTATCGGCGGATCATGAAGAATTGCCTGGGCCAGCCCCACCCTCTGCCGGTAGCCCTTCGAGAGAGCCCCTATGGGTTTTATTATAACATCTTCGAGAGAACATATATCCACGACTTCTCTGATCCGCTTTCTGATATCCGTGTAAGACATCTCTCTCATGCGGGCGCAGAACTCCAGGTAATCGAGACCGGTCATATCGTGATATAGGGGGTTATCCTCGGGCATGTATCCCACCACCTTCTTGACCCCAAACGGGTCTTTTACTACGTCGAGACCGTCTATGCTCACCCGCCCGGCATCGGGCGGCATGTACCCGCTTATTATCCTCATCGTAGTTGTCTTGCCGGCCCCGTTAGGTCCCAGGAAACCGACTACGCTGCCGCTGCCCACCTTGAACGAGATTGAATTGAGCGCCGTGAAATTATCGTATTTTTTTACTAAATTATTTACTTCGATCATGATATCCCGGGAAAACCTCAGTGAATGGTTATTTATTTATTAAAAATCGCGTTATTTTGTCAAGAACAGCATCAGCACAGTCCCAGGAGCGTATCTATTCTTTCGGCGGGATCATCCGCCCTGGTTATATACGATCCGACAACTATTTCGTCAACGCCGGCTTTCAGGCATCTGGACGCGCTCTCGGCATTGATTCCGCCGTCTACGGATATCTCGAAGTCAAGACCTTTACTCTTCCTTATCTCTTTCAGTGCCGCTATCTTCTGCAGCGATTCTTCGATGAAATCCTGGCCGCCGAAACCCGCGTAGACGCTCATGACAAGTACCCTGTTGACCTTATCCAGATACGGGGCGACATCTTCCAGCGGTACGTCGGGATTGAAGGATATGCCCATATTGTCCATCTCCAGTATACTCCGGTTAGCGTCATTGAGCGTTTCCACGTGTACGAGCACCGCCTGCGAGCCCGCTTCGAAAAACCTGCCGACAAATTTCTCGGGGTTCTCTATCATAAGATGCGTTATCAGCGGGATTCCCGTAATCCTTCTTACTGTTTTCACCATCTCAGGGCCGTAAGAAATATTGTCCACAAAGTGCCCGTCCATTATATCCATGTGAAAATCGTCTATACGGGTTTTTTCTATTTTTTTTATGGAAGCCTCCAGATTACCGAAGTCCATGTTGAGTATCGAAACTCCGAGCTTCATTTTCCTTCCTCGGGTGCGCTTTCCCCGGCTTCATCGAGGTTGAATTCGAGTTCTTTTTCCTTGATAAGCACGTCATCGACATATATTTTTGCTTTAGCCGCGCCAAGGACCTTTACCGGAACCTCTATCTTTGCCCCCCCCTCGACCTTGGCTTCGTATATGATCCGTTCCCCTATATCGTCTTCCAGGATTATCCTGATATCTTTCTCCCGCCCGCTCTGAGAGACTTCGTAGTATACCGTCTCGTCCCTGACTTCCTTTATGCTCCTTGTCATCACCGATATAGACACGTTTACCCTGGTATTCTTGTCTATTATAGCCCCTTCCTTCGGGTCCTGTTCTACGACAGTGCCCTCGTTCAGCTCGTCCATTATCGCCGTCTTGACATCGTTTATGTCCAGCCCGAACTCTTTCATTATTACCTCTACGTCCTGTATATTCTTGCCGAGCAGGTTGGGCATCTTCTTTATCTTCTCGTCTTCGGCCGGGCCGCGGCTCACGACTATGTTAACATACGTGTTTTTCTCGACGACCTCGCCGGCCGGCGGTTCCTGCGAGACGATATAATCCCTTTTAACCGAGCTGGAGTACGTCCTTGTCTGTTCGCCTATCGCAAGGCCGGCCTGCCTTAAGAGCAGCTCCGCCTGGCGCAGGGATTTCTGCTCTATCTCGGGCACGAATACGACTTTTCCCCCGGATGATATGACGGACTCTATAGCTTTTCCCTCGCGGATCGTAAGACCGGGAGGCGGGGACTGGGATATAATGCTGCCTGCCGGTATGTCTACATCGTACTTTTCCGCTACTTTTTCAAGGGAAAGGCCTTTTTCGCTAAGCAGAGTCAATGCGTCATTTATAGTCATTCCTACTATGTCCGGGACGACGACTTCTTTCCTGTTGTGCAGGACCTCGTTCATAAGTATATTAACGATCCAGATGCCTGCCAGAGAAACTATCAGCAGGATTATGATCGCGGAAACCGTGATCTTAACCGCTAATTCTATCTTTTTGGGGTCTTTCAGTATATCGAGCTTCATGGCTTATTTGATTACTAGAAAATAATACAAAACTACCATGACAAATGCAATAATAATATACCACCATCTGAACGGGCTGGCCATGGGAGTCTTGATAATGCCTATCTTCTTCTTCGGGTTCTCTACGGCTCTGCCTATTATCCCGGGCCCGTATCTTACTATTATCTCTACCCCGTCCTCCGTATCCTTAACGTCTTCGACGGTTGCCGGCAGGGATATCAGTTCGTCTTCTTTCCTCCCTCCCAGAAGATGCGCAAGATAGACGCCGATATCTCTGTCATCAATAATCCTGGTCACGACCATATCCCCCGCTTCCACTTTCTCGACTCTTATTGAAGGGTTCGCATCCTTGTTCTTTACCAGATCGATATCGAGGTCTATCAGGAAATTCTCCGTGTCTTCTTTTCCCAGGTGCAGCATGAACTCATCGTTAATTTTTTCCGCATCCGTCAGGTACTTGAACTGCCTTAAATTGATCTTCTGGCCTTTCATTTCTATAAAGATATCGTATTCCCTGCCCGTGTCGTATCTTATCACCTCGATTATGCAGCCGGAGAATATATCCTTTATGCCGTCGATGTTCAATACTTCCCAAAGGCTATAGAAATCATCCGCCGCTTCCTCCTGTATCCTCAGGACTATTGCTTCCTCTATCTTCTGCGTTATTTCCCTGAGACTGCCGTCTTTAAGCCTCCTGGAATACAGGTCTTTTTCGAAAGCAAACCATTGTTTATCGACGTCGGATTCATATATTTCCGGGTTACAGCCGGTAACGGCCGCGTATCGTATTATCCTCTTGTTCCTGCTGTTAAAAATAAAAAGGAGGAGACCGTAAATGCTTACTTCGTCGGCCTTGAACTTGCATTTAATGACACCCAGCGGCTTGATATCCCTCGATATGTTTCTCAACGCAAGGGTTATATTGCCCGCCGCCCTTTCAAGGTACTCCCTGGCTTCCTCTTTGTCACAGCCGGTTTCTTCTATAAGGACATCTATATCGGTGCTGGTTATCTGCTTCTTGGGTGGAATTTTAAGTATACCTCCCTGAGTTTATTCCTGGACAAATGAGTGTATATCTGCGTAGTCTGGAGCCTTTTGTGCCCGAGAAGTTCCTGTACAGTACGCAGGTTGCAGCCGGCTTCCAGCATATGGGTGGCAAAACTGTGCCGGAGAGTATGTGGCCCTATATCCTTGTTAATCCCTGCCATGAGACTGCATTTTTTCACTATCCTTCTTATGCTCCTGGACGATAGCCGTCTTCCTGCAGCGTTCACGAAGACTGCGGCGGCGGCGGACGCCCATCCGCAATCATCCCTGAATTTGAAATAGTCGTGGACTCTGCCCACGGCGGTGTCACCCAGAGGAAGCATTCTTTCTCTTCCTCCTTTCCCGAAAACGACGGCAGTACCTCCCAGAAGATCTATATCTTTCCTGTTAAGAGACGAAGCTTCCTCCACCCTGCATCCCGTAGAATACATAAACTCGAGCAGAGCGCGGTTGCGCAGCTGCAGCCGGCCTTCGCCGTAATTAAAATCGAGCAGTCTTTCGACCTCTTTCATACTCAGTACCGTCGGGTACTTGGCCGCGCTTTTACCGAGAGATACCTTTGCCGAGGGGTCTGTCCCGACCATCTTTCTGTTTTTCAGGAACGAGAAAAAGCTTTTTACGGCCGAGAGTTTCCTGTTCATACTGGTCCTGGAGAGTCTCTTCTCCAGCGCTTTCAGATAATTCCTGATATCGAAATGGTCTATTTCCGCCAGGCTCTTGCCTGTCCCGTCCCCTATGAACTCCGAGAAATCCTTAAGATCCCGCCGGTATGCTCTTACGGTATTTGATGAACCTATTCTTTCCTTTTCAATGTAATTAATAAATGTTTCTATATCGCTGTCGATGCCCTTAACCATTTTTGGCTTCCAGCTCTTTCAGACCTTTTGAAAACCTGCATTTAGGGAAACCCGTGCAGGCCAGAAAGCGGCCCCTCGGGCCCATTCTGATTACCGTGTCCTTGCCGCATTCAGGGCACTTCTCATATCCCAGGGGGATATTAATTATATAGCCGTCCTGGTCTATCGCGAAAGTCGTTTTACAGGCCGGGTACGCCGAACAGGCCATGAAGTTCCCGTATCTTCCCTTTTTAATTATGAGCTTTGCGCCGCATTTAGGGCATTTCAAATCGGATTCCCTGTTGGCAACCACGTCGTCGTTTTTATCAAGAGTATACGTCTGCTTGCATTTAGGATACCCCGAACACGCCATGAATTTCCCGTTCCTGCCCCACCTGATAACCAGCGGGGAGCCGCATTTAGGACATTTCTTGCCGGTCGCTTCATCCTTAATTTTCTTCATGTTCTTCATCGCGCTCTGATATTGTATCTTGAACTTTTCGTAGAAATCCTCGAGCATTGTCTTCCAGTTTATCCTTCCCTGCGCTATCTCATCGAGATGATTCTCCATTTTGGCCGTGAATTCCCTGTCTATCACTCCTGAAAAATGTTTCTCCAGGGCTTCCACTACGATAATCCCTATTTCCTGGGGCACCAGTGACCCGCTCTCCCTCGTGATATATTTCCTCCCTACGAGGGTTTTAAGTATGGTGGCGTATGTGGACGGGCGGCCGATGCCGTTTTTTTCCAGCTCGCTGATCAGCGTGGCCGAGGTAAACCTTGCAGGCGGCTTTGTCTCGTGCTCTTTATGTTCGAGTTTTTTCCAGCTGAATGCCGTTCCTTTTGCCAGCATGGGAATGTCGTTTTCGCTGACGCTTGTCTGCCAGACTTTCATATATCCGTCAAATATGATTTTCTGACCGTTAGCCCTGAAATTATATTCCCCGCACACGAGATCCAGCTGAACATGATCTATCGAGGCAGGCTTCATCTGCGATGCGATGAAACGCTCCCATATGAGGCGGTAAAGCCTGTACTGACTGGGAGTCAGGGTGTTTTTCACGTCTTCGGGCAGCCTGAAGGAACTCGTGGGCCGTATACATTCATGAGCTTCCTGGGCACTTTTTCCGGAACGGTACGTGTTCGGTTTTTCCGGAACATATCTATCCCCTAACTTTAGTCCTATGTACTTTCTGGCACTTTCGACCGCGGATTTTGCTATAGTAACGGAATCCGTCCTCATATATGTAATCAGTCCGGTGGAAGATCCGTCCGCGAGCTCCACTCCTTCGTATAACTGCTGGGCTATTCTCATGGTCTTCTCGGGAATGAAGCCGAGCCTGTTAAAAGCATCCTGCTGAAGAGTCGAAGTGATGAACGGCGGCAGCGGCGAGTTTTTCTTTTCTTTCCTGTTTATATCGGCAACGGATATCGGTTCGCCGACGCAGGTTCTTATTATTTCTTCGACATGCTGAAGGTTATCCAGCTGGAATTTCTTGAACTTTACGCCGTCTTTTCCCCATAGCACAACGCCTATATCCTTACCTTCGTGCTCTATCTGTCCCTCTACACTGTAGTACTTCTTAGGCTTGAACTTTTTCCGCTCTTTTTCCCTGTTGACTATCATCTCAAGTCCCACGGACTGAACCCTTCCCGCAGAGAGGCCCTTCCTTATCTTCTTCGAGAGCAGCGGAGAGATCTTATACCCGACAATCCTGTCCAGCAGACGACGGGCCTGCTGCGCATCTACCAGGCTCAGGTCTATCTTCCTGGGTGTTTTGAGAGATTCCAGGATGGCTTCCTCGGTTATTTCGTGGAACACTATCCGGTCCACGGCCTCTGACCTGAAATCCATTTCGACAGCCTGCATCAGGTGCCATCCTATGGCCTCGCCCTCGCGGTCTTCGTCCATCGCAAGATATATCTTGGGGGACTCCTTTATAAGCTGCTTTATTTCCCTTATTATTTTTTCCTTGCCTTTTATGACTATGTATTCCGGCTTGAAGCCGTTCTCGATATCCACACCGAGCCTGTACACAGGAAGATCCATCACATGCCCCATGCTGGAGACGACACGGTAATCGTCACCGAGAAACCTGCTTATTATCTTCGCCTTTGTAGGAGATTCCACGACTATAAGATTACTACTCATGATTGATTCTTTATATACCTCTTTCCACCTACCTGGGTGACCCTGCCGATCATCTCGAGATAAGTTAGTTCGCGCATTACTGCGTTTATATCAGTTTTGGTTTCCTGGACTATCCTGTCTATGTGGACAGGCTCTGTTTCCAGGAACCGCAGGATATCCCTTCCTATACGGGACACTTTTTCATTCTCAAAAACCGTTTCTCTCTCTTTTAACAGATCCGTATTAAAAAGATGCATGAGATCTTCCATAACCTCTTCCGGGTCGCTAAGCGCCATGGCACCCTTTTTTATGAGTTCGATACAGCCGCCGCTGTTTTGAGAAAACACATTTCCGGGAACTGCATATACCGACCTGTTCTGTTCCGCCGCGTGATAAGCAGTTATCATCGCGCCGCTTTTTACCGGCGCTTCCACTATCACGGTACCGAGAGATATACCGCTGATAACACGGTTTCTCAGCGGGAAATTATGCCTGTACGGTTCCGTATCCGGATGGAACTCGCTCACCACAGCGCCGCTTTCAGATATTCTTTCCATCAGCAACCTGTTCTCCGCAGGGTATCTATGGTCCAATCCGCTGCCCAGAACCGCGATCGTCCTCCCGCCTGTATCAAGCGCCCCGCTGTGTGCGGTCGCATCTATCCCCAATGCGCATCCCGAAACGACGGTTATATTGTTAGCCGCCAGTTTCCTGGCTATCATCGCGGCGACTTTCCTGCCGTAATCGCTCTGTTTTCTTGTCCCTACTACTGCTACCGAATTATAATCTGAAGCCAGGATCTCGCCGTCGCAATAAAGCATCATGGGCGGATCGTGTATTTCCGAAAGGAGCGCGGGATAATCCTCGTCTCCGTAAAGGTACAGTCTGTATCCGCTTTTTTCTATTCTCTTTAACCAGTCATCCACGCCTTGGGCGGGACTGTTCTTTATCCCGGCCAGTCTGGAAGCCGTGTCCCTGTCAATACCGGCAATACCTGCTATCTCGTCGCCGGAAGCTCTCATCACCCCGTTAACATCGCCTAAATGATCCAGCAGCTTCTTGACTGCAGAATTACCGACGCCATCTAATGCCAGCATACTGAAAAGAACCGACCTTTTATCCATATTTCATTAATAGATAGTTTTTTAGGAGCGTTTTGTCAAGGACTGGTTTTCCAGGCAAAAGCCTGTATACCCGGCATGAATCGCCTGGCAGGCAGGGCCGTACCGGGCCGCGGGACGCCCCGAAATACCTGCGTCTATGAGGCGGCGCGCCTCATGTACTAGAGAAGTTCATCCTCTATTTCAGGGGGCCGGTTTATGACCGAGGGACTCTTTTTGGCACTTTTCTTCGGAATGTCTTTTCTCTCTTCTCCCGCGAAAAGGCTTTTTCTCCCGGCAATCAATTTCTGTATGACCTTTTCGTCATTGAGTAATTCTTCGAGGCTCGCCGGCACTCTGCCCGAGGCGAGCATGAGCCTTTCGGGAGTTATATCCAGAGCGCGGGCTATCCTGGCCAGTTCTTTTTCCCCGCCCGGCGGGTTTCTCTTTCCGCTGAGTATCTTGGAAAGGAACGAGACATCGAATTTGCTCTTTCTTGCCAGTTCCCGCAGGCTTATATCCTTATATTCCAGTGCTTCCCTGATCAGCTGGTTGAATCTCTTTTTCATTCCCTTTTCATATCCTCAGTTATATTTCTTCAGGAGATATATCTTCTTATCTATCTCCTTGTTTGCGCCGGAATCGGGAAATTCCCCCATATATGCATTCCCCCTTTCTATAACATACTCGCTGCCGTAGAACTGGACAGCGACCTTGTAGTAACTGTAATAAGCAGGCTCGAAATATTCTGAATCATAATAGTCCTTTATTATTTTTTCGAATGCTTCGTCGGCCTTTTCCGGGCTCTGGAAAAAAAAGAACAGACTGCCCAGATAATAAAAGGCCTTGGGTGCCCAGGAGGCTTCCTGGTGAGCATTTATGAATTCGTAACATTTGCCGCTCCTGATGAAATCAACGGAAAAAAACAGCAGCAGGCCTGTTACTACGATGATTATTATGATCTTATTCATGAAGCATGGTATATATGGATATATACTATTCTTCCTTGAATAACAGCAGGTCTCCTTTTACTACGGGGCGGTCGCAGTAGATTATCTTCGCAGTCGCGGAATAGTCTTCGATATCCGAGGTTACTATTATCTCCCCGATTTTTTCCGTGATATTGCCCATCATCTCTCCGCTGTAAGGATGGACAACAGGCTGGGACCTGTGATATATGTTCATCCTCATGTCTTTCTCCAGCCCGTCCTCAAGCCCTATGTCTATGAACACATAGTCACCCTGGCTGTAAAGCGCCCGATTTACCTTAAAACCGGATATCGCCGCCGAAAACTCGAAATCCGGAGGCGCTAGGAAGTCCCCGTATTTCCGGGTCTCCTCGACGGTCTCTTCTTCGGGTTCCGGCTTTACCTCTTCGGGAAGCCTGTCTACTACTCTGGGCAGTATTATCTTGTCTCCGGGAAATATCCAGTGAGGATCCTTTACATATTTATTGTATCTATATATTACCTTCCACAGATCCTTATCCCCGTATTCTCTTGACGCTATTTTAACGAAATAATCCCCGGGCTTAACCGTATAGACATCCAGCACAACCTCTTTACCCTCTGGTACGGACAGTTCCTTTTCCTGGACCGTAACGACGGGGATACTGGGTTCGGGCGGCAGCTTGTCCATGTCATCCTGTGCTACGGCGATACTCAGTGACACAAACACCGGGACGACGCCTAAAAATAAAAATTTTCTCAGCATATCTTCTCCTTGCATGTTCTTACGCGGTTATTAAACAGTATAATCTTTACTAATTATAATATCTGCTTCGTTTTTTTGCAATGAAATAACCTCATGCTCTATTTTAAGTATCCTTTCTGTATACTCGTCCAGCCTGTCCCTCGCCCTTTCCTTCCTGTGCTCAAGCGTATCCATGAACGTGCGGTCGATAAATACTTTTATGTCGGCATTCTTCAGTGCCGTCGTATATGTACCCTCAGCCAGTATTATGCTTATCCCTGCGAGGTCCAGTTCCTCCTCGAGGACGGCATTGTTATCATAATCGATAAGAGGCTTCTTCAGGGTGACCGAGTCTTTTTTCTTTGCCTCTTTTATATGCTCGTCCAGGAGTCCGAGCCTTACTTCGTGCATGCCTACGTTGCCGATATCCTGCCTTCGCGCTTCATCATTGCTGCGCGGCGGCCTTATAAAATAATCATCCTGGTGCAGGGTGACCGATCTAAATCCGTTTTTTTCGTAGAATATCCTGCCGATTTCATGCGCGATCTCGGATTTGCCGCTTCCCGACTCGCCCGCGACCGTTATCGCGGTGCGGCTGCCGCCTGTGACTTTCTGCTTTATCTTTTCATATACTCCGGCCGCTGCGTCCGTGTGGTGTTTTTTTACGACTATCTTGTCTCCCAGCATATCATTCCTCCATCAGGTAATATCTTCTTCTCAGTTCCTTTAGAATTTCCCTGTCGTCAGAACCGGCGGGATCCATAAAATATCCGGGGATAGGATAATCTTTCTTGTCGGAGAATCCTTTTCTGACGACCTTGCTGAGCAGCTTTCCGTATCCTTGCGCCGCCGCGGCCCATGTATACTGTTCTTTCACCCTCTCCATGCCCTTGAGCGAATATCTGTCCCAGTTCTTGTCGCGGAGCATCTTCTTTATACCGCCGCTGATCGAATAATGATCCGTCGGCTCTATGAGAACCCCGTACTCGTCATCCTGTATTATCTCCAGGGGGCCCCCGTGCTTGGTTCCGATTACAGGCAGGCCTGATGCCATAGCCTCGACTATTGTGAGGCCGAAGGGTTCATGGAGCGCCGGATTTATGAAAACCCATCTGCTTCTCGCCGCGTACCTGTATATAAAGGGCAGTTCCGAAATGTGATCGAACCCGGGGAGAAAACAGACCTTGCCTTCCAGCTTATATGCCGCGATCGCGGATTTTATCTCGTCTATTATGTGTTTCTTTGAATCATCGAACCTGTGACGGTTATTATCATTGAGCGGATCATCCACGTTACCCGCGACTATCAGGAGGTTCATCCTGCTCCTCAGGGTCTCGCTCTTGGCATATGCCTTGAGCAGGCCGTTCGGATTTTTTTTCGCAGCAAACCTTGCCGCGGAAAAGATAAAAGGCATATGCATCCTCTTCCTGGATATGCTGTTCGACAATCCGGCCATGAGTTTCGCCACCGCATTTTCGTATGCCGCGGCATCTCTTTCAGGCAGTGTATACGGGAAAAAATTCTTCGGGTCTATACCCGGCGGGATTATATTGAATTTTTTCTTACTGCCCGCCGCCCTTATATATACCCTGTGCCCATACTGCTTCTTTACCTCCTGCGCTGTAGAAGTTACGACAGCGCTGGCATTCCTCAATGCCAGCCGCTCGGCTATTACCCTGAGATGAAAATTATACCTGCTGTTTACATGGGCGAAATTCGCTCTTGATAGATTTAGATTATCCATTTTTTTCCCGCCCAGCGAATGCCCGGTGAATGTAAAAGGTATCCCCATCTTCTTCTTGAGTATCACCGCGGCAAGACCTCCGTCGGCATAATGGCCGGTAAAGACATCGGGCTTGGATCCCTGTTCTTCATAGAACTTTTCTATACCTGCCGCGAATTCATGTATTATCGGCCAAAGTTCCTCTTTTTTCACGAACTTTTCCACGGGTCCGCATTTTATCCTCACGATCCTGAGATTGGGAGAATACTCCTCTATCTCCCTGTCGTACCCGGGCCAGTCGGGATCGCTGAAATACCTGGTGAAGAGATCGATCCTGAACCCTAATTTCTCAAGTGCTTTGCTGAGTTCTATTATATATACTATTTGTCCGCCGGTATCGGGATGCGCTGCTATTTGTAGGTTTTTCCATCTGACGTGCCCCTGGGGGTTCAATAAACCTATAACTAGTTTTTTGTCTATATCTGGAGTCATTATACTGGAACAAGAAAATTATAGCTTATATGGAATATAATTTCAAACAGAACGCGGAAGGGATAATGCGCGGTTCTTTAGAATAGAAGACCTTTAATATGTATCGCCGGCTATGTCATCCGGGTTTACCCAGCCCGTCGGCGGTTTTCCGCACATCTGCGTAATCTGGTCGAGCGTCATAACCTGGAACCCGGATTCGCCGTTCCAGCCTGTCGTAGTCATGAAAAGCGGATTGCCCTGGTCATCCAGCCCGTAGAATATCGCTACATGGCCGTATGCATCGTTTCCCGTCCTGCCAGCGTTATCGTCCATAGAGGTAGTATCCCAGAAAACGACCGCGCCCGGAGGCACCTGGGACCAGTCGATCCCTCCGGGAGGTATCTCGTTTATAACACCCTCTTTCAGAAGGAACTGATACGCGGCGTGCGCGGAATGGTATTTATTAAGCCTTTCCCCGAAATCCAGTATACCGCCGTCCCTCAAAACCTGCTTTACCCAACCCCAGCAGAGATTATCATATTCGGAACCGCTGCTTTTGTCCATCCACGCCTCTGCGGCGGCGACTACGGCAGGCCCGGTTTCAGACGTTGACGAACCAGGCTGCGGCTGCGGCGGTCCGGATGGGACGGTCGGTTCAGCGGGAGCTTCCGGCTGCGGAAGCGGTGATTGAGGCGGGGCCGGCTGCACTCCCCCATTCTTAGTGCCCGCTAATCCTGAGGTGTCAATGCCGAAGGAGGCCGGAGAGCCGAACGCTGCGCCCTGATAACCGGTAGGCATACCGGTTTGTGTCCTTATCCTCTCCTCCCCCACGAGAGGAAATCCCGCGGAATTCAAAAACAATATGATACTGACTGACAGTAACAGCGTTTTCATATTATCATACCCGTATAATTTATCTCTTCAATATAATTATACCGGGGTCATGTGACCTATATATGAAAATACTGTGAAATTTCGGTAAAATCTCGTTTAGATCCGGGAAAACCAGCTACGCTTTTTCCAGGTTTATCCTATCGCCGTTCTTCAGTTTCTTCAATCCGGCGAAGCTTCCCTTCACCCGCCCTATGGGAGTCACTGCCGAAACGGGCCTTATCTCTTCGTCTGTAGATACCGGTGTCCTGCCGAAAAAGATGCAGAAGGCGTTTCCGTCAGGCCAGTACGCCATGTCGCCTTCAGAGACGGTCTCTGCGCCGTTTTCCAGGCCCTCGTATACCGGTACAGGGAAATACACCTCCTCTCCCCAGATATCGGCGACCGCCGATAAGGGCAGGATCTTATAAATCTTGTCCGCGGTCTTTGATCCGTTCAGCTCCGCTTCCAGCTCGAATAAGCCGGTTATTATCTTTATCCTTTTCATCCCGCATCCTTTCTTTAAATGTTCTTTGCTTCGCGCCCTTCATCGTAATTCATAACGCTGAAAAACGATTGACATGTAATTGTAAATTTGATAGCATTGCCTAATTTGTATTTTAATCATCCGGTTAACTTTACTTATTCTTCAAAAAAGTATGTTTACATTTACTGTAACAAAATTTGATTCTAAATTAAACCTTAAGAATTCCTGCAGGCTGGAGCTGATCGAGACCTTCGATACCGCATGTCTTCTGAATAACAGCGGTAACTTCCTGACCCTTCTTGCGGACAACCGTTCCGGCGTACCGGAATCCATAAATATAAAATGCGACTGTTTTAGAAAAGGATTCAAACTTCCCGAGAAATACAGGTTCGATTTTTCCGACTCGAAGGCCTGGAGTTCGGATATAAAATGCAAGATATTCAAACCCAGGAAAAAAGTCATCAACCTTATAGAAAAACATGTAAAAAAGAAGAAAAATAAGATCCGCTCGCTGAAAAAGCTGGAAGACCTGATAACCAAAGCCAGTCTGCGCGACATCATAGGAATGGGACGCGGGCTGACGCCCTCGGGTGATGATTTTCTTGTAGGCTCTCTTAATACTACTGCCGCTTTTTCCAAAAAGCTATTCAAAAAACTCAGTTCGGAAATATCTCCGGGGATAGAGAAAACCACATCGCTCAGCAGGCATTTTCTTGAACTGGCGCTGAAAAAGCGCGCGGGAGAAGATATAATAAGCCTGCTGAAGGCAATAGCCGCCGGCAACGAAAAGAACATAGACAAATACTCCGAAAACATATTGAACATCGGCGCCACCAGCGGCTACTACACGTTAAGAGGCATAGCTTGGGCTTTAAAAAAAATATTATAAGAAAAAACGAATACAGGGATTCTGTTTTTCTCATGCAGATATCCGCGGACCTGGAAAAAGCCGAGGGCATGCTGTCAGCCTCCCTCATGATGGGGACTCCGGCCAATAAAGACATCCTGAGGCATAGCGGCCTTCTCACCGAAAAAGGAGAAACTGCGGCGGAAAACGATCTTATAATAGCCCTGGAGGCGGATTCGGAGAAAGCACTGGACGGGGTTTTGAATACCATAGATTCAAGGTTCGAACCTTCCCTGCGAGACGAAGGAAATGCCGGCTTTTACCCTGCCAGCATAGATTCCGCACTGGGAGCGCTGGACGCTAATTTCGCTCTTATATCCGTACCGGGTGAATATGCCGCCAGGGAAACCGCGATCGCCCTGGACAGGGGCCTGAATGTCATGATATTCTCGGACAACGTGAGTATTGATGACGAGGTGAACTTGAAAAACAGGGCCCGTCTTAAAGATCTTCTTCTTATGGGTCCCGACTGCGGGACGGCGATAATAAACGGCGTGCCACTGGGATTTGCCAACCGGGTGCAGCGGGGAGATATCGGTCTTGTAGCCGCTTCCGGATCGGGACTCCAGGAAGTTACCGTTAATATATGCAAACAGGGATGCGGCATAACCCACGCAATAGGCACCGGCGGCAGGGATATCTCAAAACAGGTCGGCGCGGCGACGCTTATGAAAGGCATAGATATTCTTGATGAAGACGGGAATACTAAAGTGATGGTCATCTTATCCAAACCGCCCCATCCGGAAGTCCTTAAAAAAATACTAAAACGCCTGGAGAACGTATCTAAACCCGTAGTAGCGTGTTTCCTCGGGTCCAGGGAGAAGAAAAAAATGAAGGGAGTCGTATTCACGGACACGCTGGAAGAAGCCGCCGTTGCGGCCTCGTGCCTGTCCAGGGGAGAGAAGATTGTCCTTCCCGAGTTCACGGTCAACGGCATCGAAGACCTCATCCTCAGGACGAAGGAAAAGACGGAAAAATCCGGGAAATACATCAGGGGGCTTTATGCGGGCGGCACGCTCTGCGACGAGGCTATAGATATACTGAGAAAATACGGAATCATGGCTTATTCCAACGCGGGATCGGAGGAAAAATACAAACTTAGCGATCCTGATAAAAGCAGGGAGCATTCGCTGATAGATATGGGAGACGATACGTACACGAGGGGAAAACCGCATCCCATGATAGACCTCACCGCGAGGAATAAAAGGATCGCCCTGGAAGCGAAACAGGATCAGGTCGGCGCGATCCTTTTCGATATTGTCCTGGGTTACGGGGCAAATGCAGATCCAGCGCAGGCCATGAGGGGTACGCTCGAATCAATAAAAGGTGAGAAGATAATGATAGCAAGCGTATGCGGCACGAACCGCGACATCCAGGATTATTCAAAACAGGTAAAAACACTCGAAGACTGCGGCGTCATCGTTCTGCCAACGAATGCGCAGGCCGCCAGGTTCGCCGCCAGGATAATAAAGTGACATGGATTTAAACAAGCGCCTTAAAGTGATAAATATCGGGCTTGAAGGCTTTATTGGAGCTTTCAGGGACACGGGGACCGAGTATCTCAACCTGAACTGGCGTCCTCCCCTGGTATCCCCTGACCTTCTGAAGAAGATCGATTTGCTCAGGGCGTCCGAAAAAGTCGCAAAGGCAAACAACGAGGCTTTCAAGAGGCTTAATGATTCCGAACCCGTTCTGATAGATGTCGTGCAGGCAAAAGAAGCGGTCGAAGGAATGAAGGATAAAACCATATTCCACGCCGGACCGCCGGTAAGGTGGGAAGACATGTGCGGGCCCGTAAAGGGCGCGGTCATGGGCGCATGCATATACGAGGGCTGGGCCCGCGACCTCGGCGAGGCCGAAAGCCTCTGCTCTTCCGGCAAGATAAGCTTCTCGCCCTGTCACCATCACCGCGCCGTAGGCCCCATGGCCGGGATACTCAGCCCTTCCATGTACGTATGGGCCGTAGAAAACCGCACGTACGGGAACAGGGCTTACTGCTCCCTGAACGAGGGGCTGGGAAAGGTCCTTCGGTTCGGGGCAAACGGCGCAGATGTCATATCGAGGCTGAAATGGATGGAAAATGTGCTGGGGCCCAGCCTGAAGAAAGCGGTTGCGGCCTCCGAAAACGGGATAAATATTTCAAGCATAACCGCGCAGGCCCTCCAGATGGGTGACGAATGCCATAACCGCAATGTCGCCGCCACCGGTCTTCTGCTGAAAACCCTGACACAGCTTCTGCTGAAAGTCATCGACGATACGGAACTGATACTTGAACTTGTACGGTTCATAGATTCAAACCCCCATTTTTACCTTAATCTTTCTATGGCCGCATGCAAATCAGTGACCGATGCCGTTTTCGGACTCAAGCATTCGACAATCGTCTCCGCGATGGCCCGCAACGGTACCGAGATAGGCATCCGTGTCGCAGGCTGCATGGATAAATGGTTCACTTCTCCGGCCGGCATACCCGAAGGTCTTTTTTTCCCCGGGTTTTCGCAGGAAGATGCGAACCCTGACCTGGGAGATTCCACCGTAAGCGAGGTGGCAGGCATAGGAGGTTTCGCCATGGCTTCGGCGCCGGCTATAGTCAAGTTCGTGGGCGGTTCTCCCCGGGACGCGGTAGAGTGCACCCTGCAGATGGGACAGATATGTCACGGGAAAAACACGAGATATCAGATACCTCAGCTGAATTTCGCCGGCACTCCGACCGGGATAGACATAACGAAGGTAATAGAAACCGGAATAACCCCTTTTATCAATACGGGTATAGCCCACAGGAAACCCGGGATAGGCCAGGTCGGCGCCGGTATCCTCAGGGCGCCTATGGATTGCTTTATCGAAGCGCTGAAATATATTAAAATATAGATTGAAAGGAGAAAAAATGAAAATCTACGATCTTACACAGAGACTCAGTATCCACACTCCGCCGTGGCCGAGCTATATGCCCCTGGGAATACAGTATTTCAAGAGGATAGCCGGGGCTCACATGGGGCAGGGCGCGAGCGGGCAGATAATCAAGACATCCAACCACGTCGGGACCCATATCGACGGAGAGATCCATTTCCACGCCTCGGGAAGAGCTATAGGAGAAATGACGCTGGAAGAACTCTGCGGCGAAGGCGTCGTGGTAGACATATCCGGCGAGGTCGGGGACTACGACCTGTACTCTCCGGAGCTCCTGGAAAGCAGGGCCGAAATAAAGAAAGGCGATATACTCATTATCAACACCGGTTATCACAGGTACGCCTGGGACCAGAAGGATTCGGACGAACTCCGCTATTTCGTAAAACATCCTGGACCCGGCCCGGGTTTCCACGAATGGGCGCTCAAGATGAAATTCAAATGGATAGGCGTCGACTGCGGAAGCGCTGATCACCCGATGAACACCATATTAAAGGACTGGCATCCCCGGCTATTCAGGGAAGCGGAGAAGAAACTCGGGAAGCCATGGGAAGAAGTCTTTCCGCCTCAGGAGTATTACCAGGTCATGCATCTAAAGCTGTTCCCCAAAGGGCTGATACACGCGGAAAATCTCGGAGGAGATATTGATAAACTCTCCAATAAAAGGACCTGGATAGGGTGTTTCCCGTGGAGGGCCATAGAACTGGAATCCAGTATCTGCAGGATAGTGTCGTTTGAATTCTAGAAAGGAAGGAATCATGGAAATAGACAAAAGCGTAGAATATCACATTGCGATGAAAAAAGGCGATATAGGGAAATATGTGCTTCTTCCGGGAGACCCCGGGAGGGTGGAAAAGATAGCCTCCTATTTCGACGAAGCGAAAGAAGTGGCTTTCAACAGGGAATACCGGACGTTTACAGGAACAGTAAACGGCATAAGGATATCGGCTACATCGACGGGCATAGGATGCCCTTCCACCGCGATATGCGTCGAAGAGCTCGCCAAGATAGGCGGCGAAGTCTTCATAAGGATAGGAACGGCGGGTTCCCTGCAGAAAGAAGTGGACCTGGGCGATGTGGTGATATCTACCGCGGCTGTCCGTGAAGAAGGAACCACGCGCCAGTACGTTCCCCTTTCGTTCCCGGCCGTTGCAGATATAAACGTGACCAATGCGCTCATAGAAGCCGCCTCCAATCTGGGGGTCACAGCGCATCCCGGCATAACTCACTGCAAGGATGCTTTCTACACGGAAGGCAATTCCGAACTGCCTCTCGCGAAAGAAAACGCAGAGAAATGGGAAGCCTGGTACAAGTCCCGTGTTCTCGCGACATCAATGGAAAGTGCCGCACTGTTCATAGTGTCTCACCTCAAAAGAAAGCTGGCCGGAGAGGTCCTCGCCATAATAGGTAAAACTTACGAGGACAAGCCGATAGAGAAAAAAGTCGGGGTGGATGAGGCTATAAAGGTAGCTATCGAGGCGGTAAAGATACTTGACAAAAAGCTAAAAATTTAGTAAATTAAAGTGATGCGTCGGTGTTTCCCCCCAATACCGACGCTCTTTTACCCCCCCTTACAAACTGTTAGAGCCGGTACTGTCAAAACGCTCTATTTTCAAGAAAATCGAGAATTATGTCCTTATGGTCGAACGCCATATCATCGGGAATACTGTCTTTATCGAACAACCCTATTCTTTCCGCATCCGAAGCGGCGGCCGGGCTGCCTTTGCCGGCGGCTGAAAAGACCACGGAAATGCTGTGAAACCTGCTGTCCCTGGACGGATCGGAATATGCATGGAACTGTGACAGTCCTTCGAGCTCCATCCCCGTCTCTTCCCTGGCTTCTCTCCTTGCAGCATCCTCGAGCGTCTCTCCTTTTTCGACGAATCCGCCGGGCAGAGCCCATCCCATGGGAGGGTACTTCCTGCGCACGAGCAGTATTTTATCTCCTACACGTATTATTACATCAATCGTGCAGAGCGGGAAAGGAGAATTCCTTAGGTCCTTGAAATCAGGCATCCGCGTCAGAGCTCATACAGGGAATACCTGCCGTCGGAATATATCTTCTTCCCGGCGGCCGAGGTTAGTCTCCCGAGCATCTCCCTTACATACTCGTTATAATAGTCGTCATGATACTTCCCGAGCCTCTCAATATTGTCATCGTTCACGAGCATGTGAGTTATACCCAGCCTGCCTGCTTCCTTTAAAAAAGAATCCATGCCGCCGGCCTTATCGGCAATTTCGACGAACGGCTCCCTCGAGAATTCCCCCGGGTATATCGCTTCCCTGTCGATATAAAATGACCTTTTTTCCGCCACCAGGAGTATCTTCGAGCTGCCGGGCGTATTTTTATTTATAAATTCGGCGGCGTGGTACTGGGGTGTTCTTGATTCAAGGAAGGTCCCGGCGTCCTCATATCCCATTACGAAATCCACGCTGCCCGAGACATCAAGCCAGGGCCAGATCGTATGAAAATTAGCGCATATAGACAGCAGAAATACGATCATTACGAACTGGTAGAAATATTTCATCTGCCCGTAGAGATTGACTATTACATAAGCTGTAATTATGCTTAAAATCGGTATGAGCGGATATATAAAGACCATATTTCTGCCCGCAACCGTGTAAATTATCAGATAAACAGCCAGGCAGGCAAGAAATACCCTTATGGTGCTCCCTATCTCCCTTACAAGTATTATGGCGGGCAGGAAGAGAATATATACCAGCCCCATGTAATACAGATTCGACCCTGCCGCTTTATCCAGATATATGTACCACAGAGGGTACAGGTATCCCCATAGACTTTTTATCCCTTCCATATAAAGCGCGCTGTTCTTTCCGATCCTGTCGGCAAAAAAAGGAAAGACCGGGTTCGAAGCCAATACCAGGTTCTTTATAAAAACAGGCACGAGCATGACGAAAAACGGGATGACAAAATAGAGCATCTTTCTTGCCGACTGCTGGTAGTTTCTCTGCTTATCGCGGGTATAGAGCCTGTACAGCACCATTATCATGATCACAAGCGGTATAAAAAGGGAATAGAACCCCCAGGACAGCGATAAAGCGGCAAATATACCCGAAAGGACCAGCCATTCGCTCCTCGGTCCCGAGTCATACTCCGCGTTCCCCATCCAGCAGACATAGGAATAAAAAGCCATGAAGGAGAAAAACATGTTCCCTATGGCAGCATGGTCATCAAGGAAAAGCCTGTACGTCAGCGGCGTGAAGATAGCTATGGTCGTAGCAAAAAGCGCTATCTTGCGGTGAAAGAATTTCCTGGTCATGGAATACACGGATACGGCGATAAGCAGGATAAAAAGAAATGTGACGAGTCTAGCCGTGTAAGGACCGTATAGCATGAGCCCCAATACATACAGCATTGTCATACCGCACGGGAGATCCGCCATGTAGTTATACGGGATACCGTAAATGCCTCCGTGTATCACATATCTTCTTGCTATGTCAAGCGATACCGAAAACTCTCCGTCGCCCGCGGGAAGCGTTATCGAGCCGATAAACGAGACTGCCAGGCCCACGACGATGATTATCAGGAACAATGCCCCGATGAAGGAAAACCTGTTCTGGGAATACGTGCGCCATTTATCCGACAGGGACTTTCCCCAGGAATGAAGGTCTTTTGCGGTCAGGAAGATCATCAGTAAAAGCGCGGAATACAGGGCTATCCGGTTATACATGTGTAAAGCGCCAAGAACAAGCATAACCAGGTATAGCGCCCCCAGGCCCAGACCCATGCTGACGCTAACATCTTCAATAAATGTCACCGGTTTTACATCGAGCAGTCTTCTCATCCTGCTTCCGAGGCCCAAGGCTGCAGCTATAATCGCGGCCCAGCCCAGCAGGCTCCCGCCCAGGTGAAGAATCGCCCATAAAGTCCCGGACACGAAGCCGTAAAACACCGCTACTGCCCATAATACGAACCCGTACAGGAGCACATTCCTGAGCTTATTGATATTTATCACTATCTTATTATGCTTCCGGGAGACACGGCCTTATCCGTATGAAGCAGGACAGGCACGCCGTTTTCGTCGGCAGCGAGTATCATCCCCCGGCTCTCTATACCCCTTATCTTCCTGGGCTCGAGGTTAAGCAGCACGGGGATATACTTTCCCTGAACATCTTCGCATCTGTATACATCCGCTATTCCAGCCACCAGGACTCTTTTTTCATCCCCCAGCTCCAGCTCGAGTTTCATGAGCTTATCCGTGCCCTCTACTCTTTCGGCGGACGACACCCGGCCTATTCTTATGTCAAGTCTTTTGAACTCATCGTAATTTATCGTATCCACGTCATACCTTCCTTCTGCTATTCGGGAATCCCGTGTCTTTTCAGCATAAGCGTTATTTCTATGTGCCCCATCGATTTTGCGATATCGGCCGCGGTCATACCGTCCTTGCTCTTTCTGTCAATATCGGCTCCGCTTGCAAGCAGCAGTTCGGCGACTTTATAAGCATCATGTTTCGCTGCCTCCATGAGCGCCGTCTTCCCGTATTCGTCCTCAGCGTTTACATCCGCCTTGTTCTTAATCAGGAGCCTGGCAACCTCAAGGGAATTATAGCCTGCCGCCACCATCAGCGCCGTACCCCCGTGGTTGGCCCTCGAATTGACGTCTGCGCCGTTTTTTATAAGGAGTTCAGCCGTTTCATACGAATTCTTCAATGCGGTCTTCATAAGAAGAGATCTACCCTCCTCGTCTTTGATATTGGTATCGGCTCCTTTGAGTATGAGGAGCTCGGCCACTTTCACCGAGTTGTTCACGGCAGCTTTGGACAGGGCGGTCTCATTGTTTCCGTATGCAGCGTTTACGTCCGCACCGTTATCTATCAACAGCTGCGCTATTTCAGCGTGATTCAGAATGGCGGATATCATGAGCGCAGTCCGTCCTTCCTCGTCAGCCGCGTCTATATCGGCGCCTTCTTTTATCATACGCGCCGCGTTCTCGATGTCATTCGTTATTATATATTCGTCTTTTATCCTCTGGGACATCGTCAGAATGCAGTCCCTTCGCTCAACCTGTATTGCAGCGCTTCTTCCAGGTGACCGGAAGAAACATCTTCTTTGCCTTCTATATCCGCTATGGTTCTGGCAACCTTGAGCACCTTGTTGTATCCTCTCGCGGAAAGGCCGTACGTATCTACGGCGCCGGCGAGCAGTTTTCTCGCCTGCGCGGAGATACCGCAGTATTTTTCGATCATCTTTGTGCTCATGCGGGCATTGCAGAACACTTTTCTGTCCCTTATGAACCTTTCCGTCTGGATGTTCCTTGCGCTTACAACCCTTTCTCTTATGACGGATGAGCTTTCTCCTTTGCTGAACTGGTCTATCTCCCTTCTTTTGAGCTGAGGGACTTCTATATGTATGTCTATCCTGTCGAGCATGGGGCCGGAAATCCTGCTTCTGTATTTCCTTATCTGCCCGGAAGAACAGCTGCAGCTCTTGCCGTCCACTCCGCTGAAACCGCAAGGACACGGATTCATGGCGGCGACAAGCATGAACCGGGCGGGATACGTAACCGTCTCCACCGCCCTGGACACAGTGACTTCACCGTCTTCCATTGGCTGCCTCATGACCTCTATGACCCTTCTTTTGAATTCGGGAAACTCGTCCAGGAAAAGCACCCCCCTGTGCGCCAGCGATATCTCGCCTGGCCTGGGGGTTGTTCCCCCGCCTACCAGCGCAACGTCAGAAATGGTATGATGGGGCGACCTGAAAGGCCTGACCGGGAAAATAACCTGCCGCGAATCCAGCCGCCCCGTAACCGACTGTATCATCGTTACTTCGATTGCTTCCTGTATTGTGAGAGGCGGAAGTATCGTGACAAGCCTCTTGGCCAGCATCGTCTTGCCTGCGCCGGGAGGCCCGATCATAAGAACATTGTGCCCGCCGGCAGCGGCTATCTCGAAGGCTCTTTTTGCGAAATACTGACCCTTTATATCGCTGAAATCCGCGTCATACTCGCTGTGTTTGTCGAACTCTTCTTTCTTATCGACTTTAACGGGGCTTATTTTCACGTCGCCGTTTATATACTGTACGGCCTGTTTGAGGTCTTTTATAGGTATAACCTCTATACCGTCAACTACCGCGGCTTCCCTGGCATTGGCGCTGGGGACCAGTATCCTCCTGAACCCGTACTTTTTCAATTTCAAAGCGACGGGAAGCACCCCGAATATCTTCCTCAGGTTTCCATCGAGGGAAAGCTCTCCGGCGCAGACGATACTGTCCAGACCGTCTTTTCTTACTGCGCCCGTTGATGCAAGTATGCCGAGGGCTATCGGGAAATCAAAGGCAGAGCCTTCTTTTTTCATATCGGCAGGCGCCAGATTTACAGTTATTTTTTTTACGGGGAACTCGTAACCGGAGTTTTTTATCGCGGCATTGACCCTGTTCTGGCTTTCAGTAACAGCTTTGTCAGGCAGGCCTACCGTAGAATGGGAAGGAAGCCCCCTTCTTACATCGACTTCGACCGTCACGGGGAAAGCGTCGATTCCGGCTACAGCAAAACTTTTTCCTATACTTACTGTCATTTACGGATATTTTTACTAAATATTTTTGAGTTGTGTCAATAACAGTAATTTCCGGCGTTGATCATACTACCTGGCGCCGGAGTTAATGTATTTCAAGCGGCCCTTACCCGCGAATTCCCCGCTGATAATGGTATCGGCGATATTCTCCGCCAGCATCCTGTTACCTTCCTGCGTGCAATGTCCGAAAAATCCCATAAACCTGTCCCTGAAATATCTGTCGTATCCCGAATCCCGAACCGCATCCTTAAATATCGATTCGTTGTCCACAAAAATGACATCTTCGCTGTTATTCAGCAGTTTTTTTAGAGCATCTACGCTCATCATGGGATACTGGGCACAAACCAGCCTGATTCCTCTTTCCATTGTGATATTCCTTATTTTATTATAGGCGTCCCGGGTCTCAGGGTTATAATATGTGTTACTCAGGCTGCTGCATATAGAATAAAACTTCTCGGCTTCCGGTTTATTGCCGGTCTTCCGGTATAACCTGGATAAACTGCCTGAGACATACATGTTTTTCGGATTTATCGCGAACGCTTTTTTGAACATGCCGGCTGCTTTATCAGGCATACCGTTCCATTCATAGCATCGTCCCGCCTCAATTATCAGGTCTATATTATCAGGATCGACGAGCATGCCCCGCTTCAATATCTCTTCTGCCTTATCATATCTGTTCCGGCCGTAATAACACCAGGCTAGCTCGATATACGGCCAGGCATCTTCGGGGTCCGCAGAGAGGGCCTTCATTGTTATTTCCTCAGCTTTAGCGTATTCATTTCTCGCCCGGTAGTACTCGCTTAATATTATGTATGACCGGATTACACCGGGGTCTTTCTGAATAGCCTCTTTATACGCAGCTTCTGCTTTGTCGTAATCCTGCTGGTCTTCATACCAGCGCCCGGACCTGATGTCTTCCGTATAAGGCTCCGGTTGCCCCATACCGGGAAATATACTGAGTTTAATCAGCCGTAACAGCTTGAGGATCCGAAGAGAATTAAGAAAATACGCAGTGTTTTTATCCCTGACGAGCCGGACCAGAGGCAGTATTGTATTTGAAGGATCGTTGTTTATCCCTATCATGGCTATAATCATATTAGGCTTGTATTTTTCGATGTTCTTTTCAAGACATTCAATTATAATATCTGTCGTGGCGCCTGCCATGCCTTCATCTATGACGCTGAATTTAATACCTGCGCCTCTCTGGTTGAGTATTTTCTCGAGCGGTCCAGGCCACTGTCCGTCAGTCATGGATTCTCCGAGGCACAGTATCCTGTATTCGCCCGTTTTTCTGACAGACAGCCTGTTTCTGTATTCTTTGACGGACAGGTACGCGGATCCTGCTATACGCAGTGACGCCTCCAGCAGCACCAGCGCGAGAAGAAATCCCGCGATTATCAATGGCAGCCTTTTTAAAAGTATCTTGATCATTTCTTACAGTCCGGGCAAAACCTCAGTGACCGTAAAATTTCTTACTCCGAAACCGGATCGTTCGGATTTATATAAAGAAGATGCCCTCCGGTCGTAAGGGTTATGCGGCATTGCTTAGTGACAGCCACTCCGGGATCGATCGCCGACAATACGGCGGTATCCATAGTGCCGGACTGTTCCGTTATAAGTACCGTGGCCCTCAGTCTCCCGGAATATTTTTCAATAACGGCGCTGACTTCTTCCTTGGGCATATCAGGAAGGATTATAAACCCGAAATCCAGGTACTGCAGCCTGAGGATGACGTATTTTCTGCTCACGGCCTCTGTACCTACCGACGTCATTTTTACGGCCGAAACCGTCTGAAGAAGGTCTATCTCTTTATCGGGCCCGAGCTTCAGATGCCTTACGCCTTCCGGCACCCGGTATTCCGGGTTTACAGGCGTTATAATCTCCCTTACATTGAACTGCCCGGCAACTGAGCCTAACGCTTCGGCATCCGAAACCGAAGCCCGGCACACCACGAGCCAGTCGATCCTGGGCTTCCACCCCATCATCTTCATCAGGTAGGCCTCTTTCTTTTTCTTAATCATCATACTTTCCAGGACTTCCGCCAGTTTTCCGCCGTCGATATGCTCTGCGAGTATTATAAGCATCTTGCCTCCGTCCGGGAAATCAAGATACAGCGTAACGTCATCAACCGGAAGCACCTTTATCCTGAGCAGTGCGATGTCCATCTCAAAAAGGTCTTCGTAGTTTCCGGCCGGAACATCCCTGTCCAGATC
Organism: Elusimicrobiota bacterium; assembly: GCA_016934855.1. Taxonomy (GTDB): domain Bacteria; phylum CG03; class SLGR01; order SLGR01; family JAFGSA01; genus JAFGSA01. The sequence goes on from JAFGSA010000052.1 coordinate 62,932, forward strand.
CACATAGATCATGCTGTCCGGGATGTTCTCGTTCTCAAGCCGGAATACCCTGTCCGTGTTCACATAGAACGTCCCGTCCCTGATGCTGACCTTTTCCAGTCCGCCGGCACGGGAAATACCGGCCGGAAGGGATAAAAGAAGAACCGGTAGGATTAGCCGCCTGATCATTTCTGGGTAGTCTTCTGTATGAATTTATTGAGTATTTCTATAAGGCTCTTCAGCTCGTCACGGGAACGTGTCTTTATCGGCGTATATGCGTTGGTCTCAAGCATCTCATTCAAAAGAGTCTCTATTCTGTATATGGGGCCCGCGATACGGTGGGAAAGATGAAAACTGAGTATGCCGCCGATTACGACCGAGACCAGAGTAACCCCCATAAACAGAAAACCTATCCAGTAATTCACTTCCGCCAGCTGTCTCTCGGCAAACCGACCGAGGTCTACAGCGTTTAAAACGATATGCATGGCGCTGTAGTAGCCGATTATCGAGAAGAATATCGTTATAACGACAGTCACTATCGTCAGTCTGAATATCTTGAACTGCAGGGCTCTCATCTTGCCCGGCACTATCTTTATGTGTTTTTCCCGCCTGTCTTTATCTGCGCTGAATTCATTGTTCATTACGTTTACCTCCGGTTTTTCCGTAAACTGCCGCTTCATGCAGTTTTCTTATCTTTTCGATGACTTTTGTTTCAAGGCCGTCCCTGTTGGCCGGCAGAACCTCTATAATCTCCATATCATCCCTCTTTTTTATATTTTCTATGAACCCTCCTCCGCCCAGGGTTATCGTGCCGATTACGATATTGGGCGAATCAAGGGCGTCGACCGCGGCCTTTCTGAATCTTTCCGAAAAACATTCCATTTTGCCTATCTCGTCAAGCACTATGATCTTATTGCCGGAAGGGGAAATGGAATCTACGGCTATGTTTTCTATGTTTTCGATGCTGACGCCGTATCTTCTTATGCGGCAGCCAGATACAATATCCCGGTGAGCGAGATAGGCAGTCCTGCCGTCGATGGTCTTCATCATAAATCCTGCCCTCCTGTCTCCGATTCTCTCTTCCTCGGTATAAAACCCGCCGCACGGCAGTCCCAGCCCGTTTATTATCTTTTTTATGAGAGTGGTCTTGCCCGAAGACGGTGCGCCGGTCAGAAAGATATTTTTCTTCATGCCGCCGTCAGTCCTCTTCGGGATACTCCCAGTCAAATTCGCATGTCAGTGATCCGTAAACAACATATATCTTTATCTCGCCAGCATCGTCCGAGAGGCTCCTGAACTGCAGGCTCATATGATCCATTATGGGCTTGGGAATCATGCTCTGGTATGCCTCGTACAGCTCATCGCCGGTCGCTGCCTCGACAAACTCTCCTCCCGTATTATAGGCTATATGATCCAGGCCGTATGATCCGCCGTAAGATATGGTATTTACCGGCTGGTCGTTATCGTTAGCATATTCGATGACTTCCAGTATGTCATAATCCTCGCTGGCGCAATCGTAGCCGTCTGACATGGCTATTATTATCCTGTTCCCTCCTATCTTCTGTATGTCATCTATGCCTTTTGCCACAGCGTCATAAAAAGCCGTCGACCCCATGTTCGCGGTCCCGCTCTCAATCACTTTTGTCAGCTTATCCGTGTCGTTGGTAAAACTCTGCGAAACTTCTATCTCGTCCCCGAACTCTATGATCTCGACGAAATCCTTTTCCGTGAGCGAATCCACGAAAGCGGAAGCAGCTTCGTTGAGGTCATCCGTAGGGCCGCCGCTCATGCTGCCGCTCCTGTCCAGTATCAGTACAATAGCCAGCGGAGCATAGGCCTTTTCTATGTCCAGCGGCACAACCGGCTTGGAATCTTCTGTTACATTGACATTCCCCAGCTTGAGGTCGGTAATCGCGTTTTCATTGTTATCAATCAGTTTGAAATAGGCAAAAGAATAAGGGAATTCGCCTTTGTCTACTATCGCTATAACCCCGTCTATCGAAGTTATTCCGCCGTCCGGCTCCGATGCCGGCCCTCTCCTGCTCCTGTCACAAGCCGCGGAGAACATTACCACAATAAGAAGGATAAATACGTTATTCCTTCTCATCGGTTTTTTCGCTCCTGCGGCGCCGGGAAGGCCTGTAAGAATATCCCCCCTTCTGCTTCATCAGAGCCAGGTTCAGATAATAGCCCAGATTAGTGGACAGGTTGAATCCTGAGACAAACATCCCGTGGCCTTTTATCTCGGGTATCAGGACAACGCTTCTAAGCAGGTTTATTTCCAGCCCGAGGCTCAGGTTGCCTCCGAAGTAAGTATTGAACCTGGAGCTTTCCACCAGCTCGGTATCGAGCCTTACAGAATTGAAGTATAATCCGAGCCCTACACCGGCAAAGGGATAAAAAGTCCTGCTCTTTATGCTGACAATATATAAGAATGCCCCAGTCAGTCCAAACAGGTCCTCAGTAACGCCGTACGTGTCCTCTGGAACATTGAGCATAAGATAATCGAATGCAACGCGGTAATTGATTCTTTCCCGCTCGAAGTTAAGTTCCCTGACGATATCAAGGTTTATAGAGAAGTTAGCGTTATCTACGTATCCTCTATATCCTCTTTTGGGGGTGTTGTATGCGGCTCCCATACTGAACCTGTACCTGTTTTTCATATCCCCTCCGCCTAAAGACAGTTTCGGCAGATCTCCCACCCCGGCCGCGGAATTCGAATATAGTACAGAGATGATAACAAGAAGTGCGTATGCTTTTCTCATTTGAAGATTTTTTACCATAAAAGGAAAAAGACTGTCAAGTTACGCGGTATTTTCATCCGGGAAAGCGTTTTTTATAAGGTTAATACCCTCTCTCGATACTTCGACAACGTCGAACCTGACGTCTTTGTCAGTTATCCCGTTCTCCAGCATATAAAACCGCGCCAGCTTCGAGAGCTTCCGCCTTTTCCTGCTGTCCACTGACTGCGAGGGATATCCGAATGAATTGTCTTTCCTGTATTTGACCTCTATGAAACAGAGATACCCCCCGTTGTCCGCGATTATGTCTATCTCTCCTATTTTTGAACGCCAGTTCCTGGCCTTTATAGAGTAGTTGTTTCTCCGCAGCAGCTGTTCCGCGCTGTTCTCGGCTGCCGCCCCCTTTTTCAGATTGTCTTTTTTAATATTCTCTTTTTTCCTTGATTCTGGCGGCTTTACCGTAACGTTTGCGCATGTAATAGAGCTTGGCCCTTCTCACTTTGCCTCTTTTCAATATCTCTACCGAATCTATCAGCGGGGAATGGAGCGAAAAAACCTTCTCCACCCCTACTCCGAAAGAATATTTTCTTACGGTAAAAGTCTTGTTCAGCCCTTCTCCCTTAATACCTATCACCAGCCCTTCGAAGCTCTGAATCCGCTTTTTATCTTCGCCGGACCTCATATTCACCCTTACATCGTCGCCCGGCTTGAAATCCTGCATATCTTTTCTCAACTGCTTATCTATCATCTCTATCATTTTTTGCCTCCTGATCCCTGAATTCTTCTATTTTTTTATGGTCTCCGGATAAAAGCACCCGGGGTACCTCGAGATTTCTGAACTGCCTGGGCCTGGTATAGACAGGATATCCCCTGTCTTCGCCCAGAGAACCCTCATCGCCCAATACCCCCGGGATGAGCCTGACAACGGCTTCCGCGAGCATAAGCGAGGGGAGTTCCCCTCCGGATACTATAAAATCACCTACCGACATCACCCTGTCCACAAAATTCGTTACCCGGTGATCTATTCCAGTATACCTTCCGCTTATCAGAGTGATATCATTTCCCGAGAGTTCTTCAGCCACTGACTGGTCGAACTTCTCACCGGAAGGTGACATCAGTATCCTTATACCCGGCTCTTTCACGCTCTCGAGCGCCTTCACGACCACCGGCGCCATCATTACCATACCCGGCCCCCCGCCGTAGGGTATATCATCGACTTTTCTGTGCTTGTCTTCAGAAAAATCCCTTATATCTACGACATTATATTTAACTATTTCCTTCTTTTCCGCCCGGTTCAGTATTCCTACATCCAGGTAGGATCTTATCTGTGCGGGAAATATAGTCAAAAAATTAATACCGATAGCCCTTTTCATAAAAAAACCCCTTTCTCTGACAGATTCCCGGTTTATCCTGAACTGGCTTTTGCTGCCAGGGGAATCAGAGGAAGGGGCAAATATTATATATGAATCCCGCCGAGAATTAAGGCTCTACTATCTCAACGGAAACTCTTTTTCCTTTTCTCACCGCTGCTGCGTTTACCAAAGTCCTGACAGCTTTTATAGTTCTGCCTTTCTTTCCTATGACCTTTCCGATATCTTCCGCATTAGTGCTGATCTCGATGATAGTTGTCTGCTCACCTTCGACCTCTCTGGCATTTACTTCATCTGGATGATCGACTATATTCTTCACTATCTCAATAACCAGGTCTTTCATCATTCCTCCTTATCCAGCATGTTGTCCGGTTCAGATCCTTTGTCTTTTCCGAGCCCGTTACCATCATTATCTGGATTTTCCTGAGTATTGTTTTCCGGTTTCCCTTCGGATTGAGGTTTTTCAGCGTTTTCCTTTATCTGTTGAGTCTCTGCAGACCCCTTATCCGGTTCTGCAGCATTATCTTCCTTTTCGCTTTTCTTTTCTTCCGCTTTTGCGGAAAGCCTGGCCAGTTTTTTTACCCTGCTGTCCCTTTTTGCCGGATTTTTAAGATTATCCACAAGGGACTTCACGGTCCCAGAGAGCTGTGCTCCTTTTCCGAGCCAGTATTCAACCTTTTCCATATTCAGCGAAGCGTTGGGAAACTCGTCCTGGGGGTGATAGTGCCCTATATTATCCAGGAACTTGCCGTCCCTTTTGTCTCTCGAGTCTACGGCAACCACCCTGTAGTGAGGATCCTTGTGTCTTCCAGTTCTTTTTAATCTTATTTTTACAACCATATTGGGCTATTTTAATTATTATATATTAATTGTCAAGCTTTTCCCGGCGGGGCCTTTTTTACCCTGCGGGAAACCATTATCCCTATCTCATATAACAGCAGTATCGGCAATGCCAGCGCTATCTGGGTAAACACGTCAGGCGGGGTAAGCAGCGCCGCCAGTATGAAGACCGCTACTATGGCGTACCTTCTTTTGGCCGCAAACTCTTCCCTGCTTATTATGCCGGCCGCGCTGATAAACCTCATTATGACAGGTATCTGGAACGCGGCTCCGAACACGACCGTGAGCAGGATAAAGAAATTCACGTATTTCTCAACGGATATCATGGGGATGAGATAACCCCCGCCTATGCCCGTGAGGAACCTCAGGCCGTAGGGGAGCACCAGCATGTAAGCGAATATAACACCGCAGGCGAATAATAGAAGTGTCGCGGGAAGATATGTCAATACGAGCTTTTTCTCGCTCTTTTTCAGTGCCTGCCCTACGAATTTCCAGAAATTAAACAGTATGACGGGGGCGGAAAAAAGAACGCCCGAAAGGAAAGAGACTTTAAGAGATACTATAAATGCTTCCTGCGGAGCTATGAAGACCAGGGGTTTACCCAGCGGCCCGCATATGAGTTTAAGTATCTTTTCGTTGAAAACGTAAGAGACCGCCGCTAATATAAACACGCTCAGCAGGGAATACAGTATCCTGAGGCGCAGTTCTTCCAGGTGAGAAATAAAAGACCGGTTTCCGCTCAATTATTATTCTTCTCTACTTGTGCTCCTCTTCTTCGCGGCTGTCATGCGTATTTTCCTCATCCGGAGAAGGGTTTCTAAACTCCCTTATTGCTCTTCCGAGAGCCCTGGCTATTCCCGGAAGCCTTTTTGCGCCGAAGAGCAGAAAGATTATTACCAGTATTACCAGGAGCTCCGGCATGCCGAGGCCGAACATTACACGGCCTCTACTGCTTTTACTTCCGGCAGTTCGCTTTTAAGCATCCTCTCCACCCCTTCTTTAAGGGTCATCTGCGACATGGGGCAGCCCGAGCAGGCGCCCGTAAGGCTGACCTTGACTATGCCGTCGTCCGTCACTTCTCTAAGTTCGATGTCTCCGCCGTCCGCCTGCAAAGCAGGCCTTATTTTCTCGAGCGCTTTCCTTACTTTTTCCTTATCCATTTTATTTCTCCTTTATACCGGTACTTATATCAACGCCTCCGGGACAGGTACTCTATCGCGTTCAGCACGGCCTTCGCTCCCTCACCGGCCGCTATTATCACCTGTTTTCTCGTAATATCGGTGACGTCTCCTGCCGCGAAAATACCCTCCCTGCTGGTACGGTTGTCTTTATCTATTTTTATCTCGCCTTTCCCGTTCTTGTCTACGAAACCTATGAAATCCGAAGACGGAACACGTCCTATCTCTATGAATATCCCCTGAACGGCTATATCCCTGGCTGCACTGCCCTCTTTTAACTTCACCGAGCGGACCATACTATCCCCGGCTATCTCGGTCACATCTGTGTTTTTTATCCATTCAAGCCTGTCGGAAGCCAGGACGCTTCTCTTGAGCATCTCGTCACCCTTTATTGAATCCCCGTCGGTCAGAAGATAGACCTTGGAGGCTATATTAACAAGCTGCCTTGCCGTGTCCATGGCGGAACTGCCGCTGCCTACTACGGCCACATCCTTCCCCGCAAAAACCGGGGCGTCGCATACGGCGCAGTAAGCCACCCCCCTGTTCAAAAATTCCTTTTCTCCCCGCACCCCCAGTCTCCTGGGTACGGCTCCGGTAGCGACCAGAACGGTTTTTGCGCTGCAGCACTCGCCGTCCGAAGAACGTATTCTGAACCCTTCCTTTTCTTCCCTTATCTCTTCAACTCTTATACTCTCCTTGAGATCGACGCCGTATTCGCTTACGTGTTTTTCGAATTTACCCACGAGTTCCTCTCCGGTCGTCATCTGAAAACCCGTATAATTCTCTATAAGGGAGGACAGCACAGCCTGCCCTCCTACGCTTTCAGTTATTATCCTGAAATCTATCTTCTGCCTGCAGGCGTATACGGCAGCGGTAAGCCCGGCAGGCCCTCCTCCTACTATGATAAGGTCTTTCACCGGATATTTAGCAGCTCCTCAAGCCTTTTCCTGTTGAAACCCACTATAACTTCTCCGTCGATTATTATTACCGGCACCCCCATCTGACCGCTTTTATCTATCATCTCCTGTGCAGCCTCCCGGCTGGAGGATACATCGATATTTTTATAGCTTACATTATTCTCGTCCAGAAAAGCCTTTGCTTTGCGGCAGTACGGGCATGTAGGCGTAGTATAAACGTGTATATCCATATTTTGAATCTCCTTTTTCAGATTATGTTATCAATTATGTTTTTTATTTGCAATATAACTCAGCCCGAAGGAACATACGAAGCCGAGCAGCAGGAAAAACAGGGCGATCGATACTTCGCGCAGGCCGCCCGGCATGACATTGGCCGAAGTAGTGACCGCTATCTCTATTTTTTGGCCGGTGACCGCGGGATAATCCTTAAAAGGCCACAGCACGGCGACTGAACCGGCGACAAGGCCTATCAGGAAATACAGCGTCCTGTCCGTGTATTTTTTCAGCAGAAGCCTCATCAGCCTCGCAAAACCGGTAAGACCAGCCAGGCAGCCCGACGAGAAGACCGCCAGGATGACGAAAGATTCCAGGCTGAATGTGGAAGTGAAGCTTTTAATACTGGACACTATATGCTCGTACACGCCCAGGACCAGAAGAACGAAAGAACCGCTGATCCCCGGCAGTATCATCGCCGATATGGCGATTATCCCGCTGAAAAAAACAAAAGGAAGAGATATATCCGCGGATGCGAATTTAAGGTTATTCACCGACACCACGGCCGCTATGCCTGCCAGCACGAAAACCAGGCCGGAAATACTTTTCTTTTGTATCATCCTGTAAGGAACCGATATCGAGGGGATTATAAGACCGATGAAATACGCCAGTGTCTGCGCGGGATAATCTCTGAGCGCGCCGTCGATAAACCAGGAAAGCGACGCTATGGAGATGACTGCGCCCGCCAGGATATGAATCAGAAAAAATATATCCGCGGCCTTGAGGTCCTGCCAGAATCTGCCTGCGGATAATATATTTTTAAACAGCCCGAAGGTTATCCCGCTCAATGCCTTTATCAGCCTGTCGTATATTCCGAGTATCAGCGCGAAAGTGCCCCCGCTGACTCCGGGTATGATATTCGCTATTCCTATAAGAAGCCCTCTGACTATGTTTAAGAGCATTCAGCCCTTCCTGTCTACGAGGTCCCCGAATTCGGGGTGTTTCCTCAAAAATACCTTGATATAGGGGCACGTGGGTCTTATGCTGTATTTTTCTCTTTTCGCGTGCTCCACAGCCTTTCCTACTATCATCGGTGCCAGCCCCTTTCCCCTCTGCGGGTTCGGCACGTAGGTTTCGTAGAGGTCCATGCAGCCGTCACTCAGACTGTACATTAGAAACGCGTCGCCGTCTTCCGTTTCAACATAGAACCTGCTTTTTATCCGGTCGTGTTTTACATCCATGTACTTATTTCCCCAGCCTGAAAAACCTCCGCTTAAAACTGTCTATCCTTCCCCCGCATACATGAACCCCCTCATCTTCCAGTATCATGATCTTTTTCTTCACTCCGCCTTTTGCCGAATAGCCGCCTATTGATCCGTCCGATTTCACGACCCTGTGGCACGGCACTTCCGGCGCATGCGGGTTCGCCTTGAGAGCGGCGCCAACCGCCCTGTAAGCCCGCGTATTCAGGCAGCGGGCTACTTCCTTGTACGTCGTGATCCGCCCGGGAGGGATCTTTTTTATTATGCCGTATACCTTGTCGCAGAATTTACTCGGCAATCTTTTTCTTAAGGGCGGCTACCGAGGGGATTATAAACCTGTTTCCTGAAGTGATAACCAGGTTTTCCGATTTAAGCTCCTTGAGTATCCTGGTCACGACCTCCCTGGCCGTACCGACCAGCTCGCTCAGGTCCTGGTGCGTGAATTTCGTATCGACCTCAACTCCCTTTGTCGTATTCCGGCCGTACTTGCCGCATAAATTGATCAGGCACATCAGCAGCCGGTCCTTCACGCTGTTGAAAGAGAACATCTCTATTTCCATATCAGCTTTTCTCAGCCGCTGGGAGAGCGTTTTTGTAATTGTAAGCAGTATCCCGGGCTGTTTTACCAGGAACTTCTGAAAATCATCGTGGTTTATCGTAAAGAGACATAAATCGCTCATCGCCAGCGCATTAGCTGACCTGGGACTTTTATCCAAAAGCGCCATCTCTCCGAAAAAATCCCCTTCCTCCAGGTAATCCAGCGCCTTTATATGCCCGTCTGTGGACATTTTATATATCTTGACCCTTCCGCCGGATACTATATAGAATTCGTCCCCCTCGTCCGTTTCCGAGAATATGTATTCATCTTTCTTATAATGTTTTTCATTCAGTATTTCCCGGATTTTCCTCAGGTCTTTTTCCGCTATATCCTTAAAGATAGGTACTTTTTTCAATATATTCAGTATGGTCATGTATTTATTTTAGTTTTTAAGCCTGTTAAGTCAAATACATATAGTATCCCGTATCTCGTGGAGCGCATCTCGTAATCTTACCCAGAAACCCACCCAGCTGTAAGCTATAAGCTATAAGCCGTAAGACTGTAAAATAACAATATTCAAGCATCAAATAACAAACATCTCCAGCTGTAAGTTGTAAGTTATAAGTTTTAAGATTTCCGGACAAATCCATTATCAAA
>JAFGSA010000053.1 GCA_016934855.1 Elusimicrobiota bacterium
CGGCTGGCTGTTGTCAGGGACTGATCACAGCGTATTTGACAGTTTCAGCTGAATGATGCTCAGCGTGAGGAAAATGATATTTGCCGCCCAGGCGCCTAAGAACGGCGGTATGTATCCTCCTGCGCCCATGGCTTCCCCCATCGATATCGCACCCCAGTAAAAGAAACATATCAGAAGCGACGTAAAAAAGCTTAGGGTCTTGTTCTTCATGACCCTGAAAAGCGAAAGCGGGATCCCTATGAGCATTATGACCGTATTCGCAAAGGGGTAGGATATCTTATGGTGAAATACGACTTTCTCCCTGTCGGCCGGAAGGCCCCTCTCTCTCAGGTTATTGATATGGTCTTTCAGCGCGACGATATTCATCTCTTCCGGCTGAAGTTCGGGTGTCATGAAATCGGCAGGCGTCTCGGGTATCGTGATCGTCTTCTCTTCGAAGTCGGAGAAAGAAACGACTCCGGAATTGTCTTCTGAAAAAGTCCTCACGTTCCCGTCGAAGAAGGTCCATCCGTTATCTTTTTCGAATACGGCCTTCCTGGCTGTTATCATGAGCTTTTCTTTAGTGGAATCCGGAAAAAAATCTATTATCTTGATACCGTACAGCGAGTCATTCTTGAACTTGCTGATAAAATACAGGCGCCTGTTTCTGCCCATATATGTGAAATCCGTGCGCACGTCGGCTTTTTTTTCTATATCCTTGTTTTTTATTATCTGGTAGAGCTGATCCGCCCTGTGATTCGTTTCAGGGACGACCATGGAGTAAAGAACCGAGGCTGTCACGCTTATCGCAAGCGATACCGATATTAGCGGGCTGAGTACGTAAAGCAGGTTTATACCCGAACTTTTTATCGCGATTATCTCGTTGTGCCTGTTCAGCGAGCCCAGCGAAAAAAGTATCCCGATCAGCGTAGCTATAGGCATGATCGTAACAGCCCAGTCGGGCAGCCGGTGAATGAAATACTCTGCGAGGAGCATGGCGGACGGCCTGTATTCAAGGAAGGTATGCATGTAATCGAAAAAATGGGTGATGGTCATGAACAGCATGAACGCAAAGAAAGCCGTGAAAAACTTATGCAGGAAAAGTCTGAGAACGTATTTTTTTATGGTTTTCATCCCGTCATATCCTTACCCGTTCATCTGCGGTAGCTCTTGTAAAGCAGTAGTGCTCCGGCAATGCCCGTGACTATATTGGGGAACCATACTCCCGCGAGCGGGGGAACGGTGTTGTTGAAAGAGAGTTTTATGCCGGCGACCATCAGGAAGTAATACACTGCTATGGATCCCAGGCTCAAACCTATGCCTATGGTCTTGCCTTTGCTTTCTGCGCGTATGCCGAGGGGTATCGCTACCAGAAGCATGACAGGGATAGCGCCCGCCAGGGCTCCCCTGAGGTAATACCTCGTGGAGATCTTGTTTACGGGAAGCCCTTTCGATTTAAGCCTGTTTATCTCGTTCCTGAGTTCCGTTCCGGACATGGACTCAATCGATTTATTGGCTGTCTTCGAATCCCTGGGAACGCGCAGCGCTATCGAGTAATTATCGAATTTTATGCTGCTGAGCTTATCCGGTTCTTCGTCGGGCTGATGCCTGATCGTGCCGTCCGAGAGGTTGAGGATTATCCTGCCGTCTTCTGAAGTATGCCATTTCCCGCTGCGCGCCGTTATAGACATGGATGGGTCTTTATCGTCAGCTTTCTTGTATATTATGATTTCCCCGAGCGTTTTTGTCTTCTGGCTGACCTTAAAGCACATCAGCGTAAACGGAGGGATCTCTATCAGGGTGGATTCTTCTATCCTCAAGATAGGATCCTTGTACGCGATGTTCATGAACAGTTTTCTGAAAGAGTACTGGGAGCCGGGGGCTACGTGATAATTAAAAGGGACCATTATAGATCCCAGGATGACAGATACTGTCAGGGCAGGCAAGACCAGGGGTTTAAGGGAAACACCTGAGGTTCTTACGGCCGTGATTTCCCCATCCGAAGCCATGCTGCCGAAAGTCAGGATACCCGCGGTCACAATGGCCATCGGCATAGAGATCACGAATATGGTGGGAAGGGAATAGAACAGCAGAAGAAGAACGGATGACAGATCGACGCCTTTGTTCATGAAGAGGTTCATCAGCTGGAAAAGCTTGTCCATCAGGAGTATAAACGTAAAAAGCATAAGGCTTAAAACGATATAAGCTACCAGGTGCCTGCATATATATTTTGAAAAGATTTTCATGATTTTAATTATACATTAAATTATAATTTTTTAAAGTTTATTGATAAAGAAGAATTTTTGTATTATTATTATCTGGGACGGTTTTGAATTTTACGTGCCGGATAAGATAAGGACATAATCAATCAATGCCACGAAGACCAAGGATCGACCATAAAGGCGGACTGTATCATATTATAAATAAGGGAGTAAAAGGGGGTAATATATGCCAGGACGAGACTGATTATCTGAAGATACTGGAATATCTTCGGACGACCCAGAGATCCTATCCCTTTAAATGCTACGGTTATGTCATCCTTCCCGATCATTTCCATATCCTCATGGAAAGGCTTAACGATCCGCTGTCCTGCATAATGAAGTCTTTTCTGCTGAAGTACGTACTTTATTTCAACAGGAAATATTCCCGCAAGGGACATGTTTTTCAGGACCGCTATAAAGCGGTATTATGCCAGAAGGAACATTACCTGCGCAAACTGGTCAGATACATACACATGGATCCGGTCAGGGACGGACTAGTAGAAGAGGCTTTTCAGTGGAAATGGTCCAGCCTGAATGTATATATGGGCATGAATTCAGCGGTCTCGGTTGATACGGATACCGTGCTTGATAATGCGCATAAGAGGCTGGCGGACGCCGGGCAGGATATAGCGGGCTTGTCCGGGCCGGATGATTCACAGCGCCTGAAATACGAGATATATCCTCCTCTGGAATTCCCTGTTATAGGAGACGATAATTTTATAAGGAAGATATCGGCCATCTGCAGGATGGCTCATGGGAGAAAACCCAGGAAGAGGATACCCCTGAGCAGGCTTGCCGGGATCATCGCAGGCATATGCTCTATAAAGGAAAAGAGGATAACCGGTTCTGCGAGATCAAGGGACGTGTCTTACGCCCGAGCCGTGCTCGGCTATACTGCTCATCTCTATTACGATTATAAGATCACTGACATAGCGAGATACATAAATAAGGATCCCTCGACCGTGACACATGCCATAAACAGGCTCAAATACGCAGGCAAAGAATGCGACATAGCCGGGATACTGAGAGCTGTCAAAAGCAGGCTGAACAAGGCGCTGCGATGAGGAGAAATAAGAGACTGCTCATCTCGCTGCTCTCGGCGGCCGTTATTCTGCCGGCCGCAGTATGCACGTCGCGCGGCGCCGGTCTTAACCTGCTGGAAGAAGGCAGCCTCGATGTTTTCGAGGTCAGGGATTCGACTGCAGGCAGCATATCCGACGAATTTAACAGATACATAGACCGTACGGAGCCCATGAAGTTCGACAAGAAGCTCTGGGAGGATATAAAGAAAGAGAAAGAGAAAGGGGAATACGAGGTTATGCCTGAAGTATACGCGCCGGCAACGATAAGCGGGTCGACGTATACCCTTATGGGGGAAGAGCTGCCCCAGGCCGAAATAGAACTGCCTTACCAGACCAGGCTCAGTATAACCGGAAGGAAGAGCATCTCGGTAAAGTACGGCAATGTCTATTACATGGGTGACGAGGACGACAGGACGATCAAAGGTACGCCGGTTGACGTGACGAAGGGATTCGAGATGGAACAGGAACTGAGGGTCAGGATAAAAGGGAAAGTCGGAGAAAAGATAACAGTAAATGTGGATTACGATGATACTAAACCTTCCTATGACGAAGACGCGAGAAGGATATCCGTGCTTTATAACGGAGATAAGGAGGAAATAATACAGGAAGCCGCGTTCGGAGACATAACCCTCTCGCTGCCGTCCACGCATTTTGTAGGTTATTCCAAGAATGTTTTCGGCGCCAAGGTAAGAGGAAGATACAAGAAGTTCAGTTTTATGGCCATAGGCTCGCAGACGAAGGGAAAAACGGAGATCAAGGAGTTCACCGGGCAGGCTACCTTTACTAAAAAGGACATCAATGATACGTCTTATACCAGGAGGACTTATTACAATATAGATCTCGGAGTCGGGACTTCTCATCTTCCCATAGACCCCGGGTCTGTGAAGGTCTACCTGGATGACAAGGACGGAAGCAATAACGACTCTACAAATGCCTCCTACATGGCTGTGACATATTACGGGTCGACCCAGACATACAGCGGTTATTTCTATCAGCTGGTTGCGGGCAGGGACTATACTGTCGATACGGTCAAGGGTATACTGAACTTCAATACATATATTAAATCCAATTACGTGATAGCCGTGGAATACAAGTACAACGACGGCAAGGGCAAGGTGGGGTACAGCTCTGGGGATCCTGTCATGATAAAAGATGAGAACGAGACGCTGGCATATGAATTCAAGAACCGGTATAACCTGGGATCGACAAAGATACTCAGGGACGACTTTGTCCTGAAGTTCCTGGACCTCAACAGGAACAAGGTGGAGCTGCCTTACGGGTCTTACGATATTGATTACGATCTGGGTCTTCTTGAGTTCACGAAGGATACGCCGTTTTACAAAAAATCAAAAGCCGAAGGATATGATAAAGGGGGCTTCGCCGATATATACAACAATACGAATCCGCAGCACCACTATATAATCTACGTGGAGTATAAGAAGAGGATTAAGAGTTATCTCCTCAGGCCCAACATAATAAAGGGCAGCGAACGTGTGCTGATGGATGAAAAAGTCCTCGAAAGGGATGTCGATTACGTAATAGACTATCCTTCCGGATTCCTGACGTTTCTTAACCCCGAGAAGATCGATGAGACTACCGGCATAGAGGTCACTTACGAGTATATGCCTTTCGGCGGCCTCTTCAAGGAGACCTTGATCGGAATGAGGGGGGAGTATAATTTCAGCGAGAATCTATTCGTAGGCGGCACCATGCTGTATAACTGGGCTTCCGCTCCCATGGAGCTGCCGCAGATACATTCCACTCCGGAGAGTACCCTGGTGCTGGATTCGGATTTCAAACTGAACATCGAGCCGGTCAGGTATTTCCCTCTTCCTACTACGGTATCGGGCGAAGTGGCGCAGAGCATTTATAACCCCAATACCCTGGGTAAGGCTATAATAGACAACATGGAGGGCATAAGGCAGCCGTATTCGCTGCCGATGAACCCTGATTCCTGGTTTATTGCCAGGACGCCTTCGGGCGTCCCCCAGAAACCCTCATGGCTTACACTGAGGGAAGAGGACGAATATCTCTCGGACATAAACCCGAATGTCTCCACTTCGGACGACGAGAAGAAAAAAGTGATGTACCTCGACTACGACCTGCCGGCAGACTCGGCAGACAGCGAAGTATCTATAGTATTTCCCATGTCGGACAGCGGCATAGACCTCACTATGAAGGACACTGTGCAGATGTGGATATTCGGCGACGGCAGGGGGACCGAGATACAGCTTGATTTCGGAAGTATTTCCGAAGACGCGGACAGCACGGGAGAAATAAAGACGGAAGATAAAAATAACAACAATACTCTTGACAAAGGCGAAGACAAGGGGTGGAAATATATTTACGAGGGGTCTACTTATACCGTGGGTGACGACAACAGCAGGATAGACACGAACGATCTCGACGGTGACGGGCAGCTCGATGTTTTCGAAGATTACCAGGTCTTCGATGTCTACAGGGAGGACCTGCTGCGAGTGGACTGGAGAGGATGGAAGAGGATAGTAATTCCCAGGGGAGGTACCGATGCCAAGTGGAGCGCCGTAAAACACGCGAGGATCACCCTCAGGAACAACAACACGTCCGGCAGCATAGGTTTTGCGTCCATAGAGGCAGTGGGCAATAAATGGGAAATAGCGACGGGAACATCGACACTGTTCGTAGACGCCGTGAACAACTATGACAACGAAGACTACGAGACCCCCATAGACATGGATATATATCAGGATATATATTCTGAAGTGGGCGGCAGCGACCTCGACAAAGAGCAGGCCATGGAACTCAGGTATGAAGACCTGGCTGACGGGACGACGGTCTATGTATATTCCAAATACCCGCAGGCAGTCGATTTCTCGCAGCACAAGAAAATATCCTTCCTCCTGTACGGCGACGGGGAGGGGGTGGATTTCTTCATCTCTTTCGGTGCCGGTAATAACTATTTTATCAGGAAAGTCAAAACCGATTTCAGGGGATGGAGAAAATTCACATACAAGTTATCCGAAGATTTCGAAGAGGTAGGCGCGCCTAAGCTGACCAATATAGCGGAAGTAAGGCTGGGGCTGATAAATAATACGGGCACGGAGAGAAGCGGAAAGGTGTGGGTCAACGAGATATACCTGGAGGAACCGGAAAAAAGGATAGGGCATGCCTGGAGGGGAAGCTTCGAATCTTCGGTGCCGGGTTACCTGAACTTCGGGGGAACTTACCAGACCATGGACAAGGATTTTCAGACGATAACGACTCCTCCGAAGAACCAGAACAACACTACCTATTCCGCCAACGCGAGACTGACGGCGATATCCTACCTGCCGATATACGGTAATTACACGGAAAGCATCATAGAGACACCGCCGGAAAGAATAAAGCCTACGGAGCTGAATCCGTATCTTACGGAAGACGATTCCGGGGAAGTGGTGAAGAAATCCGGTTCAGTGGGGGCGGATTTCACAAAGAGGTATTTTCCTAAACTCACGGGCGGATTCGCAAAGAGCGAGGAGACCTCAAATTTTACCGGCAAGACGGAAGTTTCCGAGACGCGCAAAGGCAGCGGTTCTTACGGCATACCCCTGAGGCTCTTCTTCCTGCCGGAAACGATAAGGGGTTCTTACAGGAAGACGGACACGGACATATCATGGAAGGAGTACAAGCGCGAGCAGAACCCCCTGGGCGGATTCGAAGAGTCCCTGGAGGAGACGATAGAATACTCATACGGCGCAGACATGGATCTGTTCAAGCTCCTGATGCTGCAGCCGTCATACCTGAAGAACGAAAAATACAAGACCTGGGATTATTATTTCGGCCCGTATGCCAACCTCGAAGACCCTGTAAGGTGGAAGTGGTCTCAGTCCCAGGATGTCGGGCTGGACACAAGGCTGTCTCTTCTGAAATGGTTCCGTCCCAATGCAAAAGCGACGGTAAAGACGGACGAGAGTTATAATTACATAAAGGACGGCAGCCTTTCGCTGTACGGAGGGACTAAAGACGTCAGCAGGAATTTCAACCTTAAAGCGGGCGCGGGGCTCCCTGTGACAAAACTCCTTCCTTTCTTCTCCCCCGTAGATAATCTGCGGCTGAATTCTAATATCGAACTGGAAAAGGGCGAAACTTACAATGACATGGATGCCGATTATGATGTCTTCAGCAACCTGGATCCCATGGTGCTTCTGTCCACTACTACCACTGAGACATCCAGGCTCGTCACCCTTACAAACAGGACATCCCAGAAATATACGGCGGACTGGACCCCTCTTAAATTCCTGAGGCTCAACAAGGGGGTGCTTAACCTCATGGGGGGAATGGATGTCAGGGGCGTATATACCAATATCTTCCAGAGGAAGGAAACGACAGGTACCGTGCTGAAGACCCTGACGGAAATATGGCCGGACCTGGATGTCAGCCTGGGAAAACTCGATAGGCTTCCGTTCTCCAGGAACTACATGACGGATATAGCTCCCAAGGGAAATTACAGTTTCAAGGATGAACGCACCTTCTCGAACGGAGAGGGGATATCGCTGAATACGCGGATAAGGTACGGAGGCAGCTGCAGGTTCATGCTGTTCAGCGGGTTCGATACGCTGCTCGACTACGACAAACAGGAGACGGAGCTTATAGACCTTCAGAATGAGGAAAAGGACTGGGAGACCCGGGCTTTCAGCGAAACATACGGCGCGCAGGTGAAGATAAAGCTTAAGCAGTATTCCAATCTTATTACCAGGTACACATACAGGAAGGACGAAAAACTGCAGTTCCCGGACAACCTCCTCACGGATATAGAGCGTCACAGCCCGAGCATAAGGTACGATGCCATAATAAACCTTCCCTCGAAGTTCAAGCTCCCGATATTCGGCAAGGAAATATCGCTTTTGAACAGGCTTAAGATAATCGCGGAGATCCGGGGCGAGTTCTCCAGGAGCGACCTGGACATAGAAAAGACGAATTCTGACAAATACATGAGCGACATAGCTACGGAGATGGATATCTCGAGTAATATACGCTGGACTATAGGCTTCGGGGCACAGTATATGGAATATCTTTACGGCAAGTACCGCAAGGCGAACAGCTATTTTGCCTTTCATTTGAAGACCGAGCTTGTGATAAGGTTCTAGAAGTTATGTTCGGGTACCTGCTGAATATCTTTTTCCCTGTGGAATGTACGGTCTGCGGAGGCGGTCTGGGCGCCTCCGGCAACCCCGGTATCTGCGGCCGCTGCCGCGGAAGACTGGAGATAATAAACTCCTTCGGGTGCAGGTTCTGCGGGAGACCGGTCCATTCAGGCGGCATTTCCTGCGAGAGCTGCAGAAAACTCAAACCCTATATAAAAAACTTTTATACAGCCTGTTATTACACTGAAAACATAAAAAAGATAATAATATACTTTAAGTATAAAAACAGGAAATACCTGAAATCGGCGCTGGCCGGGATACTCCGAGACCTGTATCTTCAGAAAAGTGACGGTGCGCCGGATATTGTCGTACCGGTTCCGCTATACAGGAAAAGGAGGAAAGAAAGAGGGTTCAACCAGGTAGAACTTCTGGTAAAAGAGTTCTCGGAATCAACCGGGATAGCGATGGGCCGGAAAGACGTTCTTGAGAGAATAACAGATACGGTCCCGCAGTCTTCGCTCAAAAGAAAGGAACGCTTCTCAAACATGCAGGACGTTTTCAGGGCCTCGGAAGGAGTAAAGGGCAAGAGGATAATGATTATTGATGATGTAGCCACTACCGGAGCCACTGTCCAGAATGCCGCGAAGGCTCTCATGAAGGCCGGCGCCGTCCAGGTCGACGCCATGGTCGTTGCCCACGGGATGTGATCGAATATTGACAATTCAGCTCTTGTTTGATATTAATAACTTTGTATTATTAAAGTATATAAATATTAAGAGGAAAGAATGGACGAGACAAAAGACCAGTATGAACTTAGAAAGAAGAAGATAGCGCAGCTGGAAGAAAAGGGCATAGAATCGTATCCCGCATCGTTCGGGCCCCATATCACGGTCCGGGAAGCCGCTGCCAAAGAGGAAGGTGTAACTGTGAGGATAGCGGGCAGGCTTATGAGCAAGAGGCTTATGGGAAAGGCTTCATTCTCCCATATAAAGGATTACTCGGGAAGACTGCAGGTATATGTCCGCAGGGACAACGTGGGGGAAGAGGCATTTGCCGCTTTCAAAGAGATGGATATAGGGGATTTTATGGGCGTGGAGGGAGAGATATTCATCACTAAAACGGGCGAAAAGACCGTGCTGGTCAAGAGCTACGTGTTCCTGGCCAAATCCCTGAGGCCTCTTCCGGAAAAGTGGCACGGATTGAAAGATACGGAAACCCGATACAGGAAGAGATATCTCGACATACTAGTAAACCCACAGTCCAGCGACATCCTCAAAGCGCGGAGCATAGTAATAAACGAGATGCGAAACAGGCTCCTGCAGAAAGATTTCGTTGAAGTAGAGACGCCTATCCTTCAGGACATCCCCGGGGGAGCCAGCGCGCGCCCGTTTAAGACTTTCCATAATACTTTCGGGAGGGACCTTTATCTAAGGATCGCTCCGGAATTGTATCTGAAGCGGCTGCTTGTGGGAGGGTGGGACAGGGTATTCGAGATAGGCAGAAATTTCAGGAATGAGGGTATCTCCACCAGGCACAATCCCGAATTCACCATGCTCGAAGTGTACTGCGCGTACACCGATTACAGGTATATGATGGAGCTGTCCAGGGAGATTATCATATCCGTACAGGAAAAGCTTGAGGCGGGGGGCTTCAAGATACCGATCGATTTCTCGGATGGGTGGGAAGAGAAGGACCTGTGGGCTCTTCTCACCGAATATACCGGGACCGGTTTTTCGCCGACGGACAGTTTTGAAGATATAAAGAAAAAAGCCGATAAACTGGATGTGCCGCCGGGAAAAGATTCGCCGGACAAGGTCATAGACAGGATATTTTCCAAATATGTAGAGGAGAACCTGGTGAAACCTACTTTTGTCACCGGTTATCTGTCCGAACATTCGCCACTGGCAAAACGTTCCGCCAGAGACGGAAATATATCCGAGAGGTTCGAGATATTCATATGCGGCCAGGAAGTAGGGAACGCTTACAGCGAACAGAACGACCCGGCTGTACAGAAGGCTATGTTCGAATCGCAGCTCGCCGGACAGGGCGCGGACGCATCGGAAGTGGACACGGATTACATCGAGGCGCTGGAGTACGGTATGCCTCCCGCTTCCGGCCTGGGCATAGGAATAGACAGGATAGTGATGCTTATGACGGGCGCCGAGTCTATAAGAGAAGTCATACTGTTCCCTATGCTTAAACCTGTACAGAAGGATTATTAATAGAAAAACATGCTCTTCAGTCTGAGAATGGCGCTGGCCTACCTAGGCAGAATCTGGTCCAAAGGCGTTCTGGGCATAATGGTGCTGATATCCGTTATAGGTGTCATGCTGGGAGTAGCATCTTTAGTCGTAACACTTTCTGTCATGAACGGATTCCATACCGAGATAACAAGGAAGCTCCTTTCTCTCAATCCGCACATACTCATAATAGACTCGCTGGGAACGGCAGAATTCGATACCGAGGTGCTTTCCGCGGTCGGGAAAATCAGCTCTGTCAAGAGCTATTCCGGCTTTATCTACGCAAAGGCCATAATACAGCGCAGGAAAAATAACCAGGGAGTTGTCGTGAAGGGAATGGACCCGGCCACTAGCCGGCTTGAACTGACGCAGGGCAAATGGGGGGACCTGGCGGAAGGCAGTATCGTGATTGGAGAGGAACTGGCCGGCGAATTGTACCTGGACATAGGAGACGAAGTCTATATGATAATCCCGAATGTTGAAAAACTCGGGATGCCCGTGATCCCGAAGATAGAAAAATTCAGGGTGTCGGGTATGTTTTCAAGCGGGATATACGAGTATGATTCCGGTCTGGTATTCATTGATAATAAACAGGCGGCCGTGCTTTTCAGCAGCGATTTTAGTTCCAGGGGAATGGAACTATATCTGGACGATCCTTTCAAGGCGGGCAAAATAACCGGGGAAATAAGGGAAAGCCTCAAGGGGCTGTATTCGGTGAGTTCATGGGAGGACAGGAATTCAAATCTTTTCGCGGCTCTGAAACTGGAGAAGTTCATGATGTTCATTGTCCTGGTGATGATAGTTATAGTAGCTACATTCAACATAGCGGGATCACTCATAATGATATCCGTGACCAGGTCCAGGGATACCGGTATCCTCAGAGCGATAGGGGCCACGAAAAACCAGATAAGGATGATGTTCAGCTTGAAAGGCATCGTGATAGGACTGGCGGGTTCCGTTGCGGGAACGATCGCAGGGCTTATTATCTGCTTCATAATAAGCAGGTACGAGATAATCAAGCTTCCCCCGAGAGTGTACCTTATATCCACTCTCCCGGTCAGGCCGGATTTTCACGATATACTCGTTATCACACTTGTTGCCGTGATAATCAGTTTCATAGCTACTATATATCCGTCCGTGAGGGCCGGCGATACGGATGTGGCGGACATGCTCAGGTATGAATGAGGATATGACGGATAAAGCCCTCATGCTGAGGGACGTGAGTAAAACGTTCAGCGAAGGCGGATGCATGATAGAAGTCATCAGGCAGGTAAGCTTGAAATTCAGTTCGGGAAAATGGTATACAATATATGGACCGTCCGGAAGCGGCAAAACGACTCTGCTTAACATAATAGGCGGTATAGAGCGACCCGATGCCGGGTCGGTATTATTCGGCGATACAGACATTTATGCCATGAACGACGAAAAGCTGAGCCGGTGGCGTAATGTCAGGATAGGATTCGTATTTCAGTTTTTCAATCTGATATCGGAGCTTGACGTAGAGAAAAACATATCGCTCCCGATTAAAATATACAATCTGAAGCAGGACAGGAAATGGATCAGCGCCGTAATAGACATCCTGCGGATCGGAAACCTGCTGAAAAGGAAGACCTCAACGCTGAGCGGGGGAGAGAAGCAGCGGGTTGCTATAGCCCGTGCAGTAATAAACAGGCCCGACTTTATTCTCGCTGACGAACCGACGGGAAACCTTGATTCCGACAACAGCGCGAATGTAATAAGCCTGATGAAAAGGCTTCACGATGAAAGCGGCGTCGGGATAATATTGGCTACGCACGAGAAAGAACTCATCGAGACTGGCGAATGCAGATTTAAGCTCAGCGATGGTAAAATAAGGGAAAAAGGAGAATAAGTAATGGGAAAGTATATCTACATAGACGGAGAATTTTTCGGCAGGGACGAAGCAAAGATTTCGGTCTTCGATCACGGTCTGCTGTATGGTGACGGAGTATTCGAAGGTATAAGGGCATACAGCGGCAACATATTCAAGCTCGAAGAACACCTTGAGAGGCTCTACGGGTCCGCGAAGGCTATAAGCCTGAAAATAAAGCTCTCCGTAAAAGAGATGGAGAGAGCGGTAGTCGATACGGTTCTGAAGAACGGACTGCAGGACGCCTATATCAGGCTGGTCGTAACCAGGGGACAGGGCGACCTGGGATTAAGCCCGGATAAATGCAAGGAGCCCACGATCATCATAATAGCGGACAAGATAACGCTGTATCCCGAAGAGTTCTACAATAACGGTCTGCGCATAATAACGGCCGCTACGAGGAGAAATATACCCGAGGCCCTGAATCCCAGGATAAAGTCCTTGAATTACTTAAATAACATAATGGCAAAGATAGAAGCCAATCTCGCGGACGTTCCGGAAGCCCTCATGCTCAACAACGAGGGGTATGTCGCGGAATGCACCGGCGACAATATATTCATAATATCAAGAAAGGGCAAGGTTCATACCCCTCCGCCTTACCTGGGTACGCTGACCGGTATAACAAGGAGCGCCATAATAGACCTGTGCAGGGAAAAGGGGCTGGATGTTCAGGAGACGCCGTTTACCCTTTTCGAGGTCTATAATGCGGAAGAGTGTTTCCTCACCGGGACCGCGGCGGAAGTAATACCGGTTGTCAATATAGACGGGCGCATAATAGGCCGGGGCAAGCCGGGAAAGATAACAAAAGAGCTTATTCTCGGTTTCAGAAAACTGACAAAAGAGGTGGGGACCAGGATAAACCCGAAGGGTTGAAAAGATGCTGTGCGATATATGTAAGAAGCGCGACGCAACGGTGTTCGTAAAAAAGATAGAAAACGATAATATCGTAGAGCAGAACCTGTGCGAGGTGTGCGCGTTCAAGGTATCCTCTCCTGCGGTAGACCTGGACAGTATTAGCAAGGAGTTCTACGGGAACCTGTCGGATATACTGGTGGGTTACCTGGACAGGGAAAAACAGGCGATACTCGAAGAGCAGATGAAATGCCCCGTCTGCGGTTCTTCTTTCAGGGATTTCGAGGAAACCGGCAGGCTGGGCTGTTCGGCCTGCTATGAGGCTTTCTTCCAAAAGCTGGAGCCTCTGCTAAAAAGACTTCAGGGCTCCGTTCATCATGCGGGGAAAAGCCCCCTGGGAAAGGAGAAATGGGAGAAAATAGAAAAATTAAAAGAGGAGCTGCAGTCATGCATAAAGAACGAAGAGTACGAAATGGCCGCAGTAATAAGAGATAAGATAAGGTTGCTGGAGAAGAAGGGTGCCGGGAAAGAGGGGAATAAACCGTAAACCTCTGCCCCGGGGAATTTATACAGGCTGGATTTTACCGTGAATTTCAATACTCTTGCAAAAAAAGACATATCCTGGCTCAGCGCCAGAAACGAGACTCCGGGAATAATATCGACAAGGATAAGGCTGGCGAGAAATCTCAAAGGAGTTCCTTTTCCGGGCCGGGCGGGAACAGCGGATCTGGAAAGATGCATGGATGAGATATTCAATGCATGCGAGAAAATCCCGTACTTCAGGAATTCTATAAAGATAAAACTGAATGACTGTTCGGATAATCAGAAGAGGCTTTTCCTGGAAAGGCACCTGATAAGCCATGAGCATGCGGTTTCATCGGGATCCGGCGGTATTATAGTCGACGAAAGAGAGACTCTCAGCATAATGATCAATGAAGAAGATCATATGCGGCTGCAGTATATATCGGGGGGATTGAATCTTTTTGAGTCATGGGACATCATAGATACTGTCGACAACGAGCTGAGCAGGTACCTGGATTACGCGTATTCGGACAAACTCGGATACCTTACGTCATGTCCTACCAACACAGGTACGGGGATGAGAGCATCATGCCAGATGCATCTTGCCGCGCTGGGTATGATAAACGGGGTTAAGAGCACGATGGAAAACGTCAACAGGATGGGTATGGTCGTCAGGGGATTATACGGAGAAGGGACGAAGGTCATGGGTAACATGCTCCAGATATCAAACCAGGTCACGCTGGGCATATCGGAACAGCATATTCTCGACAGCCTTAGGCGCCTGGTGACCAAGGTAAGGGACAGGGATGACAGGGTGGGGCGGAAGATACTGGAAGATAAATACGACGTGGTGAAGGATATAGTTTCCAGGGCCGGCGGCGTTCTGTCCAACGCGCACAGGATAAGCTACGGTGAAGCCCTGGAGATGCTGTCAAATCTTCGGTTCGGGGCGAAAATGGGAATTTACGGTGCGCAGATAGGCCTATTGGATAACCTCATGGTCAGGATCCAGCCTGCGCATATACAGGAGATATACGGCAGGAAGATGGATCATTCGGAGAGAGAGATAAAAAGGGCCGAAATTATCAGGCAGACAATAGGAACTTACATAAACCAAGGAGAAAAAAATGTTTAATAAATTTACCAAGAGAGCCCAGAAGGTTATACTCCTGGCGCAGCAGGAGGCAAAAAAACTCAATCATGATTATGTGGGTACCGAGCATCTTCTTCTCGGCCTGCTTGCTCTTGATGAGGGTGTCTCCGCAGAGGCTCTGAAGGTTATGGGGGTGAACAGGGAAAAGCTCAGACAGCATATTATAAATCTGGTAGGAGAAGGAGACAATGTCCTGCTGTCAGGTGAGCGTCCGATGACGCCCCGGGCAAAAAGAGTACTTACTCTTGCGGTGAGAGAAGCTAACGAGCTGGGACACAATTTCGTCGGCACAGAACATCTTCTTCTGGGGCTCATACGCGAGAAGGAGGGGATCGCGTACCAGGTCCTGCAGAACGCCGGAATGTCCCAGGAAAAGATAAAAGAGACCGTGTTGAACCTTCTCGGGGAGAGCGCTTTCCAGCCCGATTACCCTCAGGGCGAGGAGAAACTGAAAAAATCTTCGAAAACACCGGGGCTGGATACGTACGGCAGAGATCTTACTCAGCTGGCCAGGGAGAGCAAGCTCGACCCCATAATCGGAAGGGAAAAAGAGATTCAGCGTGTTGTCCAGATACTGTCACGCAGGACCAAGAACAACCCCGTTCTTGTGGGCGACGCCGGGGTAGGCAAGACTGCCATAGCGGAAGGCCTGGCTCAGAAGATAGCAAACAACGAAGTCCCCGAAATACTGATGAACAAGAGAGTCGTGACTCTTGACCTGGCGGCCATGATCGCGGGAACCAAATACAGGGGAGAGTTCGAGCAGCGGCTGAAAAAAGCAATGAACGAGATAAAAACCTCGAAGAGCAAGATAATCATGTTTATAGACGAATTGCATACGGTGATCGGCGCCGGCGCGGCTGAGGGCGCGATGGACGCTTCGAATATACTTAAACCGGCATTGTCCAGGGGGGAGCTCCAGTGCATAGGAGCAACCACTCTTGACGAGTACAGGAAGCATATTGAAAAGGATGCCGCTCTTTCCAGGCGTTTCCAGCAGGTGATGGTAGATCCTCCCACAGTTGAAGAGACCATACAGATCCTCAACGGGCTCAGGGACAGGTATGAAGCCCATCACCAGGTGAAATTCAATGACGACGCGCTGGAAGCGGCAGCGAGACTCTCGCAGAGGTATATCACCGACAGGTTTCTGCCCGACAAGGCCATAGACGTGCTTGACGAAGCGGGATCGAAGCTGAGGCTCAGGTCAACCATGCTCCCCGAAGATATTAAGAAACTCGAAGAAGAAAAGGAGGGTATCACCAAAGAAAAAAAGTATTCCATAGCATCGCAGGAGTTCGAAAAAGCAGCAGATCTCAGGGACCAGGAAAAAAAGCTCGAAGAGAAGATAAAAACGGAAAAACAAAAATGGGAAAACAAGATCAGCCTGGATACTAATACGGTTACCGCCGAAGACATTGCTGACATAGTCTCCAGCTGGACCGGCATCCCTGTTTCAAAGATGACTGAAAAGGAATCGCAGAGGCTTCTGAACATGGAAATGGAGCTGCATAAGAGAATAGTGGGCCAGGATGAGGCAATAAGCAGGATTTCGCAGGCGATCCGGCGTTCAAGGACGGGACTCAAGGATACGAGAAAACCGATAGGTTCTTTTCTTTTCCTCGGTCCTACCGGCGTCGGCAAGACCGAGCTTGCCAGGACTCTGGCAGAATACATGTTCGGGGACATCGATTCCCTGATAAGAGTCGACATGAGCGAGTTCATGGAAAAATATTCGGTGTCGCGCCTTATAGGAGCGCCGCCGGGATATATAGGCTACGAAGAAGGAGGGACCCTTACCGAATCGGTAAGGCGCAAGCCTTATTCCGTCGTTCTGCTGGACGAAATTGAAAAAGCGCATCCCGAAGTATTTAACATCCTCCTCCAGATATTCGATAACGGACAGATAACGGATAATCTGGGACATAAGGTCATCTTCAGGAATACTGTCATTATCATGACATCCAACCTGGGTGCAAGAGAATTGAAGAGCGCGGGCCTGGGGTTCCAGAAAGGAGGGACCAGCGAACTGGATCATAACCAGATAAAGTCTAAGATAATGGAGGAGGTGAAACGCATATTCAGGCCGGAGTTCCTTAACCGGCTGGATGAGGTCATCGTATTTCATCCTCTTTCGAAGGAGCATATATTGTCCATAGTTGAGATAATGCTGGACGAGCTGAAGGGGAAGCTGAACCAGCAGAAGATAACTTTCAATATAGATAAGAACGTTAAGGATTTCCTGGTCGAAAAAGGCTTCGATCCCGCGTTCGGGGCAAGACCCCTGCAGAGGACGATAAGAAAATACATAGAAGATTCTCTGTCAGAAGAGATGCTCAGGAAAGAGATAAAGCCGCCTGTCGAGATAAATGCCACCGTCGGCGACGAAAAGATAGTATTCGACAAGAACTGATATCCCGGCATAACACTTAATCTGTATACACGGTGTGTCACGGCTCAAAACGGCAGGCACAAGTGGAGTGTGCCGGCATTAATTTTTATGAGAGGACGGAAAAAATGAAGATATTAAAGGGGTTTTCAGCGGCCCCGGGCATAGCCAGGGGCATAGTCTGCGTGTATTCGCATAAGCTGCACGAGGCCGTGCCTCATTACAATATTCCTAAAAAGCAGACAGAGAATGAGCTCAAGCGGCTTGATAACGCTTTCAGGGAAGCCCGGAAAAAGATTAACGTGATGCTCAATATATCCGAAGAGATTTTCGGCGCCGAGGGCAAGAAGATAATATCCGCTCATATAGCTGTGCTCAATGACGCCGGCCTCAGAAAAAAGATAGAAGATTTCATTGTTAACAACGGTATAAATGCCGAACATGCGGTTCAGGACGTATTCGATGATTATATCGGGAAACTTACGGGGCACGGGATGCACTTCGAGGAGATATCGCATGATATCAAAGACGTCAAGGACAGGCTGCTGGAATCATTCGGGCTCGAATCGGGGGCTTTTATTTGCCCCGCAGGGGAGAGAGAGGCGGTCGTGGTGGCCTCCGACAGGCTGACTCCCTCGATGATACTGGGTATGCCCCGGGAGAATATACTGGCCATAGTGACCCGGCAGGGAGGATACACGTCTCACGCGACTATTCTGGCCAGGAGCCTTGATGTGCCGGTGATATTCGGGATAGACGTAGAAAAGGAGCTCGCATGCCAGTGCAGCGTTATAGTGGACGGCATGATCGGCAAGGTATATGTGGCCCCGGATGAGAAGACTGTCAAGCTGTATGATAAAAAGGAAAAACTGCGCGATGAGAGGAAATATCTGTGCAGGGTAAAGAGCAGGCATCCGGCGCAGACAGGCGAAGGAGAACGCATAAGGCTCAAGGTGAACATCAGCACGCTGGGAGAACTCCAGCTTCTGAAAGAGTACGTGATAAACGACCTCGAGGAAAATATATCTTACGACGGCATAGGCCTCTTAAGGACTGAATTCCTTTTCATGAAAGGTTCGCGAGCTCCGACGGAGGATGAACAGGTCTCTGTCTATAAGTCGGTGGTTGATTCCGCGAGAGGCAAACATGTGGTCATACGCCTTTTGGACCTAAGCCCAGAAAAAACACCGGCGTATATTGCCGAAAATCCGGAAGCATATTCTGCCCTCGGAGTAAGGGGCGCCGCAGCCGCGGAAATGCACAGGGAGCTCTACGTCGAGCAGGTACGAGCGCTTCTGAGAACGGCCGAATACGGAGATATTAAAATACTTCTGCCCATGGTAGCCGATGAGAATGACATAGACACTTATACCGGCCTGATAGATGAAGCTTCAGCCTCATTGTCCGGGTCAGGGAAAAAATTCAGAAAACCGGATATCGGTATAATGTTCGAAACTCCCTCTTCAATAATCCTTGCGGACTCGCTTTACCGGAAGATAGATTTCGCAAATATAGGCACAAACGATCTCCTCCAGTATACTACAGCATCTTCCAGGGACAGCATGATATCCCAGCAGAGATATCATATACTGCACCCGTCTGTCGTGATAATGATAAAGATGCTCACTGATGCCGGGAAAAAACACGGAAAAGAGACCTGCCTCTGCGGGGAAGTCGGTACTTTCGAGAATTACTATCCGGTTCTGCTGGACGCGGGAGTGAGATCTTTCAGCGTGCCTGTCACAAAATACGATGATATCAAGTGCGAGCTGCTTCATATAAGCTCGGCGGATTACGCGGGGGAGGCCGAAAGATACCTTGAGAACAGGACTCGGGAAGCGCAGGACAGGTTCTTTGAGTCTCTTTAAGGAGATCCGCAAAACGTCATGCCGATCATGAGAAGAAAAAAAAGGACCGTCTCCGCAGCGGTTATAATATCCGGGATGATTTTCCTGGCCGTCTTTATTTATGTCAAGAGCCATAAATTCACTTCGTATGTGAAAATGCTGGTCAAATCGGAAGCTTCAAAAGCTCTTGGAAATCCTGTGGAAATAGACAGCATCAATACCGATATATTCAACCAGGTCGTTCTTAAAAATGTTGTCGTCTATGACGGAAACACGTCGGAAAAACTGATCGGGATAAGCAGGGTAAAAATAAAATATTCATTTATAAAGTTTATCAAGAAGATAAAAAGTCTTAACAGCCTGATAAGGGAGATAACGTTATACAGGCCGCATTTCATCGTTGTCAGAGGAGAAGACGGCAGGATATCCGTAAAAGGGCTCGAGAAAATAGCGGGCAGCGTGTCAGGAGAAAAAGGGGAAAGCTTTCCGCCCTGGAAACTGAACATGTCAAAAGGTACGGCAGTGATCGAACAAACGCAGGCGGGGGGCGCAGCCCACAGGATAGGCGATCTGGACATCAGCATCTCGCTCGGCGGGTACCCTGAGATACATTGCGTATCTTCGTTCGAAATAGACGATATACGGGGCAAAGTAGGGGTAGAAGCGCAATACCACGCATTGTCGGGAAGTTTCGTCAGCTGGGTGACTCTGAAGAATATGGATATGGGCAGCATGGGAAAGATAAAGCTCGGGAACAGGGAAGTGATGTTCACGGGGGGCGCGCTGTCTTCAAATATAAGGATAGAGGGTAACGCGGAGGAACTGAGAAAAACCCCCTCCGGGATGAAATTATACGGGGATGTCAGGATAGAAGACGCAGAGTCCGGCATAGGCAGGATACGCACTGCGAGAATAAACGTTTCCCCCGAACGGCTTAAAATAGACAAGGGTGTAGTCGAGCTTGACGGGAATGACATCGGGATCGACGGAGAGGTGGTGAACTATTTTTCCGAGCCGGATATTCTGCTTTACGTAAAGGGCTCTTTGCTTGCAGACCAGCTGCTTAAAAGAACCGGCATAAAGGAAGTGGAAGGGGTATTACATGTTGACGGCATACTGAGGGGGAGGATGACAGGTCTGGACGCGAGCGGAAAAATATCCATGGCAGACGGGAGGATATCCAATTATAGCGTGAGCGACCTAAACGCTTACGTCGCCTGCAATAAGGACAATATTAAATTCAGTTCCAGCTCGGTCAACCTGGCCGGGGGAAGAATAATATGGGAGGGAGTCTGGGAGCGCGGAGGGAATATCAGTATCAAGGGGAAAGCCCAGGACCTTTCGATGAAGGAACTGGCGGGCGTAGGGGGGATTGAAGGAAGGATAACAGGAGATATCGACGTCAGGGGCCGAGCCGCGTCGCCCGAGATAACCGCGGATATTACTGCTGAAGACATGACGGTCATGGGTAAGGATTTCGGGCAGGTCTCTATAAAGGGCGGTTACGGGGGATCGTCTGTCGTCTTCGACGGGTTTACTCTTGATGAAAAGTACAGTATCGGGGGAAGTATAACCCTTGACAGGGAAGCAAAGATACTGAGATTAAGGGAAATGTACATGAAGGGTACCGGAGAGAGTCAGCTGCGGCTTAGGGGCAGGGTCGATTATCTGCAGAAAAAAGCTGACATAGGTATCGAGGCCAAAAAAGTAGATATAGAGGAGATAAGGGGTATAAAAAAGAAATATCCTGATTCCGGCGGGAATTTCGATTTCAACGGGAATATAGCTGTTGACAATGATGTCCTGTCAGTAAAAGGAAATATCGGGACGCGGAATTTCACGGTAGAAGACGACAGCTATACCATAACCTGCGATTTCACGGCAAATTCAGGCCGGAAAGAGGCTGCGCGCATCGCGATCTCTGATCTGAATATGAATGATTTCCTAAGAGGCAGTATGTCTCTTGAAAACAATGGCAGCGGGTACAGGCTTGTAACTTCTTCTGTGTCGTTTATTTCTGCGGACCTGCGCAAGCTGCTGAAGATATTCCGCAAAGACAATATCAAGGTAACTGGAGGCAGCGTAAGCGGCTTTTTTACCATGGCCGCTGATAAGGGCGCAGGTGAAGTGAAAGTAAGCGGTCTGGAAATTGCGGATGTAAAAGCGGGCGATCTCGAAGGTATGCTCATATATTCCGGCGGAGTGCTGAGGATTGAAAGGATGGATATATCAAAAGACGGAGGCCGGGCGGATATAAAAGGAAGTATATTCCCTTCGCAGGATATCGAGGCGGAATTTTCGGATTATGATCTTGACGGAAGGAAGATCAGCGCCTCTTGTTCCTACTCGGGGAACCGTACCGGCAGGAGCAGCGAAGATATCTATGAATTCGAATTAGGGATGTCCGGTTTAATAATAGGAACCGACACCTGGCCCGGGCTTGTGTTGAACGGCAGATACGGGAAGGAAGAGCTGTATACACGGTTGAAGCTGGGGGATAACATAAAGGGTGAAGTGACGCGTAAAAAGGAAGGGAGAAGGGATATCGTTGAAAGCGATATCTGGTTCAGGGAAATGGATATAAGGAAGGTCGCGGCTGTCTTCGGGTTGAATTCCGAGATAGAGGGAAGGATTTCCGGAAGCCTCAAGATAATAGGTGATTCCAGGGATCCTCTTTTCATACTCGACTCTACGATAAAGGACGGCAGATGGCTGGGGATCCCGATAAGCGGCAGCCTGGACCTTGAGACGACCAGCACCGATATGAAGATATCGAACATAAAGGGGAAGGCGGGTGACAGGGGATATATCGAAATAACCGGGAATGTCAGGGATTCTGTTATGAACCTGCTGGTGAAAATAGAAGGATTGGATTCGCATCTGCTGCAGGAAAAGCTCAGGAGCATAGGGGATATATACGGGATTTACAACGCAAAGATAGCGCTAAGGGGGGATTACCGGAATCCGTCGGCGGAGCTGGAGCTCTCGGGAGAGAATTTGACGGTTGACGGACTGAAGCTGAAGAAGATGGAACTGAAAGCCGGCTATACGAAAGAGAAGACTTCCATAAAGGAACTCAATGCCGTATTTGATAAAGGCACGGTGACGTTCTCGGACGGAGAAGTCGATATTTCGACGCTGAAGGAGACGCGGATAGACATAAAGGGCAATTTCAGAAACCTTGTCATCGGACCTCTGACGGTCCTGGGCAGCGGAGGTATCGGCGGGAGTATGGGTTTTGATCCTTTCAGGCTTTCAATAAAGTTCACTCCGCACAATATTCTTCTCAATAGATACAGCCTCAGGACGGATGTTGATATGGAGTACGAGAATAAAATACTAAGGCTTGATGCCAGGGACGGATTGAAAGCCGATATATCGATAGGGGAAGGGAAGATCGAGATAAGGGACCTCAGGCTGGAAAAAAGAGAGAAAAGCATCAGCGCCGCGGTCCTTTACCAGAAGGGCGATATAGAAGGCAGCCTCAAGGCCCGCAACATAGAGATCAACGATATAATCAGGCTGATGAATAACCCGCTGGACTTCCGGGGCTCGGCAGCGCTGGACATCAGGTTCAAAAAGAAGGGCAAGGAACTATGGAGCCAGGGGAGGGTCTCCCTAAGTAACAGTACTTTTAAGAATATCAATATAGAGCAGATAGAATCGAATTTCTCATATGAAAAAGGGAACCTGACATTGACCGATACGTATGTCCGTGATCCGGAATACGTAGATATGGATCTGGCGGGAAGGATAGGGACGGATACCGACCTCGAAGTGTCAATAGGGAGGCTGTCTCTTTCCATACTGGAACACTTATCGCCCGAGATAAGCAAGGGGAGGGGTTATTTCAGCGGAAGGTATCACCTGAAGGGTTCGCCTAAGGTCCCGGTAATAAACGGCAGTATCTCTATGCTGGGGGGGAAGATAGACGGAAGGGATATACTCGGCAAGATCAGGGATATCGAATGTTCCATATATGCCGAGGGCAGCAGGCTGATCCTGAAGGACCTGAGCGCTAACTGGAAACCCGGAATACTGAAAGGCGGCGGTTACGTAGACCTTGCCGTAAGGCCCCTCGACGTGAATCTGCGGCTTGAAACCGAAGGCAAGAAAGGCATAGCCGTAAAGATACCATATCTGGACATCCCCCAGAGCACGATATTCGGAAGGTATTTGACCCTTCCTTCCCACGGAGAACCCCGTGGCAGTATATACCTTTACAGGAAAGACGATTATTACTATCTGAAAGGCGACATAGTATTGAATAATACCCATTTTACCTATCCGCCGGCCAAGGGCTCCAGGGAAACACCGGCTTCGTCTTTTCTTGACAACCTGGTGCTGGATATCGATCTCAGGGCGGGAGAATCGGTGTGGTACGAGAACACTTACGCAAGAGTGAAAATATCAGGTGAATCGGGAATGCTGAATTTTAAAAAGTATCCCGGAAAACCCATATTGATAAACGGTGAATTAAGTTCCGACCAGGGAGAAGTTACATATTTCAACCGTGAATTCAGCGTAAAAGAGGCTCACCTCGTATTCGAAGATACGGTCGAATACCTTACGGCCGTGACGTCCACCGACATACAGAGGAAGGTAGATACGGGAGAATGGGACGACGACGTAATACAAATGGTCATACCGCAGGGCAGGATAGCCGACATAGCGCCAAGGTTCAATTCTACGAGGTACACGGAAAAGACCACTTCGGAAGAGGCAATGGAGCTTGCTATCGCGGGCGCTGACATGGAAGACCTGAATCAGGCAGAAAGAAACAGCCTTTTAAGAAAAGAGCTGCTGAGGGCTATAGACGCGAACCTGACATCGCCGATCGTAAAGAACATATTAAAGAGGACCGATCTCATCGATGTGGCCAAGGTAGACGTCAAGGTAGATGAAGAATCACCCGACAGCAGTATGGCGCTGAAGGGCGCGGGCCTCAGGATAGGAAGGCACGTTACCGACAAGCTCTATATGGGCTATTATATGGTATTCGGAGGAGTCGAGAATAAGCTCAGCCTGGCCCATGAGCTGGATGTTCTCTACAGGCTTCAGGGGAGCAGGTTCCTGCGGGGGCGTATATCCGAAGAAGAGAAGTTCTTCCTGGGTTTCGAGCAGCAGATAAGGTTTTAAAAGCGGAGCTTGAAAAATAAATAGAATTTTGTATCATATGTAAGATATTAAAAGAATGGTAATGTAAAAATGAACAAAAAAGAAATAGAAAAACTGAGAAAAGAACTGCAACAGCAGAGGTCGGAACTCATCGAAGAACTGGAAAAGGTAAAAAAGAGAGAAGAATCCTACATGAACAACGAGGTGGGGGATGATATAGACAAAGCCTCGGAAAACATCCAGAGGGAGATACTCTTCTACTTCAGCGATCATGACAGGCACAGGATGGATGCCATAGATGATGCTCTGCAGAAAATAGATGAGGGAAGATTCGGTATCTGTGAGAGCTGCGGCAAAAAGATAGGAAGCGACCGCTTGAATGCGATACCATATGCCCGTCTGTGCATCAAATGCAGGCCTACCATAGAAAACAGCGAAGCGTAAATCCTTGACTTTACAGGAAAAAGCCTGTTCCGCAGTAGTCTTTGACTGTTCGTCGTTTAAAATATAAAATAAAATAATTATTATAAGGATCCAGAAAGTAGATGCCATGACGGTCGCAAGGTGCCTTCGTCTGGTACATGCGTTCATAAATAAACGTGGTCCGGAGGTAGAATCATGCTCGGAAATAAAAAGGAAAAAGAAGTAAAAGATCTTATCATGGAGCATCTCAAAAAAGTCGAAGAGACGCTCGATAACATGTTCACGGCCAGCGAACATTACATAAACGGAGAATCCGAATGCGCCCGGAACGAATCATACCAGGTGCACCTTCTGGAGACGGAGGCGGATACGAAAAGAAGGGAAGTCATAGAAAAACTGTATTTAGGGGCATTCATGCCGATATTGAGGGACGACCTGGTCAGGCTTATAGCGCATCAGGACAAGATAGCTGACAGGGCGGAAAGCTGCTGTGATTTCTGCCTGTCGCAGCGTCCCAGACTGCCTGATGAGTACAAGGATAAATTCCTGGAGCTGCTCAAGGCTTCTGTAGACACCTATAAGCCCTATAAGGAAGCCATAGAGCATATGTTCGACCCGAAAAGCGACTATAAGAACCTGAAACAGCAGATAAAGGAAGTTAATACCAAGGAAGAAATAGCAGACACCGTAGAATGGCAGCTTACGAAAGACATATTCGCGTCGGAGAAGATAGACCTGGCCCATAAGATGCATCTTCATGAATATATTTTTCATATAGTTTCCATATCAGACGTAATAGAGGATGCGGCTGACGATATAGACAGAATAATCGTAAAACAGCAAGTATAGACAGCATTGTTCCTTGAATTCATACCAGGCTTATATATGGGGCGGGGGCTGGGGGCTGACGATGCTGCGAATGTATTCGGTCCGCAGGCATACTCGGGCACGATATCCTATAAATGGGCTATAAGGCTGACGGCAGTATTCGTTCTGGGGGCTGTGCTGGGCGGTATCGCCATAGCCATAGGGGTTATAACATACTCCAGGAACGTAATGGAGACGGTGGGTAAAGGTATAACCGTTCTTGACCCTTTCAGCGCGCTCGTGACCATAATCAGCGCGGCGGGTATCCTTCATATATTCGCGCAGGTAGGGATACCCGTATCGTCATCGCAGGCCGCGGTAATGGGGGTCGGTATGTTGAAGGGTGCCCAGCCAGTCAGTTATAAAAGGCCCCTGCAGATATCCATAGGATGGATAGCGACACTGGGGGTTACTATAATCCTGTCTGCGGCGATAGCCTATTCGTATATCAAAATATCATGAACCTATTCAAGGAGACGTGAAAATCATGGAATTCAAACTTATAACATGTATAGTACAGAGGGGAAAAGCGGATAAAGCGGTAGACGCCGCGATGAAGGCCGGCGCGCAGGGAGCAACTATATTCTATGCCAGGGGAACGGGAGTGAGGCAGAAGCTCGGTTTTATCGGCAGACTGATACAGGCCGAAAAGGAAGTCATAATAATCGCTGTAAGGGAGGACCAGCAGGAGAATGTTTTCGGAGCTCTCACTGATGCGGCGAAGCTCGATCGGCCGGGACAGGGATTCGCTTTTCTCCACACAATAGAAAAAGCGGTAGGGTTCATAACCGAAGATAAATGAATATAGGAAAGATCGTCCCGACGCTTCTGATCGCGGCCGTACTCGTCTACGGAAACAGCCTGATAGAAAAGAACAGGCCGACGAGAGAACAGATGAGGAAATGCATAAGCGCCGTGAAGAAGATAAATGCCGGAGAGGCCGCGAAGGTCACGACCGAAGAGAAAGAAGTGATAAACCTGTGGAAGATAGACTATAAAAGACTGTCGGGGAAAGAATCTCCTGTCTTCACCGGGGTTTTCGCCTCGGTTATGGAAAAGACAGAAGCGCTCATCCCCAGGATCAAGTTTAACAGGACACCGAAGGAAATCGGCGAAGGGCTCTACCTGTTTTACCTGGAGTTCCTCACATTTTTTATGCATTATCACGTTTATTATGCCGCTGCAGGATTTCTGCTTCTGATCGTCAGTGTTCTGCTCACTTCATTAAAACTGTTTTCGGCCGCTTCACTGCTCTCGAGGCTGGGGTTCCTCGTAAGCCGCTTATGTCTTAGCGGCGCGGCAGTGATATTGCTCATATCATGGGTGATGATAAAAAAAGGGTTTCTTATAAACACCGGAATAAGCCTTTACTACGGTCCGGCGGGAGTCCTTATATTCTCATGCATAGCGCTGAAACTGTACGACCCTAATTTCCCCGTCTGGAACCGGGTGCTTAAAAACCTGATATTGCCGGCCGCGTCATCGTTTATGATGATAGGCAACAGGGTATTTATCAGGTAGAAATCCGACTGAAGGGAGTATCATGGATATCGGGTGCTGTACGTCTGGTTTATGCAGGTTCATGGATATGCGCGATGCGGTCGATCTTATCGGCCGCGCAGGTTTTGATTTTGCGGAGATAAATACAGATACTCCCATCCCGGGGGAGCAGAAAGAAGCGATATCCTTACTCCTTGGAAAATACGGCATGTCCCTTAATCTTCACGTAAATCTTAATCATATGCTCGGCCAGAGACGATCCGGGGAGAACTCCGAACGGGATTCGTCATTCGCCGGCGTGATAGGCGATATTGCCGCCTGGCCGGACCGGGGGCTTCTGAAAACGCTGACATTCGATGCTATATACGGACACCTGCGCGCAGGGAAAAAAGGTTTTGTCCGGGGCTTCATGAAGAAAATCGGGAAGACTTCGGCAGGCCTGCTGGGAACGGGATATCATTATGATTTTGACAAGGAAGCTACAGTAAAGATGCTGGACGCCGCGTATGAAGAGACCCCGGTAAAATTTCTGAACATCGGACTTGAGAATTATAATTACGGTACGGCGACCTATCAGGATTTTCTGAATATCAGAAAGGGACTTCACGGCGGTGAAGGGTTCGGGGTTAACCTGGATATCGGACATCTGAATGTGCAGATGCGGGCGGGGATGATAGAAATGCCGGTCGATGAATATATCGCGGGGTTTCCGCTTCCTGTGGTTAACGTGCACGCAAACGATAACAACGGGCTTTCGGACAGTCACAGATGCATTGGCAGGGGAAACATAGATTACGGGCTCGTCCTGGCGGCTCTGCTGAAGAAGGGCGTCCCCGGCATAGCGCTTGAGATCAGCGCAATGACCTGCAGGTCGCTGAGGAAGGACCTAGCTGTATCGAGAGAAATCATTGAAACGTCCCTGGGCTGACAGGGGACAAATGAATCTGTTTCCGGGTGCGGATTTGACAAATCCTTTCAGTATATTATAATTAAGACTATTCTAATTTATAGTATTACCGGGAAAATTATGATAAAGGTAAAAAGATGACTAAAAACAGGCTTATTGTCCTGGGGCTCCTCGAAGAAAGACCAATGCACGGTTATCAGATAGATCAGGAGATTAAAAGAAGGCATATGAATATATGGGCGAAAGTAAACACAGCCTCGATCTATAATACTCTTGTCACGCTAAGGAAAGAAGGGCTGATAAGGGTAAGCAGGGAGAAGAAGGGAAATATGCCCGAGCGGAAGGTATATCACATAACAGAAAAAGGGAAAAGCAGGCTCTCTGGGCTGGTAGGTGACGGGCTTTCAAAATTCGTTCTTTATAACCAGTCGGTATTTCTCCTGTCGGTAGGTTTTATAAGGAGCCTGGATCGGCAGGAAGCGGTCCGGGCGCTGGAAAAAAGACATAAAGAAATAGATTCCATAAAAGACAGCGTGATAAAGCAGCACGGCGACCTCAGGGACAGGATACCATATAACTGGTATTACATAATAGATAACTCTATTGAGCATCTTAAGATGGAGATCGCCCTTACGGTCAGCCTTATAGGCAGGATAAAACAGAATGAACCGGAGTAGGACTATGTATGGAAAAATAAAAGTACTGATCATGCTGGCAGTGATGCCGGCTGTTTCTCTGGGGGCCGCGGAGTTGGCAGACATGTCGCTCGAAAACTGCATAGCTATAGGCATAAAGAACAATATAGATATCAGGAAAGCGAATATTTCGGTACTCTCGGCGAAAGAGCTCACGAACCAGAAGAACGCCCAGTATGAGCCGGGAATCCGCTATTCGGTCAGCAGGACCGATTCGCAGTCATCGGGGGCAAATCCGATCTACGGGTCGGAAAGCAGGATAAATACCATGTCGCTGGGTTTGAACAAAAAGCTCTCATACACCGGCGGGGTACTGGGCCTTGACTGGAAGAACGAGAAAACGGATTCAGACTCCCAGTTTCTCACTTTCAATCCGCTGTACGACACGGAATTGACATTGTCATATTCACAGCCGCTCCTGAACAATGCCGTCGGCATAAATGATCAGAAAACGCTCAAGATATCGAAGATGAACGAGGAAATATCTATCCTGACTCTGAAAAATGCCGAGAATAGGCTGGTAAATCAGATAGAAAAAGCATACTTCTCGCTGGGTTATGCCGTGGAATATCTGAGAGCTCAGAAAGAGTCGCTTGACAGGTCCAAGGAGCTTCTGGAGATCAACAGGAAAAAGTTCAAAGACGGTCTGCTGGAAGAAGTGGATATAATAGCTACCGAAGCCGTTATCACCGTACAGGAGGCATCGATACTTCTTGCTGAAGACTCCGTAACCGATGCTAAAGACCAGCTCAAGAAGATACTCGGAATACCAGTGGAAACCGGATGTTCTTTCGCGACGAGCATATCTACAAAAGTAAAACATGTTGATGCGGTCGAGCAGGAAGTGCTGGACAGCGCGCTGAAGAACAGGCCGGATTACAGGATTCTTGAGAATATGCTCAATATAGATTCGATATCGGAGGAAATTAGCAGGAACGGCAGACTGCCGGATCTGGCCCTGGTCACATCTTACGGGCTGAACAATACTGCCGAATCCTATAAAGATAACTACGAGTCAATTTCCTCCCGCGACAATCCGAGCTGGTATGTGGGGCTCGATCTCAGGATAACGCCGTTCAACAGGCTGAAAAACAGCCTCTTGAGGCAGTCCGGGTATACCCGGCAGATTACGATTTCCCAGGTCGAAGATAAGAAAGCCGAGATAGAGGCCGAGTGCCGGAATATAGCGCGCCGGGTTAATACCCAGTATCTGTATCTCAAAGCGGCTCGCCGGTCGCTGAAACTGCAGAAAAAGAAGCTTAAGCTGGAAAAGTCTAAATTCGACCAGGGAAGGTCTTCTATACAATGGGTACTCGCATATGAAGACGATCTCAGTAATTCCAATGTGGAATATTACAAAGCGCTCACGGAATACCATAAAGCCCTGTCGGACCTGAAAATGATCACGGGAGAAACAAGGTGAGCATAGCAAGTTTTTCAATCAAGCAGAGGGTCCTGGTTAATCTCATAACCGTTGCCGTGGTAATTGTCGGCACGCTGGTCACTCTCAATATGAGGCGCGAAGCCATGCCTGCCATAGAGATCGATTATATTTTCATATCTACCGTTTATCCGGGGGCATCTCCGGAAGAGGTGGAAGAACTTATAACCATGCCCATAGAAGACGAGCTTAAGAATATAGACGGAATAGACACTTACAGCTCGGGTTCCAGGGAGGGAATGTCATTCATATTCATAGAGCTCGAGCCGGATCTACCCAACCGCGACAGGGTGATCAACGAGATATCCAGAGAAGTGGATAAAGTCGACCTTCCGGACGACGCGGAAGATCCCGACGTGGAGGAGCTGGTATTGGAGCATCAGCTCATGGAAGTGGCTTTTTCCGGTGAAGGCGCGGGGGAAGAAAAGCTAAGGCAATATGCGAAGAATTTCGAAGAAAGAATAAAAAACCTCAAGAACATGGGTACGATAGACAGGATAGGGTGGAGGGACAGGGAGATATCCATAGAAGTCGACCCCGGGAACCTGGACAGATATTACATATCGCTGGCACAGGTGATAAACAGCATACAGAATCAGAACCTCAATCTCCCCGGAGGGAAGATGAAATCGGGGACAAAGGAACTGATATTGAGGACTATAGGGGAGATGGATAACCCGCAGGAATTCGGGGATGTCATAATCAGGACGAATAGCGACGGGAAATACCTGTATGTGAGGGACGTGGCCAGTATCAAGGAGACTTTCGAAGACAGGGAAATAATATACAAGACTAACGGGACGCCGTCGATCAGCCTCATACCGAAGAAGAAAAAGGCAGGTGACACGATAAAACTTGTCGACGAAATCAAGAGGGAGATATCCTTATACAAAAAGACGATTCCCGAAAATGTGTCGATATCCGTTATCAACGATATGGCTTTCTACGTGAAGAGGAGGCTGAATGTGCTGGTCTCTAACGGACAGATGGGGATGGTTCTTCTGATAATAACCCTTCTTGCTTTCCTGAATGCGAGGATAGCCCTGGTAACGGCGGTAGGCATCCCGTTCGCGTTTCTTACGGCACTCATCTTCATGTCTTTCTTTGACGTCGGGCTGAACCTGATAACGATGTTCGGCCTTATACTCGTGATCGGGATGATAGTCGATGACGCCATAGTCATATCGGAGAACGTATACAGGCATATGGAAGACGGAGTCCCGGTAAAAGAAGCCGTCGTCAGGGGGGTGGACGAAGTCGCGGCGCCGGTCACGGCGACTATCCTCACTACGATAGCTGCGTTCCTGCCCCTTATGTTCATATCCGGGATAATGGGCAAATTCTTAAGGTATTTTCCCATGGGAGTGATATTCTGTCTCAGCGCTTCGCTTTTCGAGGCGCTCGTGATACTGCCGACCCATCTTGCCGATTGGGTCAGGCCGCTGAAAACAAAGGACGAACTGGGAATAAACGGCTCCG
Source organism: Elusimicrobiota bacterium (assembly GCA_016934855.1). Lineage (GTDB taxonomy): Bacteria > CG03 > SLGR01 > SLGR01 > JAFGSA01 > JAFGSA01. The sequence goes on from JAFGSA010000053.1 coordinate 31,746, forward strand.
AAAAGTGTGAAGACGGAAAACGTACCGGCCTCTGGAAGACGCTGTGTATCCCTTTCACCGTATTGCAGACTGTGATCCGGTATATCTTTTCGCACGAGAGAAAAGGCAGCGAAGCCGGGTGGTTCCGGATGCTTCTGGGCGGTTATTCCAGGCTGCTGGGTTTCTGCGTCGATCACAGGTACAAATTCGGCGCAGCGGCCGCCGTTGTACTGATCGCGGCGGTGATCTTCTCTGTAAAAGTCATGCCGTTCAAACTTTTTCCCGATATGATAGAGATATTCTATGTCAGGATAGAGATGCCCGAGGGCACGTCCCTCGATGTGACAAACCGTGCGCTTTCAAGAGTCGAAGAGATAGCGATGGATCTGCCCGATGACGAGATGGAGAACATTACGGCTACGGTGGGATTCCAGGGAGAGATAGGAGGGGGTCCTTTCGATAAGTACGGGACCCAGTACGGACAATGCGTCGTATACCTGACCCCGGAGCAAAGCAGGAAAAGGAATGCGGATGAGATAATCTCCGACTTGAGAGACAGGATAACATCGGCTTCCATCAGGGGCATAGTCAACCTCCAGTTCGAGAAGATAGAGAACGGTCCGCCTGTAGGAAAACCGGTAGCCGTAGAGATAAGGGGAGACGAGTATGAGACCCTGGTAAAAATAACGGAAGAGATAAAAGCCTACCTCGGGACACTGGAAGGAGTGGAGGATATAAAGGACGACTATGAGCTGGACAAGGAAGAGATAAGGATTTCCATTGATAAAAGAGAGGCGGCGCGCCTGGGCCTGAACGTGCGCCAGATCGCCGGTACGATAAGATATGCTTTCGAGGGAGGGGTGGCGACGACGATGAGAAAAGGAGATGAAGACATAGAAGTCATTGTGAGGCTGCCGGAGAAGTACCGCAATAACATGGATACGCTGAAGGACCTTACGATCCCGAACGATATGGGCAGGCTGATCAGGCTTAAAAAAGTGGCTTCGTTCAATAAAGGACAGGGAGTAATGACGCTTTCGCACAACGAAGGCAGAAGGGCTGTCACAACTACCGCAAGCATCAATGAGAATAAGACCACTTCTATAGCGGCGAACAGGAAAATAAAACAGAAATTTTCCGATATAGGAGAGAGGTACCCGGGATACACGGTCAAGATCGGAGGGGAATGGGAGGATACGACCGAATCCGTCAGCTCCATATTCAGGGCTTTTGCTATCGCGTTTATGCTTATATATATAATACTGGCGACGCAGTTCAAATCCTTCATCCAGCCGCTGATAATAATGACCTCAGTGCCTTTCGGCATAATAGGAGTTATAGCGGCGCTCTATCTTCACGGACAGCCCGTGAGCATGATGGCACTTTTCGGGATAGTAGGTCTTACCGGTGTCGTTGTGAACGACGCGCTGATCCTTATAGATTTCATCAATAAGCGCAGGGCGCAGGGGCTGGCAGCGGAGGAGGCTGTGATTGAGGCGGGCAGGACCAGGCTGAGGCCGATACTTTTGACTTCCATAACTACGATAATAGCGCTGCTGCCCCTGATATACGGAATAGGAGGGGAGGAACCTTTCCTGGTACCTTCGGCTATCGCAATGGCCTATGGGCTTCTAGCCGCTACGTTCCTGACACTTGTCATAGTTCCGTGCGTCTATCTCATAGTAGAAGACATAGGGGTCAGGTTCTCAAAAGGCAGGATTGAGCAGTCTAAGTAAACTCAAGCAGGAATTAAAGAAGGAAGGGAGCAGGGAAAAAAAGAGAGTGCTCTCCGGTTTTTTTAAGACCGGGAAGGGCGAATACGGGGAGGGAGACCGTTTTATAGGGGTCGCCGTGCCCGCGCAGAGAAGGATAGCGGCTAAATATTCGCAGCTTACGCTTGCCGAAATAGGCAGTCTCCTCTCGGAACCTATCCATGAATACAGGATGACGGCGCTTCTCATTCTTCTTGCCAGGTACAGGACGGCTTCTGCCGCGGAGCGGGCCGGGATATACAGGTTCTATCTCGGTAAAAAGAGAGAGATCAATAACTGGGACCTGGTGGACACGTCGGTGCATAAAATAGTAGGACACTATCTTTTCGATAAGGATAAAAAGGTGCTCTACAGGATGGCTAAGTCGGCAAACCTGTGGGAAAGGCGCATGGCTGTCGTTGCGACGTATTATTTCATAAAGCACGGCAGTTTCACGGATACCCTGGCTATAGCCGAGATGCTTGTGGGAGACACCCATGACCTGATACACAAGGCCGTGGGCTGGATGCTGCGCGAAGTCGGCAAGAAAGACATGAAAACACTGGAGGCTTTCCTTTGCAGGCATCGTGCCCGGATGCCGAGGACGATGCTCAGGTACGCTATCGAGAAGCTCAGCGCAGGGAAAAGAAGATTTTACCTGGGAAAATGAATAAGCTTGTCAAGGGTTCGATAATCTTCAGTGCAGTCTGCTTCTGCATATCAGGCTGTTGCCTGGCTGAAAAAGAAGGGAAATCGTTCCTCTGGAAGCTGTCAGGAAAGGACAATTACTCTTATATACTGGGATCGGTACATATAGCATCCAGTTACATGTATCCTCTCAGCCGTGCAATTCAAGCCGCTTACGATGACTCCCTGGTGCTTGCGGTAGAAGCCGATGTCGGCGGTATCGAAATGGAGAGGATGACGGATTTCACCCTGCAGTACGGGATATATATTGACGGGAATACGCTGCGTGAAGATATAAGCCCCGAACTCTATGAAAAAGTTGAGCACGAGATGGCCGAATTCGGCGTGGACATGGAACGCATCGATATAATGAAGCCATGGCTCGTGGGGATGACCGTGATGCAGATGAGGCTTTACCGGATGGGCTATACGCCCGCCGGCGGCATAGATATCTATTTTCTGAACAGGGCCAGAGATAGAAAAGAGATTGTGGAACTCGAGTCGGTGGAGTACCAGCTGGACCTTCTGGGCGGTTTCAGCGACGAACTGCAGGAACTTATACTGGAGCAGGTCTTTACGGACGAATCATTGCTCGCCGATGAGATGATGAATATACTTGTATGCTGGAAGACCGGCGATGCAGAGAAGATGGAAGAGATAATGCACAGATCATTCAACGAGGACCCTAAATTCAAGCCGGTATATGATAAACTGATATATGAAAGAAATCTCCATATGTGCGATAAAATAATGGATTACATACAGGACGATAAGGTATATTTTATTATAGTAGGGGCTTTGCACCTGGTGGGAAAAGACAGCCTGCTCAAGATGCTGGAGAAAAAAGGGGTCACCGTTGAGCAGCTTTAAGGCAGCCGGATTGATCAAGAGCAGGCTGGCCTGCCTCATTGTTTTTGCCGTCTCCATGGGATTTCTGGAGGCTTCCGTAGTGGTATATTTAAGGGAGATCTTATACCCGGGCGGATTCGTTTTCCCTCTAAAGATGATACCTCCCTTTATCCTGTTCACGGAGCAGGCGCGTGAAATATCGACAATATTGATGCTGGCATCCGTATCGCTGATATCCGGCCGGGATACCTATTCCCGTTCGGCATATTTTCTTATCGTGTTCGGGATATGGGATATATTCTATTATATCTTCCTTAAAATGATGCTGGACTGGCCGGAATCGTTTTTAACGTGGGATATTCTTTTCCTGATACCGGTCACGTGGATAGGCCCCGTGCTGGCTCCGGTCATCTGCTCTTTGACGATGATAATCCTTGGAGCCATCGTACTCAATAGAAGAAACAGCGGTTTCAGTATGAAAGCGGGGCATTTTGCGCTGCTTTTTTCCGGCGCAGCCATGATCTTTGTCACTTTTATATATGATTTTTCATCGGTGATAATAAAGAACGGGTTTGCAGAAAAAATATTATCCCTTCCCGAAAACCCCGAATTCGCCGCCGCTGTGTCCGGTTTCGTCCCGGCACGCTACGGATGGGAGCTGTTCGCGTTAGGGGAGGCGCTCATCATGCTTTCGGTACTGCTGGCCTTGAGAAAGAGGCAGAATCCGCGGGGGCTTGATATAAAGGTATAACTATGTTATTAATAATAATAAGTAACTGAAAAAAGGAACAAAAATATGCATATTTACGTAGGAAATCTCACTTTAAAAGTAAAAAGCAGCGAATTGAAAAAAGCATTTTCAAAATTCGGTAAAGTCATCTCAGCGAACGTGTACAAGAACATCTACGGCGGCGGTTACGAGGCCGTCGGTTTCGTAGAGATGTCCGACGAAGAAGAAGCGAAAAAAGCAATGTCGGAACTTGACGGGTCAGTGCTCTCCGGACATAAGATTATAGTGCACCAGGCCAGGTCGACCGAGCAGAACGAAGGAGAATACGGGCAGGGGAAGGAAAGAAGGAAAGACCCTTTCAGCATCGATCCCGGGGAGATAGACCTCAGCCAGTTCTAGCAGGTACCCGTTATCCTGACAGTATACCCGCCAATCTGATCAGATTCCTGTCTATTTTCTTTGTATTTTTGAAAGGATATGAGAGGGGCACGTTCCCGATCCTGTCCCTGACCCAGGTCAGCATAATTCCACCGGCGCCTTTCTTGAGCGATTTTACGGCTTCGTACCCGAATACGGAGGCAAGCAGGCGCGAATCTACCGTAGGAGAACCCCCTCTCTGGATGTAGCCCAGGTTGGACACGCGTACGGGCCTGCCCAGGTTTTTTTCTATGTGCCTGGCCAGGCTGAACGGATCTCCCGCTCCCTCGGCCATAACGATTAATATGGAATTCTTCCCCGTTCTTATGGTTTTTCCAAGATCCTTTATAACCCCGTCTTTTTCCCATTTTATCTCAGGTATAAGGATAACCTCGGCGCCCGATGTTATACCTACACTGAGGGCCAGGAATCCTCTTTTCCTGCCCATGACCTCAACTATGAAAATCCTGTTATGAGAAGCGGCCGTATCCCTTATCTTGTCCGTCGCATCCAGCGCCGTGTTTATCGCAGTGTCGAAGCCTATCGTTTCGTCGGTTCCGGCTATATCGTTATCTATACTGGCCGGGATACCTATCATCGGGGTCTTCGATATGCGCGACAGGTGATATGCCGCTGTCATGGACCCGTCTCCCCCTATTACGATCAGGCCGTCCGGCGAAAGTTCCTTGAGATGCCGGGCCGCCTTCCTGCGTATGCTGATGTCCTTGAAAGAGGGGCATCTTACGGTATGAAGGATAGTTCCTCCCCTGTATAATATATTGCTCACGGATGATCTGCCGAGGGGCAGATAATCTCTCTCGATGAGGCCCCACCATCCCCGCCTGAATCCGATAACCCTGAATCCGAAATGCAGGGAGCTGCGGACTACGCTCCTTATCGCAGCATTCATTCCCGGAGCGTCCCCGCCCGTAGTGATGACAGAAATGGTTTTCATATTATATTACCTCCGCGCTGGTTTATTTCAGAATTATAGCAATTAATGCTTACGTCTGCCAGTAATATCCGTACGGTGCATCTTTTCGGTCTGACAGCAGTAAGAACGGCTGATTTGCCATAAAGAGGCCTCTTTAATATAATTATGAAAATATAGGAACGGACAGGTTGTCGGCACAATGATCGCTCGCTGCTATTATCACATGAAGATAAAATAAGAAACATTTTAGAGGCCGCGGCTGTCTAAACACTATGATAGAATTATTATTATGGATCCATTAAGCAGGTTTATCTCATACTTTGTAAACCGTCACCTTCTGACGAATCTGATATTCGCCGTTGTTTTTATAGGCGGCTTTTTCGCATGGAACAATACCAGCAAGGAAGAGATGCCGGATATAGAATTCGACCATGCGCGCATAACGGCAAGCTATCCGGGAGCTACTGCCGAAGAAGTGGAGCATTTCGTCACGAGGCCGCTGGAGGACCAGATTAAGGGTATCGACGGTGTCTACAGGGTTACGAGCACTTCCAGCGACGGCGGGTGCAATATATCTGTCGATTTCGAGCAGAATTATCCGGACCTGGACGAGGCCCTCATGGAGGTCAGGAACTCCGTCCTGGATGTCGATCTGCCCGACGATATCAGGGACGACCCTGAAGTTCACATCTGGAAGACTACCAAGATGGCGATAATAGACATAGCCCTGATCGATACCACCAGGCACCTGCTCGATGTGCAATCGCGAAGAAGGCTGCAGCAGTATGCGTATAACCTGGAGCAGCAGCTTCTCAATATGCCGGAGATAAACACGGTGGAAAAGACCGGGTATCTGAAAGAGGAGATACAGATAACCGTCGACCCGGCCAGGCTGAGGATATTCGATATACCTTTTAATACAGTCATGCGGGAAGTGGAGAATAATAATATCCGGCAGCCCGCGGGAAACATAGAAATAAAAAATGAGCCAAAGGTCACGCTGCTCTCGGAGCTGGACACGGTAGACAAACTGAGCGACCTGGTAATCCAGGGCGGGTTCGAAGGGCAGGTAGTCAGGCTGAGCGAGATAGCCGGCATAAGACGCGCTTACGAGAAGAATAAGGCCATAACGAAGATAAACGGTCATGAAGGCATTGTCTTAAGAGCTGTAAAAAACAGCTCGTTCGGTATACTCGAAGCAATAGATGCGGTCAAAGGTCAGATCGAGGTATTCCGTAAGAACAGCCTGGAAGGTACCGGTATTAGATTGATGGCTCTCGATGACGAATCCGTAGACCTGAAGAACAGGCTCTCTATCGTGCTCTCTAACGGCACAATAGGGTTCATCCTGATCCTAGTGATGCTGTTCCTGTTCCTTGATATAAGGTCCGGGATATGGGTCGCCATGGGCATACCGTTCACGCTCTGTTTTTCGATGATCTGCGTTTTCATGGCAGGATATACGATAAACAATATCACTTTATCGGCAGTTATCATAGTTCTTGGGATGATAGTCGATGACGCCATAGTCGTTTCAGAGAACATCATCCGCCTGCGTTCGGAAGGAATGCCGTCCGAACAGTCGGCCGTTGAAGGCACGGCTTTCGTCTTCACCCCGGTAATAGGGAGCATACTGACTACTTGCATAGCTTTTGTCCCTCTTTTCTTTTTTCAGGCCAGGTTCGGGAAAATGCTCCAGTTCATACCCCCGATAATATTCTTCATGCTGGGCGCCAGCCTCTTCGAGTCTTTGATAATACTGCCGGGGCACATGCGCCTTGATATACCGGTTCTGGACAGGATAAGCGGGTTATTCTCGAGAAAGGGAGAAACAGGCAGGAATAAGCACTGGTTTGCTGCAGTAGAGGACGCATACGGTAATTTCCTGAACAGGATGCTCCCTTTCAAGTGGTTCATATTCCCCGTCTTTATTTTCCTGCTGGGATTCTCAGTGTATATAGTCAATACCAAGATGAAATTCGTCATGTTCCCGCGCGAGGAGACCAGGGATGTAAGGATAGACGGGGAAGCTGCTTCGAATGCGGACCGTTTCGACACGGCAGAACTCTCCAAAAAAGTGGAAGATGTGCTCGAAACTTATGTCGGGAAAGAAGTGATAGGATTTACTACCAGGATCGCCAGGAGCAGGTGGGGCAGGGCTGTGGAGGAGAATAAGTTCAATATCAGGGTAGAGATAGTGCCCAAGGAAAAAAGGAAGAAATCGGCAGACCTGCTTATAAAGGAGTGGGGAGAAAAATTAAGGGATATAGAAGGACTCGAAGATATACAGGTTACCAAGAGCCGATGGGGACACGCTAGCGGGAGTCCCGTCGAAGTGATGATAAAGGAGAACGACGACGGGATAAGGAAGGAAGTCTCCGGAGAACTGCTGGAGCTGATGAGCAGGCATCCCGCTCTGGAGAATGTGGAAATTGACCAGCCGCTGGAAAATCCTGAGTACAAGATAAGCCTCAGGAGAGAGAAGATAAAGCGCCTCTCCATAAACCCTTCGGATGTTTCTTCGACCCTCAGGTCCGCTCTGGAAGGCACGGTCATATATGACCTGCCGAACGGCGATGAAGAAGTCGATGTGCGGTTCACCGTGATAGAATCGGCCAAGGATAATATCGAAAAGATACTGGATATCCCGATAGAGAACACGGGAGATTATCTCGTGCCTCTGAGGGAGATAGTGGAAGTAAACAAGACTATAACGCCGAATTCCATAGAGAGGAAGGATTACAAGCGGATAACGACAGTTTACGCGGATATCAGGAAAGCCTCGAAAAAGACACCTGTAGAGATAGCTCGGGACCTGGAGGAAAACGTATTTCCCGGGGTTATTATGAAACATCCGACTACAATAATAGGTTTCGAGGGGGAGATAAAGGATACGCGGGAGTCGACGGGAGATTTCAAGAACGCGATAATACTGGCGGTCCTTCTGATATACATTGTCCTTGTCCTCCTGTTTAATTCGCTTACGAAGCCTATTATCATAATGCTTTCCATACCGTTCGGGATAATAGGTATAGTGCTGGCGTTCTGGCTGCACGGGAAAGTCCTTTTCGGGTTTTTCGCCGCGATCGGCGCGGTAGGACTTGCGGGAGTCGTCGTCAATGATTCTATAGTAATGATCGCCAAACTCAGCAGGAATTACGACGACGGCCGTCCTAAAACAGAGTCCAACGATCAGATAGCATCGATAGCGAAGACAAGGCTGAGGGCGGTAATACTGACGACCGTAACGACAGTCGCAGGGCTGCTCCCTACGGCTTACGGGTTCACCGGATATGACGCCATGCTGGCGGAAATGATGCTTGCTCTTACATGGGGACTGCTTTTCGGGACCTTCATCACCCTCATACTGGTCCCGTGCACCTACAGTCTGAGCAAGGATATCAGATATGCATGGAAAGGGTTCTTCCGCGGGGTTGAAGAGAATGCCCGATAAGATAAAATACGTCATCCCCTTGTTCCTTTATCTTCTTTCTTCCTGCATAGGCAGCAGTGCCGGGCAGGAAGGGACGCCTGTCGCGCGCAATGTCAGGATACTGACTATAGAGGAATTCCTGGAAACGGCAGTCAGAAACGATACTGTATTCGAAGAGATACTCATCGACGAACTTGCGTTAAAATACAGCAAAGGACTGGGGCTTCCGGCAGGAGACCTGGTCCTGGATGTCAAAAGCCGGTACGAATTCAGCCATGAAGAAGGAGGCAGCGACCCGTCCGCAACTATAGCGTTGAGCAGGCTTTTCCCGTATAATGGAACATCAGTCTCTGCAGAATATACTACAGCTCCGTCGATCCCAGATAATACTTCAGAAGTAACTTTAACAATATCCCAGCCAGTTGCTAAAAATGCTTTCGGCAGGAACGTTAGGATGCAGGACAGGCTCATGGATAAACAGGACAGCATAGCCAGATACCAGATAATCGAGGCCTACGAAGATTACATGGCCGTTCTCATTACGGCATATTACAGCTGGTACCTGGCATACGGAAATCTCAGAATAGGAGAATCCTCATACAATCAGAGCTTGAAACTGCTCGATAACATCAAAGACCGGCAGAAGAGCAAGATCGCCCTGCCTATAGATGTGAACAAGATAAATATACAGGTCCTTTCAAAGAAGGAGACACTGATCGATCTCGAGCATGAATATAAGAATATACTCAATTTTATCAGGCAGGCGACAAGATACAACGGGGCAGATATACTCGAGCCGGAGGAACCGTTTGCCTACAGGGAAGAGGATATCTCCTTTAAAGAAGACTACAGCAGGTTCGTTGAGAGAAGCAGGACTTACGGTATTTTAAAGCTCCTCGAAGAGAAACATGCGCTTCTTGTCGATATAGATTCAGATGATCTGCTCCCGTCTACCAATATACTTCTCGGGTATGCCGTGGAGGGTGAAGGAGCGGGTCTGAAAGACCCGGATGCCGCCGTTTTTGCGGGCTTGTCGGTCAGTTGGCCGATACCGGACATGAAGGGCAGGTCGGAGTTGGAAGCGACGCGTATAGAAGAGAAGAAGAACCAGGTAAAGACTGCCAATACTCATGTCAGGATAAAAACCGATCTGGAAGAGATATTTATCGGGATAGAGAAAGAGAGAGAACTGATAACCCTGGCCGAAGACAAGATAGATCTGGCCGAACGCATACTGTCTGACGAGGAAAAAAACTATTCATACGGTAAAGTGTCGCTGAACGATCTTATCGCCGCGGTCAACCGCGTAGACGAGACCAGATTCTATAAAATACTTCACTCGTCGCGCCTTAAGATACTTGAGACGGAATGGCTCAGGATGACCGACAGGCTGGTCTCTGAAAAGGGTATATACCGCGATAGTGAAACTGAATAGCCGTCTCGTCTTCCGTCCTGTCTTATTATTGACATTGATGTCATATTTTGTAAAAGATAAGTATTCATGGCAGCTAAGTTTAAAGAATAATTACGATGTTTATAGTAAGTAATCTGTTAATAGCAGCGGCAAAAATACTGGATATCGCATTATCCGTAATGTTCTGGCTTATCATGATAAGGGCGCTTATCAGCTGGGTCAATCCCGACCCGTATAATATGATAGTGCAGTTCCTCTACAGGGCCACCGAACCGGTTTTGAAGCCCATAAGGGATAAACTCCCTTACACGGCCGTAGATATATCGCCTGTAATAGCGTTTATCGGAATAGTATTCATCAGGTCTTTTATCGTCAGGACAATATTCGATATCGCAATGAGACTCCGCTGAGGTGCATGATTTGAGAAAGAACAGTAATGTATCAGTAGACAGGGAGAGATGTACAGGCTGCGGCGCATGCGTGAGTTTATGTCCCCGGAAGATACTCTACATCGACAAAGAGGGCAAATGTGCGGTTAATATCGAGCCGGAATGCGACAGGCTGAAAGGCTGCGAACGGTCATGCCCTGCGGACGCCATAAAGATCAATTGACGTAAACGGATGAAAAATACGGTAAAATTACAGGTTTTAGCGGCTGCATTGCTCCTGTTTTATACAAGCAGCCTTGCCGCGTCCGGTAAAGCTGAATGGAATCCTGCGCTTGATGCGGTTATGGAAGATATCCATTGGCTGGGGCATGATACCTTCAGGATAGAATATGAAGGAAAAATAATCTATACGGACCCTTTTCAACTGCAGAATCCGGAAAAAAAGGCCGATATAATATTTGTAACGCATGAACATAGTGATCACTGTTCTCCCGCGGATATAGAGAAGATAAGGAAAGAAAGCACCGTCATTATAGCGGCGAGACTCGCGGCGGAAAAACTTCAGGGACAGGTACAGATAGTCTCTCCCCGGGAGAAGATCGAGGTGGGAGGCATCGAAGTGGAGACAGTCCCGGCATATAATGTGAACAAATTCAGGAGTCCCGGGGTACCTTTTCACCCTGAGGAGAATGGCGGCGTGGGATATATACTGAATATCAAAGGCGCACGAGTATACCATGCGGGTGATACGGATGTAATACCCGAGATGAAGGAGATCAGGGCCGATATCTTCCTGGTGCCGGTGAGCGGTATTTATGTAATGACCGCCGCTGAAGCTGTCGAAGCGGCCGGATTGATAAAACCTGCTATAGCAGTGCCGATGCATATCGGCAGGCATATGGGAACTGAGGACGACGCCGTTTATCTGAAAAAAAACGCCGGATGCGAAGTCAGGATCCTGCCTATAGAAGAATAACTCAGGTTTTTATCCGCTTACCTGAACAGCTTGAAAAGTACATCCATATATAGTAGACTTGTCCTGGGGGAAGAAATTATTTAATGAAAAAATGGATAAAATTATTATTTTATCTCGCAATCACCGCTTTCCTGTTTAGCCTGTTCAGAAACAACTTGCTGCTTTTCCATGCTTCCACGGGGTTTTTGAGCGTCGTTATAGCCGCCGGGATCTTCATGATCACCTGGCATTCCAGGAAGATACTCAATAACGGTTTCATCATCTTCCTGGGAGTGGGATACCTTTTCATCGGGATAGTGGATTTTCTGCAGATCCTGAGCTACCCCGAGATCGGCGTGCTGTACAGTATAGATATGAATACGACAATACAGCTATGGACCGCGGGCAGGTATCTGGAAGCCGGCACTTTCATCGCGGGTATTTTCTTCGTAAATAAAAATAATATCTACTACTATCAGATGCCGGTTTATGCGCTGGTTACTTTCTTGTTATTGTTTTCCATCATTCACCTGGGTATATTTCCCGCCTGCTACATCGCCGGCGCAGGCGCGACCATGTTTAAATTGGTAAACAACGGCATCATAATACTTCTGTTCATGATAGCGGGATATCTTATCTATATCAACAGGAGCACGATGGGCGGTAAAGCGATGATACTCCTGGAGTGCGCGATAGCGGCTTCCATAATATCCGAACTCATGTTTGTTCGCTATACCCATATAGCGTATATGTTCCACACCTGCGGGCATCTTGTGAAACTAACATCATATTACTTTCTTTACCTTGCTATATCGAATGTCAGGCAGAAGTTTTCGGGAGAAGACCTCTATCTCAGCCTTATCATGAAGAACATGGAGACTTCCAGGAAAAAAGAGGAGATACTGAAGCAGAAGGAATTCACCGATAACATACTCAATACCGCGCAGACCATAGTGCTGGTGCTGGATATAGACGCCAGCATAGTGTATTTCAACAGGTACATGCAGGACATATCCGGATACAGGCTCGAAGATGTAAGGGGATGCGACTGGTTCAGCACGTTTCTGCCCCAAGAGGAAGCGGGAATAATAAAAAAAGTCTTCAGGGAGACCGTCAGGGATATGGATACCAGGGGCACAGTAAACTCGATAATCACAAGATCGGGAAGGAAACTTGATATAGAATGGTATAATAAGACACTGAAGGATGACCGCGGGAACGTATACGGAGTCCTCTCAATTGGCTATGATGTAACCGAGAAACTGAAGAACGAGAAAGAAAGAAGAGATTACGAGAAGAAACTCGCATACCTGGAAAAACTGTCTTCGCTTGGAAAACTCGCCGGCGGAGTCGCTCACGAGATAAACAACCCTCTCACTTCCATCCTTTCTACGGCCGAGCTTCTCGAAGACGAGATCGGCGAGGACAGCAGGATAAAACAGGATATAGAGCAGATAATATCCGAATCTAAGAGGATAAAAGACATCGTTAAAAGTTTCCTGGGATACGCGCGCAGCAGGGAGTATATTTTCAGGGATGCCGATATAAACGATATCGTGGAAGATGTGCTCAGCGTGATCGGAAGGGGAAAACTCGACAAGTATGAAGTCGTTAAGGATTATTCGCGCGACCTGGAGAAGATATCCATAAGCAAATTCCATATGGAGGAAGTCCTCATCAATATGATATCCAATGCGCTGGAGAGCATGGAAGACGGCGGGAAACTGACCTTGTCAACGGGCAGAAAAGACGCGGAATGGGTATACATATCGATCAGGGACACCGGGGTCGGTATAGGAAAAAAAGATATAGATAAGATATTCGAGCCGTACTATACAACTAAGAAAGTCATGGGAACGGGGCTGGGCCTGTCTACCTGCGCTGTCATAATAGCGAGGCACGAAGGCACTATAGAGGTGAAATGTGAGGGCGAGGGTAAGGGCGCTGAATTCATAATATACCTTCCGAATAAAAGAAGTTAAGGGCCGGCCTGGACCGGGCAGGCATAATTAGTCTATACTGATTATCATCGATGTAAGAGTATACTTATCCCAGGAGACATAGTGTTTATAGAAAAACGGATTGACAAGAAGCGGTCAATTAGCCGCATCCTGCCGTATCTGCGGAAAAGCGGCATGATCCTAATCGTGATGCTGCTGCCGGCATATTTATCAGCCGAAGACAAGAACAGCCTTCCAATGGAGATAATAAAAAGGCACTTGCTCAGGAAATACGGTCTTGTCGCAGAGTATTCCGATATAAAATACAGTTTTCCAAATACGGTTACCGCAGGGCAAGTTACAATCAAAGACCCTGCCGGTATCGTATTGGCAAGGTTTAACGAAATGGTTTCAGACGTCCAGGTGAAGGGCATCGCAGTCAAGAATATATCATTCAGCAGGATCTCGATGAAGGATATATATCTATATGCCGAAAAAGACAGGAGCGGAAAAATAACGATACCGTTCTTTTCGTATCTGAAAAGTGATAAGGGTTTGAAAACCGCCGCCGTCGAAGAAGTGAAGTTCATAGTGCAGAGATTTATTGCGGAAAAGGCTATGATCAGCATAAAAGACGCAAACGGTACGACAGACATCGCGGCTGAACGCCTGAAAGCGGATACTTCCGGAGAGCAGAAGCCTGCTGTGGTCAACGTCAAGGTCTCACAAATAAGCATACCTTCCGGAAAGCAGAGGAAAATAACCGAGATAGGCATGACTGCGGTATTTGAAAACAGAAAAGTCATCGTTAAGAACATCGGTTTCAGGCTGGATGATACGGCTTACTTTACCGGCAAGGCGGAATATGTTCACGAGACAAAAATGGCTTCAGCAGAAATTAATGTTTCCGTATTCGGAGGTAATATGAAGGGGGCACTGATATACGCGTTAAATGAAAAGAGCCTTGTCAGTTCCAAAATGGACCTGCAGGGCATAAGTCTCGCAGAGCTGAAGAAAAATACGGGCATGGTCCGGGGAATCGCTGACGGCATTATAGGCGGAACTGCGGAATTTTCCGGTAAGCCGGGTGTGGTATCGACATGGAAAGTCGATGCAGTTCTGAACGTAGAGAAAGCTATTTACGGCAATACAGGCTTGCCGGGCTTGAAATTCGAAGCAAAAATAAACGGAGGGAGACTGGAAGCCTCACTTACCCAGGGCGTTTCCAGCGTTGGCTTGAAGGGTATGCTCAAGAGCGCAGACGAGATAGATCTAATCTTCAATGCTGATTTTCCCGAGATTGAAGATATGGCAAGGATCATGGGCGTGAGTTCCCTCTCCGGAAATATTATCGGGCAGGGGTATATCAGGGGAAGCGTCAAGGACCCATACGTATCATGCGATATGAGCGGGTCTTCAGTGAAATACTCGGGCCTGGCGGTACGGGCCGGCAGGCTGTTGTTTACTTATTCCGATTCGGAGATCTATCTGGACAGTCTTGAATTATCGGGTCAGACGGACCTGGCAGGTATCACTTATAAAACATCATCCGGCGGGCACCCCAAAGGCATGTTGTCTTATTCACTTAGTCTCTCCGGTCCGTATAAGTATCCGTCAGGTTATTTCAAGATAGAAGTGATCGACCCTGCTCTTGACAGCATCCGACTTGAAAAAATCAGGATAGAAGGGCAGGTTAAGAACAGAACAATCAGTATAAGAAAATCCCATATAGAAGGCTACGGCGCCCGATGCGGGATAAAGGGCGAGTTGCATTATGAAGATAAGACAGGAAATCTGAAGCTCTTGGTAAGGAGATCTATCCTGGCGGGACAAAGGGGAGAGAAAATACTGTCTGCGGATATAAGCTTCATTTCGGGGGAAGAAATGTTTGAAATCACCGTAGATGATGCAGAGTTAAATGTTTCGGGTCTAGACATTGTATCTGACAGGTTCAAAGATATAAATGGAAAGGCTGTTATAAGAGGAAAGTTCGGCATGCATAACGGAGCCCCGGTCATCGAAACAGAAATAAAGACAGGGAAGTTGCGTGCGGAAGACCTGTTAGTCGATGATCTGTATGTGAAATGTCTCTTCCGGGAAGGCATACTGCATCTGGAGGAGGTAATCCTTTCGAGGGGTTCCGATAGGATCGATATCAACGCGGAATTTGCAGTAGATATCAAAAGTGGTAAACCGGTTGTGTTGTCGGGGGAGATACCATCCAGGCTGTATGTGAAAGGAGACGTTGACCTCTCTTCGGTCGGGAGGCTTATCGCTTCGGATTTCAACATGGAGGGAAAGGTTCAGGCGGATCTTAGGATATGCGGTACGATGTGCGAAGCCGAATCGGAAGGATATTTAAAAATAGAAGACGGTCATTTCAGCAGAACAGATGCGGTATCCGCCATAGAAGACGCAGAAATTGACATAACGATAAAGGACAGGACTGTCACCTTAAAGAATGCCTGCTTCAGTATCGCCGGACACGATGTGAGAATGACCGGTAATACGGAGTATGCGAACATGAACGAATTCAATTTTACGTTTAAAACCTTCATAAACGGGAAGGAATCCCTGACCGGGGAAGGGAGAGTCTCCGGAGAAAGACTTGATATGGAGATAAGGAGTTCAGATACTGACTTGTCCATATTCAAGCCATTCTTCGGGTCTTTGAAGGAGCTGGGGGGGAATGCCGGGGGACAATTGAAGATATCCGGTACGGCCGGTCATCCCGAGTTGAGCGGGAATATATCTATAAAGGGCATAGTTATGGCAGATGAAGATGATATCATCGATGTCGGGAACGGCGAAATAGAGATATATTTCAATGACTATTACCTGACTATCGGAAAAGTTTCGGCTATCTTGAATGACGGCCGCATGCAGATAACGGGCAGAGCAGGGATTAAAGATAAGAAAGTCGTCGATACGGAAATAAGATTACATTTTGAAGAAAACAGGCTCGACATACCCGGGGTTGTCAGGTGCAGGCTTAAGACTGCCGATATGGATGTAGCCCAGGCGGACGGCAGGTTCCTGATAAGCGGTATCATAGACGCCGGAGAGGTCAAGTATACCGGGAATATAAGCATAGATGATTTAATAAGAAATGCGAAAATAGTATCGGTTAAGAGACGCCATCCCGGATTCGATAAGATAGACCTGGATATAGAAATACCGGCGAATGACCAGCTGTATATCAATAATAACCTGGGAAAGCTCAGGCTCAGTTCGGAGCTGAGGATCATAGGGACAATATCAAGCCCGAACCTCCTGGGGTCTGTGAGAATAATAGAAGGCAGCGTGTATTATCTTGACAGGACGTTCGCAATCGAAAAGGGCGAAATGACGTGCAGTGACCTCGGCAGGATCAACCCCTATTTTGACATCAGTGCAAACACATCGGTGCGGAGCTACAGGCAGGAAACCGATATGCCCTACAGGGTGAAACTGGTTCTTACGGGATACCCGTCGTCCCTGCAGGTATCTCTTACTTCTGACCCGCCTCTGAGCGAGCCTGATATAGTATCTCTTATAACATTAGGCGCGCCCGGATCGCAGCTCGCGGGAAATACGCAGGGGGATACAAACGAAAGTGCCGCGGAACTTATTTCTCAGAGACTCGGATCGCTGTCGTCAAGAAGAGTATCCGGCTACATATCCGCGAATGTCGGCAATATGCTCAGCCTGGACAGTATCGATATAGAAGGTAACATTTTTAAGGCCGGAAGCGAACAGGGGCCCGCTATCCGGGCGACAAAGAAGATGACCAGGACAATAGCCCTTTCTTATATCAACAGTCTGAACGGGGCTCCGGGCGCTATGGAAGCCAGGAGAAGCACCGGAAGTACCGAAGTGATATACGAGACAGGGATCGGACATACGAACGAGCAGAAGATCACGATGGGATACAAACTCTCACGTTATTTCATGATTCAGAGCCACGCCGACCAGAGAGGGGCTTCGGGAATATCCCTTAAGTACACGCTATGGAAAGAGTGATATACAGGGTATTTCTTTTCATGCTTCTTATGGCTTTCATCGTACCGGTACATTCGGAAGCAAGAGTGAAGAAGGTAAAAGTCAAGATATCCGATGTGGAATTCAGGGGCAACAGGGCTTATACCGACCGCAAGCTCTGCCAGATCATAATATCGAGAAAATCCTCATTATTAAAAAGAAGGTGGTTTTACGAAAAGAATGCAGAAGAAGACAGGGAAAGGCTGGCTGGTTTCTATTCCGGCAACGGATACCTTGATGTGCAGGTATATTACAGGAAGAAAGAGAGAATTAAGAAGAACGGGAAAAAATACGCAAGGATAGAATTCGAGATCAGGGAAGGTCCGCTGTATAATACCGGTGATCTGATAATAAGCGGGAATGAGCATTTCGATGAAAAAAGACTCAGGGCTTTATGCATAATAATGCCTGAAAAACCCTTTATGAAGAGATCCCTTACGGCCGCCGTAGCGTCCATCATCGGCTTATATGCAGAGAACGGATATATCGAAGCTGATATAAAGACCGATCTTGATGTAGACCCGGTAAACAATACAGTAAACATATATATCGATATAAATGAGCATACCAGGTTTCTGTACGGGAAGACCGGCATCCAGGGAATGGTCAAAACGCATCCCCGGGTAATAAAAAGGGACATAACCTGGAAGGAAGGAGATATAATCAATTCTTCGGAGCTTATAAGGGTAAAAGAGAATATATACATGACCGGGCTGTTTGATAATGTAAGGATAAGCCCGGTCGATCCGCATGACGGAGCGTATAATGTTAAAGATATGGATATTACCGTCCTGGAAAAATTGTCTGTTGAGTTCGGTTTATCTATAGGTTACGATACAATTGAGGAATTCTGGCAGCAGGCTGAGATATATAACCGTAATTTCAGGGGGAGCGGCATTAAGTACGGAATATTAGCAAAAAGAAGCGAAATAAGAAGGCGCGCCGAACTTTCTATGACAGAACACAGATTATGGGGAAGCCGATGGCGAGGCGATATGAATATTTTCAGCGGCATATCTTTCGAGCCCGGATACACTTTGCGCGGCAATGGCGGCAAAGTCATAATCGGCCGCGATTTTAACGGGGTTCTCAGTCTCATTTTCTCCTATAGAGCCGAGAATGATAAATACTCGGACCTCAAAATAATATTCAATGAGGTCACGGAGTCGTGGCGGAATGATTTCAGCGCGAGTACGATATACGACACTCGCGATGACTTATTTAATACGCTGCAAGGGATTTATCTCGAACAAACGAACGAATACAGCATTACTGAGAGAGACGTAATGACGATGATATTCAGGGCCAGGAAGTATATTCCTGTATCGGGAAGGATTTCGCTTGCAACTGCGGGTGACCTGTCTTTTATCATATCGGAAGCGGGTATTGAAGACATAAATCCGGGACAGAGACTCTATGCGGGCGGGCCTAATTCGGTAAGGGGCTTTAAATACAATATGATCGGTCCGGCAAGCGAAGAGGGAGCTCCTCTCGGCGGAAAAGTGAGATTTGTATGGAATATAGCCGAGTTCAGGTTGATGTTCACGAAATATGCCGGCGTTGCTGTCTTTTACGACATGGGAAATATCTGGGAAGACTATAAAAAGGTGAATCTATTGAGTCTCCGCTCTTCGCCGGGAGCAGGCGTTCGTATCGTGACGCCTCTGGGTGTTTTCAGGCTGGAATATGCTGTTAATACAAATCCGGAAAAGAAGGAGGAGAAAGATGTGATGTATTTCGGAGCAGGTCTTGCTTTTTGACCCGATCGTGCCGGATAAACCTGCTTATTAAGAGCGATTTTATTAATTCACCGGTATTTTATATAATTTTAAAAGAATATGCAGACTATACGATATTTAACGGAGGCTTATAGATAATGACAAAACTTATAAAAAAGATGTCGAGCAACGCCGGTATGCCGCCGGGAACGCTTATCTCGCGTCCCGGGGAATATCCGGGTCCTGTTAAAATAAATATCTTTGACTTCACTGAAGATAAGTTCACCGAAAAGGACACGGGCAGTTCGGAAGACTTTTCCTCATACGGGAAGACGCGCACCGTTACCTGGATCAATGTGAACGGCATACACGATGCCGGTCTGCTTGAAAAGATAGGGGAAGCCTTCGGGCTCCATCCTCTCTTGCTGGAAGACATCACCAATACCGAAAGCAGGCCGAAACTTGACGCCTACGATGATTATATATTCATAATCCTGAAGATGCTGTACATGAAAAGCGAGTACGAGATAGAGTCCGAGCAGGTAAGTATAGTCCTTAAAGATAATGTCGTGATATCATTCCAGGAAAAAGAAGGAGATGTCTTCGGCCCTGTAAGAGACAGGATAAGGAACGCAAAGGGAAAGATAAGGAAGATGGGGGCGGATTACCTGGCCTATGCGCTGATAGATGCCATAGTAGACAATTATTTTGTGATTCCCGAGAGACTCGCGGACAATATAGAGGTTATAGAAGACATCCTCCTGGAAGATCCGAAACCTGAAATACTCCAGACTATGCATAAGCTCAGAAGAGACATGATATTCCTCAGAAAATCGGTATGGCCGCTGAGGGAGGTCGTTAACAGCCTCGTCAGAGGCGATTCCGGGCTTTTTAAGGATTCCACGGTAATATATTTACGGGATGTATATGACAATACGGTGCAGGTCATGGACGCACTGGAGACATTCCGGGATGTCCTTTCGGGACTGATGGACATGTACATGACGGGCATGAGCAACAAGATGAACGAGGTCATGAAGACGCTTACAATTATAGCGACCATATTCATACCGCTTACTTTTATCGCCGGCATATACGGCATGAATTTCAGCTATATGCCCGAGCTCGGCTGGAAGTCGGGATATTTCTTCGTCCTGGGCATAATGGCTGTCATCGTTATAATAATGGTGGTGTATTTCAAGAAGAAGAAATGGATGTGAGAGCCTGCCGGGGAAAGTAATTATGAGTACAAGTACACAGATACTCGCGACTATAGGCCCTGCATCGATCGACAGGATAAGGCAGATGTATGAAAGCGGGCTTTCCGGGGTCAGGATAAACAGTTCGCACGGCGATATAAACCAGCATTCGGTCATAATCGATAATACCAGAAAAATATCCGGGGATATTTTTATAGTATATGATATAAAAGGGCCGAAGATACGGGTCGGCGACCTGGCCGAACCGGTACTCCTCAAGGCCGGGATGGAGATACCTCTTGTTACCGTCGCGGGTATCCCGGAAAAAGTGTACCCTTCGCAGGAAGACGCGGGACATGGTATCCCGGTCACATACAGCAGGCTGCATGAATATGTCGCCCCGGGACAAAGACTTCTCATGGACGACGGGCACATAGGGCTCAGGGTGAAAAAAGTAGAAGGAAGGAACATCGTCTGCGAGGTCATGTACGGCGGCCTGCTCCGTTCCAGAAAAGGAATAAACCATCCTGATACCGTGATCGATTTCCCGTATACATCAGAAGAAGACGTGCCCCTGCTCGAATTTGCCGTAAAAAAAGGGGTGGACTATATCGCCGACAGTTTCTCCAGAAACGGCGCCGACGTAGAGGAGCTCAGGTCGAGATTGGCGGGTACCGGTATAAGGATAATCTCAAAAATAGAGAACCCTGAGGGAGTCCGGAATTTTGACGATATACTGGAAAAAACGGACGCCGTAATGATAGCCAGGGGAGACCTGGGGGTCGAGCTTGATCCATGGGAAGTGCCCGAGCTCCAGAAAGTGTTCACCGAGAAGTGCATGATCAGGGGCAAACCGGTGATAGTAGCGACGCAGATGCTCGAATCGATGATCGACGATCCCCGCCCTAAAAGGGCCGACGTGTCTGATATAGCCAACGCTATATACGACGGCGCAGACGTGCTTATGCTCTCGGGCGAGACATCTAACGGTAATTATCCCGTACTCTGTGTCGAGATGATGAGGAAAATTATCGATAAAACAGAGTCTACGCCGAGATACACAGGCAGGAAGAAGGTAATAAACGGTCTTTTACCCGGGAAAAATAAAAGCACGTAAAAAACCTGACAGACATATCATTCTCATCCCAGCAATATATTGCGTAATTTGACAGATAAATTATGGTATAATATAGCTACAGACCTTTTGATTCCCATTGACACATGAAAGGATGATGTAAGGGAGGTGAATATATATGCAGTATGGGCAGAAGACAAAGTGTCCGTTGTGTTCTTACGAGTTTATCCTTGAGGAAATATACGAAGAAGGCGACATGATCGTATGCGTAAATTGCGAAAAAAGACTTGTGGTAGAAAGCTTGAATCCGCCAAGGCTGGTTCCCGGAAAAGGAGAAAAGGCGAATAAAAAAGAAGAGCAGTTCGAAGATTAGGTGATGTTTGGCGCCGGACTTATATAATATTTTAATAATATTTAATATTAATATTATAAAGTGGCGATAATACGGCAATCGCCGTTTGTGGACGATAAGTTGAAAAAAGAAGAAAAATATTCAATTATATTGAATTAAATTGGGAGGGATAAAACCAATGAACAAGAAGAAGCAGACAGATAAAAAGAAAGTCGTTGAAACGAAGGAAGCAGTAAAGCCGAAAAAGACCGTTGCGGTCAAAAGTGTGACTGCAGTCGCAGATCAGCTCTCGGATGACGAAATAAGACTCAGGGCTTATTTCAAGTTCATCAGCAGGGGCGGGAACCACGGCGGCCATGAATATGACTGGCTTGAAGCGGAAAAGGAACTGAAAAAAGAAAAAACAGTAAGGAAGACGAATCCCAAGAAAAAGAAATAGTCATCCTTCACTTCCATCATGATGATGCCTGATATAAAACTGACACCGAATAACACGGTGTTTATAGTCCTGTCATTCGAAGGCCCGGACGGGTACGCATTAAGCGGGGGTCTGGGAACAAGGGTGAGGGGGCTGACGCTTAACCTGGCGCGGCTGGGTTATACCACGCACCTTTTCTTCGTAGGGGACCCGAACCTGCCGGGGCTGGAGAAGAAACTGGGGGGGAAGCTCATAATACACAGGTGGTGCCAGTGGATAAGCAGGTATCACCCGAACGGAGTATATGACGGCGAAGACAACAAGGTAATGGATTTTAACGGCAGTGTGCCGTCATATATAACCGACGAAATAGTAAGGCCTGCCGCAGAAGAGAACAAGATCGTGGTCGTAATGGCCGAGGAATGGCACACTGCCCAGACGATAATAAACGTCAGCAATCACCTTTTCTACAGGGGACTGAGGGACAGGGCCATACTTATGTGGAATGCCAACAATATATATTCCTTTCACAGGATAAACTGGGGCGCGCTTAATTTCGTGAGCAATATCACCACCGTGAGCAAGTATATGAAGCACGAGATGTGGAAAGTCGGAGTGAACCCCACGGTGGTACCTAACGGCATACCCGACAATTTCTTCCACCAGTCGAGTTCGCTTAAATTCGAAAGAAAGCTGCACGAGGCAACAGGCTCCGACATAATACTGTTTAAGGTCGGAAGGTTCTCTCCTGACAAGAGATGGCATATGGCTATACGCGCAATGCCTATACTCAAGAAGAAGGGGCTGAAGACAGCAATGATAATGAAAGGCGGAACCGAACCTTTCGGAGGCGAAGTATTTTATGAAATAAAGTACCTGGGGCTGACCGTTTCCGATATTCACCCGAAGGAAAATACGATAGAATCACTTGCCGAATCGATGATCGCGGCGCCTAAAGCGGACATATACAATATCGTTCCTTTCCTTTCGGAGAACATGCTCAAACCCATATACGCTGAATCCGACGCTGTGCTGGCTAACAGCGGACATGAACCTTTCGGGTTGGTCGGGCTGGAAGTCATGGCATGCGGCGGCATACCTTTCCTGGGTTCGACTGGAGAAGACTACGCTATCCCGTTCAAAAACTCGATAGTGCTGGAAACCGAAGACCCCAGGGAGATAGTATCATATATAGAGTTCCTTCATAGAAATCCCAGAAGGAACCTGGAAATAAGGAAGACCGCGCGTTCAACCGCGAAGAACTATTCGTGGAAGAATGTAATTCAGAGTAATCTGATAGCGAGACTCGTACACATAAAGGAGCAGCAGAAAAAAGATGTCAAATAACCTGTCTATTTATACGATAATACACCAGCCGCAGAGAGTGAAACTCCCGGCGGCGGAGATACCGGCGACTGTAAAACCTGCAAGTCTCAAAAAGTACATGTTCGACGACGAGATGAACAAATATTACCTGAATAAGATAGACAACGAATGCTATACCCCGGCGCTCGAACAGTTTATAACGCTGCTCGATAAGGGATTCAAGATCTCTCTGGGGATATCGGTATCTTTCATCCAGCAGGCGGAATTATGGAATAAGCCGCTGATGCAGCTTTTAAAAAGATTTATAAGCCATCAGAACGTCGAGCTCGTGTGCGTAGAGCCCTATCACAGTTTTATCTTCTATATGGATATAGACCTTTTCATGAAGAGGATGACATGGGCCAAGGGCTATCTTGAAGAAAAGTTCGGCAAGAAGATAACGATGACCGATACTACCGAGATGTTCATGTCCAACGAAGTGTATTTCGCACTTCAGAAACTGGGTTTCGAAGGGGCTGTGATGGACGGCAGGGCCTGGGTCCTCCAGTGGCGTTCACCGACATATCTTTATCATCACAAAGACCAGCAGATGAAGCTTGTTGCCAGGCATCTCAACCTGAGCGATGATGTCGGATACAGGTTCTCCAACAAGTCCTGGCACGGGTATCCGCTCAAGGCGGACGATTATGCACACTGGATAAAAGAAGCCGGCGGCGACTTTGTTTTCCTGGGCTGGGATTTCGAGACATTCGGGGAGCATCATAAGAAAGATACCGGTATATTCGATTTTATAAGGCATCTGCCCGACGAGATAAAAAAGAGGAATGTGAACATGATGAATCCCGGCGAGATCGTCAGAAAATTCTCAAAAAAGAGCAATCCTCTTGAAGTTCCCGAATTCGGGTCTACCTGGGCAGGGTCGGGAGGAATGGAATTCTTCCTGGGGAACATGGCCCAGCAGGCTATATTCCGCCTGATGCATCATGTCGTGAATAAAGCAAAGCTTACAGGGAACAAGACACTGCTTGATATAGCCATAAAGCTGACTCAGTCGGATAACCTGCATCTGATACAATGGGCAGGCAGGTACGGCGAAGAAGCCGAGGTATCTGCATATTTTACGCCAAGGGAATGGTGGATGCTCGGGCCGGATAAACTGCTCATAGAGCAGCAGAGGGTTTATACGAATTTCCTGCGTTACATGGACAGGTACGTCAGGAAATAATATCCTTTATCAGGTAGTTCATCCCTAAGCTGAAATCCTGTCCGGGCGCAAGTTCCAGGCTGAATACGGGAAGAATGCAGCTTGACTGGTAGGTCAGGCCGAAGCCCGCTTCGGAGTTCGTTACGGCAGATACCGGCAGGTACCATATGTCAGCGGGCCTGTCCATCTCTATGCCCACGGCAAAGCCCAGCATTTTCGAAGTTATCCCGAAGCCGTTCCTGTCTTTCAGAGAGCCGTTTTCTTCAAGCCTCGGAGTATTTTCCCCTATATTGTAGTATTGATCGCCGGATTTATCCGTAAGCATCGAGAAGTTGAATTCTATGCCGTATTTGAAGGAAAGGGGGACCGGAGAGATGTTCTTAACGCCGAACCTCAGATCGAAACCGCGTTTGCCTTTTATGAACCTTATCGCCTTTTCTAGACTGACGGCGTTGCCGTTATACCCGGCATCCGCAGTCAGCCTTATAAGGACGTCATCCTGCCCTGGAACGATATCTTTTCCGTAGCGTACATCCTGGGTGTTCGTCTTCTGATATTCCCCGGAAAGAAAAGAACCGAACTCGACATCGGGATTGAAAATATGATCGACCAGGCTCTTCCTGGGATATCCGTCATATCTGAGGTATTTGTAATATGCCCCGGGATCCTGGTTTATAAGATCATGTATAGAGGGTATCCCGTCTGAAAAATCCGCGGGATTATTCCTGTTCTTGGCTCTGCCGTTGCCTTCCGCCGCGTCCAGGATGCTTTTATGGTAGAACTCTTCTTTCCTCGATATGGTATTAAGATGATTGAAAGCGGTCTTCTTGTCGGATATCTCTTCGATTATGCCGCCGCAGTCGGGCCTCAGGCACATAAACAGGTTCTCGGTATTGACCAGAATCTCTTCTTTTTTATCGCAGTCTATATCCGCATTCTGTAAATCGATGAACTGCTCCTGTGAGTGATTTATGTTGTCGATTATGGAATGCAGGCGGTTTAGGTTCTCGTATATATTGTTCCTCAGGTGGGGAAGGTAAATCCCCCCGAAAACCCCGTGCCAGTACGGGCAGTTGCACTGGGCGCGGTAAAGATGCATGCGGGCCCTGTCTGTCGTCTCCGTGTTGCCTGTGCTGTTTATCGCCGTTTCAAGCTGATTGCTGAGGTAGAGCATCTTCTTATGCATATAATCGGATTCCGGATATTTTGCGAAATAATTCCTCCATATGCCCCCGGTGAGATACGGATCGACTTTATCAAAGATGCCTTTCTCTCTGAGTATCCCCTTGATTTCAGCTACCTGTTTGATGCCCTTAACGGGCATAGACCATTCCAGCATCTCGTAATACGAGCATGTGGGCAGATATGCCTTGCCCAGGGGAGGAGTGCTGTCATAGTATTCGGAAAGGGTCCTGGTCCTAAGCCAGGAGGAGTTGCTGTCCAGGGCTGCGAAGAATTTATCCAGCCAGCCCGAACCGTGAACCCATTTTTTTGTATGGGGCCACACGCCGAATTTCTCTCCGTCGTCGATCATGCAGAGAAGCGGTTCTTCGTTCTGCTCGGAGATCTCCCTGAATCTGCCAATGATCTCTTTTACCGGTTTAAAAGGGATATAATACCGTAACAGCTTGTCTATTATGAAAATACCGAGTCTGTTCCCGTTATAGTCGGTCAGGTAGTAGCCTTTTAGCATATCGGGCGTGTATCCCGCCTGGATGAAGTGGGTGTCGTCGACGGCCAGGTATTCAATTCCCGTATCCTTAAGAAGCTCCGGCAGGTTGGGCTCCCAGACTCTCTCGCTCAGCCAGATACCGCGGGGCTTGGCCCTGAGGTGCGTCTGAAGGAATCCCGACATCTTTTCCAGCTGGCCTTTAACGTCTCTTGCCGGTATGCTGCAGAGGATCGGCTCGTAAAACCCGCCTCCGAGCATTTCTATCTTCTTCTTATCTACTTCTTCCGCAATATCCGCAAGGAAATCGGGATGCCTGTCCCTGAAGTATTCAAGCAGGGGAGAGGAAATATGCAGATTGAGCTTTACGCTGGCGCATTTCCTGAAGGTCCTTATAAGTGGCAGGTAAGCGTCGTTATAAGCATTTTCCAGCACCTGCTCGAAATTTCCGGCGGGCTGGTGAAAATGGAGCCCTAGGATGAAATCTAGCGAGTTTGAACCGCTTTTTGAAGCCACTTGATCATCTCTAATGCAGGAACGTAGCAGTTGGAGACATATTGTTCGGCCATCCTGTCTATTGCTACGGTGAGACCGGCATTGTATGCGTTCAGCATTAATTTCTTATAGGTATCGTTTTCTTCATAGATAGTCTCGTATATGAGATTGGAGACAGTCTCCAGTTTGCGGTAAAGGGTCCTGGGATCGTACGGATCGATGAAAAGCCCGCTGCCTGTCAGATACCTGGGGTCCAGCTCTTTTAGATATTCTTTAGGGCCTCCGCTGTATGTGGCGATATTCAGGTTGCCGTTTAAAGCCGCCCTCTGGTCGGAAGTCCCGCAAGCTTCCATGTTCTTGTACGGGCAGCTTATCCAGACTTCGCAGGCCCTGGCCCCGTGTTTAAGCAGAACCTCTCCGTAGCCCGGAAGGAAAGCGAAGCTGCCCTTTAAAGGTTCATTTACAGTCCAGTTTATGAATTCCCGCACCCATTCCTGTCTTTCAGCGTCGGTCGGATGGGCAAAACCGGCAACGAATACCTGCATGCCGAGCCCGTCCAGTTCGCCGAAAACGGTCTTTACCCTGTCTCCCCGCGGCGCGCAGACGGCACCTATTATATCCCTGAGCATCGGATACTGGTTCTTGTAATCTACTATCCTCCTGTACATGCCGACGGTAGGTTTGTTTATGTCGAACTCTATATCTACACCCATGGTTTCCTTGAGCCTCCAGGAGGCATCAACCAGAGCCAGCTTCTTGTACTTGACGTGGAGGTCCCATAAATATTCCGGTGTTATGTTTTCGGCAGCCTTTAATTCCGGCATCTGCCAGTTTTTCACGGAAGAGCCGTTGGTTACACTTGTTATTTTATGACGATATTCCATGAACATATTTTTCGTTACGTCGGCGTGCTCGACGGATACACCGTTTGTTATCGTCGACAGCCTGATCGCGGCGAGAGTCAGGTCCAGGTCATAGGAGTCAGGAGTCCTCTTGAATATCTCCCTGTATTTTTCCTTTATCCCGAAACTGGGAAACCATTCGTCCGGGTATTTCTCCATGCCTGCCGGAACAGGCGTATGAGTCGTGAATATTATCGGGGTCGCCTCGAACTTGGGATTATCCTTCATGTGGCAAGCCGCCAGAATGGTATGCGCCTCGTTGAAATGGATACAGTCTATTTCAAGGTCCAGCTCCTTGATGAGAAGGGGGACGACTCTTCCTATTATCACTTCCTGGCGCAGCCTGAACTTCCTGTCGTTTACGTAAAGTATGTCGTATACCTCTTCATTGTACAGCAGGTATACCGTGACGCCGCCCCTTATTATCTTGAATATCTGTATTTCATACGTATTATCTTCGAAGTCTACAGGCAATACGAGCGGAGCACCGTCCTTCAGTATAGGCTCCATGGGCTCGTTGTCATAGGAGACCGGCACGGTTTCGACAATCTGCCGGGAATCCTGGATGCTCTGTACCCAGCGGTTCTTATATATGGGAGTAATCGCCGTTACGTTTATACCTATATCGTTGAAACCTTCCATCGTATCTCCGGCGAGTATACCGAGTCCGCCCTTGAAATTCGCCTGCCTGCAGTCTTCGCCCATTTCGGGAAAAAGCATCTCCATGCTCAGGTACAGGATCTTACCTGTGGTAATACTCAGATTGTTATTGTTTTCTGTCATATAAGTCCTTTCGTAGCGTAATATACAGATAATATAATAGGGAATTATATTATAATTAAACAAAAATAAGCAAGTCCCTGCTGTATGGAAAAGTTCAGACAAAATTTACTATAATATTGCCAATATGAAAAGAACGTTAATAATACACGGGCATTTTTATCAGCCTCCGAGGGAAAATCCCTGGACGGGAATGCTGGAGCGGCAGGAATCCGCTTTTCCGGCTAACAACTGGAATGAGCGCATATTCAACGAATGCTACCTTCATAACGCCAGGGCAGTCATAACGAATCCTTCCGGAGAGAACGAGGAAATCAATAACTATGAATATATATCCTTCAATATAGGGCCTACGTTGGCAAGCTGGATAGCCGAGACACATATAGATACATTCAGGAAGATACTTCAGGCTGACTGGAAGAACAATAACGCGATCGCTCTTCCTTATAACCATACTATACTGCCATTGGATAAGGAGCATATAAGAAAAATACAGATCGCCTGGGGAATACAGGAATTCCAGATGAGATACAAGAGGTACCCCGAGGGGATGTGGCTCCCCGAGTGCGCCGTAAACGGCGATGTGGTGAGGGACCTTATAAAGTCGGGAATCAAGTTCATCGTGCTGACCCCGGAGCAGGCGGAATCGGTGAAACGCATGTTCGGGAAACATACCTACACAACCCAGGAGAAACCCCTGGACATCCGGCAGCCCTACAGGATATTCATGGAAGAGGGTTATATCGACGTATTCTTTTCTCATCATGAGCTGGCCGTGGATATCTCTTTCAGAAAAATGCTGGATAATCCTGCGGCGCTTGCCGACAATATAGAAAAAGCGTTCGGCACCAAAACATCCGAGAACATGGTACTTACTATAGTCACGGACGGCGAGACTTTCGGCCATCACCACAAGGGGGCTGAGAAAGGACTTGCCAGGCTGCTCAAGTATGAGCTCCCGGCGAGGGGGATAGAAATATCCACTTACTCAAAATATCTGCAGGAAAATTCGGTTAAATGGATGGTAAACCTCAGGGAGAACTCCTCCTGGTCATGTCCTCACGGTGTAAAAAGATGGCATGATGACTGCGGCTGCGGCGCCGATGAAAAGAGCGACCTGAAATGGCGGGCTCCGCTCAGAAACAGCCTGAACTGGCTTGCTGACAGGGTTATAGAATTATTCGACGAAAGATGCCCGAAATATTTCAAGGTGCCTCTCTGGGAAGCGGTAAGAAATTACGGACAGGTGCCGGCGAATTACTCGAAACTGCAGGAATTCCACAATAACTATGTAAATGACGGGTACAAGGGAAGTGTAGAAGTCAACAAGATAATGGAGATAATCAATTATACATGCTATATGTTTACGTCCTGCGGATGGTTTTTCGGCTCGATATCCAGGCTTGAACCTGTTCAGAATCTTTCTTACGCTCTAATTGTCATAGATACGGTACAGGAGATGTGGGGTGTCGAGCTGATGACCGGGTTCTGTGACATATTGTATGCCTATCCCGAAGCTGTATATATCTGGAACGCAGTCGTGAAGAACAGGAGGGTACCGCTGGAGAAGATGGCGGAAGATTTCCTGGCCGGATACAGGCAGACAGGTATCCGCAGGAACATGTGGGGAAACTGGTACTATGAAGTCATAAGAGAGGGATCCGAGGACCGGGTCCTTATGGAAAATTCGCGCACGGGGCAGACTTTCAAATTCTGACGCAGCATAGAAGTACTATATGTTCGAAAAATTCCTGTTGTGTTTCATCCCTTTGTTCGTGGCCGTTGATACTCCCGGCATACTGCCGCTGTTCATAGCATTGACCGAAGGACTGAACGCGGCTCAGGTCAGGAAGATAATAGTCCAGTCAATAATAACGGCGGCCGTAGTTTCCGTAACTTTCGTATTCTTCGGAAAAGCTATTCTGGCCATGCTGAGTATAACAGTATATGATTTCATGATAGCCGGAGGGATGCTCCTTTTTATCATATCTATCAGCGATCTTCTTTCAATTGAAAAGAAACAGAGATACATCGATGCCGACGGCCTGGGCGCGGTGCCTATCGGAGTACCCCTGATCGTGGGTCCGGCCGTCCTGACGACGAGCATCATACTAGTGAACGAACATGGAAGCTATCTTACGGTTACGGCGCTCATCCTTAATATTCTTGTCGCGGGTCTGGTATTTCTTATTTCAGGCAAGATCTATAAATTGCTCGGAAAGGCCGGGTCGCGGACACTCTCCAAGCTCGCGAACCTCCTGCTGGCAGCTATTGCAGTCATGATCATCCGCAGGGGTATCACCGAGATCCTCAGGTAACAGGTGAAAGACAATGAACATATGCGGAAGGTATCTGTGATCAGATACACGTATCTCATTTTAATATTTTATTTGCCGCTGGCGGGCTGTTCCGGTAAAGGAGAGGATAGGGCAAGAGCCCGATCAGGAGAGAACGGGAATCCTGTCCCGTCATATTATGAGGTAAAGACGGGAACCGCGCCGCAGTATATGCCGGGGATAGAATATGACTATGAGAAACAGGGGGAGGAAGATCACGGCTCCGGTCCAAAGAAACCTGAATACGCCGTTATCGAAGAGATAGAAACTGATGAAGATTATAATATCGGGCCTGATACAGGGTATGAATCCAGGGAAAGCGAAGAAGACCCGGGCGGCACACCTGTGCGCATCGAAAATTCCACATACACATATTACCCTGAATAACGGATAGCGGGTCAGGAATATATTCCGATTAAAAAGGAAAAAGGAATACATAATGAAGATAATTGACAGCCTGCGGTACGGGTACAGGATGAAGCTGACTTTTTCCATAGCATGCGTGGGGCTTGTCATGATGACGGCTCTTGTTATAGTAAGATATAAACTGCTGCAGGATATCCTCTATGAAAAAACCGATGTCAGGATAAACAGTATAGGAGCGCTAATCGCAAGTGATTTAAAAGAAGATTATGTTGATAGGGAATTCATAAATCTGCAGGAAAGAATAAATTCATTGACCAATAAATCCAATATTTCGTTTATCTCACTTATGGACGGAGATAATAAGGTCCTGTATTCATCCATAGAGGAACTGCCTGGCAGGGAAAACGCTGTCTTCGACACTTCTACAAATATCAGGAAAAACATAAGTGGTTTTGTAAAGTCGTTTCCGGTTATGGATAAAAGCGTAAATATCGCAACTGTACAGATCGGATTTGTCCTGACAGATTTACCAAGGGACCTGAGCAGGATATTCAAGACATCGGTTATTATGAGCACCTTTGTCGTGCTGATAATAATAGCGGCTGCCTGGCTGATTTCCGGAGGTTTTGAAAAGCCTTTAAGGGGCATGTGCGCCGTAACACAGAAGGTGGCTGCGGGGGATTTCTCGGCCAGAGTATCTGTAGAGAACCGGGATATTATCGGAGAGCTCGGGATGGCGCTGAACAAGATGATAGAACAGATCGGCGTGCTGACAGCGGATCTGAATAAAAAGATTAAAACGACGGATATAAAGCTCGAAGAGAAAACAGTGCATCTAACCGAACTGAACAAGGAACTTACCAAGAGAACGGAAGAGCTGGAGATATCCAACAAGAAACTTCAGGAAGCGGATAAACTTAAAACCGAGTTTGTTTCAATAGTGTCGCATGAGCTAAGAACGCCTCTGACCGGGATAATCGGTTTCGCGCGCACATTATTGAAGCTGGATCTGAACGAAGAGCAGAAAATAAATTATCTGAAAATAATAGAGGCCGAAGGTAAAAGACTCTCGGGCATGATAGAAGATTTCCTCGATATTTCCAAGATAGAGTCGAATACTATAGTCCTGAGACTGGCTACGGAGGATATTAATGCCGTTATAAGGGAAACGGTAGAGTCTTTTAATGTGCCGGAAAACAGGAAAGTGGTTGTAGAGCTTGATGGCTCGCGCCCGA
Organism: Elusimicrobiota bacterium; assembly: GCA_016934855.1. Classification (GTDB taxonomy): domain Bacteria; phylum CG03; class SLGR01; order SLGR01; family JAFGSA01; genus JAFGSA01. The sequence goes on from JAFGSA010000053.1 coordinate 64,319, forward strand.
AAGTGAAAATAGACAAGGGCCGCATAATGCAGGTAATTTTCAATATCCTCGAGAATGCTTTCAGATACACGCCTGTGCACGGTAAGATAACCGTATCAACGCGTGTCAACGGCGGCAGTGTCGAAGTCTCCGTTGAAGATGAAGGGATAGGGATAGATAAAACAGACAGGGATATGGTGTTCGATAAATTCTACAGATGCAGCGATGACGTGACAAAGAAAAGCAGGGGAAGCGGTCTCGGGCTCGCCATATCCAGGGGGATAGTAGAATTGCATAACGGGAAAATATGGGTTGAATCTGAAAAAGGAAAAGGCAGCGCATTTATATTCAGCCTGCCTGTTATGAAAGATGGGTAGAAAAATACTGTTAGTTGAAGACGAGAGCACCATTGTAGAGCTTCTCAGGGTAAATCTTCAGTCTTCCGGTTTTGATATTGAAGCGGTATCCTCGGGGGAAGAGGCGATGGCAAGGCTGATAAGGGATGCTCTCAGGCCTGACGCGATACTTTTGGACGTAAGGCTGCCGGGCATGACCGGATGGGAGATATGCAGGCGTATTAAATCCGAACCTGATACCAGGAAGATCCCGGTTATTATACTTACGGCCGCGGCGCAGAAGCAGGATAAAGAGCAGGCTGAAGAAAGCGGCGCGGACGAATACGTGACAAAACCTTTTGATATGGAAGACATCGTCAATTTGATAGAAAAGGTAACGCGAAAGGATGGTGTCAGGAAAATCCTCGTGGCCGAAGATGATCTGAACATACAGGAGCTCCTCAGGATAAACCTCGAAGCCGCCGGTTATGCCGTAACATGCGTGAGCAGGGGCGACTGCGCAATAGAGGCGGTATCCAGGGATAAGCCGGATCTTCTGATACTCGATATAATAATGCCGGATCAGGACGGCTGGGAGGTATGCAAGACTATACGTGACAGCGGAGACCTATCCGATATGAAGATACTTATACTAACGTCAAAGAGCAGCGATATGGACAGGATGATCGGAAAAGAGATATTGAAAGCAGACGAGTATGTTACGAAACCTTTCGACCTGGACGGCTTATTATCTATTGTAAAGGGGCTTATCGATGGATAGGGTTCCCGGGAAGAACATCGTATACCGGGGGGTACCGGTGACACCCGGTATCGCTATAGGGCGGGCATATATACTGAAGCCGCTCGATCTCGATGCGGTATCGGAGAACAAGTTCCCCCTGGATGACGTGAACAAGGAGCGGGAGAGGTTCTGGAATGCGATAAATAACACGCGCGAACAGCTGATCGACATTCGTAAACGGGTATCGGAAGCTACGGGAAAAGAAGCAGGTGATATCTTTTCGGCGCATATCAAGTTCATAGAAGACAAGACTTTCATAGATGAGATAATAGAGGCATTATCAGAGGAAGAAGTGAATATAGAGTATATAATAGCAAGGCAGATAAAAAACATAGAGAACAGCCTGGAGAGCATCGGCGATACGAACGATCATATACGGGAGAGCTTCATCGATATACAGGACGTCTATCACAGGCTCCTGAGGAACCTGATGGGTATAGAGCATATCAGGGTGAATCCGCAGAAGAAGCTGGGGAGCCCTGTCGTGGTGATAGCAGAGAAGCTGATCCCATCGGATATAGCACTCTTTGATCCGGGGTATATCCTGGGGCTGATTATAGAATACGGGAGCAGGACTTCACACGTAGTAATAATATCCAGGTCCCTTAACGTGCCCACGGTTATAAGGGTGCCCGGTGCAAGTTCTGTCATAAAATCCGGAGACAAACTGATAATAGACGGTTACAGCGGGGCTGTTTATGTAAATCCTGACGAAAAGGCTGCTGCGAAGTATGAAAAAAAGAAAGAAACGGAAAAAAATGCAGTTGTCCATATGAAATCCCGGGACTATGATATCGGCAGGTGCGAGACGAAAGACGGCAGGTATATCAGGCTCATGGCGAACGTCTCTAATATAAATGACCTTGACAAGGCATGCGTAAACGGTGCTGAAGGGATAGGGCTCGTCAGGAGCGAGATATATTACATGTCATCAGACAGGATCCCGGATGACGATACTGAAACAGCGTTCTACCGCACGCTTTTAGAAAGGATGCCCGGGTATGATGTGACAGTCAGGCTGCTTGACCTCGGAGCCGACAAGATGCCTTCGTACCTGTCAAGAGCGACTGAAAAATATTCCCCGCTTGGGATAAGGGGGATAAGATATCTGCTGAGGAACCGCGGCCTGTTCGAGAAACAGGTAAGATGTATCATAAAAGCCTCTGTTGTGGGGCGGCCCAGGATACTGATACCTTTTGTGACTACGCTTGAAGACCTGGAGCAGGCCCGGGCTGTCATAGACTCGCTCATATCGCGGCTCTCTCCGGGCATGAAGATACCAGTGGGGATAATGGTGGAGATCCCCTCGGTCGCGCTATCCCTGGAGAAATACATGGTCCTGGCGGATTTCATCAGTATCGGAACGAATGACCTGGCGCAATATGTTTTTGCCGCAAGCAGGGAAGAGCCGGAAGCGGAAAGTTACCATCAGCCTCTTCATCCGGTGATTTTGAATATAATAAAGAACGCGGTACTATGTGCGGAAAAGTATGGCAGGGAGATATCGGTCTGCGGAGAAATAGGGGGCGATCCGTCTGCGTCGTGCCTTTTGGCCGGGCTGGGCATAACGAACCTGTCTGTACAGCCCGGCTACATATCTGCCGTAAAAAAAGAACTTAAAAGAAGAAGTTACGGGGATCTGAAGGAGCTCGGGAAGACTGCTCTGGTCCTTGACAGGACAGGCGATGTAATGGAATTGCTGAAAAAGGACAGATGAGCAGGAACAATATATTGATCGTAGATGACGAGCCTTCCATAACAGAGCTTTTGAAAGTAAACCTCGAGAACGCTGGATACGGGGTATTTATAGCTTATAACGGAGAACAGGCGCTCAGGATCATAGAAGCAGTAATACCCGAGCTTGTCATACTCGATATAATGCTTCCGGGAATAAGCGGTTATGATATATGTTCTAAATTACGGCTTAACGACATGACCCAGCTCACGCCTCTTATAATCCTGTCCGCCAAGGGAAAAACGGAAGACAAGATCGCCGGACTAAAAATGGGTGCAGACGATTACATATCAAAGCCTTTCGATATTGACGAGCTGATAGAAAGGGTGAATACCCTTATAGGAAGGACTCAGAGAACACTGTCCGCGAACCCTCTGACGCATCTTCCCGGAAATGTGAGCATAGTGAATGCAGTATACAGGAAGCTTAACAATAAGGAGAAGTTCGCTTTCATGTATATCGATATCGATAATTTCAAGGGATATAACGATGCATACGGTTTTGAAAGCGGGGACAAGGTCATCAGGTTTACAGCCGATGTGATAAAAAATTGCGTTTCCCAGAAGGATTTCATAGGTCATATAGGCGGCGACGATTTTATCGTAGTCTGCGGTATCGGGGACGAAAGAAAGACAGCAGAACGCATAATGATATCATTCGATTCGAAAATAAAGGAATATTATAATGCAGAAGACAGAAAAAGAGGGTATATCATATCGAAAAACAGGAAAGGCGATGTTGAGCATTTCCCTTTGATGACTGTCTCTATAGGGGTCGTGACTAACGATAAGGAAGGTATGAATCATTACGGCAAGATAGTAGAGGTCGCCGCGGAGATGAAAAAATTCGCGAAGATGAAGAAACCGTCGAAAAGCAGCGTGGAATACGACCGGAGAAAAGTATCATAGGCCGGGATTGCGCCTGCGGCTTGACAAGGACAAAATAAATAATACAATTATGAAAAACGTAACACAAGCGATAAAGGTATCATGGCAAAAATAAAACGGTTCGGCGTGTCTTTAAATGATGAGGTCCTGAAGGATTTCGATTCTCTTATCAAGAGAAAAGGGTATCCTACAAGATCCAAGGCGATTGAAGATATAATCAGGGAAGAATTGAAAAAAGAGTCACTCGTGTCCGGAAATAAAGGTACAGGAGCGATAATGCTTGTATATGACCATCATAAAAGGGAGCTGGTTGCGAAGCTGACCGATATACAGCATGACTATCATGATCTTGTAATATGCAACCAGCATATTCATCTTGATCATCATAACTGTATGGAAGTAATAGTAATAAAAGGAAATCAGAGACAGATGCAGGAGCTCTCGGACGAGCTGGGGGCGCAGAAGGGAGTTAAATCGGCAACACTTACAATAGCATCATCTGAATAAAAAAAATTTTAATAAATGGTGTCACGAATATAAAAATAGTGAGATTAGAGGAACAGTGAGAAGAAAATGTCTTTTTGTATGTACGGTATTAATCTTTGCCGCTTCCCTGATATATGGTGCAAGACCCCTGTCAACCGATGACGCGGGAACGGTAACGCCCGGAGCGATAGAGGCTGAATTAGGATATGAAGACATAGAAGATGACGGCAGCAGGGAGCTATCTTTATGTGTCAAACACGGATTAACAAACCGAATGGATCTGGCTGTTTCCGTCCCATATGAACTTAAACCCGAAGACGGCACCGGTTCTGCCGAGATCGGGATTAAGTTCCTTCTTTTCAATGAAAAAGGCAGGGTCCCCGCAGCTGCGTTAACTGTATCAAATGTGCTGGGCTCTTCAGAATACATGATTAATTCGGTCTTCACGAAAGATATGGGTTATGTATGCATCCATATTAATATTGGCTATGGTGCGACTGGTGACCCGGGAGAAGAAGGAGTAACATTCTGTTCTGCAGCGGCGGATATCCCCGTGGCAGTAAGGCTTTGCACAGCGGCGGAAATAACTATGGAGGCGGATTCCGATTCTTTAACGGATGATGCGGCAGGTATATTGGCGGGATTGAATTACTTATTGAATGATTGTACAGTTATTGATGCAGGAATAGGTATGGGAATGAGCAACGCAGCCCCCGATTCCGTTATAACGGCAGGGCTGACATACGGATTCTAGTAAAAGGAGAAGATTATGCAGGATATGACAGTATTATTGGTTTCGGCGGCTTCAATAGGCTTTTTTCATACGCTCTTCGGCCCGGATCACTACCTGCCATTCATAGTCATGGGAAAAGCCAGGAAATGGAGCATGCTTAAAGTAACACTCATCACGGTTGCAGCGGGAATAGCTCATGTAGGAAGTTCCATCGTCCTGGGGCTTCTGGGCGTGGCTTTCGGCATAGCGATAAACAGCATTGAGATGTTCGAATCGGTCAGGGGGTCCGTAGCGGCGTGGATGCTTATAGCATTCGGACTGGTTTATTTTGTATGGGGCGTAAAGAGGGCGATAAAAGGGCATGCACACGTTCACATTGACGCGGGTGAGAAGAAAGATATAACACCCTGGGTGCTCTTTACTATATTTATATTCGGGCCATGCGAGCCGCTTATACCGCTATTGATGTATCCGGCTGCAAAGCACAGCGTAACAGGTGTCATCCTGGTCTCAGCGATATTCGGCAGCATTACCGTGGCGACAATGCTGTCAATAGTGCTTCTGTCTCTTTCCGGCATAAATATCATCAAACTCCATAAAATGGAGAGGTACGGTCATGCGTTTGCGGGAGGCATAGTTCTTTTCAGCGGCCTGGCAATACAATTCCTGGGGCTATAAAGCATCTTCATTCATTGAAGTTTGATATCCCAAACAATATAAAGGAAGCCCGGGCTTTGCAAAAAGCGCTTCTGGATGATGTATGCTGGAGGAACAGGGTCCGTAAAACAAAATACATATGCGGCTGCGACGTAAGCTACTGGCCTGCCATGAAGAGTATCAAAAAAGTACGGGCAGCCTGTGCCGTATATAAGTATCCGGAGCTTGAAGAAATAGAAGTCGCGATATATACGGAATCACCCAAAAAGACATTCCCTTACGTTCCGGGTTACCTCTCTTTCAGGGAGATACCCTTTCTTCTTAAAGCTATCGAAAAGCTGAAGTCCCCTGTGGACCTTTTCATGGTAGACGGGCAGGGAAGGGCGCATCCCAGGGGCATGGGGCTGGCTGTTCACCTGGGACTGCTCCTGAAAAAGCCCACCATAGGTTCGGCGAAGAAAAGGCTGTACGGAGCGGAAACGGAAGTCGCAGCAAAAAAAGGGTCTGTATCGTACCTTAGAGACAAGAAGGGGGACATAATAGGGGCTAAGCTCAGGACACGCGATAATGTGAAACCGGTGTACGTATCGCAGGGCTGGGGCGTGAGCCTGGAAAGGGCCGTCGAGATCGTGCTTAATTCCTGCCCTAAATACAGGCTGCCGGAGATGATAAGGGCAGCCCACAATAATGCGCAGATTAACGGCGGGAAAATCAACAGCTGAACATCAGAAAACTTCCGACCTCTTAATTTAATTATTAAAAGCAGAATTGAGGCATATCCGACAATGTAACTTCAGTATCGGTTCATTTGTCTAATAATATAGAAACAATCGTGTTTATAAGTTATAATGATAACTGATCCGAGGTAAAATAATGAAAAAAACCGGTATCTTTTTTTTATCACAGGTAATATTTATCTTTGCTGCGGCTTCTGCGGAGATGTTTACGTGGACCAGTGTCCTGGAGGAAGCGCTGAAGATAAATCCGGTACTTGAAAACGCGCGCAGCACGCTGGAACTGGCGGATATATCTTATAAGAGCTCATACCTGAATTTTTTTCCCGATCTGTCAGGGAGCATGAGCATGCGCAGGTCGGATTCGGGGAGTACTTCCTACGGGATCGGCCTGAACAGCAGCCTGTCCCTGTTCAGGGGATTCAAGAACGTAAACGAGGTCAAGAGCAAAAAGGCGAACCTCACCGTTCAGGAAGCGACGTATAAAAGGAAGCTTGCGGATTTCGTGTATGACCTGAGAATGGCATATGCAGAGCTTTTAAAGACCCAGATGACGGAAGGGCTTCTCTCTGACATCCAGTCAAGAAGGAAGAACAATATGGAGCTCGTAAAGCTCCGCTACGACGCGGGAAGGGAAGACCGCGGCGCATACCTTAGGTCCGAAGCGGATTTCCTGCAGTCTGAGTATGAAATGAAGAGCGAAGAACGCAACTTCAGAATAGTCCGGGCGAAACTGCTCAAGAATATAGGTAAGGACATTTACGGGGTGATAAGCGTCACGGGCACGTTCAAAGTGCCGGAAATAGATGAAAAACCATCCAGGGCGCTTCTTGAATCCACCCCTGATTATATAATAGCAAAATACAGGCTTGATATATCGGAACTGGACCTCAAATCCAAGTACGGTGATTTTTATCCGAACCTGAGCGCAAGCGGCTCGGTATCGCGGTCGGGAGCGGAATGGTTCCCTGACCAGGATTCATGGAGCGTGGGACTGTCTTTATCTTACCCGTTTTTCTCCGGCGGCAAGGACTTCTATGAGCTTAAGAGCGCGAAGCTCAACTGGATGATAACGGAAAACGATCTTGAAAATACCGGTTACGACCTCATGTTCCAGATAGAGAGCGCGTATAACGATCTTATAGATTCTGTGGAATTCTACAAAGTCAGGGAAAAATACTATTCGGCCCGCAAGGAACGTTCGGATATATCCCGGGAGAAATACATCAACGGCCTTATATCATACCAGGATTGGGACAGTATAGAGAACGAATATATAAACGCGCAGAAATCTCTCCTGGACGCGGAATACAACGTATTTGCGTCGTGGGCGAAATGGCTGAAGGTCGTAGGCGAGGAGGAATAATGCTTAAAAAGATAATAATCGTCTGTTTGGCAATAACGATAGCGGCGCTGGCTGTCTTTAAGATAGCCGGGGGCAGAAAGAAGGAAGCGGCATCAAGGGAAGTGACTCCCGAAAGAGGGAATATATCGCTTACGGTAGAAACAAACGGTACGGTGAAACCGCGCAACCGCCTGGAGATAAAACCTCCGATAGCCGGCAGGATAGAGGATATAATGGTTACGGAAGGAAGCAGGATAACCAAGGGCGACATAGTGGCCTGGATGAGCTCCACCGAGAGGGCGGCCCTGCTCGATACCGCAAGGGCAAAGGGAGAAAATGAACTGAAAAAATGGGAAGATGTCTATAAGCCGACTCCAATAATTGCGCCTCTTACCGGTTTCATAATAAAGAGGAACACAGAGCCTGGACAGACCGTCTCTTCTTCCGATGCCATACTCGTTATGGCGGATGACCTTATAGTGAAGGCGCAGGTCGATGAAACGGACATGGGGAAACTAAAAAAGGACCAGGCCGCGGTAATAACCCTCGACGCGTATCCGGACGACAATATCCCCGGCGTGGTGGAACACATAGCTTACGAATCCGAGATAATAAACAATGTCACGGTATACAACGTGGATATAAGGCCGCTCCAAAAGCTGAAGCTGCTCCGTTCCGGCATGAGCGCTGATATCAAAATAACGGTTGAAGAGAAGAAGAACGCGCTTCTTCTCCCTTCCTACGCTGTAAACGAAGGCAGAAGGGGCAGTACGGTTCTGGTAAAGACAGGGTACGACGAAAAGGAGCCCAGGAGAATAAAGACCGGAATAGACAACGGGGAGATGGTGGAAATTCTGGAAGGAGTAAGCGAAGGCGATATAATCCTGGTAAGTGCGGATTACCAGGGCGAGGGGTTCAGGAGGTTCGGCGGACTGCCGGGGATGTCAAATAACAGAAGCGGCAGATGATATCGATAAAAAACCTTTCCAAGACTTATCATCTGGGCGAAATACAGGTCGCTGCCCTGAAAAATATATCACTGCATATACGGGAGGGCGAATTTGTCGCTATCACAGGTCCGTCCGGCAGCGGCAAGTCGACTATGCTGCATATCCTCGGACTGCTTGATAAACCTGACGGCGGCTCATACAGGCTGGGCGGTACCGAGACTGCCGGGCTTACTGACGACCAGCTGGCAGCAGTCAGGAACGAACAGATCGGTTTCGTGTTCCAGACGTTCAACCTGCTGCCCAGGCTGAGCGCTAAGGAAAACGTGGAGCTCCCGCTCATATATACACCCAACCTTAGGAATAGGGATTTCAATTCATCCGAAAAGATCCTGGAAAGAGTAGGGCTTGCGAGAAGAAGCAGCCATAATCCCAATGAACTCTCGGGCGGGGAAAGACAAAGAGTCGCAATAGCAAGAGCATTGCTCAAGAATCCCGGATTGATACTTGCCGACGAGCCCACCGGAAACCTGGACAGCGTTACCACGGGGGAGATAATGCAGATATTCAAGGAGCTCAACGGGGAGGGGCACACCGTGGTAATGATAACACATGAGCCGGATCTCGCGGACAAAGCGGACAGGATAATAAAACTTACGGACGGAGAGATAGTGGCAGATACCGGCGGTAAAAAAGGGGAGGACGATAGAGAGTATACAGACATTATCAGGATAAAAGCGCACGCTCTTAATATAACTCAGATGAAAAATTATTTTATGCAGGCTGTAAAATCACTGCTCGCGAACAAGACCCGGTCGGTACTTTCCATCATGGGGGTGCTCATAGGAGTGACAGCCGTGATAGCGATGCTCGCACTGGGCGCCGGCGCGCGCGAAGACGTGAAACAGAGGCTTGCGCACCTGGGTTCCAACCTTCTCAGCGTGAGACCGAACAGGCGGGCAATGAGGAGCATAGCTGCCAATTCCGGGTTTGCGATAAGGCTGACAGCCGAAGACGGCGAAGCGGTCAAGAAGATACCCTTAACGGACAAGGTAAGTTCTACGGTAGACGGGAGCGTGCAGGTGGTTTACGGTAATAAAAACAAGAACACTACCGTTATAGGGGCTGAGCCGGATTACGAATATATACAATCATACACACCGGTGGCGGGGAGGTTTTTTACGGAGAAAGAGATGATATCAAGGGAGAGGGTGGCTCTGCTGGGAAAATCGGTGAAAGATACGCTCTTCGAGAACGAATATCCCGTAGGAAAGTCTATTAAGATAAACAGGATAAGCTTCAAGGTCATAGGAGTGCTCCCGGAGAAAGGTTCTTCGGGCTGGCGGGACATGGATGACCAGATAATCATACCGCTTAATACGGCCATGTACCGCCTTTTCGGGAACAGATATGTAGATGACATAGAAGTGAAAGTGACGAAGGAAGAAGATATACCCATAGTGCAATCACAGATACAGAAACTGATAGCCAGAAGGCAGAAACTCCCGGATGACAAGAAGGAGCTGATAGAGGTGCGCAACGCCGCGGAGATACAGGAGGCTGTATCTTCGACCGCCAAGACCTTCTCCTGGCTCCTGGGCTCGATAGCCTTCATAAGCCTTCTTGTCGGGGGAATAGGCATAATGAACATAATGCTCGTCTCGGTGACCGAGAGGACCAGGGAGATAGGGATACGAAAGGCAATAGGGGCTAATAACCGGGACATTCTTTCCCAGTTCATCATCGAAACAGTAGCGATATGCGTGATAGGCGGGATCATGGGCATTATCCTGGGATCGCTGATAACCGCGGGGCTCTCGAGGTTTGCGGGCTGGAGCACTAAAATATCCTTCTTTTCGGTCTCGCTCGCTTTTGTCTTCTCGGCGCTGATCGGGCTCTTTTTCGGATTATGGCCGGCCAGAAAGGCTGCAAAACTCAATCCCATTGATGCGCTGCGGTACGAATGATCATGAAAAAATGCGCTGAAAAGCTAAAAAGAAAGACAAAAAAAGACAGAATCCCCCGGCCTAAGATAAAGGGAAGAGTAAAGCTGCCCGCAAATAGAAAGGGGTAAACGCGTATCAGCCGCTCGGTCTGATATATATTCATAATAGGCATTTAACCGCCCGGATTTCAAGCGGTTTGTAAAAATCATACAATAAATATACATTATATTCTATAAAGGAACAGGTATGCGTATCCTGGTGATTGAAGATAACAGGAAATTAGCCGTGTTCTTTTTCGGGTGCCTCGGAGAAACGAACATTTCTCGACCGGATTTACATAGGGTACAGCATAACGCCGCTGGGCAGCGTTATAGGGCTTGTCTGGGCGCTGGCAGACGGCTTTATCGGCGGCCTGATATTCGCCTGGCTGGATAACAGGTTCGTTCCCGTCCATAAATAGGACTCCTCCTTTCATTTTACACCGAAAATAGTAGAATATTCATTAATAAGGTTATTAAGTGATCATGCATATAATGCATCGAACAGGAGGAATCCATGGCCGAGACAAAAGAAGAGAAATTCAAACGGTTATCTGAAAAGAGAGTGAATGCGGCATTGGACAAGATACGGCTTATCGGAAATCTTGCCAGTTCCCAGTACGCATTCAGCGCCGAACAGATCCAGAGTATTTTCGATTCCATGCGTTCTTCAATAACTGAAGTCGAAGAGAAATTTCAGAATCTCCTCCGGAAGAGGATGAACCGGGCCGGGACGGAATAAAAAACAATAAGATTTCAATTCTGCTTTAAATGCGGTAGGACCGCATAATATCGTATTATACCTTAAAGATGTAAAAAGAGGTGTAAATGCCGTTCTTAATGCTGTGTATTTTTGCGGTAGGATATATCGCCATTGCCCTGGAACAAAAGATAAGGATTAATAAAGCCGCTACCGCTATTCTGTTGGCGTTTATAAGCTGGGGGCTGGTATTTTTTCATTACTGGCACCACGATATACAGGTTTCCCTGCAGCTTAATAATCACCTCGCGGATATATCCCAGATATTATTCTTCCTGATCGGCGCAATGACGATCGTCGAGGTAATTGATTCATATCACGGGTTCAGAATACTGAAGCAATTCATCAAGGCGAAAAAAATGCGTAATTTGCTTTGGGAAGTATCTTTTCTTACGTTTTTCCTGTCATCGTTCCTGGACAACGTTACAACCTCTATCATCATGATTGCCCTTATACATCAACTATTGCCTAAAAACGAAGACAGGCTGTATTTCGGCAGCATGGTCATTATTGCGGCAAATGCCGGAGGAGCATGGACCCCCATAGGGGATGTAACAACCACTATGTTATGGATAAAGGGATATGTATCATCCGGCAAAATCATAAAGCAATTGATCACGCCGAGTATTGTCAGTATGACGGTACCTCTGATATTCATATCTATGAAAATAGGAAATAAGCCGTTAAGCGAAGTATATCCCGAGAATCCGTATTTTATTAAAGGGACCAACACGGTTTTGCCGGTTGGCGTATGCGCATTAATATCAGTCCCTGTTTTAAAAGCCGTTTTCGATATTCCTCCTTATCTGGGTGTTCTCATGGGATTGAGCGTGTTATGGATTTATACAGATCTTACGCATAATAAGGAAAAGCAATTAAAGGTACCGCGTATATTAAAAAAAGTAGACTTCACAAGCATACTGTTTTTTATGGGGATATTATTGGCCGTTTCTGCACTGGAAACGATAGGGATTTTGTCCGGCATTTCCAGGCAATTATTCGATCTTATAAAGAATAATGATATCGTTGCAGCAGTATTAGGTATAATATCTTCAATTGTCGATAATGTCCCGCTGACGGCAGCCGCTATGGGCATGTATGATATCCATATCTACCCCAGGGACTCGCATATCTGGGAACTCATAGCCTATAGCGTCGGTACGGGGGGGAGTCTGCTTATTATCGGCTCCGCGGCGGGAGTCGTTATCATGGGTATGGAAAAGATGGATTTCGGATGGTATCTGAAGAAAATCAGTCTTATCGCTTTTATCGGCTATCTCGCAGGTATTTCCGCTCTGCTTTTATTGAATACAATAATATTCTGAAACAGACAGCCCGGGTTCGGCTTCCAGCCGAATCCCTCTGCTCAAGCCGTTTCAGTGCTCGGACTTAAGCCCTCATAAGTTCTTCATATTCCTGCGCTCTGCACTAGCATTTACCCGGGAATGCATCAATTAATATATTACAAAATAGATATATAATGAGGTGGTAATAACGACAATATAGGTACTTATTATTGACTATACGTATTACTATATGGTAATATAAAAATTGAAAGAGAGGCCGATTATATGAACAAAACAATAAAAATTCTTGATGCATTATCGGATGAAACAAGAATGAGAATATTTCTACTTCTTATTAATGGAAATTTATGCGTATGCGAATTGGTCAATATTCTTGATATGAAACAGGCCAGGATATCAAGAATTATGAAAAAACTCACTGATTCAGGACTAACAGAAAGCAAAAGAGTAGGCAAGTGGATCATTTATTCTGTCCGGCCGGAAACTCTGAAAATGGGTATTGTGCGGGGATTACTCGATGACATAAAGATATCAGCAGAAGACTTGCGGCGATTAAAAAATTGCAAGACCGAAGGCATAAGGGAAGGATGCTGTAAATAAACAATGAAAGACAAAATGAAATTTATTGTAATATTGACAATATTCTTGATCGCTTATTATGCGCCATTTGAAGCATTAAAACTATCAGGCCCCGTTTTAGAAGCTCTTATGATGCTTCAGGAATATGCCCGACAGCATGTTCTGTTGTGTCTTGTTCCCGCTTTTTTTATAGCAGGGGCAATTTCAAATTTTGTGAGTCAGCAATCGGTTATCAGGTACTTCGGTGTAAAAGCCAATAAGGTAATATCTTACAGCGTGGCTTCGGTTTCGGGAACCATTTTAGCGGTATGCTCGTGTACTGTTCTTCCTCTTTTTGCGGGAATATATTCAAGAGGTGCGGGAATAGGCCCGGCAACAGCATTTTTATATTCCGGGCCGGCCATTAATGTACTTGCGATTATTCTGACGGCAAGAGTTCTTGGTCTAAAGCTTGGCATAGCAAGAGCGGCTGGAGCAGTAATATTTTCGGTCGCGATAGGTTTATCCATGCATTTCATATTTTATAAGGAAGAAAAGAACAGAGTAATTGCTGGTGATCTGAGTATGGGGGCAACGGACGAAAAGGATAAACCGCTCTGGCTAACGGCGTTATATTTCGGAATAATGGTAGCTATACTCGTCTTTGCCAATTGGAGTAAAGATGAAAGCATCAGAATATGGCAGATTTTATATAATGTTAAATGGTTCATAACCGGAGCCTTTCTGCTTATGTTGTCTGGGATACTTTATAAATGGTTTAAGAAGGATGAGCTCAAATCATGGACGGAATCTACGTGGGGTTTTGCAAAACAGATACTTCCGCTTTTATTTGGAGGTGTTCTTATCGCAGGGTTTCTTCTCGGTCGTCCCGGTCATCAGGCAATAATCCCGGAGGCCTGGATACAGCATCTTGTCGGCGGCAACAGTCTGCGAGCTAATCTTTTTGCGTCTGTTTCAGGCGCATTAATGTATTTTGCTACGTTGACAGAAGTACCCATACTTCAAGGCTTAGTAGGTGCAGGAATGGGAAAAGGCCCGGCTCTTGCATTACTTTTAGCGGGCCCTGCGCTCAGTCTTCCCAATATGCTTGTAATAAAAAGCATAATCGGAACAAAAATGACGCTTGTATATATTCTGCTTGTAGTGATAATGGCTACTGTCAGCGGAATATTTTACGGGGGATTAACGAATATATAAAAAAGGCGGTTAAATATGGATATACGGAACAAGGTAAAAAAGGCATACGGCAATATTGCGAAAACCGAAAGTTCGTGCTGTTCGTCACCTTCCTGTTGCGGGAGTTCTAATTCGGCTCAGGATATAAGCAGATCAGTAGGATATTCAGATGAGGAAATGGCTAAAGTACCGGAAGGCGCAAACTTGGGCCTCGGCTGCGGCAATCCGGTGGCGATAGCATCATTAAAAGAAGGCGATACTGTGCTGGATCTGGGAAGCGGAGCCGGATTTGACGCTTTTCTAGCTTCTGCTAAAGTTGGCGATACCGGTCATGTGATCGGAGTAGATATGACAGAGGAGATGATCAAGAAAGCCCGCATGAACGCAGAAAAAGGAAATTATGAAAATGTGGAATTCCGCTTGGGCGAGATTGAAAATCTCCCTGTTGAGGATAATTCGATTAACGTAATAATATCCAACTGTGTTATAAATCTTTCACCTGACAAAGAAAGAGTCTTCCGGGAGTCTTTCAGGGTGCTCAAACATGAAGGGAAAATATTTGTTTCCGATATTGTCCTTGTGAATCCGCTCCCGAAAGTAATAATGGATTCTCTGGAAGCCTATGTCGGCTGTGTCTCCGGAGCAAGCATGAAAGATGAATACCTGGCTTATATCAAAGCTGCCGGTTTTCGGAATATAGAAGTAGTCAGTGAGACAGTCTTTTCAATTAAGACCATGCTTAATGATATAACAGCAAAAGCCGTTATGAGCAATCCTGAGATTAAAGAGTCGGATATGAGCAACATTGAAAAATCAGTAGTAAGCATTAAAGTTAAAGCTGATAAGAAATAAGGAGGCAGTGTGAAAATAGAAATACTTGGAACAGGATGTCCTAAATGCAAAAGACTTACTCAAAATGCAGAAGAAGCGGTTAAAGAACTTGGTATTGATGCTGAAATTGTCAAGGTGACAAAAATAAAAGAGATAATGAATTACGGTGTAATGATGACTCCCGCACTTGCAGTAGATGGAGACGTTAAAGCATCCGGCAAAGTATTGAGTAAGGATGAAATAAAAAATATTATCTCATGAGCAAAAAACTAAAAATAAGCTTAATAACCATTTTATTTGTCGCTGGCATTAGTTTCAGCGCGGGCAGACTGCCTAAAAAAGGATTAAATTCAATAGATGCAGTTCAGAAAACAGAAAAGCAGGATATAGATACGAGGAATGCAAACGAAATAATAAAAAGTACGGCAGCGGTAATCTCGGAAACAGATAAAAAAGAAATTATAGTTACTTTCGTAGAACTTGGTTCTGTAAGATGCATCCCGTGCAAGATGATGCAGCCTGTAATGGACGAAATCGAAAAGGAATATGCGGAACAGGTAAAAGTGGTTTTTCATGATGTCTGGACTCCTGAAGGACAACCGTATGCTGAAAATTTCGGGATACAGGGTATTCCTACTCAGATATTCTTAGATAAAGAGGGTAAGGAATTTCACAGACATACCGGTTATTATCCAAAGGAAGAAATAATAAAAGTCCTTAAAAATCAGGGAGTTGAATGATAAGGGAACTGTTTGATCTTCTTTATAAATCATTATATGCTGCTCCGTTAATTGCGTTACTTGGTTCTTTTGTTTGGGGAATTCTAAGCATATTACTCAGCCCCTGTCATCTTGCCAGCATCCCTCTTATCATCGGATTTATTGATGAACAGGGAAAGATTTCCACAAAAAGAGCTTTCTGGATCTCATTATTATTCTCGAACGGGATACTCGTTACAATAGGACTTATAGGAGTAATTACAGGACTGTTAGGAAGAATGCTCGGGGATATAGGCAGGTTCGGGAATTATTTTGTAGCTGTTATCTTTCTTATAATAGGCCTGCATCTGCTTGAAATTATACAGTTACCATTTCTGGGTTCCGCGAAACAGCCAGGCATGAAAAAGAAAGGATTTCTTGCAGCCTTCTTGATCGGACTGATCTTTGGCATAGCATCAGGCCCCTGTACATTTGCTTATATGGCTCCCATGCTCGGTGTGGTATTTTCTGTCGCATCAAAGAATATTATCTTTGCAGTGTCTCTTGTCCTTGCTTATGCTGTAGGCCATTGCTCGGTAATCGTGTTTGCCGGAACTTTCACTGAAATAGTACAGAAATATCTCAACTGGAGCGAAAGATCAAAAGGTACTGTGATATTAAAAAAGGTCTGCGGAATATTAGTTATTCTGGCTGGAATATATATGTTTTTTAACAAATAGAGGAGAACGATATGGAGAAAAGCGGAAGAGGAATAAGTTTTTTTGAAAGGTATCTTACAGTCTGGGTACTGCTCTGTATCGCTGGCGGTATAGTGCTGGGGAAAATACTGCCGGGTATGGCGAAAGCCCTAGACGGCATGGCAATATATATAGGTGAAGCGCCTGTTATCTCTATTCCTATCGCAGTATGTCTTTTCTTCATGATGTACCCAATTATGGTAAAAATTGATTTCGCGGAAGTTATCCAGGCAGGAAAGACACCTAAACCCGTAATGCTGACACTTTTAGCTAACTGGGCAATAAAACCGTTTACCATGTATGCAATTTCAATATTCTTTCTGGGGTATCTATTTAAAAATTTTATCGGTACAGACGCTGCAGATATAGTAAAACTGCCGCCTGGTGCAGCAAATTGGATGGTGGGATCGATACATGGCGCAGGAACAGTTGTAATGCATAACGGCATTAAAATGCTGGAAATACCTTTATGGAGAAGTTATCTGGCTGGATGTATATTACTGGGTATAGCTCCCTGTACTGCGATGGTCCTTTTATGGGGATATCTTGCCAAAGGCAATGACGGGCATACTCTGGTAATGGTAGCTATTAATTCGCTGACGATGTTACTGCTTTACGGTTTACTGGGGGGTTTTCTTCTCGGGGTCGGAAGACTCCCTGTGCCATGGCAGGCATTGCTATTATCGATAGCAATATATGTTGCTTTGCCGCTGATTGCCGGATATTTTTCAAGAAAGATGATCATAAAATCAAAAGGTGAAGACTGGTTCAAAGAGAAATTTCTGCATCTGTTAACGCCTGTATCCATAACTGCTTTATTGATAACATTGGTGCTTTTGTTCTCATTTAAAGGAGATATTATCCTTTCAAAGCCATTGACGATATTATGGATAGCGATTCCGCTTTTTCTACAGACTAATCTTATATTCTGGCTCACATACGTATCGGCTAGAATACTGAAATTCAACTATGAAGATGCTGCGCCTTCTGCTATGATAGGGGCAAGCAATCATTTTGAGGTTGCTATTGCCACTTCAACAATGCTGTTCGGCCTTTCTTCCGGAGCGTCGCTTGCTACGGTAGTAGGTGTTCTAATAGAAGTCCCTGTTATGTTGATGTTGGTGAGGATCTGTGTAAATACAAAAAGCTGGTTTTCCTGAATTATTACCGCGGCAATCGCAGTACCTGAAGGTAGACATTAAACTCGTCCGGCTTCAACCACTGTCGTGTTTTTCACTGCGAACTTGATTGTGTGCCTTCCTTGGCAGACAGCTCGGGTTCGACCTTCGGTCGAATCCTTCCGCCCAAGCTGTTTCAGTGCTCAGACTTCAACCCTGATAGGTCTTCCGTATCCTGCGCATGGAAAAGCTTTTCCTTGAAATAAAAGAATCTCACCAGTCACAGTCAGACGGCTTCAATCCTGAAGGATTAACGCAGCGTCTTCTGTGTAACTACGACCAGTCTTAATATTCTGAATTATAATAAAGTAATACCGTTCAGAATATAATGCGATATTTGTTACAAGAGAGCGAAAACTGCGGGTTCACAACCCGCAGTAGTTTATTCCGCAGAAATACTACATGCGTAAACTTGTAGATGAAGGCGCCCCGCTGAAAGCGGGCAGGCGAAGCCTGAATATGGTAAATCCTATTGGCGTTAACCCATAGAAATTTAGTTGATTTTAAAGTTACAATAAGTTATAATAACCCCTAATAAGACCATATAAGTTATACAAACATGAAAGATAATGTAAAAAATACCAATATACTTACTACTCAGGAGTTATCTATATATTTGAAGCTGAATGAAAAAACTGTATTAAGGCTCGCACAATCCGGGAAGATACCGGGATATAAAATAGGCAATCAATGGAGGTTTAATATTTCCGCAATAGATGAATATCTGCAAGATAATATTATTAAAACACCTTCATTTAACATCGGAGATACAATAAGCGCATCTGATATAATGCCTTTATCACGATTTACGGATAAGTCACTGATAAGCATTCATTTAAAAGCAAGAGACCAGGAAGCAGCCATAAGGGAAATCGCATCTATAGCATTTGAAGCAGGTATTGTAAAAACCGCAGAGCATCTGATGATAAAATTAGATGAAAGAGAGAAAATGCTAAGTACTGCTGTAGGCAAAGGGATAGCTATACCCCATCCGCGCAATCCTGATGATGAATTATTCCAGAACTCGCATGTAGTAATCGCGCGGTCTACTAAAGGAGTTGACTATAATGCTCCTGATGGGAAGCCTGTGTATTTGTTTTTTATGCCTTGCGCGCCGGATGTTATTCTGCATCTTAAGCTTTTATCAAAGATCTCAAAATTACTCAAGGAAAAGAATATTGTACGAAAGCTTATGGATGTTAGATCTAAATCTGAGACCATCAAACTTTTGCTTGAGTATGAGAGAATAACCGTAGCGACATGAAAAAATCAAAATTTATTCTAATATGCAATATATTTATATTGTGTGTTTTATTTAGCAACGAAGTTATTCTTCCGAAAAGACAATTTAAAATTTACTGCAGGGGAAAAAGAGGGTCCGGAAAAAGAATCGTAGAAATAACAAAGAAATCAGAAAGACATACTCTTAAGAATTTTAAACTGGATTTTTCGTCACAATATACCGGACACAATAATATATTTAATCATATTTATTGTGTTTTCTATTCAAATAATCTCCAGGCCAGTTGTTTTATACAATACTGCCATATAACTGAACTGCCTCTAAGAGCACCGCCTCTCAAATCATAAGAAGCGTTTAACGCGCTTAAAATCGAGTTAGCAAATGAAACCTTACAAAAAATAAGGAGAACTTTAGGAAGCAAAGGATGTGTTCATTTAAAATCAGAAAAATTAATAGTCATACATATACAGTGCAGGTATCTTCGTGGGTGCTCGGCATGCAGTTATTTAATGCGCCGGAATTCACCGAAGTATTGGGAAAAGAGCATGTGTATAAATATAAAATTACAGAAAGAGAAGGCAGGTATTTAGAAGCGGGTGAGCGTAAATTCTTTAAGTTGCTGAAAGCAAACGGTTTGAAGCTGGAATGGTACTGA
>JAFGSA010000054.1 GCA_016934855.1 Elusimicrobiota bacterium
CTGATACCGCGTACCTCTCCAGCGAACCGTTACCCCATGTTCCGTCCGTGTACTGCGCTGCTGTTGTATGCGTATCCCAGCTGTATTCGTAATACGCGACCGTGCCCGTGCTGAAACCGCCTATAGCCGTGAATGTAAATGTCGTGGTGTTGTACCATGTCCCGGTACTCATATCACAACCCGTTGTTGCCCAGCCGGGAGGTACGGATAACGTGCACGTGGAATAGTCCCCGGACCAATCCGTCTCGTTCCCCGCAGCATCATGCGCCCTGTAGCGGTACGTGTAAGTGCTGTTCGCCGTCATAGATACTGCCGATACCGAATCCGGCGCCCCGTATGCCCTGTCGTATGCGTCGTTATTCGTACAGTCTATCTCGTATTCCACCGACCCCGATATGCCGTCCGAAAGCGCCGCGGCCTGCACCGTCATGCTCGACTCCCCAACATTAGAGAAACTAATATTCATCGCGCCGGACGGCGGCGTTGTGTCTATCTTCACCGTCCAGGTATCGCACCATGACCCGTAATTCCCGGCGGCATCCTCCGCCCTCACCCGCCAGTAATAAGTATTATCTTCCGCCAGATCTTTTATCGACGCGTTTGTCCCCACAGGCGATGATGATTTTATCATGCCGCCGAAATTTATGTCGGTCGATACTTCCAGTACGTAGTTCGTTATACCGCTCGTCGCTTCCATTGACGCGTTCCAGACAAATGATACCGTCGTCGAACTTGACCATGTATCAGCGGCCGGGGTAATCAATATTGGTGCCGCAGGCGGCGTCGTGTCTACCTTTATCGAATATACGGCCGAAAACCCCTCGTTTCCTATCTTGTCCCTGACTTTCACCTGCAGTGTTATTCCCGGTGTTTCCGGTATATCCGGTATCTCGTCAATGTCGCACCAGTCATACCCCCCCGCGAAAGTGTCCGTAGAGAACGACGTCCATGCGCCCTCGGCATAACTGTACATGAATGTTGTCGTATCTATCCCCGCGCCAGAATTGTCCGCGACCGTCCCGCTGTACGACGATATCACGTTCGCGTACCATATATCGGATACCGGCCAGTCTATCGTTATCATCGGCACCGCCGTGGAATAGTAGAACGGGCCGTAATCGAACGTGCCGTTTTCCGTCCCGCTCCAGCTGCACCCTTTTACATGGAGGTACCAGCTTGAAGAAGTGAATGTAGTGTACTGTTCCAGGTCATCGTCTCCGTCATCCTGCCAGGTATTGGGATAACCTGCCGCAACGGTATTTGTGTCCCAGCTGTATTCGTAATACGCTACGGTACCCGTGCTGAACCCGCCTATTGCAGTAAATGTGAACGTCGAGGCATTATACCACGTACCCGTACTTAAATCACAGCTTATCGTAGCCCAGCCCGGAGGCACCGATAAAGTGCACGTGGAATAATACCCGGACCAGGCCGTCTCGTTTCCCGCCGCGTCTTTCGCCCTGTAGCGGTACGTATATGTACTGTTGGATACCATCGATGCCGTATCGGTCGAATTCGATGCTTCGTAGGTCCTGTCGTAGGCGTCGTCATTCGTACAATCGAGCTCGTACTTTACCGATCCCGACACATTGTCAGTGAGCACTGCTGCCTGCACCGTCATGCTCGATACCGTTATATTCGAAAAACTCATGCCCATGCCGCCTGCTGGCGCCGTCGTGTCTATCTTTACCGTCCACGTATCGCACCATAACCCGTAATTTCCGGCCCAATCCAGTCCGCGCACCCGCCAGTAATATGTTGTTCCCTCTACCAGATCCGTTATTGACGCGTCGGTACCGACCGGTGACGACGACTTTATCACGCCATCGAAATTTATTGCCGTAGATACCTGTAAAACGAAATTTGAAAGTCCGCTCAAAGTATCGGCTGCAGACTGCCAGACATATGCTGCCGTAGTAGATGACACCCATGTATCATTTCCCGGGGAACTCAGCACCGGTACAGCCGGCAATACGGTATCAATCTTTACTGCATATTCATTCGATTCGGCAATGTTTCCCGCTATATCGCTTATCAGGAATTTAACATGGCAGTCACTTTCCGATGAATGGAAAGGAAGCGCAGACGTCGTTGACACTTCAAGCAAGATTGTCCCATTATCACCGGAAGTCACTGTAACTGCAGTCGACGGCTCTATATTCCAGGTCCCGTCGACACCGCTTGTTGAATATTGTATACAGCCGGAATTATAACGGCAGGCGACTTCTTCGTCAGAGAGCGCGCGGTTTAAGATGCGGACTTCATCAAGCAATCCATTAAAATCGCCAAACCCTGAACTCTGAGATCCAATATAAAGCGAGCCCGCGTGCGGATTTAAATCTCCGGAAAAATCTGTGCTCTTATCCAGTTTACCGTTAATGTAAAGTTTGACGATATTTCCTTTGCGTGTGCCGACGATGTGATACCACTTATTTTCTTTTATCGGATTATTAGCGCCAGTCCAGAACCAGTCCGCACCATTAGTAAGATACACGAAAGGCTTCTTATCGGTTACGCCCGGACTAGCAGATTCTCCTGCTCCAAAATAAAAACCTTCTTTGTTGTCGTAATCAGCCATAGATGCGATCAGGTCTTTTCTATAACTTCCATCCGTATTAAATTCCTTAACTTTAGCCCAAGCCTCGATGGTAAATTCACCGGAAATATTCAGACTTTCATTGTTTTGAATTAAAATATGATAAGTATCCCCATCAAAATAAAGAATCTCTTCCGTTTCACCTCCTGTTTTCCAGGTATCTGTTGTTATTGCAGTGGCGCCAATTATTACTCCGTTGTTTCCGTACATCGAACTGTCATACGTAGTCTCTCCTGCAGAAAGACCCGGTTCGCTCATGTGCAGGAGCAGCACTGTACTTGAATCAGGCTGGCTCTCCTGTGAACCGATTCTCAGACCCGAGCCTGTATCCTGCATATTTACTTTTACAGCAGGTGTCGCATTATCATTCCACTCACCTGTATCAATCCACGAAGTATCGGTTTTCTGACTGTAAAAATTACTGAAAACCGCGGAAGAAGAATCATAGTTATATGGACCGTAATCTGTTGTTGACGGATTTCCTTCTCCAGCCGTGTTATATGACTTTAGATGCATATACCATAACCCGTCGCTATCTGCGGTCCGTGTTGAATTTCCCGTTTCCCATTTAGCCTCATTATCATTCCAGGCTGCATATATCGGATCCTGGTTCCATACATAACGGTAGTAGCTAACTCCGCCTGTTCCCCACCCTGCGGCATTTGAAAATACGAATCCGCTGTTATTGGTCCATGTTCCCGTAGAGACACTGCCTGAAACGGAAGGAACCGCTGCAAGAGTAACCGTAGATGTGAAATATACCCAATCTGTTTCTACGCTGTTCCGGTTAACCGCCCGGATCTGCACATAACACGTAGTGTTCGCCGGCAAGCCCGAGAAAGTATACGAAAGATTACCGGCAGGAGCCGTGGACCCTTCTATATCACCCGGGCAATCGAAGTTCTGACTTGTCGAACTTTCAAGATCATATGTGGTTCCCGGCGCATTGTATCCGACTGAATCTGTGCCTGATGACCAGCTTACGCTAAAACCGCCTGCAAAAACATCTGAGAATACCGGGATTCCTACCGGAAGCGCCGGTTCGGCAGCAAGCGTGCATGTTGATACAGGTGAGGTTATCCAACAGGTAGTATCATCATAAAGGTTTCCAGCCCTGAAATAATATGTTGTGTTTAAAGACAGGCCCGTTACGGTTAGTGTAGATTCATCCACATCGCTTGTTGATATCGAATCTACAACAGGCACGAAATCGGGGCTTGTCGATGCCTGAAGTATATACTTGTAAACTTCTATGTTTTTGTCCCAGCATACAGTACAGCTTGTAATATATACGTTAAGGATATCGGCGCCTTCCGGCGGGACAGGAAGTGAAGGCTTTAAAACAGTCTGATATATTATCCAATCGTCTTCAGCGGACAATGTCATATTAGATATTCCGGTTGCGCCGGCGCTTGAAAACGTCCGTGTTGATACACCGATATTCGGATCAAGACCTATCTGCATAATAGGTCCGTACCCGTTTGTCTGATTAGAAAACGTACATGCGCTATTGGTAAAAGCTATAAGATTTCCCATGGTCCCGCCTGTGCTTGTTATTACCGACTGCGCTGTTAATGTAGTACTGTCTCCATAGTTTCTTGTTTCAATCGAAGGAGCAACATCCCAGGGATCGGTTATAGCCACTCCCGAGAAAACCTGTATAGTAATAGTCCAGTCATCCGAGACACCTCCCCAGGTATAGGTGTAATTATCCGGTTCGTCAAAACCGGCTATCCTGTAAAAAATGGCGTAAGTACTGTCCTGGCCCGATTGCGGGTGCGGTTCTTCAAATATTGTTGTAGTTGCATAGTCCCCGTTATTGTCATTTATATCTTCATCGTCCAGGTCTACATGAATACATATTACGATAAAATCGTCCTTGTTTATCGTCAGCCCGTGCGTTATATTCGGATTAGCGCCTGTTCCGTTCGCATAATTTCGGCCTGTTTCTACTATAGTTCCGTCCGGAACAGGCTTTTTCTGGGTTTTGACCGAGCCCAGCTGGTGATAGGCAGTAGCGACACCCGAGTGATTTACAGACTTGACCCGGACATAATACTCCGTACCCTGGAACAGCTGCGTAAAAGTACATGAAAGACCGGTAGTAGAGACTTCGACGTTTCCTGAGTCAGAATTAGGGAAAGGATAAAGAGAGCGTTCTGCATAGTAGAGCGTGCCTGCCGGGTTGTACCCGCCCGATTCTGTGCCCGATGCCCAGTTCACGGTGAAATTATTTATATTGATATTTGTGAATGTCGCGACGCTTACAGGCGACCCGGGCTCTAAAGCGTGTGTGGGTGAGGAAAGAGAAACCGGCGTCCAGCAAGTTGTCGGATCGATAAAACTCCCCACCCTGAAATAATATGTTACATTCGGTAAAAGCGAACTTACGGTGAGAGTAGAAAGATAAACATTTGCCGTGCTCGAAGAACTCTGGACAGGATCAAAACCAGAATCTGTTGATGCCTGTAAGATATATTTACTGACATCGGTATTCACATCCCATCCTAAAGTAGCGCTGGATAGATATATTTTATTTATCTTCGCATTGTTCGGCGACGGATTCGCACTGATAACTACCGTAGCTGCAGTCCATTCCTCTGTATTGCTCATTACGAACGTCGCCGTGCTTGTCTGGCCTGTTCCTCCCACCGTTTTATCTCCCCCGGCGCCGCCGGAACCGCTCGCGCCAATTAAGCTATATCTATTAAACCTTTCTGTTAATGGAGGATCGGGGACTGTATAAGTCAGACCTGTATCGTTGCCGAAAACCTGCAGAGCCAGGCTGTACGGCGGCAGATCAGTAAAACTTACAGAGGGGGCAACCGGATGGTCACCGATTACGCTTTGGGCGGTAATACTCGAACCGTAAATTGGGCTGCCGGCACTCTGCCCTGCATAACAAAGTATATACCCCAACCATGCCTCGCTTTTGGTATTTTCCGTCCAGGTCCAGCTGGTATCCGTTGATGTTGCGATCCTCCAGGCAATATATAGACAGCTTGCTCCGTTAGCTACATCATTATATATCACATTCCAATCACTGTTAGCGCCTATAGCGACGTCAGCATCCTTTGAAATATAGGCAATAAACAGATCTCCGGGAGACCAGACTGCAGGTGTAGATATTGTTATTTGTGTTGCGCTGATTTCTATTTTTTCTGAAATGCTTTTAAATACCACTTCAGCTGAAGTATCAGCAGATAAAAACAATATTATCAAACTGGCGGCTGAAAACAGCTTTTTCATCGGTTATACAAAATAATCGCTCCTGTATCTATCCTCCTTCTAATGTCTCATTTCCCCCCATTCATAGCTCCTGATCAACGCTTTAATGAGCATGAACAGCTTCTCTGCAATAACCGAAGAATGGACATACGAATCGGCGCCCTGTTCGAGACAGTCGATCTTCTTCTTGATCTTTCTGTCGCCGGATATAACAAGCAGCGGAATTTTCGGATACTGCTTTTTTAAATCCGATATCCCGCTGCACAGCTTACTGATATGAAGCAGGATAAGGTCCGGGGATTCTTTTTCTATTACCTCGAACAACCCGTCTCCCGCCCTGACTTTTACAAACTCATAGCCTTTTTTTACGCCCAACTTACTGTTATCATGTTTCCATTTTGAATTAACGCACAATATTTTCATAATATACACTCCATTTATTATACATTACTGCATAAAATAACTATTATTAATATAATTATAATAATAGGAGCCTTAAAAAATCCTTAAATTTTAGTGTTTGTTATATTAAAGGAAGAGAATATACGGTTGGGGCCCGTAATTATTGCGTATCAAGTCTCAAATTTATACCCGACACCCTTAACGGCGACTATTTTCCCGCCGTTTTTACCTATTTTCTTGCGTAAAGTGCAGATATAGGTATCCAGGGTTCCGGTCATGCTCTGGCTGTCCCAGCCCCAGACTGTCTCAAAAAGGTATTCCCTGGACAGTACCCTTCCCGGTTTTTTAAACAACAGGTAGAACAGGTCATACTCTTTTTTATTCAGTTTTATTTCATCTCCGCCCAAAACGACTCTGCGTTTATCGGGAAAGAGCTGGATATCGCCTTTTTTTATTATTTCATCCTTGTTTCCTGCTGCGTACTCGACTCTTCTCAGAACAGCCTTGACATACGCCAACAACTCGTCTTTCCGGCACGGCTTCTTAAGATACTCATCCGCCCCGATCTCCAAGCCTTTTACTTCATCGTCTATCTTCGTTTTAGCCGTAAGCATAATGATAGGAATGTACCTGGTCCTGATATCCGAACGCAGTATCTTGCAGACTTCTATGCCCGGGATATCGGGAAGGATCCAGTCAAGGATGACAAGATCCGGTTTTTTTTCGGTGGCATACCGTATTGCGGTTTCTCCATTTTCTGCTTCTATCACGGAATATCCTGCGGAATCCAGGATAATCCTGGCAAGTTTCAGATGTTCTCTATCATCATCGATAATCAATATTTCATGCCGCATTATTTAATATGAATATATTAAAAAATATTAATATATTTATGCTTTTTTTGCAAAATATAGATATTCCACAAACATAATAGTATGGTATGATTTCAGGAAAGGCCTCTATTATTAATGCAATTTATTGGATTTAAACTGATTAATATTCCTTGATTATGTTTGTCTTCTCAAAGACATGTTATAAATTCTCTGGCGGAGAGGCAGGGATTCGAACCCTGGGACCCCAGTTAAGGAGTCAAACGATTTCCAATCGTTCCGATTAAGCCGCTCTCGCACCTCTCCGCAGAATATTTATTTTAAACCGACCTCGACGTTCTTGGAATCCCCGTATATCCTCAGTCCTATTTCCCTCCCGTGGAACTTGGGATAAACCATGAAGTTAAGATCATTCCCCCAATTATAGTAACCTTTACCCCACCCTTCAAGGTCTCCTCCCTCCGAGGTCAGGTTAATAACTTTTATTTTGTCTTTATCTATCGATATGTCCGCCTGGACTTTTTCCAGCTTGAACGCGGTTTTCTGCTTTCCGATGATCTTGGCATAAAGGTCCGATATCCCTTTCAGTTTCCTGATTTCCATATCGCTGATATTCAATTCTGCCTTGATCTTTTTGTCTTCTATCGTACCGCCCAGCTTCCCCTTTATATCCATCTGCCCTGATGAAATATACCTGGATACGGCATCAAAACCTCTTAAAGCGCTTTTCAGGTTTATGGATTCCCCCCTGATATTGACGTCCACTTCGTCTTTACACATCATCCCCGTACCGGAAACGGAGGATACGCCCATTCTTATCACATACCAGCTTATATCCGTGCATGAATCCCTGAACGTCATACCCCCCTGGAATTTCAGGTTTTCTCCCTCGTCCTTGTGGTAAATATTCCCGTATTTAATACTGCAGGTTGAAAAATCCATGTTCCAGCTGATATCCGGGGCTGCAATGTCGTTCTTGACCGCCCCCTTTATCGACGGTACGCCGTCTATTGCCAGGTTCTCCGGGACCATTCTGGAGGGAAACCTGCCCAGGAAGTACTCCAGGTCAAGCGACGGTGAAGTCATTACATCCTTTATACTGCCGCTAATATCCGCTTCTCCGCCGTAGCCCGATATGACGAACTTTTCTATTTCCGCCGTATTCCTGAAAGCATCTATCCTGGCGGATAGTTCCATTCCCTCCAGATCGAGCATATCCGCGCTGCAGCTGAAATACACCCTTACGGGCTCGGCAAGAGTCGTGCCTTTTATGAAGAACCCTATGTTATAAACACTCCATTCCGGGAGGGCGGGCGCGTGAAGGTTCAGCCTGCCCTTCTGCATGCTCAGCTTGTTTATACCGAAACTCAGTCCCCCGCCCAAAACCGGTATCCCCATCAGGTTTCTCATCATGTCCTTGAGCTTTAATGAAGGCCTGTGCATCAGGTTTATCACGGGTGTATCTATCTTTACCTCTTTAAATACGAATCTTTTCCTGAACAGCGGCAGGATCCTGAATTTTATATATACTCTTTTGCATATGATGAACTTTTCGGAATCCTTCGCCAGGCCTTTGTTATTCTCCTTGAAATCCACTTCTATATTATTGAGCACCAGCCTGCCTACCCTGAGTTCGGCTGAACCTATGCTTACTTCTCTTCCCAGATATGTTTTTGCCGCATTCTTGAAAGAATTTTTCAGGCGCTCGGAAGAGAATATTATCTTGAAAGCAGCATAAAGGCCTGCAAGCGATACCAGTACCAGTATAAGAAGTACCGTGGTTATTTTCTTTAATACAGCGGGCATGTTTATCCGAAAGGGATTATTCTACTCTTCTTCGTTTATGACAATGGTCACCGGCGTGTTTTTTTCCACTTCTTTTCCGGCCAGCGGCCATTGCCTGAGGATTATGCCGAATCTCTTGTCTATATCTACTTCTTTTTTCACCGTGCCCATGCGCAGTTCTCTTTCCGAGAGGATTTTCTGGACTGCCGCAAGGCTTTTTCCGGCCAGGTTAGGCACGGTCACAAGAGCGGACCCCCTGGATATGTTAAGCGTTATCGGCGTCTTATAATGAACTTCCGATCCGGCTTCCGGAACGGTTGAAGCGACTTTTCCTTCCTCCGAATCGGAGTACACGTAAGTCCTTGTACTGACGGACAGGGACATGGATTTCAGCATATCAACGGCCTCTTCCGGCGAAAGCCCTTTAAGATCGGGAAGCGCCATTATAGGTGACCCTTTGCTGACTACCACGTTCACTGCGGGCGCACCGGAAACGGCCATGCCCGGAGGCGTCTGGGATATTATCTCTCCTTCCGGGTGTTTATCGGAATAGACCTCTTCGGATACCTTCAGGGACATATCCTTGATCCTGCATACCAGGCGGGCGTCCTTTACATCAAGCCCGCTCAGATCCGGCACCCTGCGCATAAGCCTGTTTAGAGGTATAAAACCCGTCTCTTCCGCGAACATCAATATAAGTACGACCATTACTATGCCAAACAAGTTCAGAATGAATTTTTTGAATCTCTTATCCTGACCGGCCATTATTGCATCTTCTCCTTAAGTATTATTATCTCTACTCTCCTGTTCTGGGCCCTTCCGTCGCGGGTCTTGTTTGAAGCGATCGGCTTTTCTTCTCCCCAGCCGACTACACTCAGCCTTTTTTCATCTATGCCTTCTTTTACCAGATGGGCTTTGACGGCTTCGGCTCTTTTCAATGACACTTTCTTATTCGCCTCGTTGCTCCCGACGCTGTCGCTGTGGCCTTCAATGGAAACCTTGTTATCAGGATAGGTCTTCAAGAGCGCCACTACTTCTTTCATCGATTCATTCGCTTCTTCTTTAAGCGTCGTCTTATTCGCGCTGAACAGAACATTCGAAGTAAGGTTTATCTTCAGCCCTCTCTCTTCCTCAGCAATACCCAACTTCGTCGCCAGCACGTTTATCTTTGCCGCGGGGAGCACGACCGTGTTTCCCGCTATATCCTTGGCCTCGGCTATGACCGAATATTCGCCGTTCTTTACGATCTGCTTGTAATAATCATCCCTGCAGTCCCACTTTACTTCCGCATTAAGGTCTTCTCCGATGAATTCTTTTACGCTCTTGCCTTCGCCGTTAACTACGGTTATCTTATATGAGCTGACCATACTCGCATCCGATCCCGACAGCTTCATCACCAGTTCGTCGTCATTGCCGTCGCCGTCTGGAGTCACCTTTTCGCATGAATAACTCACCTCCAGCGCAGGCGGCGTGTTATCTATTTCTATTTCTTCAATATTCGACTTGAGCTCTCCCTTATTCGACGCGGCCGCCAGGATTACGCTGTACTTGCCGTCGGGCACGATGATATTGTCTTTTCCCTGGCCATCCCAGTAATATTCCCCGAAGATATCCGTGCCTTTGATTTCCTTTACCGTTGCGCCGCCCGAACCGCTTATGACCAGCATCCACCCCTTTATCTCCTCTATTCCCATCCAGTCCGGTTTTATCGTCATCTCTGTCGTTGAAGGAGAAAAGACCGCCGGCGCGCATTTAATTGCGATGTCTTTGGCTTTTTTCTCCCGATCAGGACCGAACCTGCAGCCGAGCCCCATTCGATGCGTGTATCCCATCTCGCCCATCGGAACCCATGAGTAATCTATAAGTATGCCGGATATATTAAAACCTATTCCTGCGGTAATATCCGCCA
The DNA here is from genome assembly GCA_016934855.1 of Elusimicrobiota bacterium. Classification (GTDB taxonomy): domain Bacteria; phylum CG03; class SLGR01; order SLGR01; family JAFGSA01; genus JAFGSA01. The sequence goes on from JAFGSA010000054.1 coordinate 10,751, forward strand.
GCGGCTTTAGTTCCCTCGCATTATTTACATACTGGTAGCCCACTCTCAGGGCAAACTGGTCCATCGCTATATGCTCGACACCCACGCCGGTTTCCCATTCGTCGAAATCCATGTATCTGCCTCCCAGCGCGAAAATAAAATCGACATTTTCGCTCCCGAGACTCAAGGTGTACGAAAGCCCTCCCGCCAGCGCCATCGGGAGAGTCTCGGATTCGTCGCGGTATTTAACCGGCGAAGACAGGTTCTGGACCGCCAGGCCGAACGTCGCGTTCTTTAGCGGCAGCGTCATCACACCCAGATCGCCGCCGAAACCCTGCGCGGTATAACCGGCAAGACTGCTCTGAAAGCCTTTAATGTTGGCGCCCAGCGATATCCCTTCGGTAACCGGATATCCCAGACCAAGGCTGACGAACACGTCGGTATTGCCGAATTCGTCACCCAGAACGCCTTCTTTTATCTCCTGCATATCGTCTGTCGTATAATACTGCGCTATAAGGGAAGCTGTACCTATGCCCGTTTTGGGTTCCAGATATGCCAGGGAACTGTACCTCATCTCTGACAACATGACGCCGTAATGGGCTTTTATCTCCCTGCTGCGGATGAACCCGGGTGACGCCGGGTTGAATAAAGACGCGTTTGCACCCTGGGCTATCCCGTAGTAGGAAACACCCAGCCCGGCCCCCCTGGGAGACGGGTTCACATTGAGCCATTCGCATATTTCGGAGAACCTGCCCGGGAAAACCCGGCACGCGCATAACATAAGCGCTAAAATAACTCCGGCTACCTTACGAAACATACTTTCTCCGTCCTGTAAGTATCGCCTACTCTTAGATGCACCAGGTATGTCCCGCTCCCGACATAGCTGCCCGAACTGTCTTTTCCGTCCCAGTACTCAGTATATACAATATCGGCCATTTTTATCTCTTTCTCGACCAGCACCTTTACGAGCCGCCCGCTGAGCGTGTAAACGGCAAGAAAAACCTCGTCGTCTATGCCGTCCGGGATCGTATACCTGAGTTTTGTTATATCACCGCTGAAAAATGGATTGTTATAATCTACTTTGAGCTCTATCTTGGCCTTGTCTATATCCAGTTCCGAAGCAGCCGTTCTGAACGGCACCGCATCGGACCACCGGCTGAAAACTCCCGGGGAATCCATTACCCTCAGCCTGACCTCGTAGCCGGTATCCGGATCAAGTTCGTCTTCGGATTCCGGATACGGCACCCTTAAAGCATCTTCTTCCAGGAGTTCCGTGAAATCGGCTACGGTCTTTTTCCCTTTCAGCACCCTGATATTGACCGCTTTTTGTATGTCATCTTCGTCAGAGTCTTCGAATACCCAGGAAAAAACGGGCTGCCTGTCAGTTATTATGACATCTTCGTTCGCGTATTTTCCGTCGATTTTTATATCGAGCGCCCTTACTTCTTCGGGCGGGCTGTTAGATTCAATCCTGCTGTCGGCGTCGAACCTCAGACCGAAATACGCATCCACTGTGTCGTCGCGTATCTCGCTCTTTGTGCTCGACAGTGATATACAGTCTATTATACCGTCGCCCGTGCCGTCGCCCAGGTCGTCGGTGTCTCCGGTCGAAGCGCACTTGTTTTCAAAAACGGCTACGGTAATATTGATGATTTCGCCGCTGTACTTGTTTTCTCCCCCTATATCGTCCAGGTCTATGCCCGCCTCGAAAAAACCGGTCTCCGACGCGGCATCTCTTTTTATAGCCAGGTCTCCCTTTCTGTCAGGATCCACGCCCCCCGAAGAACTTCTGTACCACCCCATATCTTCACCCGTGATAACTGCAGCTGCCGATGCCGAGGGCTGGTACATGGACAAGAGATACTCCCATCTCGCTTCGTCGGCGACTTTTTCGTCCCTTACATCCTCGGAATCCATGAACCTGTCTATTCCCTCGTCCTGGTAGCTTATTCCCACCTGGACCATGGGAGTCACATAATCCGTGGTCCCCAGAGTGAAATTCTCGAACCTTGCTAGAAAGTAGAGCTTGCTGCCGTCGCTTTTTATCCTGAATTCAGTCAGGTCCGCGGCTCCCGATGATGACTGGTCCCCTTCCTTATCAACCCATATCCATTCCCTGTCTTTTATAACGGCTGAGTTTTCGGATATCGCAGGCGCCGTTTCCCAGTCATTATCGCTGCCGTCTACATTCATTGCCGCCCGCGATATCGCGGGCATTAACGCGGCCGCCATCAACAGGCACCCCAGGAGTAATCCTGTTTTCTTGCCATATTTCCCTATTAACACCGTATCCGTTTTCCTGTACATACCTTGTATCTTTTAATTTCACCAGCAACTAGCCACTCAATTTTGGCGGAGGGGAGAGGATTCGAACCGCCCGGTTGTCGCTCTCGCTCCTCAAGGGGGCTTAAGCCCCCTATGACGCTCGTTCCTCTCGCTGTTACCCCCCAAATCCGGAAAAATCCTTTTTCCGGACCTTTTGCGCACCGGGGTAACTTCCCGCTAAGATTCTCCTAAAAAACAATGAACTTTCCAACTCTGGCGGAGGGGAGAGGATTCGAACCGCCCGGTTGTCGCTCTCGCTC
>JAFGSA010000055.1 GCA_016934855.1 Elusimicrobiota bacterium
CCAACTCTGGCGGAGGGGAGAGGATTCGAACCCCCGGTGCCCTAAGACACAACGGTTTTCGAAACCGCCGCCTTAAACCGCTCGGCCACCCCTCCTTAAATCATCTGAATAACAGGCTCTTTTCGATATCTGTTATCTTTTTTATCTTTACCGCGCTTAAATAATTTCTCTGATAATATTTGCTCGAAATAAATAACACGCAGCCCACGGCAATGCCCACTGCTATCTTTACGAACCTCAATCGTATCATATGCCTGAAGACGGAATACGCGGATACCGTAAGAACGAGAATCCCGCAGATATGCGCATACGCGTATTCTGCCGCCCACGGCACATTGAATACCGATCCGAACCCGTATACCAGAAGAAAAGGCAGAATTATCATCTGCAGGAACCCGTTATTAAGCATTATCGCAACCGCGGAAATTACCATGAACGGCGCAAACGATACCGTAAGCCAAAGTTTTATATCAGTGCCGTTTCTTCCGACCATGATATAAAACGATATTGCCGCCATTATAAGGCAAAGTGCCGTCAGTATCTTCTTCATCATCTTCTGTCCATGAAAAACTTTTTCAATATGCCGGTGCTTTCGTCTCCGTACCCGCTCATCCTGCTGTATTCGGCATTATGGGTGCATTCCCTGGCCTGCGGCGACAGGTAATAGACCCTTCTTATTCTCGCCCTGCTTATGGCCTCCCGGCACATGCGGCAGGGTTTCACCGTTACATAAATATCCATATCATCTAGGCGGAAATTATTCTCTTTTGAAGATGCCTGCCTCAACGCTACTATCTCGGCATGAGCCGTGGGATCGCTGTCTATCATCTGCCGGTTATGCCCTTCTCCCACTATGCTTCCTTCTTTTACTACAACCGCGCCTACCGGGATCTCTTTGCTATCGTACGCCCTGTTGGCAAGTTCGAGCGCCCGCTTCATGAAAGCGTTAATTTCGGTCTTCTTCTTGATTTTTAATGTTTTTTCAGTCATCCGCTGTTTCTTACCCGGTATTCTCTCTTACTGTCAACCCCACCATGTGTAATGTGGAAAGTGTAATGTTTAATGCAAATCTCATCGCATTACTAGCTACTTTCAACCTTCCACCTTCAACCTCTTGTCGGGTCGTAGCTGATCAGCGAAGCCCGATCAACTTTCCACTACTCTGGAGCGCCCGAGCCTGTTTCTCTCCCGTCAGCCCGCCCGGTCGCTAGTCGCTCGTTGCTTGTCGCTGGAAATAATCGAATTCCATGCGTTCTCTTATTACTAGCAACTAGAGACTAGCATCTAGCAACTTCTTCCCACTACTCTGGAGCGCCCGAGCTGCGCCCTGAACCTTACACGGTTCAGGAAGGATCCTTCCTTGCCGGCCTTCTTTCATCTCCCGGCCGGCTTCGGACGGGGATTTTTTCTGACGCTCTCCCAGCTTTTCATCCGCTGGATGCGAAAAAATCCCTTCGAATCCTCTCATCCACCCAAAACCCCCAATTCCTGGAGCGCCCGAGAGGATTCGAACCCCCAACCTTTTGGTCCGTAGCCAAACGCTCTATCCAGTTGAGCTACGGGCGCTTATTTTAATAATTTTATTTATATATTAATTTTCTTCAAGTACGCTGCCGGCGGCGGCACTTTCAATTTTCAATGAGCTCCTTCACCATCAGGAGGAGATCTTCTTTCTTGAACGGCTTAAGAATGAACCTCGACGGGCCTTCGGGCTTTAACGTTTCGTAAAGCTCCTTGTCCTTTACCAGGCCTGAATTGAACAATACCGGGACATTCAAGCCTTCTTCCCTGAGCTTTTTTATACTCTTCCAGCCGCTCAGTTTTGGCATGACAATGTCCGATATTATCAGGTCATATCGCTCCTTCCTGGCTTTTGTTACCAGGTCTTCTCCCGAACTCGCGAAAACCAGACTGTAATCATCCTGCAGCACCACTTTCATAAGTTTTATCACGTTAGGGTCGTCGTCGGCTACGAGGATCTTCTTCATCCCGGTTCTTGTGTCCTTTTTCTTCTTTTCCGGTTCCTTTCCGGCTGCTGCCTTCAAGGCCTTTCTTTTTTCCCTTTCGGGAAACATATTATCCCCGAGAACCTTTTTTATCGTATTGATAAACTCGTTCCTGTTGAACGGTTTGGCTATAAAATCGCTCAAACCGACATTCTCCTCTATAAGATCAAACCCTTCCAGTATCATCATCACTATCGGTATCTTTTTCAAAACCGGGTTCACCGATATTTCCTTTGCTACCTGATATCCGGTCGCTTTATCAAGCATATAATTCATTATTATCAGATCCGGTTTTACGCTCTCTATAAGTTCCAGGCATTGTTTCCCGTCCCTTGCCTCTACGAACTCCACTTCGAAATCCCTCAGGTACATCTGTATGAGAAACCTTATATCTTTATCTCCGTCTGCTACAACTACTTTCTGCTTTTTGCTGTCTGCCATTCTTTTCCCGGTATTATTCCTTGAAATCTCCAGTTACTTTAATAACCACTGTTTCTTCTCCCTGCGCATTTGACGCCTTGATGTTTATATTGTTTTCGCCTATCTGTAAAGCCGTCGCGGCTACAAAGCTGCCGTCCTCCTCGACTATGGACCGGACTCCGTTTACGGTGACATTCGTTCCGTATGCCGTGTGCCCTTTTATTAGAACTATTTTTTTCTTTATCTTCTCTCCGTCGCGCGGCTCTTTTATGGATAGCACGGGCTTGGTATTTGAATCCGCGGCCTGTTCCCTCCCCTTGAAATCGCCGTAAACCTTCAGTATTTTTTCCAGTTCTTTGCCTGAACCGTCAATAGACTTTATTCTTATCTCATTTTCGCCCGGCGCCAGACGCACTGCCGCGACAAACCTTCCGTCTTCTTCGACAGCCGCCCGGTCGCCGTTAACGCTGATGTTCATGCCCGGAACCGTATTGCCGTTTATGACCACGATTCTCTTATCTATCTTTTCCCCTTCTTTAGGCGAATTAATCTTAAAATCACCCGCCCCGTATCTGCCCTGTTTTCTCGCCCCCGATCCTTTGAAATCGCCGTATACGGTTATATACTTTACCGATTTCCTGTTGTAGTAATTGGTGGCTTCTATTTCTATCCTGTTCTCGCCTGGGTCTATTCCTATCGCGACTATAAAATTCCCATCTTCATCCACAAACGCAGAATTATCGTCTACGGTGACCGACATATCGATTTCTGTCTTCCCCCTTACAGAGATGATGCTCTTCTTGACCTTTTCCCCCTCTTTGGGGTATTCTATCGTGATCTTTGGAGGGCTGCTGTCGACTACGAGCTCAACCGGGTTCGAATACCGTCCCTGGATTCCCCGGTTATCTATGAAAGCCGCATGCCACCAGTATATTCCGTCTACCAGGGTCTCTTTCCATGCCTCGGGATTAGCCTTATCAACGACCTTATCTATGGATATCCTGGTAAACTCCTTGTCTTTCGCGACCTGTATATGAATTTTATCGATATAGACGTCTTCGTTTTCCTCATTTTCTTCTTCGATATTCAGCGTCTTGAACAATGACTGCGAGTCTATAAAGCCCCTGGAAATCACCTTATTGCCGCTTATCGTGATTTTTCCGGTTTCGGCTTCTTTTTCCAGATCTTTCTGTTTTTTGAATTCCGGCGCCTCGGGCATCTCGAAAGGCTCCATCGGCGGCATATTGAATTTTGCTGTAGACATGAAACCCTCTGTCACCGTAACGACTTCCCCGCTTGATATAAAGTCAACCTTGCCCTTGAACACGCTCAGCGTCGTGGTTTTGTCACGGTCCACTTTCGCGCTGTATTCCGACCCCTTTTCAGGTTCGATCGCCGCCGACGCGGTCAGCACTTTTATGTCTTTTGCCTTCAACTCTCCGGTCTCGAGCATGACAACGTCGTCTCTTTTCTTGTCGGGCCTGAGAAAGACCAGCGAGTTCTCGTTGATATTGGCCATTCCCCCGACCAGGTATTTTATCTGAGTGAACGAATTCTCGGCCGTTCTTATCCCGTCCTCGGGGTACATCCTCTCGTAAAGAGCCGCTTCTTTCCATTCATTGGCTTCCTTGCGCCTCAGCCTGACGTTGTTTTTCAGGTATATTATATCCGCGATCTCGTCTTTTACCATCTCTACGGGGACTTTCAGGTTTTCCCCGGGAATAATGAGATTCGGGTCACCGGAAGGTATCTTGTTATATTCGAGAAGTTCCGGCCACCGGGAAGGGTCGTCAAGATATCTTTCTGCGAACGCGTGCAGAGTATCTCCCTTTTTTACCTCTATTTCCAGGAGTTTAAGCGGTTTCTTTGCATTATCCTGCGCTTGAAGAGACACCGCGTTTGCCGCGAAAAACAACAGGAATAAAATATTTCTCATCGCATATTTTACCGCCATTTCAGTCCGCCTTAAGATTCTTGGGCAGCCAGAAAGTGAACTTGGAGCCTTTTCCCAGCTCAGATTCTGCCCATATCTTGCCCTTGTGCGCTTCTATTATATATTTGGTTATGGTAAGCCCCAGGCCCGTTCCTTTTCTTCTGCCCTTGCTCCCTTTCACGCGTTCGAACTTGTCGAATATCTTTTCCAGGTATTCCCTGGGCATGCCTTCCCCCGTATCTATCACGGATACCTGTATCTTGTCATCCATGTTCTCAAGCCGCACCGTGACATCTCCGCCTTCCGGAGTAAATTTGAGCGAGTTGCTTATAAGGTTGGTTATTACCCTGTGCAGGAGGTTCTTGTCGACAGTGATTTTGTCTATCTTGTTCACTTCGTCTACCTTGAGTTCCACCTTGTCCTTTTGCGCCTGTGAAAGCAGCGACTTTATTACCGACGCGGTCAGCTGCACAAGGTCGACTTCCTCGAGCTCTATCGGCATCGATCCGGCTTCTATTTTAGCCACGTCGAGTATGTCGTTTATCATGCCCAGGAGCCTCGCGGAAGATTCATCTATTATCTTCAGGAACTCTATCTGCTGCTCGTTGAGCTCTCCGGCTGTCCCGTCAAGCAGGAACTCGAGGAAACCCCTTATGGATGTCATGGGGCTCCTGAGATCGTGGGTTATGGCATGCATGAAATCGTCCTTGAGCTGTTCTAGTTCTTTTTCAAGCGTTATATCCCTTATGACGGTTACCGTTCCTATCTCGGCGCCGGAATCTGAATGCGACACCAAAGAAGTATCGGTTCTCAGGAATTTAATCAACCTGTCGCTGGAAAAATCTATTTCTTTTATGATATTTTCCCTTTTTTCGGCAGCTTCTTTAAGGCTGTCCGATATCTCTTTCTTTTTTATTATATCCTGTATATTCTTATCAATAAGGTCTTCTGACGGAGCGATTTTCAGGAGCTCTTTTACTCTTCTGTTTGAAAGTATCACTTTTCCCGTATAATCAGTCATTATGATGCCGTCCGCGATGGAGAAGAGGATCGCGTTCATCTTGTCGGCCTGCATGTCATTATACCTCTTCAGCTGTTCGGTCATGACCACGAATGTATGCGCGAGTTCTACCAGTTCGTCTTTAATCTTCACTTTTTTCAGCCACTTCGAAACGATATCCACATCGAAGCTCCCGGAAGCTATGTTCCTGGCGACACCAGTCAGCTTGATTATGGGTCCGGTCAGGTTCTGAGTCATAAAATATCCCGTAACGGACGCCAGGATGAGGACGACCACCAGGAGTATGTATGCGTTTTTGCGCATTCTCCTTACCGAGTAATATGCCTCGTTCTTATCCTGCTGGATTATCACTCCCCAGTCGAGCGCCGCAACGGGCGCGTAGGCGCCGACTACTTCCTTGCCTTCTTTCGTAGTATACTCTTTGCTTCCCAGGAGCCTGCGGGACAGCACCTCCTGGACTATGGGCCTGTCAATTACGGATACCGATCCTTCCGCAAGGGAAGGGTCCCTGTGCATGACTATATTCCCCTTGCTGTCTACGATATAAACAAACCCTGTTTTTCCTATAGTCGTCTCATGGACTTTCTTGTTCAGCCTTTCGAGGTTCGCTGTTATGTAGAGGTAGAAATTCTCCGTAAAAGGATAGGCTACATTAAGACACGGCCTGTTCCCCCAGTAATACAGCGGACTTATCGTAAAATTCCCCGTTTCCTTTGCCGCCAGGAAAGTCTTGTCCTTGGAAAAATCTTCCAATTTAACCTTGCCTTCGAGCAGGGGAGGATAATATTTCGTCAGTTCGCTGCCTTTCGCGTCTAACATGCTTATAGTCAGGAAATCATTGCTCGACGCTATAAGCGACCTCAGTACCCGTGCGTTCAGCGCCCAGTCTATCGAAGACTCCCCCTGGGAAGATACGATAAAATCAAGTTTTTCCCTGAGTCCTTCCATGTAGGTCTCTATGCTCTCGGCGATGGATTCCACTTCATTCGTATGGAGTTCGAGTATCACGTCCTGCAGGCCCAGCTTGTTTATCTGGATAAGCCTCCACCCCACCGCCAGAAGGGGTATTGCAGATAAGAGCAGCAGGATCACGAGGAATTTATAAAATATCCTTATATTCCTTATTTTCTTAGCCAAACAGTCCGCCTTTTTCCAGCCTGTATAGCCTGAAATCGATTCCGCTTTTCCCGAGGACATCGGTGTCCGACATGCTGCCGGTAGACATAATGACCCTGTATCCACCTTTTTTGAAGACCATGCCGATTGTAGTCTCTATCCCCTTTTTATCCATATTAGAGAAAGGATCGTCCATAAGGAAATTACTCCCGCCTTCTCCCCTTTCACTGTTTAATATGAGCCGGGCCAGCGTAAGTCTCTTTTTTTCCCCGTTACTCAGGCTCCACGGCGAGACCGGCAGTATATCTTCGTCCAGGCCCATTTCCTCCAGCACTTTTTTCAGTCTCGCCGGGCTTGTATCTTCCGCGGCGAGCTCACCCCGGCACGTCGTGTGCATGAACTGCCTTTCGGGTACCTGCGCAAGGAATATTACATTGCCTTCGACCGTTATCTTACCGCTCGCCGGGCTTTCGACTCCGGCCAGCGTCTCCAGAAATGTCGTCTTTCCGCTTCCCGGAACGCCGTAAAGGACGTTCACGCCGTGCCTGAATTCGGCGGACACGTTCCTGAGAACGCTTATCGTGCCGTTATACGAATTCCTGTCAATAGAAACATCTTTTACCGAAATCACTGTTCTTCGAGCCTGTTATCCCTTATCGCGTATTTTTTCCAGCATCCTACCGGGTTGAACCTGCCGGCAGCGGGCATAAGCAGGATAATGGTCCTTTCCTTCGACACGGCGGTTTTCTTTATTATATCATAAATGACCCGGTCTTCCTGCGGGCCGTCCAGTATCATATACTCTCTCCCCGTCAGATATGCCAGAGCGAATATCAGCCGGGCCTTCTGCGAAAATGAGAGCTCCAGCGTGCTTCTTCCCAGAAGATCTTCCAGTTCCATCAGCCGGAGGATCTCCATGGTTCCGCCGTACGGGCCGCCGGAGGCAAATTCTATTTCCTCGCGGACGGTGGAAAAAAACAGCTGGCTGTCCGCATCTTCGAACATCCCGGTTATCCTGTCCCTTTCGGCGTGCACTTTCCCAGACCGGGGCTCGATGAGGCCCATTATCAGCCGCGCCAGTGTAGTCTTGCCGCTGCCGTTATCCCCGTATACGACGGTATTCTCTCCGGAACCCACGCTGAGAGACAAGCCGCTGAATAACGTCTTGCTTCGCGGCGGCGGTGTTGCATATTCGACATTTTCCAGCCTTATCCCGGCGGCAGGTACGCCGGCCTCCGGCAGAGCCGCGTGCTCTTTGCCGTCAAGCCCCGCGCATGACCTGGTTACCTGATGCATAATACCTATTTCCCGGCACAGATAACGACAAATTCACCCTTGATATTGTCATTACCGGACACCTTTGTTTCTATTTCCCCTGCCGTTCCCCTGATACATTCTTCAAATTTTTTCGTGAGTTCCCTCCCTATGCAGATATTCACATCGGGCGATATGTCCTTAATATACCCGATCGTATCTTTTATCCTGTATTTCGAATCATAAAATACAAAAGTGTAATCCTTGCCGAGATGCTTTGCCAGGTACTTCTTTCTTTCTTCTTTTTTCCTGGGGATAAAACCTGAAAAAAACACTTCCCTGGCGGATATCCCGCTCGCGCTCAGCGCTGTCACGAACGCTGACGGTCCGGGTACCGGTATGACCGTTATGCCCCTCTCGTACGCGCCTTTCACTATCTCAAGACCGGGGTCCGATATGCACGGGGTCCCGCTCTCCGATATTACGGCGATATCCCTGCCTTCATTAAGCATGTCCAGGTATTTTATCGCCTGGACCGTCTCCCTGGGCGAATAGTAGGAACATACCCTTCTTCTGATACCGTAATGGTTCAGCAGTTTCCTTGTAGTCCTGGTATCCTCGCAGATTATCAGGCTCACGGTTTTCAGGACCTCTATGGCCCTCAGTGTTATGTCGCCGAGATTTCCTATCGGAGTCGCGACTACATATAGCTTTCCTTTTGATTTTTCTTCTCTGTTATTCGGGAGGAGCATAAGGTAGACTTCTTTTGTGTTCCGACAACTTTATTTTTTCTCTTACCCTGTCGAGCTTGATCTTATCTATTTTTTCTTCCCGTCCGGCTGCCATTTTTTCCAGAATGTCGTCCAGCTCGGCATAGCTCATGCCTATCTCTTTCTCGTCTTCCTGACCCTCATAAAATCCCGCCGACGGCCTGGCCTTCATTATGCTTTCCGGTATCCCCAGTGCCTCTGCGAGTTCGTATACCTGCCGTTTGTACAGGTTCGCTATCGGACTTATGTCGCCCGCCTGGTCGCCCCACTTAGTGCAGTAGCCCAGCATTATCTCGCTCCTGTTTCCGGTGTTTACCACAAGCGAGTTCGTCTTTGCTGCATGCTGGTAGAGGTACGCGGCCCTCAACCTTGCGGAAAAATTACCTATCAGTATCCTGTCTTCCGTCCCGGTCTGATTCTTAAAGAGAGTTATCATTTCTTCAAGATTATAAACGCCGAAATTTATTCCCAGACTCCCGCAGAGGCTTCTGAGGTCATTTTCCGATACCGACTGTTCCTTCCTGTGCGGCATGAACAGCGCATGCGTATTCCCCGGGCCCAGCGCACCCGCGGCAAGATACATGCAGACAGCCGAGTCTATTCCTCCCGACAGGCCCACAACACCGCCGGTTTTTCCGGCAGCGGATACTTTGCTTCTTATAAAATCCTCAAGAGACCTTATCTTTTTTTTCTGATTTGCCGTAGTCATCTTCCAGTTTCTTGTTTTTCTGCCTGGCCTTCTTGTCCAGTATCCTCAAAAACGCTTCCACTACTTTCGGATCGAACTGTTTTCCCGACTCGTCTTTTAGTTCTTTTACGGCGGCCTCCCTGGACATCTCCTTGCTGTACGGCCTGTCGGAGATCATCGCTTCAAATGAATCGGCGACATTTATTATACGCGCGCCTATCGGTATCTCTTCCCCTTTCAGTCCTTCAAGATACCCGTTTCCGTCATACCGCTCGTGATGATAAAGCACAAGCGGCGCCACGTTTGTGAGGAACTCTACCGGAGCCAGTATCTGCTCGCCTATCAGCGGGTGCTTCTTGATATCTTCGTACTCCGACTCCGTAAGTTTTCCCGGTTTCAGCAGGACATCGTCTTTTACGCCTATTTTTCCGATATCATGTATGAGCGAAGCGAACTTTATGTTTCTTATCAGCTTCTCCGGGAGATTCATCTCCTGCGCTATCTCGACCGCATACTTGGTCACCCTGTCGGTATGTCCCCTGGTAGTCGGGTCTTTCGCGTCTATTGCCTTCGCCAGTGTTTCGATCGTGCCTATATACATCTCCTTCATGTCGTTATACAGCTGTATGTTCTCTATAGCTATGGCGGCCTGGTCGGCAAGTATATTTATCAGCCTGAGATCCCTCTGATTGAATTTCCTGTCCTTTTTGTCGCTGTTGACGTTGAGAGCGCCTATAACTTTGTTTTTTATCTTCAGCGGCACCGATATGAATGTTTTTGAGGTATACTGCACGTTTGAATGGCGCATGAACCTGACATCTTTGTCTATGTCCTCGCAGTATATCGGCTTACCGTCCTGCGTTACCCGCCCGGCGATGCCTTCGCCTACATACATCTTCGTCGACCTTATAATATCTTCGGAAAGCCCTCTCGATGCGACTATTTCGAGCATATTGGTCGATTTGTTCACAAGCATAAGGGAACCCATCTTGGTGTCGAGAAGGTCCGTGGCGTACTCTATTATAAGATCGCATAGCTTCTGCAGATCATCGGTCTTGGGATGGGTCATTCCTATCTCCTGAAAATGGGTGAACATGGAAAGAAGGTTATCCAGATCGTTAATATATTTCTTACTGTCGTCCCTGGCCTCGTCAAGGTCCCTGATTATTTCCATGTTGTGATGCCTTTCCATCATAAATACTATGAGTATGGCAACAAGAAGTATAAGTATGTATATCAATACCCATTCCGTATAACTAAAAGCTATCATATTAATGACTCCTGACTATATCCTTGACTTTCATCAGCCTGACTATGTCTTCCCTCTCCATCTCTTCGAGCTGCATCGATATATATTCTATCGTCTCCTCCAGCTTCGGAAGGAATATGTATTCAAGCGCGTTGACCCTTCTTCTGACTTTTTCCAGTTCTCCGGCTATAAGAAACATCCTTCGTTCTTCATTCGCCAGGTTTATTATGTCTTTCGCCAGGGCGATGAACTTTTTTAGCAGGCCCGGAAGAAGGGACGAGATATCGAGGTTGCCCAGCGAATCGAGCCTGTCGCTGAAATCTACTTTGAGCATTGGTATAATAAGGTTCATCACCCTTTCCTTTACCCCCGATATGACCATTTTTACCCTGGGATTCGAACACAGCGACATAAAAGCCCTGTTGCCGCTGAAGGACCTGGCTATGAAATAGGGCAATTTAAGTCCGCCGTACAGCTTTTCTACTACCGCTCTCAGTTTCCGCACGGCGTCAGCAGACTCGACAAACCTGTCCATCAGCTCGTCCTGCTTGTCCTTCAGCAGCTTATAGCCTCTCTTTGCCAGGAGGAACCTTTTCTTGAGCTTCATTAGCTCCATCCTGTTCGGATTAATATTCAGTGCGTTACTCATTTTTCATTTATAAGTCACAGGCCATGAGCCGCAAGACGGCTATTCCATCTTCCAGTTCCTTGACCCGGATATTGGCGAACACATATCATAGCCTAAAACTTGCAGCTCACAGCTGGTTATTTCATGTATTTCCGTATATGTTCTTCCTTGACCCTCTTCAATTCCTCTTTGGGCAGCATCCTCAAAAGCTCCCACGCCAGGTCCAGGCTTTCCTCTATGCTCCTGTCTATATACTCGCCCTGGGATACGTATTTCTTCTCATATTCATCTGCGAATTTGGAGAAACTCTTGTCCACATCCGAGAGTGCCGCTTCGCCCAGTATTATGGCAAGCTCTTTCGCTTGTTTCCCCCTGGCATAGGCAGCGAACAGCTGCGATGTAACCGCTGAATGATCTTCCCTGGTCTTCCCTTCGCCTATCCCCTTCTGCTTAAGCCTCGAAAGGGAAGGCAGCACGTCTATAGGCGGGTACACATTATTATGCTCCAGCTCGCGCGAGATTATTATCTGACCCTCGGTTATATAGCCGGTCAGGTCCGGTATGGGATGGGTCTTGTCATCGTTGGGCATCGTAAGTATCGGTATCTGCGTTATAGAGCCCTTTTTATTCTTTATCCGGCCGGCCCGCTCGTAGATTGTCGCAAGATCGGTGTACATGTAGCCCGGGTAACCCCGTCTTCCCGGAATCTCTTTTCTGGCCGCGGAGACTTCCCTTAAAGCCTCCGCATAATTCGTCATGTTAGTCATGATCACAAGCACGTGGAAATCCTTCTCGTACGCGAGGTACTCGGCCGCGGTCAGCGCCATCCTGGGAGTCGCAAGCCTTTCTATAGCCGGATCGTCGGCCAGGTTCAGGAACATCACCGCCCTTTCTATGGCCCCGGTTTTCTGGAAATCATTTTTGAAATATTCCGCTTCCTCGAACGTTATTCCCATGGCGGCGAAAACTACGCAGAACTCTTCTCCCTTGCCCCGTACCTTGGCCTGCCTTGCTATCTGGGCTGCCAGCTGGTTGTGCGGCAGGCCGCTACCCGAGAAAATCGGGAGTTTCTGGCCCCTGACGAGCGTGTTCATCGCGTCTATGGCCGAGATCCCGGTCTCTATGAATTCGTCGGGATAACTCCTGGCGTACGGATTCATCGCCAGACCGTTTATATCCAGCTTCCTCTCCGGGATCACTTCCGGAGCCCCGTCTATGGGCCTGCCCAGTCCGTCGAAGATCCTTCCCTGTATGTCTTTCGATACGGGAAGCTCCAGCCCCTTGCCCAGGAACTTGACCCTGGAATTATTGAGGTTGGCGCCGGATGTCCCCGCGAACAGCTGCAGGAGCACCACGTCTTCGTTGACTTCCAGGACCTGGCCCAGTCTTTCTTCTCCCGAAGGAAGCCTTACGGTAGCTATCTCTCCGTAAGAGACGTTCTGAGTCTTTTCTACGTAGAAAAGGGGACCCGCTATGCTTTTTACTGTAAAATATTCCTGTTTCATGGTAAATTACCTGTTATCGCTCCCGTCTTTTGTTCCTTTTATCTGCTGCTTTATTTCTCTGTCTATATCATCGAATTCGCCCATCCTGTCCTTAGTGATATACTTCATCCGCGCTATTTTCTCCCTGACGCTCAGAATAGTTATATTCTCGAACCTGCTTCCTTCTTCTATAGCCGAGACGGCCGTGTCATAAAAATTAATGATGCTCTTGAGCATCCTGTACTGCTGCCCGATGGGAGTGTATGTCTCGTCCGGGTCGAACGCATGCTGCTGCAGGAAATCCTCCCTTATCATCTTCGCCGTATCCATAACCTGACGGTCCCTGTCGGACAGGGATTCTTCGCCGACCAGCCTCACGATCTCCTGGAGAGACTCTTCTTTCTGAAGTATGGACATCGCCGTGTTCCTTATATCCGTGAAATCCTTTCCTATGTTAGCCGCGCAGTAATCATTTATGTTATCCAGGTAGAGCGAGTACGAGCGCAGCCAGTGGATGGCAGGGAAATGTCTCTGGGAAGAAAGATCGTCATCCAGCCCCCAGAACACTTTTACGACCCTGAGAGTATTTTTCACTACGGGATCTGACAGGTCTCCTCCGGGAGGCGATACCGCCCCGATTATGGAAAGGGAACCCTCCCGGCCTCCTCCGAGGCATTCCACCCTGCCCCCTCTCTCGTAGAACTCCGCTACCCTGGAAGCCAGGTACGCGGGATATCCTTCTTCTCCGGGCATCTCTTCGAGCCTCCCGGACATCTCCCTGAGGGCCTCGGCCCACCTCGACGTGGAATCCGCCATGAGAGCGACTTTGTAACCCATATCCCTGAAATATTCCGCTATCGTAGTGCCCGTGTAAATAGAAGCTTCCCTTGCGGCAACAGGCATGTTCGACGTGTTGGCGATCAGGACCGTCCGCTTGATAAGCGGTTCCCCGGAATAAGGATCTTCCAGCTCGGGGAATTCCTGGAGTACGTCCGTCATCTCGTTACCCCGTTCGCCGCAGCCTATATATACGACCACGTCTGCGTCCGTCCATTTCGCAAGCTGCTGCTGGACCACGGTCTTGCCGCTTCCGAACGGGCCGGGTATGCAGGCAACGCCGCCTTTGGCTATCGGGAAAAAAGTATCGATCACCCTCTGCCCCGATATCAGGGGCTCCACGGGCGAGAATTTCCTGTTGTACGGCCTCTTCAGGCGCACGGGCCATTTCGTGTACATCCTTATCCCTGTTTTCGAACCGTCCGCGCCGGTTATCACGGCTACCTCTTCTTCGACCGTAAATTCTCCCGAACTTATTTCATGCACAATGCCTTCCACGCCGGGAGGGACCATTATCTTGTGCTCGATTATGGCGGTCTCTTTCACGGAACCTATCACATTCCCGGGCTTAACGGCATCCCCCTTTTTTACCGAAGGTCTGAATGACCATTTCTTGTCTTTCGGAAGGCCGTATACGGCTATTCCCCTTTTTATGAAATTGCCGCTTTTTTTCATTACTATATCCAGCGGTCTCTGAATTCCGTCATAAATCGAACCTATGAGGCCCGGGCCCAGCTCCACGGAGAGCGGTGAGCCTGACGATTCGACTTCTTCGCCCGGCCTCAGTCCCGACGTCTCTTCATAAACCTGTATCGAAACATCTTTGCCGGCTAGCTCGACTACTTCGCCTATCAGCTTTGCCTTGCCTACCCTTACGACTTCGTTCATCTGGACCCCTTCGAGCCCTTCCGCAACGATAACGGGACCGGATATTCTCTTTATCCTCCCGCTTTTCGATATAACTGCTGTGCCTTTTATATCCATTACATTTTGTCCTTTATTATGTCGGTCCCGGTTGCCTTTATCGATGCCTGGCGTATCCTGTCTTCCGCCATCCGCGATCTGCCCCACGCTTTTATTACAAGGGCATTCAATCCGTTTTTTTCCATCTCATTTATGCGCGCAATATCGTCGATTATATCTTCCTCTATTAAAAAAAGGACTTTGTCGAAACCTGCTGCGTTTATTTCCTTCAGCGCATCACCCTGGGACCCGGCTGCGATCGTCTCGAATCCCGCGGCCGAATAAGGAAGACGGAATTCATCGGTGCCTACGGCGATTATCCTGAAATCATCAGATGTAGGCAAGATTCAGTCCTTCTTCTATGGTTTCTTTATCCATACCCATTTTTATCCCTGTATATACGGTGTTAATGTTCCTTATTTCTTCTTTTACGCTGAGCAGGTACGCGACCGCCGCTTCAGGGCCGAAAGCCGTTTTTCTCATGTCGGCGACCAGCCGGCCCAGGAACTTCATGAGCTTCTGTTCCCATCTATCCATGTCCTTTTCGGATAATACGTACTTCATGTAAGGCTGTACTTTTATCTTATCGGGAACGTTTTCCCGGACATTGCAGCGCTTCCAGTAGCTGCCGTCGATATTTCCGCCCTTTATGTAATACGGATTCTGCCCGTTTATATTTCTAAGCAGGTTTTTTATGTCAATCATGTATTTCCAGTAATCGCGTATCCGGTTTCCCTTTACGCGCTTTACCGAACGTTCATATACCAGTTCCATGGCTATTTTTTCTAAAAGCATGTCCGATGCCTCTTTTATATCCTTTGTACTGGCAAACTCCGCGATTTTTTTCTGAACGGTTCTGAAAAATTCCGGCAGTTCTCCTTCATTCCACCACTTCTGCCCGAACACGTAGCTTCTGTAATTCCCGTTCTTTTCGGTTTCTCTGATATAATTGATAAAACTCAGTATGTCTTCATGAAAAAAGAAAATATCGAAAACACCGCACTTTACCTTTTTCTTGAAATATGAGTACGCCAGGTAAAGATAATCATTCAACCCTTCCACAAGCCTTCCGGCCTTAATGAAAGCCTTGTACTTCGTATTATAAAGGTCTTCCACGAGTTCTTCTTCTTTCCTGTTCTCGGCAAGCCGGCTGAACTCCGCCCGGCCCAGAAGCCGGGTTTCGTATACCTTTACGGCGCCGAACAGAAACAGATAGTCGGACCCGGGTCTTTTCATTCACTCTTGTCTCCGAAAAGCTGTTCCGCTACATCGCCGGCGTACATGTCCCTGAGAAACTCGCTGATATTCCTGAAATCGACTACGGTCTCGCTGTTGGCTTCCTTCAGTATAAATCCGTCTTCGATCCTTGTTGTCTTCTTGCCCAGGTTCAGCTTCCAGCCGTTCTTTTTATTCAGCTTGTCTATGTAGCTTTTGCTGAAAATGCTCTCTTTCTCCGCAGGCACGATATCCACATCGCCGCCGGAAACGGCTTCTCCGAGGAGCCGCTCCATGAAATCCGCATACCTGGTCTTTTCAAGACCCCTGAGCCTGTCCAGCAACTCATTGAAGACTTCGTCCATGAGTTTCTGTTTAATATCAAGGACTTCTCTTCTCGCAGTCAGCCTGTATTCGGTTATTATCTGCCTTTTCTTCAGCTCACCTTCTCTTTCGAATTTCTTTTTCATGCTCTCTATATGCGCCGTCTTCCTTTTCCCGAATTCTTTTTTCAAGCCCTCTATCTCCGAATCAGCGGCCTTATTTATTTCGTTTACTTCTTCGGCCGCTTTCGCTTCTATGCTGGACAGTATCTCTTCCAGTTTTTTCGATTCTTCCATTTGGTACAGTACCTCTACAGTTTGATACCGTTGAGCAGGAATATCGTTATCACCAGCCCCAGAACGGCGTACGTTTCCACCAGCGCGCCGTAAATCACCGCTTTCATGGCATGACTGGGATTCTTTTCGGCTACGCCTATTCCGGCAGCGCAGACTTTGCCCTGGTGTATCCCGCTTAACAGACCGGTTATCCCCACGGGCATGCATGCGCCCAGTATCTGCCAGCCCTGGCTCACCGTTACCGGCAGCGCGGTACCCAGAAGACCTATCTTAAGTATTACCAGGAACGCTGCCAGGAAGCCGTAGAAACCCTGTGTACCGGGCAGCGCCACAAGTATGAGCATCACTCCGAATTTATCGGGATCTTCCGAAAGCACGCCGTTCGCCGCAGAACCCGCGTACCCTATGCCTACCGAAGAACCGCTTCCTGCAAGAAACATCGACGCAGCGGCTCCTAACACGGCTAATATTATTCCTTCCATATCTTCCTCCTTGTCTTAACGGCTGATAACCGCCCTTTTATTTTTCCATGAAAGAGGGGCGAATACCCTTCCGCCGCCTCTGAAAAACCATTTAAAAAACTCTACATACTGGAGCCTCGACGTGTGGATATAACCGCTGAGAAGGCTCATAAGTATATTCAGAACATGCCCGAATACGAATATCACCGCTGCTACGAAATAACCTACCGGTATTCCAAGCAGTTTTATAGCTGCCGCCTGGGCAGACATCTCGTTTACCGCCATGCCCAGTATGGCCGTTCCCACGCCGAGGGCAAAGAGCCTGGAATACGAGATGATATCCTTGAAGTAATCCGTACCCCCGTATAGCTTGTACAGGCCTCCCGCAACTCTAAGCAGTATATTCCCGGCATTCCTTTCGGTGAACAAAACGACTTCCGCTATGCATATAAAAAGCAGGTATCTGCACAGGCTGAATAAGATATGAGGAACACCGGCATTGAATATCCATACCGCCATGCAGACCGGAAGAGCCAGTAATATCATAATCCATGAAATGTCGTTTATTCCCTCAATTGTTTCTTTTTCCCTGATTTTTTTGACTGCCGAAAGAGAGACTCCGAAAAGCACCTGTATATACCCGAGCAGTACCGAAAAATACAGGAAATACTGCGGTTTTTCCAGCGGGTCGAATAATTTGAGCCCGTCGATGGCTTTTACCGACGCGAATATATTGCCGAACCAGCCCCCGGTGAGCACTCCCGCGATAACGGAGGCTATATTTCCCCAGAAAAGCAGCATCATGAATTTCCTGGCCCCTTCCGCAAGCTTCAGCTTCCTGACAGCCCAGATGCAGAGCGCGGCCATTATGATACCGTATCCTGCGTCGGTGAGGCACAGCCCGAAAAAAAGCACGAAAAACGGCGCGCAGTACGGGGTCGGGTCTATCCAGCCGTAATCCGGCGTACCATAAAGGTTGGTCACTACCTCAAAGGGCCTGTTAAATGACCCGTTATTCAGTATTACAGGCGGCCTGTCGTCCCTGCCCGGGGATTGAAACGTTATATGACAGGCAGAACAGCTTTTTTTTACAGTCTTTTCCAGGTCCTTTTCCGCGTCCCGCGGTATCCAGCCCGATATCACCGATGTATATTTAGTTCCGTATATCTTCTCTGTCTCCCTTATCAGGCTATCCTCGTTTTCAAACATATCCAGCAATACCCTGTAATCCGGCAGCCTGCTTAAATAATTACCCTTCGTTTCGTTCATGTTCTTTTCGAGTTCTTTCCTCAGCTCGTCGATATCCTCTTCAAGCGCCAGTATCTCGTCTGCGGGTATCCTGTCATAGGGAAGCCTTATTTCGGCATAATCTGTCTTCGAAAGCATCTCTTCGACCCGTTTCCTGTCATCTTTATCGAATATGAAGATGTATGCGGAACCGCCCTCTCCCGTAAATTTTCCTGCATATATGCCGCCCTCATCACGTATTAAGCCCGACTGCTCCTCCGGTATTTTCGCTATTATTACCCCGGTTCTTCTGAATTCCGTATCTTTTTGACTGAAATCCAGGAATTTAACGGATTCATAGTACTGGATTTTCCTGTGCAGTTCTTCTATCCGGGATTCGGCCTGTTTATTAGACCTGTCGATTTCTCTCAGTCTCTCGTAATCCCCGTCTATATCGGTCCTTCCCGCAATGCCCTTCAGCTGTTCCGGGCTGAGCTGCGGCAGTCCCTCTCTTAGTCTTTTCAATAACGGTTCTTTGGGAGACAGGCTGCTCATCATATCCGTGATAAACCTCAGTTTCGACACTTTTTCCGATATTAAGTCCTCCTGGCTGTCTTCACGAGAATCGTGGATGTTTATCAGCTCCATGTTTCCCCACAGTTGAAGGTTCCTGAGCAGTATATCCCTTTCTTCACTCAGGCATACGATAAAGGTTTTCTGAACGCTGCGGATTCCCACTTTATATCTCTTTCAATATTTTATCGAGTATTGATTGTACGATCTTGTTTTTCTTTGACGTGAGTCTTTTCAATGCCAGGACGTTATCTGCAGAGTCTTTTTTCAGCGATTCCACGGTATCTCCGGCCTCGTCGACACATCTTTTTAGTATGTCTTCCCTGAGCCCGGATATCTCTGCTTCTATCTTATCCCATTCTTTTTCGCAAGTTTCCCTGAAGGTCCTTATTTTATCGTTTTTTTCAAGGTTTGCCTTTTCTATCCTGCCTTCAAGCGTTTTTTCAACCTCTTTTATCTTTTCAATTGTAGGTTTGAACATATTTTTTTATGTTATAATATCAAAAATATAAAGTCAAGAATCTTGACAGATAAAAACAGTTATGATATAAGCAATATATAATTA
>JAFGSA010000056.1 GCA_016934855.1 Elusimicrobiota bacterium
ATGAGATTGCAGATTTGAGAGGCGGCACAAAAGAATAAAATGTATAAATTAGAAACAAAATATTATTATCTGAGATCTGGAATCTCCGATCTGGCATCTGTCTTTAATCTGGTATCTCGTATCTGGAATCTGTTATCTCTTCTTCAGCGCCCTCTGTTTCCTGAGGTGGCTCTCGTAATCCGCGCTGAAAACGTGCGACCCGTCGCCTTTGGCGAAAAAGTACAGGTAATCGGTACCCGCCGGATAAAGAGCCGCCCGGATGGATTGCCTGCCGGGATTGCATATGGGCGTAGGCGGCAGGCCGAACCTGCGGTACGTGTTATACGGGGAATCCACTTCCAGGTCCTTGTACCTCAGCCTCTCCTTGTGCTTGCCCAGGGCAAACTGGACGGAAGCGCAGGATTCCAGGTACTTCCTGGTCTTGAGCCGCCTGTGGAATATGGCCGATATCACGGGCCTCTCCGACGGTACTTTCGCCTCCTTCTCGACGAGCGACGCCAGGGTCACTGCCTGGTCCACTGTAAAACCCAGCTCTTCGGCGCGCTTCTTATAAGTATCGTCGAAGACCTTGTAGAACTCGTCCGTCATCGAATGGATTATCCCGTCCATGCTGCCGTTGGGCGCAAAATAGTAGGTCTCCGGAAAAAGATATCCCCTGAGGTTATTGTCCAGGACCTTCTTTACGAACGCCGCGCTGTCGGTTATGACGCCGTACTCGAGCAGCCGTTCGGCTACCTGCTCCGTGGTGAAGCCCTCCGGTATCGTTACCTTAATATATATGCCCGAACCCCTGACAAGCTTTCTCATAATGGACAGGTAGTTCTCCGACGTGCGGAAGGAATATATGCCGGCTTTTATCTTCTTGGCGCTCCCGGCAAGCCTGATAAACGACAGGAACATCCCCTGCTTTTTTATTATGCCTTCCTCCCTGAGCAGCCGGGCTACCTCGACGGCGGTCGCCCCGGGCCTGATCTCCAGTATCTTTTTTTCGCCGCGGGGAATCGACAGGAATACCGCTGCCGGTATCATCGCGAGGATTATCAGAAAGAGCGTCTTTTTCATATCAGTTCAGGTGCTTTTTGACCACGTATTCTTCCAGAGGCATGAACGAGTACCCTTTTTCCGAGATGCTCTTCACAAGCTCCTCTATCACGCCTTCCCCGTACGCGGCGTCGCCCCACAGGGGTATTACCTTCTGAGCCTTCAGCCTCCTGAGAAAATACCCCTTCATCACGGTCCCTTTATCCAGTATGTACCTGGGCGGGGGAGGCAGCTTCCAGTCGACGGGGAGAAACCCTTCGCCGCGCAGGAACTTTATCTCGAACTCGTCGAATCCCGACGGCGAATAGCATAAGGGAATATAAGTATACCCGGAACCGGCCAGCGCGTCCTTCCATCTTTTAAGGCCGACCGCCAAGTCACCCGCACAACCGTCCTTCATGTACGCCATATCGTGACCGTCAGTGAGGTTCCCGGCGCCTGGCAGCCGCCGCGCGTCTTCCTCCGATACGAAGAACGTCCCCTTGAGCCCGATGCCGCTCATCGCACGGCAGATATCCAGGAAATTCTCCTGCCCCGCCCCCAGGAAGACGAGAGATATGGGGCTAGGGCCCTTCCTTCCGTTGGAGACCCTCACGAAGAACACGGTACTGCCTACCGAAGCGAATACCACCATGAATCCCGTGAGCTTCTTAGTCAGATCAGAGGGCCGGGATACGGGGATCGGTGACCCCGCGTCCCAGAGATACACCGGCCATTCCTCTATGCTGTTCTTAGCCACACGGGACGCGCCTTCGAACATGGGCGGGCATATCCTGGAGACCGTCGAGAACGAGTAGCCCCTGTCTTTATAGAACCTTATCACCTCGGGGAGCGCCTGGATGGTCTTCTCGGGACCGTCATGCATCATTATTATCTCCTTGTCCCGCGGGCCGGAAGTCGCCCTCCTGACTATATCCTCACAGCTCACTTTCTCGGCAGTGTCATTTACAAACCTGGTCCACAGGACGACGCTGTATCCCTGCTCGCACGCAATCTCCCGGACATTTTCGTCCAGCCTGCCGCCGGGAGGCCTGAAATAGCAGGTGCGTTTGCCGGTTATATCGAAAAGAAGGTCGTTTACCGATGTCATGGCCCCGCGTATCTCGGATCCGCTCATGGCCGTAAGCCTCGTATCGCTGTAAGTGTGGTTCCCTATCTCGTAATCGCTCTCGTATATCTTTCTGGCCAGGTAGGGGTGCCTTTTTATCATCTTGCCGACCAGGAAGAAAGTCGCGGGGACATCGTGCTGCTTCAGGATCTCCAGTATCTTCTCCGTGGTTATCGGATGAGGTCCGTCGTCGAACGTCAGTATGACGGTCTTGCCGTTGGCAGGGTAAACGCTGGCCGACAGCAGGCTTACAGCCGCCAGTACCGCCAGAACAGTTTTCTTAAAATCCGACATTTTCTATCACCGTGTATCTCGCGCCGCCCGGGTCGAGCTCGCTCTTTACAAGCTGAAGGCTATCTACTCTCATTATACCCATTTCTTCCTTATATGAAAGGAACTTCTCCAGTTCCGGGGATGCGCCTTCGGGCTGCCTGACCCTGCCGGCCGTTATATGCGGAGAGAACTTTCTCTTCTCCGGCACGAAGCCGTACAGGGAAAGGTCCGCGTCCAGGGTCTTCTTTATGCGCTCTATCGAGCCGCTCTCATCCCGGCACCCGACCCAGAGCACCCGGGGCCTCCTTTTATCGGGGAAAACGCCGGTACCCGATGCCGTCACGCTGAAAGCTTTAGCGCCTGCGGCGGCTCTTCTCATGCACCCCGCTATGTCCCTGACGGACCCGGGATCGACTTCACCCAGGAAATTCAGCGTCAGATGCATGGCGGAAGGTTTCACCCACCTGACCTGTTTTCCCCGCACATCCTTCCTTATATCGTCCTGCACGGAAGTTATTCTATTCTTGATATCCTCGGTGACGGGTATTGCTATAAAGAGTCTCATAAATAAGCTGTAAGCTGTAAGTTCCAGGACCGCCTGCCCTGTTTTCTCCTAATATAAGATAAAAGATTATAAATAATAAAAGATGATAAACCAGTAAAAAATCAGAAAATACCATAAAGACTATCGATAACCGGTGCTGTGCCTATTATCAGTTATAAACTGCATTCTGACCTTTTTCAATATCTTCTCTTAAAACCTACAGCTTATAACTTACTACTTGTTTAGTGTGCGCCAGAGGATCTCGAGGGCGGTCACGGCAAATTTTTCTTTTACTTTCTTCCTGGAACCGGAAAAAGACACCCTTGAGACCGATGTGCCGCCGGGCGCAGCGAGCCCTATATAGCCCTCGCCCGCCTTTTCTTCCTTGCCGCCGTCGGGCCCGGCATAGCCCGTCACGGAGAGGACGTAATCAGCCCCGGATATCTCCTTCATCCTGGAGGCCATCTCTTCCGCCACTTCGCCGGAGACGGCGCCGTGCTCTTTTACGAATCCCGCATCCAGCCCCAGCTGCTTTATCTTGGCGCCGGTAGAGTACACCACCATGCCCTGCTTGAAGTACACGGAACTCCCCGGACTGTCCGTGACACGGGACGAGAGCAGGCCGCCCGTACACGATTCGCAGACGGCCAGGGTCTTGCGCTTTTTGGTAAGGAGCCTCCCCGCTACCGACTCGATCGTATCATCGTCTTCGCCGAAGATATTATCCTTAAGAACCGCGTATATGCCGCTCTTGGTCTTATGCAGTACGTTGTCCACGAGAAGCTCGTTGTTTCCCCAGCATATGACAGAGAGGTCCACCGATCCGGGACTCGTTTCGAAAATAAATTCTATCTCGCCTTCGTCAAGATGTTTCTCCGTCTCGAGCACCTCCTTGAGCGCCTCGGCTACATCCGCTTCGCACATGCCGAGTATATGGATGACGGACGTCTTCCTTATCTGTTTTTCGTATTTATCCTTCAGGTACCCGAAGAGGTGCCTGTCCACTATGTATTTAACTTCCTCTCCCGGGCCCGGAAGAAGTATCATTATCTTCCGCTTTTCCAGCTCCACAAGCTGACCGGGACTGCTTCCCTTTATGTTCTCCAGTATCTTCGCTCCCTCGAGCACTTCGGCCTGCTTGTCGCAATGCCCCGGCGCTTCGATTCCCAGTCCCGCGAAATACCGCGCCACGTTCTCCATGGCTTTCCTGGAGAACTTGAGCTTGAGGCCGAGCGCTTCCGACGCCGCCTGTTTGGTCAGGTCATCCGGCGTCGAGCCCATGCCGCCCACGGTCACTATCATGTCCGCCCGCGACAGCGCGTCCTTCATCACCGCAGTAAGCTCCTCCATGTCATCGAGAGTCACGGTCATCCTGCTCACTTTGACGCCGATGGAAGCCAGCTCTCTCATCAGCATATGGGAACTCCTGGACGGCGAGCCGGCCAGGAGCTCGTTGCCAACACTAATTATCTCGCATCTGATGTTTTTCATAATAACACCCCGTGAATCGTGAACCAGTCTTCGCCCTTCGGGCTTCGTCTCGGCAAGGAGTGAAACGCATCTCGCGAATCCACCTGAATCCTGCCCAGTTGTAAGTTATAAGTTATAAGTTTTAAGATTCCCATCCCAATCCCTTTTTATAATACAGATTAATTATATTCATAGTCTTATCGCTTACAGCTTATAACTTAAAAC
>JAFGSA010000057.1 GCA_016934855.1 Elusimicrobiota bacterium
TGCAGCAGGAATCGGGGAAATCCGCCGGACCCGGGATGATCTATCCTGCTTCGCGATATTCCCGCTCCGGGTTCACGGACCATATATTCTTCTTATCTTTGATACCCCGGGCTATATTTTCTACAGCCGCCATTGCTGTCATTATCGCATGATCCTGGTTATTGTATTTATGCATGCCGTTTCTTCCTATCAAGAACAGGTTTTCGAATTGATCTGTAAAATTTTTTATTATCTCGATGCGATCATATGAACCGAAATAAGCCGGATAAGCTTTCTGCATCCTGACAACCGTACTGTCCGATACTTCATTTCTCTCTATAAATCCGATCTGTTCCAGTTCATTTATGGCCGTTTTCGCGACGTCATCATCTTTCATCTGCCATAGCGCGTCTTCCTTGTTACACAGATATTCCAAACCAAGCCATACCGTGTCCGCCTTATTTATCATGTAAGGACTCCAGTTATTATATATCTGGATCCTGGATAACTTGAGACGCTTTTCCTGAATATATATCCAGCAATCCGGGACAATATTATTAACCGTCCTTATCCCGGTGTCATTCTTAATCTTGAGGCTGCTGACGAGCAGCCCGACTATTATAATATCGCGGTACCGGAGCTTTTCCGCAACTTTTTTTACTTCCAGAGGCACATCTTCCAGGCCATTTATCAGCTCGACTATCGGCATCGAAGAGATAAAATAATCCCCCTCCACAGTCGAAATCTCATCCGTCTTTCTATTTTTCACTATGACATGAGTGATATTTTTATCCTTGCTCTTCAACCCCACCACCTGACTATCCAGATATATCTGACATTTTTTTTCTTTGACAATCCCGGCGAGTTCTTCCCAGAACTGCCCGCAACCCAGCTTAGGATACATAAACTGTCTTATCAGACTTGTCTCCGGATTCATAACTGTTTTCCGGAATATCTTATAGCTCAATGAGTCGATTACGGACCTGACAAGAGACAGTCTTTTTATCCTCTCTTCGCCCCATTCGCTGCCGATCTCGGAACATGATACTCCCCAGACTTTCTGAGTATAATCCTTGAAAAATAAGTTATATAATTCTTTACCGAACCTCGCAATAAAAAAATCTTCGAGATTATTATTTTTTTTCAACGGGTTAATCCGTGTAATAAAATAACTCCGCAGTATTTTAACGGTCCTGCTGATACCCAGCTTTCTGAACGTATCGGAAGCCAAAGAGATCGGGTAATCAAAGAATTTTTCCAAAAAGTATATACGCGAAATACGGTTGCGGATCAGCATTACTTTACGGTTATCTGTTTTCAGAGAAACCATGGGCACGGAGGGGTTTTTCAGGAATACATGATCCCTGTACGAATAGCCTGCTTCAAGAGGCATTATATCCAGCCACCACCGTATTACCTTGTCGCATTTTGAAAAAAATCTGTGTCCCCCTATATCCATTCTGTTGCCTTTATACTCGACTGTCCTGGCTATTCCACCGACTTCGTTCTGCTGTTCGTATATAAGCGGTATGATATCGGTCTTATTGAGAAGTTCATATGCCGCGGACAACCCGGCAGGTCCCGCCCCGATGATTACTGCTTTCTTATGGTATGTGTTTCCGTCCATTATTTCTTATAGATATTTTCATGCACCATCCGCAATTACCCGGGAACAATCCGGCCTCCTGCATGTTTCCGTATAAAAAAGTCCCGGATGAATTATTTTGACTCGTGATATTCCTGTTCTGCATTCACGGACCATATATTCTTCTTATCTTTGATGCCGCCGGCTATATTTTCTGCAGCCGCAATTGCGGTCATCACTGCATGATCCTGGTTATTATACCTGTGCATACCGTTCCTGCCGATCAGGAACAGGTTCTCAAAACTGTCGGTAAAACCTCTTATTTTATAAAATTGGCTGTACGAGCCGAAGTAACACGGATACGCTTTCTTTATCCTGAATACTTTGCCTTCGACAACACCGTCCTTCTTTATAAAACCTACCTTCTTTAATTCATCGGAAGCGAGCTCCAGCATGTCCCTGTCGTCCGTCTTCCATAAAGAGTCTCCCTCGTCACACAGGTACTCCAGGCCCAGCCACACGTCTTCGCTGTTCTTCAGCATATGAGGGCTCCAGTTGTTATAGACCTGTATTCTGCACAGCTTAAGAGAACTGTCCTGGATATATATCCAGGAATCGCGCACCAGGCGGCCATTTTTACCCCTGGCTGCGCTGCCTATGCTTTTCCTGTCGATGAGCACGCCTGCGAGCACCATACTCCGGTATCTCAATCCCTTAGCGACCCCTTCTACTTCCGGCGGAGGTCCGTCAAAACCGGCTAAAAGTTCGGCTACGGGCATGGATGAGACGAAATAATCCCCGTTAACAGTAAAGGTCTCGCCTGTACTCAGGTCTTTTACCTCGGCCTGCGTAATCCTGCCGTTCTTCTCTTTCAGTCCGGTTACTGCATGATTCAGATGTATCCGGCCGCCTTTTTCAGTGACCATACGGGCTGTCTCTTCCCAGAAACTTCCGCTGCCCAGACCGGGGTACATGAATCTTCTTATAAGGCTGGTTTCGGTTTTCCCGCTATGTCTTTCCCCGCCGCGGAACAACCTGTTTTTCATTGCGTCAATAACCGATCTGGCCAGGGAAAGCCCCCTTACCCGCTGAAACCCCCACTGGCTGTCTATCTCGCCGCAGGGTACTCCCCATATTTTAGAGGTATAATCCTTGAAAAACATCAAATAAAGTTTTTTTCCGAACCTGTTGATAAAGAAACTTTCCAGAGTGCCGTCCTTCTTTGGAGGCAGTATGCGTGCCAGTATATAGCTGCATATGATATCCAGGCTTCTGCTTACGCCCAGGGCCCGAACGGTCTTTCGGGAAACAGATATCGGGTAATCGATGAACTTTCCCAAAAAATATATGCTTGAAGAACGGTCAAGCATCATCATCGCGCTTTTTCTGCCACTCTCGGGAAACGCGCCGGCGGCCGGCCGGTTTCTTGCCGGGAAACTCCCTCCCGGGGAAGAGTTCCGCTCAATCGGCATTATATCGAGCCACCATTGCGTGATTTTGTCATACTTTGAGAAGAACCTGTGAGGGCCTATGTCCAGCATGTTCCCCTTGAAAGCGAATGTTCTGGATAAACCTCCGACCATATTTTCTTTCTCGTATATTATCGGCATGACACCGGTTTTGCGGAGCAGCTCGTATGCGAAAGACAATCCCGCGGGACCCGCCCCGGCGATTATCGCTTTTTCCCCGTTCATACGGCCGCCCGCGTCTCTCCCGGCAGCATTATATCCATACAGCACTCCACCAAACCTTTCATAAAGTATCGCCGCAGTATATCTCAGTGACTGCGATCATTTCAGAATACATATTTATGCCTTGACAATGCAACATAATTATATCAATATAAGTCTGAAATATGAAATTCTCTCATAATAACAGGGGTCGTTGCGGTGCCTGATCATTCTCTTATGCTTTATAACAAGGTCTTCTTATATTTTTATATATGAGACCCGGGTCATACGCCTTCAACACATCCCCTCAATTAACGTAACAGACTGGTAAAATCAGCAGAATGCCAATGGAGATTAAAAAATGTTAAAAAAATATTTTATGTTTTTTATCCTGATAGCCGTATCGTTTGTCCTGGCTGTGGCGCTGAAGCCGGTATTTCATAAAAAGAATTCGAGGCTGTACTGGTTCATCCCGGACGGCATGCGCGCGGATCCCGGGATATTCAACGTTTTTCAATGGGCGGACGAAGGTCTGCTGCCGAATATAAAAAAGATGATGTCCCGCGGTACCTACGGGTTCTGCAAACCCGTTTATCCGGGGCATACTCCCGTTAATTTCGCCACTCTTTTTACCGGCTCTTATCCGGAAGTCCACAAAGTATCCGACGGGCCCATGCATGAAGAAGGAAAGCCGCTCAGTTCGGTCGCAGTCGGCGGATTCAGCTCCGTGGCCAAGAAAGTCGATCCCATATGGCTGACGCTGGAAAACGGCGGCGCCCGGGTGGGCCTGCTTTCCATCCCCGGCTCGACTCCTCCCGAACTCAAGAACGGATATACCATGGTAGGCCGCTGGGGAGGCTGGGGAGCTTCGTTCCACGCGGTGAATTTCGAGGAAAAAGGTTCAGGAGAAAGACAATTCAACCTGGGAAGCAGCAAGAGGCTCTTTTTCTTCGGCCCGCCGCTGCTAATATTCGCGGAAAGCTCGGAAACCGAAGATTATCCCGGGGAACTGAAGACTTTTTCGGCAGTCAGGCGCGCCGGGCTTTCCGCGTGGGGCGCGACGGTATCCGGCTGCATATACGATTCCACCGACGACGGCACTGTCAACTATGACAGGATGGCCTTTTCCACGGACGGGAAAACTGTTTCAGTCGATCTCAAGCAGGGCCAATGGAGCGAATGGCTGCCTATAAAGCTCTTATGGCACGACAAGAAGACAGACACATCCGCAGAAATAGATACGGTTTTCAAAATAAAGGTGACAAAGCTCGACGGGAAAGGTTTCTTTGCGGTCCGCTTCTATTATAACGCGATGAACGAGACATTGACGGATCCCGGATACATCGCTTCCGATATGATCGAAAATGTAGGCCCCATGGTCGACTTTGTCGACAACTTTCCCCCGCAGCTGATATATTACCCCGAAGACAGGAATACTTTCCTCGAAGAAGCGGATATGTCTTTTGACTGGCACACCAGGGCCTGCTCGTATTTTATAGATACATACCGCCCGGACGTTTTCATACACGATATATACACGCCTAACCAGATGCTCACGAGCAGGTGGTGGATGGGATATATCGATCCGGACAGCCCCTTCTACAATGAAGTCGGCGATAAGGAACGGGACCGGCTGTGGGCAGAAGTGAAAGACATGTACAGGAAACTGGACAGGATCATCGGTGTCTACCTGAAAAAAGCCCGGAAAAACGACGTAGTGGTGCTCAGTTCCGACCACGGCGCCGCGCCCCTCCACACCTGGGTGCACGTCAACAATCTTTTTGCTTCTAAAGGCTGGCTCAAGTGCAGGCAGGACAGAGAGAGCGGCGAATACATAATCGACTGGGAAAAATCAAAAGCCGTCTATCTTAAGTTCGGCCATGTCTATGTGAATCCTGCGGGACTGCATAACAGCGAAGGCAGATGGGAAAGAGGCTCCGGGCCGGAATACATACGCTTCAGAGAAGAGGTTGCGGAATCTGTCAGAAACCTGAGGGACAGCAGGAACGCGGCGCCTCTGGCGAAGATATGCTCCTGGGAAGACGCGGAGAAGGAATTCCGGCTCCCGCATGAAAGGTCAGGAGACCTCTTAATATCGAATGTTCCCGGTTACGGATGGAGCGAGACCATGACGCCGGACAGGATACTTTTCTCCAGGCCCCTGAAAACCGGGTACAAGCAGGCCATTATCTGTGAAAACTCCCCATGTATGTGGACGCCGTTCATAATAGTGGGGCCGGACATAAAGCAAGATAATTTTCTGAAAGACGACCTCCTGTCAATGACGGACCAGTATCCGACGATCATGAAAGCGCTGGGCAGGGAATGTCCCGGATTCGTGCAGGGCAAAGTCATCAGAAAAGCCTTTTTAAAAGAAGATAATTGAAACCGCGCAGCTTGCTCCTTCTATTTTTCCTGGCGGGATGCTCGGGGCATCCCGGAGGTCTTGAATCACGCCTCTTATCGGATTACAGGCTTACAGACCATAGGAAAAAAGGCATATCCAGCACGTATATCTATGAAAAACCGGAAGGGAAGATATTCATCGAAAGGTTAGCATGTGCTGACCGGGCCTCTATGGAAAAAACGGTCAGGGAAGACATGTTGACTGTCAAGATGCTTTATTCGGATACTCTCTCGCCTTATCCCGGATATATATCATACAGGATAACAGCCGATAAGAGCGTCTTGCCCGAATACAGGGAAAAAGGCGCGGGAGACACATATTACAGGTATTTTCTCCTTTACTCCAACGACCGCCTTTCCCTGGGGATAACCTCCATGGACGCAGCATCGCATAGATATCTTCACGGCTGGATCACGCGTTCCGGCAATAATATCCTGTATAGGGTAAAGATATTCGAACCCCTGGACACCGGTTCCCGCGAGATAGAGGAGATATTCTTCTCGCTGGTCTGCAGAGATTGACGTTCATCTCACAGTATAAGGCTCATGTACTGCGGCCGCCGGATGCTTTCGGGGCGTGCTTGACAAATATGCAAGGCAAAATTTAAGATGAGTAGACCGGGATTCGCCCCTGCAGGAACCCCTTAAAATGACGGAAATGATTATCGAAAATTTACAGAAAGGCAGTTTAGACAGAAAAACGATCGAATCAGCCCTCGCTCTCAAGGACAGCGGGCAATCGCAGCTCTTCTCTCTTGCGAGGGATGTCCGCAGGCGGCATCACAAAGACACCGTAGAACTGCGCAGCGTCATAGAAATATCGAACACGTGCAGCCAGGACTGCTGTTTCTGCAATATCAGCGTCCGTTCCGCACTTAAACGCTACATAATACCGTATGACGAATACGTAAGAAGGATCGGATATCTGTACCAGGCGAAAAACAGACGCGTGTTTCTCATACAGTCTGGCGAGAACAGGTCCCAGAAATTCGTAGACTTCATCGCAAGATGCATAGATCACACGAAAAGCAATTACCCTGATTCGGTTATCATTCTCTGTCTCGGCAATCTCTCTCACAGCCAGTATTCCCTTCTCAAGAGCTGCGGGGCGGACAGGTACATCCTGAAGTTCGAGACCTCCGATCCTGTCCTGTATGAGAAAATCAAACCGGGCGACACGCTCAATGAAAGGATCGAATGCATCGGGATGCTGGCCGAGATAGGCTTTGAGGTCGGCTCGGGGAATATAATAGGTCTGCCGGGACAGGACATACGCGACCTGGTAAACGACCTGCTGTTCATCGGGAAATTCAAACTCACCATGGCCAGCGCGTCTGTTTTCATACCCGGGGAAGCTTCTGATTTCTCCGGGGAAGATCCCGGTGATACGGATCTGACGCTGAACTACATGGCTCTTATGCGTATTTTATATCCGGAACTGCTCATCCCTTCGACCAGCTCACTCGAGAAATCCCGGAAAGGAGGACAATACCTGGGACTGATGGCCGGCGCAGACACCCTGACGGTCCATGACGGCACACCCCGGCGCCTTAAGAAATATTTTCCTATATATACGACTCACAGGTTCACCCCCAACGAAACATTCATAAAAAGAATAATGAAGAAAGCCGGGCTTTCTTCTGCATGCATGTGATTATGCCCCATTTATCGCGGAAAGCCAGGGCTTTATTTCTGAAATCTTCGATATTCCTGCTGTGCATTTCAGCCATATTGGTCCTCGCAGGCTACTTCCGGGACCGGGCCGGGAAACCGGAATATAATGTCCTTATATACTGCATGACGCCCCTGCGTTCGGATACACTGGGCTGCTACGGCTCGCCGGACGCTTTAACTCCCAGTATAGACGATTTTGCGAATAGATCGGCGGTCTTCCGGAACGCCCACACCCAGGAGACCTTCACCCTGCCTGCGTTAGCGACATTACTTACCTCCGTATACCCGGTGTTTCACAAGATATTCCAATTCGAGAGGGCGCCCCGTCTCGATAAGAATCTAGCCACTCTTCCGCAGATCCTGGCATCCCGCGGCTACAGGACTGTCCTTGTGGATCCCTACAGGTATCTCGACTGGGAGGACGGATTCTCGGGAGGTTTCAACGACAAGATCTATTCGGGATTAGACAGCATGGACGCCATCGACAGCTGGCTGTCCCGCAACACGGGCAGCAGGTTCTTCATGTTTCTGATCGACATGCAGACACATCCTCCGTATACGCCGTCCGAAGCATCGATACTGAAAGTAGCCGGCAAGACAGAAAACCCGCCTGTCCATTCGAGAGAATACCTGGAAAATAAGAGCCTTGACATCGTCACTAGAAATCCGGAGATACTATTCACGGAAAAAACGCTGAAGAAATACTCCGATATATTCGGCCTCAAAGATCATGACCTGAAAGCCGGGAAGATCAGAGCCCTGATTGACGAGCTGGGCACTCCCGGGATATTTCAGGGGACCGAAGACATGGTCATGGAATTCGAGTCGCTTGTAACCCTTGTGTTCCTGAACAGCTTTGACATGTTTTTTGAAAAATTCAAAGAAGAGCGGCCGGATGTTTACGATAGTTTCACGGGGGGCAAACATCCGCTTAGTACATATCACAGCACCGGGTACCTCAGAACGCTTTATAACGCCAAAGCATACGAAGCGGACAGATGTTTCGGCGATTTCATCGAAGTCCTGAAAAAGCGCGGGCTTATGAAAAACACCGTCATAATATTCCTCTCATGCCACGGCGAAGAGTTCATGGAGCACGGAGAATACGGCCATGCCCTCATGTATGAGAATGTCTCCAGGATACCGCTTATCATATATACCCCGCGGGCGGCTTTCGGAAAAAGGACGATTTCCTCTCACGCAGCGTTAATAGATGTCATGCCTACGGTACTCGACCTCACGGGGATCCCTTCTCCGCATTATCTGCAGGGGATCAGCCTCCTGGCCCCGATGAAAGGGGGAAACGTTCCGCCCGGCCTGGAAGACAGGGCTGTATATACGGAGCACCTCATGCAGTACATGGACAGCACCATACATTATTCATATTCGCTGATTTTCAGAGGATACAAATACATAGCCGAGTTCATAGGCAGAAACGGAAAACTTGTCTTTATCAGCGGAAGAGAGAACTTATTTAACCTGGAAAATGATCCTTACGAAAAATCCGATATGGCGGGCCTCGACCCCGGCAAAGCCCTGGAGATGAAGAAAAAACTTCTAAATGACTTCAGAAAAAATTCCGAAAAAATGCGCGGGGTCACAGGTCCCTTATTCAAGCTGAACGACAATTAAGCCCTGCGCGTCACCGGAAGATCCTTCACAGTATGACAGGCATGATATTCGATTGACAAAATTACCATTTTCATTTAGTATGAGATAAAATGCAGCGGATCCGTCCCTGACATTCTGATAATAAATATGAAAAATATTTTTCTTTTTATACTGTATTTGACTACAGTGCTGCTTATCCCCCTCAAGGCATACTCCGGACAATACCCGGACAAACTGACTGTAGCGCCGCGGCAGCCCAACGAGAAGGACCTCGATAAGGAGACGAAAGTAAAGCTCATGGATGACCCCGCCCGCAATACAGTGACCCCCCCCGGCGACATAATTGATGTGCTTAATATCCGGCCCGGGATGGACGTTCTTGACATAGGCGCAGGTTCGGGGTTCTTTACCTTTCCCTTCGCAGACGCGCTAAAAGGGTCGGGGAGAGTATTCGCAACCGAGATCGATCAGGACATGATAGATTACATTTCCGGGAAAGCCGAAAAGGAAGAATACGGCAATGTCCTTCCCGTACTTGTTTCCCCCGACGGTCTGGATCCTTTCTATAAAGAACATGTTTTCGATATAATCTTCCTTATAAACGTCTACATGGTACTCGAAGACAAGGAAGCCTATTTCAGGGAACTCAGGCCTTCCCTCAAAAAAAGGACAGGACGCCTGTACATAATAACGTTCGCCAACAACCCGCTTTTCAGCAAACTCGAATTCGGCGACTTCCGGAAGATCTTCATGATCCTTTCACGAGACCCGCTCGCCGGCCCGGTCAGGAAAAGGCTGGGCGGCAGGCTGGCGGAATTCATAAACGGCCGGAACGGCGGCGATATACCCCCGGACATAAAATCCGACACCGTTGAAGCGTTCAACCGGCTGCTGTCCGACCGCTTTTTATACACGGACATACTGGGATACTACTCATCCGACGCGGAACGCGTTCAGATACACAGGATACTCCATCCGGCAGACCTGGAACTCTCGAAGTGGCTGTATAACCGGCTGAACGCGGAAGGTGTCTTTGATGACGGAAAGAAAAAACTTTCTGACGAGCAAAGCCGTATGCTGCGGCGCCTGAACAGGGCTGTTATATACGGCATCTTCGGCATGGACGAGCTCTTCAGCTTCAAGGGCCGCGATGTCAACTCCGACGAAAAAGAAACCATCGTCCGCACGATGAAGAAAGCCGGATATAAGTTCGTCCGAGAGCACGACATACTGCCCATACACCGTTTCTATGAGTTTAAACGCAAGAATTGATCCTTCGATAATAGACGCGGCCGACGCTGTCATCTCCGATTACTCGAGGCTGAGGGAAGCCGGCCTGATAAATCTGGAGGGAACTTTTTTCCCGTCGGTGCACTATCCCCCTATTACGATGTACCCGCAGATCAGCCAGGAAGATCTGTTCAAGAGCTACAGTAATCCCGAAAACGGCCTTTTTGATGTCTATGTACACATACCCTTCTGCCTTAAATTATGCACATTCTGCCACTACCCGGTAAAAACCGGCGCCGCCGCGGCGGAAAAAGACGGATACCTTGATGCGCTTGAAAAGGAAATGGACATATACATGCGCGTTCTCGGACTCGAAAAGATAAAAATGCGTTCTGTCCTCGTGGGAGGAGGAACTCCTACCTACCTGACCCCCGGTCAGCTCGAGAGATTCCTGAGATATTTCACCGGCAAAGCGGACCTGTCCAAATGCACGCAATTCTCGTACGACGTCGACCCTCCCACTCTGCTCGGCGACGATGGTAAAGAAAGGCTGCGGCTGATGAGAGAGTACGGCGTCGACAGGCTGACAATCGGCATCCAGGCCCTGGACGACGGTATCCTCAAAGCCATGAACAGGCCCCACGACGTGGACCAGGCGCTCAGATCAATAGAGGAATCCAGAAAAGCTGGATTTAAAGTTAACATAGAATTTATCTACGGATATCCTTACCAGACGCTGGAAGACTGGGTCGCAACGCTGGAAAAAGCCGTATCTCTCGACGCTGAAGAAATACAGTTATATCAGCTTAAAGTAATACCGTACGGCGACCTTAACGGAACGATACTGAGCGATTTCAGGAAAAGCAAGGCGGATTTTCTCACAAAGGAAACGACCTTGAGGATGAAATCCTGCGCAATATCTCTGCTGGCCCAAAGCGGCTATAACGAGAACCTGACCAGGGTCTTCACAAAGACAGCCCGGGATTTTTCCCATTACGCGCATAACCAGTGCTGCATGCTGTATGACGAGATCGGTTTCGGACAGACAGCGTTCAGCAGCCTGCGCGACAGATTCGGACTGAATACCCTGGATCTAGACAAATATTACTCATGCATAGGCCGGGGGCGCCTGCCCCTCGACCGGGGCCTGGTAAGAGACAAAGAAGAACAGATCCGCTGGAGCATAATCCTGCCGCTGAAAAACCGCAGGGTCATTAGAAAATATTTCGACAAGGTCTCAGGGGTGCCGCTGGAGAGTGTCTTCCGCAGGAAAATAGGAGTCTTAAAAGAATTCGGCCTTGTATCGGAAGACAGCAATTTTCTGTCACTTACGCCGCTGGGCCGCTTCTTCGCCGATGAAGTATGCCATCAGTTTCATTCCCCGGAATATATGCCTTTCCCCAGAGATGCATATTCCGCAGGGCCCCTGAATCCCCATAACCACACCGATCCTTACTCGTAGCCCTCTTATCCGGCGAATAACATGGAAACGCCAGCGACTGCCAGCAGTGCCCCCGCTATAGTATGCGGATATATCTTTTCCCTGTAGATAAGAAAGGTCATCGGCAGTATAAACAGGGGAGTTGTGGAATTAAGCACGACGGCTATCGAAGCGTCAATATATTTCAATGAGAGAATAAAGAGCCAGAAACCCCCGAAAATAGCAATGAATACCGTAAATAACATGAGGAATAGCGTCCTTCGGTTCAGCATCGGCGAAAGCCAGGTGCGTATCCTTCCTTTTAACATCCCAGCCGCGAATACCCCCGCCCCGCCCCAGAACAGTCTTATACATGTCGCCTGTATGGCGGACATTTCCTTTACACCGATCTTGGCCAGTATGATTCCCGCTGCCGTGCACAGGAACGAGAGGAGAGCTGTCAATATCCCTTTCATCCTGAAATCCCTGCCGCCGGCATCCGTATTTTTTTCCCACAGGATCCAGTAAACGCCCGCCATAGTCAGTATCATGCCGAACCAGGACATCCTGCTGGGCTGTTCGTGCAGCACTAACAGTGACAGCACGACCGTGATGACAGGCCCCAGAAGTCCCAGCAGCACCAGGAGCCTGGGCCCCAGCTGCATCAGTGCTTTGAAATACAGGGTATCTCCAGCCGCGATGCCCAGAAGACCGCTCAAAGAAAGGAATATAAAGGCTCTTGATGTCACAGGCTCCACGCCTATAACCGCCAGCACGGCGCCGAGATACATTATACCTATCACGGATTTTCCCAGCGTCATGCCGAAGGGAGTGACATCGTCTCCCACTTTCCTGAATAAAATAGAGCTGAATGCCCACGACGCCGCGGACAGCAGCGCCGCCGCGCTTCCTATTAAGAGATACACGGATCCCGACATTATACTGCTTCCATTATATATAAGGCCCTATTCTGCGGCGGCATGAGTCATTCATCTCCCGTCATCCGACAACCTGAACCCGCTCTTTATGCCATCGCCCCTCAAATGCAGCAAACATAACGGGGGCCCGTCGTAACCGCCGAGATAAGTCCTTTCGGCCGCGCAGGGCAGTTCCGCGTCCCGGCACTCCCTGGTACCGAGCGGAATATTGACGGCTATCCCGTTATACCTGATCTTCTTTAATCCCGGCTTCTCATAATTCCTGTAGATCATTATATCATTTTTCCCGACTTTCGGGAGCATATCCGCCATCCTGACGGTTATTCCAACCTGCGCCGCGCAGAGAAGCGCGGCCAGCATTATCCTCCTTGATCCCGGATTATTCCGGCATATCAAATACATCAGAAGCGCAGGCGCACCGCAGAAATACGTGAGTACCGCGCCCAACCCGTATCTTTTCGCAGGCACCGGGAGCCACAGTATGACCCCGGCAAGACCCAGATAGAACATCACATAATACGATACCGTTCTTAAATCGAGTTTTTTCGCGGCCAGAAACCCGAGAAAGAACATATAAAAAAGCGTAACAAGCGGCAGCGATACCACTATTCTCATAAAACCGGGGCTTGTTATGCAGTTCCTGGCGAACCATACGGGGACCCATTCCCTGAAAGACATCCCGGCTATCTCAAAATACGGCTTTAACCATATTCTCCCGTTTAAGTTATACAGAAAATCGGTTTTCGCGAACTCAAGCGGTACTTTCCAGTCGAAATTAAAGAGGTCTATCTGGTAGACGGGGTACACCAGGTATCCGGACAGCATGATATTCCTTATTAACCAGGGAAAGGTCACGGCTACGACTACCGCTGCCGCCGCGATGATGCTCTTCACATTATGTCTCGTTCCCGCATTAACCGCGACAACGTATGCCGACGCGAGCAGCAGGAATATGGTGTTATACTTTACGGTTACCGCAAAGGCGGAGAACAAGACAAGCATGACCGTTTTCGCGTCGAATATCTTCATGCTTTTTTCTTCGATCTTCTCTAAAAACAGCACGAAGACCGTCCAGTAGAATACGGCATTGACCATGTCGGGACCGACGGAGTTCACATAGATGGGGTATTCGTCGATGAAAACCGGCATGAGGACCATAAGGAACCTGAAATAACCGCTCAATCTATTGCCGATGCCC
This sequence comes from Elusimicrobiota bacterium, assembly GCA_016934855.1. Classification (GTDB taxonomy): domain Bacteria; phylum CG03; class SLGR01; order SLGR01; family JAFGSA01; genus JAFGSA01. The sequence continues at coordinate 13,712 of JAFGSA010000057.1, forward strand.
GTCATGGCGTAGATGTATGCCAATATAAATAACAGCCCGTTGAGGTCATAGAATCCAGGGATGAACGGAAATGCGCCGTGAAACAAGGCGGCGACCTGATGCCATGAAGAGCTGAACGCCAGCCGCCCGCTCAGGTTACCCAGTCCTTTCACCGTGCCGTACTGTGCTATCCATTTTACCGTCTGCTCATAATAGACGCCCTCGGACCCGCTTACGGGCCGCTGCGAAGATATTATCAGGATGCTTGCGGACCACAGTGCTATGAACAACAGCGGTACTATCCCCGAACCTTTCACAATATCATATTCCGCGAGCAGAGATTCCGTCACCTCTTTCCTGTTACCCAGCAGGTAGACCATGGCAAGAACGAAAAACGCCAGATTGACCATGTAGCCGATTTTCACGAATAGCGACACATACGATGTCAGTGTCGCCAGGATGACCAGACCGGTCAGCGCCAGGAGAACGGCCCGGGGATATTCCGCGTCTCTACCCCCGAAAAGATACTTATTGAGGTAATGAAAAAATGCGTGCCCGCACAGCAGGGCCAGTATAAAAACATATGTCCAGATTATTAAACAGGCGATCATTGCTGCGGCATGTTTACCCTGTCGAATATTTTTACATATCCGGCTATTCTGGCGGCTTTTTTCATTTCATCCCGTCTTTCGTACAGATATTCCAGGTCCCTGTACGCACACACCGCTTCCGGGTTTAATTTCATCATCTTCAACATATATTTTTCGGCGGTTTCCCAGTCCTCCTTCTGTATATGCAGTCTGCTCAATTCCAGCATGGCGCCATAATCATCTTCATCCGACTTTAAAAGGCTATTGAGAATTTCTTCCGCTTTCGAATTTTCACCTATCAAAAGATACAGTTTAGCAAGCTCCACGCTGATATCCGCCGCATTATTGCCGAGGCTCATCGCTTTTTCAAGAAGTCTTTCGGATTTTCCCGTATCGCCTTTCCCTGCGGCGATTTTTGCGAGCAGGACATAAACGTACGGGTTCCCGGGATCGGTTTCCTCCGCCGTCTTCAGAAGCTGCGCCGCCCGGCCCGGCTTTTGCAGGGATATGTATAATTGCGCCAGGTTCACATATACCCATGCATTACCCCCGTCTATGTCTACGACCCTTCGGCAGGCACGCTCCGCTGTTTCGTACCGGCCGTCCCGCATGCAGCTTGAAGCGACACTGTTAAGGGCCCACGCGTTCACCGAGCTGTCAATGTCAATCCCGGTATCGGGCAGGGGTTTCATGCCGGCATAAAGCAGCAGAAGCAGCGGCAGAACAGGAATATTTGCCGCCAACAGCCTGAGGACTGGTTTCATATCCGCCCGGACGGTACCTGACGGCATCTGCGCGGTGCTTTCATAATAAAGATTTTCTATCTCTCATAAAGCAGTTTCAAATCACCGGTGTCAAAAGGAAAATTATATTCTGCCATATCCCTGTTCTTATATATCCTTTCGAACCCGTAAGCCGTTCTGCCAGGAATAAAATCCGGGATGAACTCATTATCGGTGCCGGCGCGACCGATAAACAGCACTTTTCTCTTTGAATTACCGATTATTTCGGCCAGGTTCTTCTCGTCGTATATTTCCGCTATGCTCACAACGCACTGATGCGGCGGCCCGTACATGACCTTCATATCGTATATACCCCAGCTCAAACAGATTATCGTATAATCCTCCGCGAACTCCTTGTTCAGAACTTCGTTAATCCGCTGTATTCCGGGAAAAGTGTACTGCTGATTCTTGAAATTTTTTAACCCCGAATACATGTGTATGTTCAGCAGGATGAACGCCGCGAACAACACAGCAGTAATTTTACCGGATTTGACCTTGGAATACAGGTAAACGACAGCGAGCTGCAGGAAAGAAACGGGAAGTACGGCATTGTGTATAGCTACCGTTTTACCGGGAAGGATAATGACCGCCAGTGTTATCAGGTACGCCGATATTCCGGCTGCGGCAAAATCAACGGGGATACCGGCCGCCCGGCATTTTTTTACGGCATATACAATGAATATCAAAGTAATAAGCATCAGGGCGATGCCCTCCCACCTTGCGCCGGTCCCGACGCTGAATATCTTGTGCGAGCACAGATACGGATTGACCATGTATTCGTATATGTAATAGTAGATTTTTGCCGGCATCATCGCACTTACTTCCCTTATGGAATCGAAGTAAGTACCGCCCCCCCTGGTTTTGGAGTTCAGCAGGACAAACGTAAGCGCCGCGGCAATCAGCGCCGCGGACGCTGCTTTCAGCAGATACTGTTTTCTGACTATGAGCTTATAATTGCCTTTTCTCAACGCCCCGTACAGATATACAGTTAGAATACCCGGCAGCAGCGACACGAAAGAAACCTTGGTCCAGATACCGGCAAACAGCAGGGCCGCGATATAGAAGAGATAACCTTCTCCCTTCTGTTTTTCGCCGGTGATGTATAAATGCCTGTATATAAGATAACAACACGCATAAAGTATGAGCATCTGGAGTCCGGCCGACCCCGTATCCACAATATGAGGGAACGCATAGGTCATATTGCATATTAAGAATATGAAACATATAGAAGCGTTTACCCTGAACATCCTGCCCAGTATAAGCGCCTGCAGGAGCAGTATCATCATACCCATGAGCCTGACCGAATAAGGGGAGTCCCATCCTTTATACACGGGAAAATATATCAGGGAGGGGATAATACCTATATACATATATCCTCTTAAAGGCAGGAAAAGGTTCCCGGCAGGCGCAAGGTCGTAAACCCCGGAGGTATCGAAACAGATACTATGGGTAAGAGGCTTATAGTAGACGAATTCGCCCATACTGAACGTTATTTTGTCCGAAAAGAAGCGGGGTATGACCATCGCCCCTGCCGTCAAGGCCAGGAACAGATACAGTACGTTCAGCCGGCCCGTCTTAATTAATATCCGCTTAATACTCCTGCCAAGACCGATATTCATACCTGATTATACAATTTGACCGGAAAAAATGAAAATTAGCAGCCTGAATAAGATCGCGCCTTGGCGGGAAACCCGCTTGAATCCGCAACTGGTATTAGGTAAAATAATCGAATATTCTCAATAAAAAGATCTATAGTTATATATTTTGCCGTATCCCGTTATTGTTAGCCGCAGCGGCATACAGCAGCCGGATGCATTAAGAATAGGTTTACTCGGACGTGACAGCACCAAAGTACAAAAAACTATTAGTGATCGCGCAGAACGACATAGTATTCAGTAATCCTCTTTCGATAAAGAGGTTCTACTCGATGCTCGCGGCTCTGTCAGGGAAATACAGGGTATATCTTTTGACCAACCTGGCCAATAACTTCGAGTCTTCTTATCATTCCAAGCTAAAGCGGGTTGCAGCCGGGCAGATATCCGTACGGTCTCTGGAGACCCTGCTGAAGAAGCACCGGTTCCGCCTGATAATCATAAAGAACTATTCTCTCCTCAGGGGCTCGCTGAGGACCGTAAGGTCCGTTTCGCCATCGACCCCGCTGGCAGTGTACGATGACGATGCTTCCCTGCTCTTTAACGGGAAAATGCACGGTTTTCTGCGAGGATACACGGATGAAAAACGGACGGGCACGCTGATGTCGTACGCCAACGCCGATTTCGTGATTACGGAAAAAGAGTCCGACAGCAGGGCTCTGCTCAGGGCCGGCATGAAGACAGGCGTCACGGCTCTCAGATGGAAAAAAGGGCCGGCGCCCGACCAAAACCGGCTCTTCTCTATACTGGAGAAACCCGGGGTTCCGGCGAGACGGCTTTCCCGTAAACCGGCCTCCGTTCTTATCCTGTGCCACAATCAGCTGCGGCATACCAGGAAATGCATAGAGAGCGTGCTCAAATACACGGACATTCCGTATGAACTCATACTTATCGATAATAATTCCTCGGACGGCACGAGAAAGTATCTGGAATCCGTACCCGGAGCCACGGTAATCTTCAACAGGAAGAACCTCGGCTATGTGCTGGGGAACAACGCCGCCATAAGACAGGCAAAAGGCGATCATGTGGTGATCCTGAACAATGATACGGTAGTTACGGAAGGCTGGCTGAGAACCATGATAACCTGCGCACAAGCCGGCAGGAACATAGGCATCGTGGGGCCCAGGACCAACACCGCCAACATCGGCGCGCAGAACATAGACGAAGTTCCTTATAAGACCCTGGGACAGATGCATAAATGGGCACACCTTTTCGGTCTTCGCAACCGGGCTGATTGGTTCGAGACCCTGTGGCTAACCGGTTTTTGCCTGGTAATCAAGAAAGAAGTCATAGACAGGGTCGGGGTTTTCGACGAACTCTTTGCGCCCGGCTGTTATGAAGACTTCGATTACTGCCTGAGAGCAAGAAAAGCCGGGTACAAGATCGTCTGCTGCGGTGACGTTTTTGTTCACCACAACAAGCATAAAAGTTATGGTGAAAACACATTTTTAAGACTCAACAGGGAAAACCAGCTGAAGTTCGTGAAGAAATGGGGCCTGCCGGCCCTGAAATTGATGTACGATAACCTGTCATGAAGATAGCGCTGGTCATATGTCCGTTCTGGGGTATCTACTCGCCGCCTTATGTCCTGGCCTATCTGGCCGCTCTTCTCAGGAAGGAGGGACACGAAGTATCCGTTCACGATATCAGTATCGAGCTCTACCTTAAAAGCGGGACTAAATACAAGAATTTCTGGAAAACCGATTTCTTATATGCGGACAGGTCTTTCTACAAGAGGTTCATGCATGACCACAGGGCTTTGATCGAGAAATCTGCCGGAGACATCCTGGCAGGCGGCCCGGACATAGTGGGGATATCGGTTTATGATACGACCAAATACATAAGTCTCGAGCTGGCTTCCGTTATAAAAGCGAAGAACACGAGACCGAAGATCGTACTTGGGGGCCCTTCCTGCTCGAGATCGAAGGACGGGCTGAACCTGGTAAGGCACAGGGCCGTCGATATAGTCGTTCCAGGGGAAGGCGACCGGGTGTTCCCCGAGATCGCCGGTACACTGGAAAAGACAGGAACTGTCGGGTTCTGCTCCGGGACGCTCCTGAAAAAAAACGGCGAAGTCATCGACTGCGAAGACGCCCCTCCCGTACGCAGCCTGGACGGACTCCCCTTTCCGGACTACGTCGGTTTCGACCACGGGCTCTACAGGGACGCCCGCATGGGCGAGCACGCTCTTCACCTGATATTCAGCCGCGGCTGCGTCAGGAACTGCGTTTTCTGCGATATAAGATCCCTTCACGGCGGCAGGTACAGGAGGATGAATGCCTCCAGGATGTTCGAAGAGATCCGCCATCACAGGAATATTTTCCCCGACATAAGCAGTTTTCATTTCAACGATTCTTCCTTCAATGCCGATATAAATAACATGGTTTCCTTCTGCGATCTCGTCATGGAAAAAAGGCTCGAGCTCCTCGGAGACATAGACAAGGAGAGCCTGGTAAGAGGAATCAGCGACATCACCTGGGTTTCCCATCTCATGATAAGGCCGCAGATGAGCCGCGACATCCTCGGGAAGATGAAAAAAGCCGGCTGCAGGACCATCATATACGGATTCGAAAGCGGATCCGAAAGGATCCTCAGGCTCATGGAAAAAGGGCATACACTGGAGGAAGCCCAAGACGTTCTGCGCAGGACCCACGACGCCGGCATACAGACCGGAGGTTTCTTCATGTTCGGGTTTCCGGGAGAGGACCGCGCGGAATTCGGGAAAACCCTGGGATTCCTTAAGAGGAACTCGGGGTACCTGGATTTCGCCTGCCCCAGCCTTACTTTCAGCTCCCTGATAAACGGCACGCGCCTGCGCGACAGCATGGAGGAATTCGACATAGACACTGCCGACGGGGCGCACATGATGTACTGGCAGTCAAAGGACGGCAGCAATAACTACATGGAACGCTTCAGCCGCTTCGTCGAGTTCTGCGATTTCGCCGAATCCTCCGGCATAAAAATACTTCCCGACTTCCTTCTTGATATCAAATCATACAGGGACCTGTATTTCGCCCGCTACTTCAGATACAGGAAAGACAGCACGAGAGCCCTCGGGTTTTACAGGAAGTTCCTTGATTCCGGCGCGCCGCCTCATCTCAAGGAACTGGCCGAAGACGAAGTCAGCGAGTACAGGATGAACCGGTCCGCATGAAAGTCTCTCTTGTCGTATGCCCGTTCTGGGGAACCGATTTCCCCCCCCTCTCGACAGCCCTCATGGCTCCTTATCTCGAAGAACGTGGCCATGACGTATCCGTCTTCGACCTGAACCTCGGACTTTACGGCGCATCGGGCAGATATTCCGGTTTCTGGCATTATGACTATACTCTCTGGTACAGCGATACCTTCATGCGCATGTTCCTGAAAGACAACAGGGAACTTATCGATAAGCAAATTGACTCCATCCTGCGCACAGCTTCACCGGTAATAGCGTTCTCCGTATACGATGACACGCTCGCGCTGAGCCTGAAGATCGCAGATATGATAAAGAAGCGCGACAGGAAAAGGATAATAGTCTTCGGAGGAGCAAGCTGTTCCAGGGAACTATACGCGCACGATATTATAGATTCCGGTTCCGCGGACATAGTGGTGACCGGGGAAGGCTATGTCACGATGGATGAGCTGTTGAAGGCCATAGAAGCCGAAGGGCTGCCGGCTTTCTGCAAGGGCACTATCATCAAAAAAGCCGCAGGACTTATAGACTGCGGCGACAGGGCCTCGACCGTCGACATCGATGAAACTCCCCTTCCGCGCTACACAGGCCTCCAGCTTGAGCTGTACGCCGGCAACCCGTCCGTCCAGCTCATGGTAAGCAGAGGCTGCACGAACCGGTGCTCCTACTGCGATGTCAATTCGCTTAACGGAAAATACGCCATAATGAGCCCCGCCAGGATAATAAAAGAGATAGAGTACCATGAGAGCATATGCGGCGACATCCGGTCGCTCTTCTTCTTTGATTCGGCGATGAACCTGGACCTCGGGCATCTCGACTCCCTGTGCGGACTGCTGGTCAAGAAAAGAGAAACCGGCCTCGGGAAAAATATGCCGGGACATCTTCCGTGGGGAGCCCAGGCTGTGATAAGACCCGGCTTCGGAATAAGGCATCTTCAGAAGATGAAAAGAGCCGGGTGCGATTCCCTGATGTACGGCATCGAGAGCGGGTCCCAGCGCATAATAGACCTGATGAACAAGAACTTCGGCATAAAAGAGGCGGAAAACCTCCTTAAGTCGACAAAAAGCGCCGGCATCCGCACCGGAGCATTCTTCATGTTCGGTTTTCCCGGAGAGACCGAGGAAGATTTCAGCCTTACGCTGGATTTCCTGAAACGGAACTCCGGGTCCTTGGACGCGGTTATCCCCAGCCTGACTTTCTGCGGTATCTGGGGAACAACGCCCATATTCAAGCGGCGCGGGGATTTCGGGATATCGGGCCCGGCCGCTTTGCATCCCCTGTTCTGGGAGACCGGGGACGGCGGCAACACATACATGGAAAGGCTGAGACGTTTCGAGGCCTTCTGCGACCTTGCCCGGTCATGCGGCATAAAGATACTCCCGGAATACGTGACGACCGCCAAAGAATGCAGGTGGCTCTACGCTGCCCATTATTACCGCTACATCAAGGACAATCGCCGGGCCGCGGATTCCTACAGACTGTTTATTAAATCGGCGCCGCCTGCTTTTCTAAGGGAGCTGGCCGAAAAAGAGCTTGGGGAACTCAAGGGTTCCAAAAGGATGCTCACCGCATGAAGGTGTCGCTGGTCTTATGCCCGTTCTGGAACGTCACGGAGCCACCCCTTTCCATGGCCATACTTACGTCACATCTGAAAGGCAGGGGGAACACCGTTTACAACTTCAACCTGAACCTCGACCTGTACAGGGAATGCAGGCCGGAGTATAAGAACGCCTGGACGGGGACCGACGTCCAGTTCTGGTTCGACGAATCTTCCCTGAAAGAATTCATAGACAGGCATAAAGATGCTTTCGATGCGTGCGTAAGCAAAGTAATCGGCACGGGGTCGGACCTGATATGTTTCACCGTTTACGGGATGACCGGGCCTTTCAGCGTTCTTCTTTCCGAACAGATAAAACAGCGGGCGCCGGAAAAGACCGTTGTTTTCGGAGGGCCGGAATGCTTCGACAGGACGAAGGCCCTCTCCCTTTTAAAAGCGGGACACGCGGATTACGTGATTACCGGTGAAGGGGATATCGCATTACCGGACCTGGCGGCGCTCTTAGAATCCGGCGAAAAGCCTGATTCATGCCCGGGACTGCTGTTCATGCGTGACGGAGAACCGGTTTACACGGGGGAACCAGAGGCCGTCAGCGACCTGGACTCCCTGCCTTTCCCGGATTATTCCGGGCTCATAGCATCCTATGACCCGGACACCAGCATCCCCGTGCAGTCCAGCAGAGGCTGCACGAACAGATGCGTATACTGCAACGAGACCGTTTTATGGCCCGGGTACAGATACATGAGCGGTGAAAGGATATTCCGCGAGATCGAGCACCTTCATGGAAGGCTGCTGATGAATAATTTTGTCTTCCATGACAGCCTTATTAATGCGGATATCCGCAGGTTATCCGAATTCTGCGATCATATGCTGGATTACATTTCCCGGGGGATACGGGGCAGACGCCCTATATCCTGGGGCGGCTCCGCGATAATACGCCCGGAATTCGACCTGCAGTTCCTCAAGAAGATGCGATCCGCCGGCTGCTCTTTTCTAAGTTACGGCATCGAAAGCGGCTCCCAGCGCATAGTGAACAGGATGAAGAAGAACTTCAGCATAGACGCCGCGCATGATGTGATCCGCGATACCCGCGAAGCGGGCATACGGACGATAGCCAACTTCATGTTCGGTTTCCCCGGGGAAACCGAAGACGATTTTTCGGAAACCATAAAGTTCCTGGAAAGGAACCGGGGATACCTGGACGCCGTAGCCCCGATGATGACATTCTGCGAAGTGCATGCTGATACTTACCTCGGGAACAACCTGCGCGAATTCGACATATCCGGAGAAGACATGCACGAGGTATTCTGGAACACAAAAACCGGCGACAATGATTACATTAAGAGATTCGACCGGTTCGAATCCTTCTATAACAAAGCCGGGTCCCTGGGCATAAAAGTCATCCCGGATTTCGCGGAATCATTCGTATCTAACCGGATATTTCACATGATACGGTATTACAAGCACAAGAAAGACTATGAGACGGCGCTGGAACTCTGCAGGAAGAGCATATCGGATGGATAGAACGGGCCCCGCCGGACTGATAATATCGCTTACCAGCAGGTGCAACCTTAGATGCAGGATGTGCGGCGTATGGGACAATCAGGAATGGGACATCCCGGACCGCGCCGTATCGGAAATAGCCGGGCTTATACCCGGGCTCGGACAGATAACCTGGACGGGCGGAGAGGTCTTTCTTTCCCGGCATTTCCGTCAGCTATTTGAAAGTGCGCGCAGGAACCCCGTGCTGAAGCAGACCGTATTGACGAACGGGCTCATGATAGACGAGTACTGGGCAGAGCAGCTGACCCTCAGCGGTGCCACAATAGCATTCTCTATAGACGGCGTTACGGAAAAGACTTACGAGTCCATACGGACAGGCGCCAGGTTTGCCGGCGTGCTGGAGGCTATTGACCTGGTGAACAGATTCAGGAACAGACACCCTGCAGAGACACAGCTCAGCTTCGTATTACAGGAATCCAATTACCGCGAGCTTGACAGGGTGCTTCCTTTTGCGGATGAACACGGATTTAGTACGGTAGCCCTGCTCAACATGATGCATCCCTGCATAACTTGCGATCCCGAGATTTTTCCTCTGAGCTCCCCGGAAGCGGCTGCTTTTATAAACAGCCTGATGCCTTCGCTTATCAGCCGGGCAGACAGGTACGGGATAAAGCTGACGCATTTCTTCACAAGGTTCAGGGACCCGGAATCTTCTGCCCGGACTTCATTCGCGGATATATGCAGGTTCCCGTGGGAGACGATGTATATCGACCCGTCCGGCCTCGTAAGACCGCATTGTCTGTGCAAAAAGCATATCGGCGACATCGGCAGGGATTCGCTTGCCGGGTTATGGAACGGCGGGATGATGAGGACCTACAGGGATAACATCAGTAAAGGAGACCGTTCTTTATGCCACGAACTCTGCATACACGGGGTCCGCACATGAACCGCCGGGCTTCCCATACGGGAGCCGGGGCTCTCATGAAGATAGCGCTTATCAAATGCCCTTTCGGCGATATAGAATACCCGCCGTACAACATTTCCCTTTTATCGGCGATACTTGCGGGGAGCGGGCATGAAGTGAAGAACTTCGATTTCAACAAGAGCATGTACCTTGCCCTAAAAAAGCGCGACAGGAAAGTCAGGTGGGAGCCGGAACACCAGTGGCTTCAGGCGGGGACCATGCAATCCGATTTTATAAGAAGCAACAGGGGGATGCTTACGTCGGCCGCCGAAGAAATAACCAGGCTGAAGCCGTCTATCGCGGGTTTCAGCATATACCAATGCAACAAGGATATCAGCCTTGAACTGGCTGCTGTCATTAAGGACCGCGATCCTTCCATAACAGTAGTATTCGGAGGGCCGGAATGCTATCTGCGGAAAAACGCGGAGAATCTTGCGTGCAACCGCCAGGTGGATATAGCGGTCATCGGCGAAGCCGATATAACACTGCCCCTGCTGGCCGACACCTTAAGAGACGGAGGGCCTCTGAGCGGAGTTAAAGGCATCGTCTACAAAGAGAACGGGCTTCGCTTCACCGGCAAAGGAGCGGCGATCAAGGACATAGACAGCCTTCCCTACCCGGATTTTTCATCTTTTGCGGGACTATACCGCATGGACAGGCTCCCGGTACAATCCGTCAGGGGCTGCGTAAACCGCTGTAATTTCTGCACCCAGACCGCCCTGTGGCAGAAATACAGGCAGATGAGCGCTGAGAGGCTGTTTTCCGAGATCTCCTTCCAGCTGCAGAGACACGAGAACGCCCGCTTCTTCCATTTTCTCGACCCTGCGATCAACTTCGACACCGGCGTACTCAGGAAGTTCTGTGCCATGATGCGGGACAACAGGCTCCTGCTGCTTAAGGATCTTATGGACAGGGATATGCGGGAGAAATGCGGCATCATGGATATCCAATGGGCTGCCAACGCGTACATAAACGGCGTCCTGGCACCTGATGTGCTTCTGGAAATGAAAAAAGCCGGGTGCTGCATGCTCACATTCGGGATAGAGAGCGGCTCGCAGAACGTTCTGGACAGGATGAACAAAAAATTTGCCATAAAAGAAGCCGAAGAGGTCATATACAACACTTACAAAGCCGGGATATCGGTAGCCGCGAATTTCATGTTCGGCTTCCCCGGGGAGACTGAAGACGATTTCAACGACACACTCCGGTTCTTAAAAAGGAACGCGAAATACATTTCCATCATAAATCCGAGCTTCAACCTCTGCGATATCAGCGACCCCAGCTATATTTTCAGGCATCCTTCGGAGTTCGGCATCTGCCCTCCGTATCCGCCGGATCCCATATTCTGGAAGACACCGGGCAATACCTATAAGACCAGGTTCGGGCGCTATAAGGCATTCTACAAGCTCGCCCTGTCCCTGGAAATACCCAACCTTACCGAAGACGCGAACCAGGGATATCTTCTTAAATTCGAAGACCTGTACCTGGCCAGGTACTACAGGTTTGAAGGTGAATTCGACAAGGCGCTGAAATCCTATCAGCGGCTTGCCAAGAGGGATTTCTCTTCGACACTGAAAAAAATCATCAGGAAAGAGATATCGGACTTCAGGGACGGGATGGACGCGTTAAAGGCCTCACGATGAACATATCTCTGGTCATATGCCCGTTCTGGTCGGTCGAGCAGCCGCCTATCTCCCTGGCTATCCTCGGTTCCGCCCTGAGAAAGGCAGGCTTCAGGGTCACCTGCCGCGACTTATCGGCGTTTTTCTATAATAAGGCGGACATTGAAACAAGAAAACTATGGAACCCCGAATCCGAGTATATCGATACCCGTGAAGTCGACCGCTTTTTTACAGACCACGGCCGCCTCATAGATTCGGAAGTCGGCGATATCCTTTCAGACGATTCTCTTATAGTAGGGTTTTCGGTATACGACAGGAATATACATTTCAGTCTGCGCCTTGCAGAATCGGTAAAATCAGCGGATCCCGGCAGGACAATAGTCTTTGGCGGCCCTGCCTGTTACCGCGAAATCACGGATCGCCGGTTCATCGGGAAACCGTTCATCGATGTAGTCGTCCAGGGGGAAGCGGAAGCCTCTCTTCCGGACCTGGCCGGGCGCCTGAAAAACGGCGAGAGTCTCGCCGGGTGTCCCGGTATAATATACAAGACCGGCGCTGAAATAATATATACAGGCTGCAGGGATGCCATAAAAGACATTAACACCCTCCCTTACCCGGATTTTTCCGACCTCCTCAAATATCATCCCGGCCAGACGACGCTCCCCCTGCAATCCAGCCGCGGCTGCATCCAGAAATGCGTATTCTGCGAAGAACACAATATGTGGAAACCTTACAGGAGCATGACGGGCGAGAGGATATTCGAAGAGATCAGCTTCCAGGTCAGGAATACCGGCATCTCACGGTTCGCGTTTCACGACAGTCTCCTTAACGGCAACATCCGGGAGCTGGACAGGTTCTGCTCGCTCATGATAGATAACAGGCTGTACCTGATCGAAGGCATAGAAGACAAGAATAGATGGGGAACCGGGCCGTTCAACGACATAATGTGGGGAGGCTATGCCGTGATAAGGAGAGAGATGGACCGACGGCTGCTTAAAAAGATGAGGATGGCCGGCTGCGTTTCACTTGTTTACGGTCTGGAGAGCGCTTCTGCGAACGTATTGAAACTCATGATGAAAAGACAGGAGACCGCGCTTGCTCGGGAGGTCATAAAGAACACCCATGAAGCCGGTATCAATACCTGCATCTTCTTCATGTTCGGTTTTCCCGGAGAGACTGACGGGGATTTCGAAGAGACGCTCGGATTCGTCGAAAGAAACAGCGCATACATAGACTCGGTCAGCCCCAGCATTTCCTTTTGCGCTGTTCTGAAAGGAACTTATCTTGATGATAACAGGGCTGAATTCGGCATCTCGCCGGCGGAAGACTTCAGCAACATCTACTGGGAAACCGAGGACGGGAGCAACGATTATCTGGTCAGGATGAAAAGATACGAGTCATTCTGCAATCTTGCATCTTCCCTGAAAATCGACATAACTCCCTCCATAAAGGATTTCGAGACCTACAAACTGATAAATACGGCAAGATACCGCATCTACAAGAAAGATCTTGCTGCTGCCCGAAACATATATAACGACTTGCTGGCAGCAGGTGCTGCGGTCCCTCCGGATATCAGAGGTTTTTTCGAAACATGAGAATTTCCCTGTTATCCTGCCCGTTCACGGACCCCCATACCCCCTCCCTGCAGTCAGCCCTTTTATCGGCTCTCCTTAAAAACAGGGGATACAGCGTCTATTCCGCCGACTTTAACAGGTATATGTATCTAAAAAGCGCTAAAAAATACGGTATGATGTGGGAATTGACGAATCAGTGGCAGGAAGACAACCCGTGGACCGGCTCCTGCTTTCTCCCCCTTTTCATAAAAAATAATTCTTCTCATATAGACAGATTCGCCGGCGCCGTCGCGGCACGGAAACCTTCTCTTGCATGTTTCACCGTTTACCGCAAGAACTGCGCGCTCTCGGTTGAGACGGCAGCCAGGATCAGGGCCAAAGATGCCGGGATCGCCATGGTCTTCATCGCGCTGGATCCCATGGAAAACACCGGGATGAAGAACATACTGGAAAACCGCCATGCGGATTTTATCATAACAGATAACGCCGAAGAAACACTGGTCGAGCTTGCACGGCGGTTCCGGGCGGGATCGGACATCTCCGGCTGCAAAGGCCTCTTTCTCCGCGACGGAACCCGTATGCGCTTCACGGGGAAGAGGAAGCCCCCGCTGGATATCAACAGCCTCCCGTATCCCGATTTCCGGGACAGCTCTGGAACGCGTGATCACCTTGAAGTGGTGCCCGTGCAGGCCAGCAGAGGCTGTATTAAGAGCTGCGCTTTCTGCACGGATACGCAGAGATGGAAGCCTTTTCTGGGCATGAATGCAAAGAGGATATATTCCGAACTGGTTCACCAGCGCAGGCGCTATCATGCCGGGAGATTCGTCTTTTTTGACAGTTGTCTTGCGGGCGACACAGACACCATTTCCAGTCTGTGCGGCATGATAATAGACAGTAAAGAGCTCAGCGGCATACGCTGGGGCGCCGTTTGGACGGTTTTGCCGGGTATCCCGCGCTCCTTCTTTGAAAAAATGAAGAAAGCCGGATGCGAGTATCTGTGTTTCGGGCTGGATACCGGGTCCCGGAGGATACTGAAGAAAATGGGCAGCAGTATAACCATAAAGCAGAACGAAAAGACCCTGAGAGACATCCATAACTCCGGCATCTTGACGGCCCCGTCATTTTTTATAGGTTTTCCCGGAGAAACGGAAGCGGATTTCAGAAAAACGCTTGATTTCGTCGAGAAGAATATCGAATATATAGACCACCCGCTGGAATACCTCTTTCAGACGCCGGTTTTGAATCCCAGCAGGCTGTACAGAAATAGAAGCGGTTACGGTATCTCCTCCGGCAGCGCTGAACCCGTCTTCTGGCGGACCTCGAGCGGAAAAAACGACTACTTCGTCAGGCAGGAGCGATACTGGCGTTTTATCGGAAAAGTACTGCGATGGAAACGCGGGTATATCCCCGAGATAGACCTTAACATCCAGCGCGCGGCTCGCCTGTACCACCTGGCAGAATACTGGGAGCGCGCCGGCCGCGGCAATACCGCGAGCTACTATTACGGAAGGCTCCTCGGAGAAAGGCTGGTCCCGGAACCTTTTAAAGACATCATAAGAAACAGGATCGGGAGCAGGCGCGTCAGATGCCGCACGGGAAAAAACAGCTGAAACCGGATATAATCTTCGTCTCGCTGAAGTCCGCCGACAAGATACCCTGGGCCTTCGTCCCGTCTTACAGCCTCGGGACCGCGTACATAATAGCCTATCTTGAAAAACACGGTATCCCCGCAGCACAGCTGACAAGCGGCGTCCCGATGACTACTGGAGAGCTGGCGGACAGCATCCTTACCCTGTCTCCCCGGGCGGTCGGTTTCACCGTTTACGACACGGACTACTGTTTTGCCAGGATAATGTCCAGGACACTGAAGGAAGCGGATCCCGGGCTGATCATCGCCGCAGGAGGCCCTGCGGCCACTTTTGCCGACGATCTTATTATGAAAGACACTGAGGACATCGACTACTGCATAAGGGGCGAAGGAGAGATAACGGTCTATGAGCTCCTTAAAGCGATCAGGGAGAACAGACCCGTCGGCAATATCAAGGGGATCACATTCCGCGAATCATCTAAGATCCGCAGGAATGAAGACAGGGCCCCTGTTTCCGGCGGCGGCAGCGGCAGCGAGCTGGACATCCTCCCTTCCCCTTACTTGAACGGCATCCTTCCCGAAGGTCCGGATTTCGGGATATACACATCCAGGGGCTGCGCGTACAGCTGCTCGTTCTGCGCGCCCACGCTGGGAAGAAAAGTCAGGTATCATTCCGTCGACCGCGTAATCGGAGAGCTTAAGCTCATAAACTCTCTGGATACCGGCGGACGCAGGAAGACCGTCACCATCCACGACAGTTGTTTTTCCTTTAACACGGGAAGGGCGAGGGACTTATGCAGGAGGATAAAGGGAGAGAACATAAAGCTGGACCTTGTATGCGAGACGCGCATAGACAGGCTGGACGGCGAGACGCTGGCGCTTCTGAAGGACGCGGGTTTCTGCCAGATCGATGTCGGCTTCGAGACCGCTGTTCCCAGGCTTCTGAAAAAGATAAAGAAGGTCAGGGCGTGCGGCGAGGGTCTCGCTCCGGAAATAGAGTACGTCGCGAAAACGAGAGAGAACATCCGGCTGGCCAGGGACAGGGGGATCAATATCGCTATGAATCTCATCACGGGACTGCCCGGGGCTACGCGCGAGGAAGATTTAAGCTCCGTAGATTTCATAAAAGGTCTTGATATCGACACGTATTTCCATCTCTGTTTCGTACCGTACACCGGTTCCGAGCTTTTCGGAAATCTGCTCGAAGAAGGGAGGATATCACCCTCGTCATATATACTCCCATACCAGTACCGCCACGATTACGATATAGGTTCCCTTTCCCAGCTGGAGAACTCATGGCAGTATTACGTCAAAAGCGACAGGATAAGAAAGCATATCGTATCTTCCCTGACGGGCCCCGTGACGGAAAGACAGGCGCCGGTACTCCTTGAGGATCCCGGGGCCGTCACTGAAAAGGATACTGAGTGGATGGAAAAAACCGTCCCGGCATTCAGCCTCCTGGGCTTTAAGGGGAAGAGGGCAGCCGAATACCTGGAGCTTAACGCCGGCATGCTGTCCCGCGCGAATCTTCCCTTCATAGGCTGTTTTTCCCTTGCCGAAAAAAAAGGCAGAGGAAGGTCTGTAGTTTATGACGTGAGCTTCAGGGGCGCTTTCACCGTGCAGCACGGCTACTCCTCTTTTGACATGGGAACCCTGACGGTTATCCCTTTCTCGGCACGCGGGACGGCCGGTCCCTCATCCGGCCGGGGCCCGCGCGGTTCTTTCAGGCTTTATTCCCTAAAGACGCAAAAAGACATGGCCGAATTCGCCGGGTTCCTGGAACGCTCGCTTTCCGGAAACGGCGTGGTCCTCGAGGGAGAGATGGCAGCCTGCGATACGGCATTTATAAACGAATGCATGTGGAGATCCCGCGAATGCCCTGCGCTTTACCTGGGCCGCGCGGTATTAGGTAAAAACGGGGATATCCGCTCCTGCCCGGGCGGGCCCCGGATAGGCGGCACGGGCGACGATGCGAAGACCCTCGGGCAGAACATGAAAAAGAAACAGGAAGCGCTCGCCGTGGAAAGAGGATGCGCGGACTGCCCGGCGGATTCATACTGCCCCAAATGCGCCCTGAGCCCTCCCGGCTACTGCGGCATCATGCGTTCCGGTCACGGCGTGAAGAGCTTTTTCCTCCTGCTCGATATACTCAGGAAGATAAGGGTGCTCTCCCGCCCCGGCAGGTCTTCCCGGGTAAAAGCCTCATTTCATCCGGGACACGTAAAGATCACAAACGGGAAGAGAAAATATATTTACGACGCGGCTACGGGTGATATTTTCGCCGCGGACAGCCTGTAGGCGGGGATCACCGGCGCTGCAGGTAGAACTCGCCGCAGGCGGCTACCATAGCGGCGTTATCGGTGCAGAGTCTCTTATCCGGGAAAAAGACATTCTTCCCCGCGCGTTCCCCGAAGAGCTCGCGCAGCCTGCCCGACGCGGCTACGCCGCCGCAGACGAATATCCAGCCGGCACCGCATTCCGACGCGGCCCTGAGCGTGTTATCCACCAGCGGCTTCAGGGCAGCTTCCTGGAAAGCCGCCGCTATGTCGCAGACGGTCTTCCCGTCCAGCTTTCCCTGCAGATCATACTTTATTTTGTACAGCACGGCCGTCTTCAGGCCGCTGTAGGAAAAATCATAAGACCCTCCCAGGTCCGATACCGGGAATCTGTAAGCTCCGCGGCTCCCCGACAAAGCGGCTTTTTCCACGGACGGGCCGCCGGGATAAGGCAGTCCGAGCACCGAAGCCACCTTGTCAAAGCATTCGCCCGCGGCGTCGTCCCTGGTATCGCCGAGCACCTCGTACCGGCCCCATTCCCTTATGTGAACGAGCCTGGTATGTCCTCCGGAGACCACAAGTCCCAGCCCGGGAGGTTTGCCTATGCCGGTGAACGCCGAAGCGAAAAGATGCGACTCCAGGTGATCGACTTCCGCAAGCGGCACTTTCAGTATGTAGGAAAGGGTCCTTGCCGCGGTAAGCCCCACCAGAAGCGATCCCTCCAGCCCGGGATTCGAGGTAACCGCTATACCGTCGATATCACGGAACCCCAGGCCCGCGTTCGCCAGGCACTCTTCCGTTATGAGGTTCAGTTTCTTGAGATGCTCTCTCGAAGCCAGCTCGGGAACGACGCCCCCGTATTTGGCGTGTATGTCTATCTGGGAGGCTATGACATCCGACAGGATCCTGGAATCCTCGACCACGGCCGCGGCAGTCTCGTCGCATGAAGTTTCTATCCCGAGGATCTTCATCGCGCCGTCTAATCGGTATCGGGCTTCTCCAGCACTTCCGCGACGGGCACGAACCGGACGCCGGACCTGATCATCTCGGGCAGATAATCCTTGAGCGCCTTTGCCGTGTTCTTCCTGGTTATATGGCATATCGCGATCGTCCGGGCGTTCTTAAGCGCGATAGCCTGCAGTTTTTTCAGGCGCTTCACAACGTAATCGTAATCATCCTTGTTATCGATATAGAATTCGTTCTCCGCGGCGGGTAACCCTATCTTTTTTGCGTACTCCAGCGCTATCCTTTTTTTCGCTGTCGCCGAATCGATGAAGAACATGCCCTTCTTCTTAAGTATATCCAGCAGGGCGGACACGGATTTGAAATCGGAAGTGAACCTGGAACCCATATGGTTGTTCATTCCCGGTGCGCCGGGAACGCTCAAAAGCGCCGCTTCCAGGAGTTCTTCTATCTTCTCCCTGCTCATCCCGGCAAAAAGAGCCATATCGCCGGGATCGTCCTCAGGGTAACTCTCCGGCTCCATCGGCATATGCAGTATATAGGGAATGCCGCTGTTTTTCAGTTCGTGGGCCAGGAATTTCGAATACGGCAGGCCCGGGATGATGGCATACGTTACGGGCACATCCAGTTCCATGAATTCCCTGATGCTCTTTTTCTGGCCCAGGTCGTCGACTATTATGGCGACGACGTTCTGCGGCCTCAGTATCTTCAGCAGCACTTCGTTTATATGGATCCCCTTGTAATAGAACCTTATTTCCTCCCTGTCCGGTTTCTTTGCATGCTCCGCCTTATATGGAGGCGCGGCTATCTTAATGAGCTTCTCTGCCAGCGCCGGCGCCGCGGAATCCTTCACCTGGACTTCCTTGGTGAACCGCACCCACCTCTTGTAATCGCGTTCTTCCTCCGTCTGGTACTTCTGCAGTATCTGGTCCAGCGTTACTCCTGATTCCGTCAGGACGCGGTTGACTTCATGTTCGAGCTCTATGGAATGCCTGCTGAGATCTTTCACCCTTGTGGTCTCGAAGACCAGGTACAGCACGCCGAGCGCCGCCAGCGCTACGGCCAGTTTTCCCAGGGCTCCCGGACTAGTCCTCTTTTTACTGCTTTTCCTGCTGTTTTTCCTTGTCCGCGTCATGTTCCAAGAATATCTTCCTTGCCACCAGCACGTCATGAGCTCTATCCACCTGCGGATCGCTCACCTTTTCCTTTTCCCTCTCCTGTTTTTCCTTTTCGGGAAGGTTATATATCTCTTCCTGCTGCTTTATTATCTGTATCCTCTGCTCTTTTGTCAGGGGTATCTCTATATCGGGATCTATGCCCTTGTCATGTATGGATATCCCGCTCGGCGTGTAGTATTTGGCAGTGGTCAGCCTCAGGGCGGAATCGTCTTCGAGGTCTATGATGCTCTGTACCGAGGCCTTCCCGAAAGACTTCTCCCCCATTATCAGTCCCCTGGATATGTCTTTTATGCACCCGGCGACTATCTCCGACCCGGAAGCGGATCCCTTGTTTATAAGGACCACCAGCGGCACATCCCCGACTATGGGATCCTTGGACGAATGGAACTGCCTGTTCTGGTCCGCCCTTCTGCCTTTCGTGTATACGATGAGCTGCCCCTTCTTAATGAAGAACTCGCTCACTTCCACTGCCGCATTGAGCAGTCCTCCCGGGTTGTTGCGCAGGTCGAATATGATCCCGTCCAGATTCTTCTCTTTGAACTCCATCAGGGCTTTCTTAAGCTTATCCGGGGCATCCTCCGTGAACTCGACGAGCCTTACGTATCCGATATTGTTATCCATGATGTTGCTGTAGACCTTTTCCGGGACGATTATATCCCTCGTCACCGTGAAATCGAGCAGTTCGTCCTCCCCCTCCCTGTCTATGCTTATGGCCACCTTGGTGCCTTTCGGCCCCCTCAGCTTCTTGACGGCATCCCTCAAGGATATGCCGCCTGCGGGTTCGCCTTCTATCTTCACTATCTTGTCTCCGGGCATTATCCCCATCCGGTACGCCGGGGTATCGGGAAGCGGCGTCACTACGACGATGTACCCGTCCCTGGTCGTTATCCTGATGCCCAGCCCGCCGAATTCCCCTTCCGTATCCGATTTGACGATATCGGCTTCATCGGGTTCCATGAACTGCGAGTACGGGTCCAGCGAGTCGACCATGCCGTTAAGAGCCCCGTATATCAGCTCCTCGACCGTTATTTCTTCCACGTAGTTCTCCTTGATGAGCACGAACGCGTCGGAGAAAAGGCGGAGCTGTTTCTCCACGTCTTCGACATCTTTTTCTTCTTTCGAGTATAGTTTCCTGTCCGTCTGCAAGACCAGACCCGCCGCCACCAGCACGGCGGCAACCGACAACAACCTGATTCTCTTGAACATGATGATCTCCTTTATATTGGCTTAATATTCTCTGTAAGGCCTATTGCTCCTGGGTCATCCACTGGATCGGGTCTTCCGGGACCGATCCTTTCCCCAGTTCGAAATACAGCACGCCGGCCGATAAAGTACCTATTTCCCTGAACGGTTCCACGACCTCGCCCACGCCGGCGAGAATATCCTCCAATTCCCCGTATATTGAATAATAATCCTTACCGTGGTCAATGATGATGATATTGCCCATTCCCCTGAACCTGCCCGCGTAGACTATCTCTCCTCCGGCGACAGCTTTTGCTTTCTCCCCGGCATCCCCTTTTATCTTTATACCCCTGTTTATCAGGTAAGTATCGAGCTGCGGATGCTTCTGTTTCCCGAACCGGGATATTACCCTGCCTTTTACCGGCCAGGGAAGATACCCTTTCGCTTTTTCGAAATCGACGGCCAGGATTTTCAGTTTTTCCAGGTTTACCGCTTTTGCCTTGAGCGAAAGTATCAATTCCTGCAGCTTCTCTTTCTGGTCCTGGAGGTCCCGGAGCCTCGCTTCCTGCTCATGCCGGTCCGATTCTATCTTGCGCAGGATACTAAGCTGCTCTTTCTTGCGCTTTATCAGTTTCTCCTGGACATCTATGACTTCTCTTTTTAATGTTACTATATTCTCTTCCTCTTTTTCTAATTCCTTTTTTATCTCTTCTATTTCTTCTATCTCGTTTATCACCACGGAATATTTCCGCGCCGGCGCGTTAACTATCTTCTCCGCGTAAAAACAGCTGTTCACGGCATCGGTTACGCTGCACAGGTAAGCCGAGAACCAGGGCAGCATATCGACCTGCTTTTTCTTATAATAGTAATACCTCAGCGCCGTTTTCAGCCAGCTGCCGTATTTTCTCTCTATTTTTCTCTCGTTTTTCAGCCTGTCCTGGAGCGCCCCTATCTTGCCTTTCAGACTGTCTATATCCTTCTGCAGTTCTCCGAGCTTCCTCTTTTTTTCCGATATATTATAGTCTATCCCGTTAAGCTCTGTCAGGAGGCTCTTCTCCCTGCTCGTGAGCATCTCCAGGTTCCGGCTGTATTTTCCTATCTCCTGTTCGAGCGAATTTATTTCTTCCTGCTGCGATTCTATCGTGTTATGGATATTCACTATATCCTCGGAATAATCGGCCAGGGCCGGGCCGGATAGTCCCAGCGCGGCTAAGATAAAAAGAACACCCTTCACGGCTTAACTGACCTGAACACGGCCAGGTATGACGCGGCTGCCAGCACGGCTATAAAGAGCATGTCGGTGAACACTTTACCTGCCGGCATGGAATAGCCGAGCGGCATTGCCGCGAAAGCGACCGTCAGCGAAGCCGCCAGCGAGGTGCATATGCCGGCGACCGCCCTGGACCTCAGCCCCCCGAAAAACAGATATTCCCTGCTCATCCCCATATGATCCGCCAGGCGCAGCCGGTCCGCGTAAAGGAGTATATAAAGGTACGCGCTGATGGAGAACAGTATTATCACGGATATCACCGAGCACGCCAGGGCCGCGTATATCGTCCTTCTCATCGCTTTAAGGAACTTGTCGGACCGCCTTATCAGCTGTTCGGGATACTCTACCGACTGTACTATCTCGCTCTTATCCAGGTTTTCCGCGATATTCTTCACCGCGTCGATATTAAAATCATCTATACCCAGTTCGAAAGAGGCGGGAAAGATAAAATCCTCTTTTATCATATCGACCTTATCCGATACGGAGAGATCTTTCTTTATATCCTCGTACACCGATTTGGAATCCAGAAACCTCTTTATGAA
Source organism: Elusimicrobiota bacterium (assembly GCA_016934855.1). Classification (GTDB taxonomy): domain Bacteria; phylum CG03; class SLGR01; order SLGR01; family JAFGSA01; genus JAFGSA01. The sequence continues at coordinate 36,107 of JAFGSA010000057.1, forward strand.
TACGCCCTTGCTCTCTTCTATTTCCTTCCTTACCTGCTGGATATCGCTGCCCGAGACCTGCTCGTCCAGGTAGACTATCAATGAGACTGACGAGATGATGCGCTCTTCAGCGCGCAGCAGTATGCTCCTTGAGGCAAAGGACGAGACCCACAGCACCGAGCCGAGGAACAGCGCGAACAGGGAAAAAAACCTATTGAAGCCTTCCATTATACATATCCCTGTATCCTATTCCCTGTATGCCGTATTCCGTCTCTTCCCTGGCTGTGACCGCTATGCCCGTCCCGTGTTCGGAAAGGTTTTTTATAAGGCGCATTATCTCTTCCTCGTCTTTCCTGCCGGAAAAGTTAAAATCGCACAAAAGCACCTGGACTTCCCTCGCCAGCTCCATGGACAGCATAAAAAGCTTTCTCTCGGTACGCGACAGCTGCGCGGGCTCGATATCCCTTTTTGCTATGAGTCCCGTCATCTTGAGCACGTGTATTATCCTGTCGAATATTATTTTCTCGGGAGTCTGCTGCAGTTTCAGTACGAACTCCAGGTTCCTGTAAAGGCTGTATTTCCTGAGGAATACGGGTTCTTCCGATATGAACCCTATCTCCTGCCTGGTCCTGGACAGGTCTTCATCGGAAAAACTCCTGACATCCACGCCCCCGTACTCGAGGGTCCCGCTGGATATCTGCCTGCGCAGGCCGAGTATTTCCATGAGTTTCGTCTTCCCGCTCCCTGCCGGTCCCCTGAAAACGGTGACCTCGTTGATATTCAGTTCGAAACTGACCTTAGTAAGTATGCTGCTGTGGTTTTTGTCGGGAGCTTCCAAATATAAATCTCGGGCAGAAATTAAGGGATGCACTTTTTTTCTATGTGATCAGTTGCCGCGCGCCAGCCTGTCCTGGGCTTTCTTTTTCCACGCGGTGTCGGGGTACAAAGATATTATCTTCCGGTACAGCCCGCCGGCCGACACGGTATCCTTATTGACGTTCTCTTCGATATAGGCCATGCCGTACATCGCTTCCGCCGCCTTTTCCGGTGACGGGCTGTACTTTATTATCTCCCTGTACGCCTGGCTGGCTTTTTCGTAATCTTTGAGCACCGAGCCGTATATACGGGCGGCCTCAAGGCTCATATCCGCTACGGACTTCCCGGTTGCGGGCGACATGTAATCCGGGCGGAATTTTTTCCTGACATACTCGTACCATCTTACGGATTCGGAATAATAATGCATGTCTTCGGACAGGACCGCTGCGACTTTGTATGCGAAATCAAAACCCATTCCCGTATTGCCGAACCTCTCGTATCCTTCTTCGAATACCTTAAGCGCATCGATGTACCTTTTATCCTTGAGCAGCCGTTCGCCTTCTTCGTATCTTGCCCTGGCCGACCGGCCCGGCTTCTTCCGTCTTTCGCGGGCGCGGCCCTTCTTCTTCGGGCGCTCCCCGGAAGCCTCGGCCCTCATCCTATCTCTTTTTCCTATGACTGTGTCTCGAAAGGCGCTGTCGGGATGGCCTCTCAGGAACTTATTGCAGAGCTTTACAGCCGTACCGTATTCTTTTTCAGATTCGTAATGTTTTATGAGTTCCAGCAGCGCGGCGGAACAGACCGCGTGCTCCGGGTATTTTTCTACTATCTCCCTGTAGGCGCCGAGGGATTTATCCAGTTCGCCCGATTTGCCGTATATACCGGCTATTTTCATCAGCGCGTACGGATTCCTGAACCTCTCCTCCAGGATCGGCGTGTTCCCCAGACGCTCTTCCACGAGAGCTATAAGGGACTCCATCTTTATCCTTTTCTTCGCGCGCTCTCCGCCGCCATAAGTATCCGCGCACATCCTGTAATACCCTGCGGCTTCCTTTACCTGTCCCTCGTCGTAGAACCTGTCTCCCAGCATGAAATATACGTCATCTTCAAAATCGGAATACCTGCAGCTGTCGATGATAGTCTGTATCTTATCCTGAAGGTCCTCCATCTTCTCCTGCCTGATTATCTCTTCGAATATCCTTATTCTCAATATGTTATCGCGGAAAAAAGCGAAATTAGCCGGTATCCGCCACAGCCTCAGTATCCTGTACCATCCTTTATTCGACTTCCTTTCCTGCAGAAGGACGAATTCCTTTAAGGTCAGGGCCCGGCTGAGGCGGAGCATCACGGTATTATATATAATCGGTGTCATCTCCCCGGAATCCATTATCCGGGCGTACATCTGAGTTGCTTTTCCGCCTTCAGCGCCTGACTGCTTCTCTATGATCGATGTCCCGATAAGCTCGCAATAAGGGGCCAGTCTCTCTCCCGCGCGGTCAGCGGCATACGCCTGCGCGGCGGCGGCCGCCCGGTCGCTGTCGCCCGCGGCTTCCAGGCTCGCGTCAAGAAATGATATGAATTTCTTCATCCCCTTGAGGGGGTATTTCTCGGAATAGGACATCCTGTCCACCGTGATAAAGACTATTCCCACGGCCAGCGCTATGGAGACGGCGCCTTTTATTTCCGTTATATTCCACAGTTTTACGACAGCCGCGAGGACCAGTATCATCCCCCATATGAACACGAGTATCCAGGACAGGGCGGCGCCCGTGAATATATCCAGAAACGGCCTGGCGATCAGTACAACGGATATATGCAGCTGGCATATAAACAGTTTCCTGAACCGCTCCTTATTGAGGAGCGCTGACGTGTGGGGCTCCAGTATCTTTATAAAGCCGAGGATCATCATGTCTATGAGGACCAGCGTCCCGCCCCACATGAAGATGAGAGACAACCCGTGAAATACGAGCGTCTGCCAGTCCATAAGAAAATTCCTTACGAGCCCTATGTTGCCGGCTATCACCGACAGTGCAAAAACGAGGCTGCCGCCGAATACGGGTTCCTCGTTCATCAGGTCTGCCAGCGCGTCGGAAGGCCTCACCATGATGTTAAAAAGTTTTTTTATCATAAAATACGCCGTTTCACGGTTTACCCGAATGCTTTACCTGCTCTATCTCCATCTCGAGCTCCTGTCTCTTCTTCTTGTGGTCGCCGGTCATCATGTGCAGGAGCTTGGTCAGGGGGCTTCTCCTGCTCTGCTGCAGTTCGAAAAGCAGTTTCTTCACTTCGATCTGTTTATTCCTGTACGCAGTCTTCCATTGTATGTCCCTCTGCGCCATCCTGGCCCTGATATCCCTGTTCTGCTCGGCTTTCTCCTTGTACATGTCGCTCAGGCTTATATATTTCGCCTTTAGGTAATTAAGGTCCCGGCCGGCCCGGCTCAGCCTGGCCGTATAACGGGACTCGTTCTGCGCCTTTTCCAGCTGGAGGTTTTTCAGCTCCTCTTCTTTTTCCCTGAGCCTGAGGTCCCATTGTCTTTCGTTGCTTGATTTTTCCTTTCTCAGCTCTTCGTACTCTTCCTGTATCCTGCTCCTGTGTTCTACGAGCTCTTTTTCCCTGGAAGAGTAAGTGTCCTTCAGATAACTCTCTTTGTCCAGCAGTTTTTGCTGGAAATCCGCGGAAAGCTGTTTTTTATTTTCATCGAGCCTGGCAAGGTAATCCCTTTCGTTTATCCTTATTTCGTCCATCAGGCGGGATATCTCCCTCTCCTTCTCCTTTATCCGCTCGTCGCTCTGCATGCGGATCTTCTCGAGGTTCCCGGCTATATCGGAAATCTGCTGCTCCTTTACGGCCATGCTCTCCTGCAGGATGTTCCTGGTATTGATGATCTCCTTCATCTCGTCTTTCAGACGGTTGCGGTCCTCCTCGAGGATTTCCGCTTTCATACGCACCTGCATGGCCCCGGTCTCTTCCTCGGCGATCCTTTTCTCGAGCCGGTTTATTGTTTCCCTGAAACCCGATTCCTTCTCGCTCCATTTCTCGACCTGTCCTTCGAGCGCTCTTATCTTCTCGAAATTCCTCCTGTCCTCGGCGCCGATGCGCGATTTGAGCTCCGCTATATCCTTCTCTCTCAGAGCAGCTTCCTGCTTCTTCTCTTCTATCTGGAGCTTCAGTGTTTTCAAGGCGTCTTCGAATCTTTCCCTGACTTTTTCTTTCTCGGTTTCAATCTGTTTCTGGTACTGTTTCACCGTTTCGGCGATACTCTGGTTCTTCTGCTGGAGCCTGTTATTCAGCTCGGCCAGCTCCCTCTTGTACCTGTATTCCCTTTCGTTCATCGATTCCCGGAGCTCCCTGTGCCTGTTCTCGTACTCCAGCAGCCTGCTCTCCAGTTCTTTCCTGTTCTCTGCTTCTTTGTTCAGCCTGGGAAGCAGTTCCTCTATTTTCAATTCCAGAGACTGCCTGAGGCGCACCGATTCGGAATTCCTCTCGTCCTGCTGCCTGTTCAGCTCGTTGATCCTGGCCTGGTACTCCTGCCTGTTGACCTGCATCTCGTCTTTGAGCTTGTCTACCCTTGCCTGGTAATCGGTCCTCAGCGCATCGGTCTTCCTGAAGTACCCGTCCCTTTCGTCTTCCAGGGCCTGGCGCTTTGCCTCGAGCTGCTCGATCTTCTTACTGTAATCTAGTTCTAGTTCCGAGCTCTTTTTATCGAGTTCGGCTTTCAGCGCGCGCGCGTACTCCTTGCTCTCCCCGAGCTCTCTCTGCCACCTCTCCCTTTCAGACTGGAGCTTTTCCTTGACCCACTCCTGTTCGGACCTGGCCAGCGCGGATTCCAGCTTCAGCTTATATATCCGTCCCTCGTACTCGCCGGCGAGCTCGAGCTTTACCCTGGCCTCTTTCTGGCTGAGCTCCCTGGTCACCCTGTCAATCTCCCGGGCGGCAACGCTCAGTTCGTCCTCGAGCTTGGCTTTCCTGACTATAAGTTCTTTTTCCTTTTCCCTGAATTCGGCTATAAGGGTCTGCTCCTTGGCATAAAACTGGTCTTTAAGGGCGTCTATCTCTTTCTTGCTCTCCCGTTCCCTTGAGCCCTGTTCTTCCAGGAGCTCGTTCTGCCGGACCTTCATCTTTTCCAGCTCTTCCAGGAGCCGTGTTTTTTCGGCGTAAAAATCTTCCTGCCTCTGCTTGACGAGCCTGTCCCAGTCTTCCTTCCTGACCTGTATCTCCCTCAGGAGCTTCTGCTTCTCATATTTCTCCTGCTCTATCTCCGCCTTAAGGTCTCTCGTTACCTTGTCTTTCTCCGATTCTATCTCTTCTATATGGGTCTTTATTTTCTCCAGCTCTTTGGATTTTTCCCTGAAGCGGGTATATATATCGCTGTTCTCGTCGTTAATGCTCTTTTTTATCTGTCCTATCTCTTCTTCCTTCTCCCTGATCTTCCTGAAGGCAGATATCCGTTCGCCGTTGAGCTGTTCCTTGAGCAGCGCATTGTCGTTCTCCAGTTCCGCTTTATGCCTGAGAAGCTCGTTGACCCTGTTCTGGTGCTCCAGTTCCTGTTCTTTTTCGCGGCGGATACCGTTGAGCTTGTTTTCCCAGTTTATCTTTTTCTGTTCATCGAGTTTCCTCTCCATCTCCGAGGAATTCTGCTGCTGCTGAGACTTCACCTCTTCTATAGTCTTCGTCAGCTCTATGATCTTCAGGTTGTTGTTCTTGTTCTTTTCCCTCCATACGTCATATAGCTCGTCTTCCCTGTCTTTCATCAGTTTCCGCAGCGCATCGAGCTCGCTTTCCTTCAGGGACATCTTCTCTTCCCATATAAGGCGCTGGGATTCGAGCTTCTGCTGAAGTTCTTCCAGGTTCCTCTTAAGGGCGCTGCGCCGCATTTCCAGTTCGCCGAACTCACCCTCGTACTGTTTCTGGAGCTTCAGGTGACGTCTTTCGAGTTCCGTTTCCAGCTTTACTATCTCGTCGTCCTTTTCCTTGAGCAGCCTGTACTTCTCGGCGCGCTCGTTTTCCATCTTGTCGGAGAGCTCCCTGAGCGCTTTTTCCAGGCCGGACTGCACGGATTCGAGCTGTATCTTCTTGGTATGGTATTCTTTCTTCAGCTCCTGTATCCCGGACTGTGATTCTTCCTTAAGCTTCAGTATCTCGTTCTGCTTCTGTGAAACGAGCCATTCCCAGTGCTCCTTTTTCCTTTCCAGCTCCTGGGCCATCTCGTTGGTTTCGTTAAGGAGCTTGTCCCGCAGTTTTTTCAGCTCTTCTTCCTTCTGATTCCTCTCTTCCCTGGTGAGTTCTTTCTCGTGCGTGACGGCCAGGAGCCTCTTGTTCCACTCAGCTTCCCTTTCTATGTTGGCTTTGTTTATCGAATTCAGTTCTTCTTTCTTGGCTTCAAGCTGTTCCAGAAGGGACTGGATTGTCTTATCCTTGGAGAGCTCTATGTCGTGTTTTTCTTCCTTAATGAGGTTCAGCTCTTCCTGAAGCCTTTCTTTCTCCGCATTCATCCTGCGGGTGAGGTCTTCGAGTTTGCCCTTGAGGCTCTCTTCTATGATCTCGGTCTCTTTTTCCTTTCTTAATATGAATTCTTCCTTATCGTTCTTCAGTCTTTCCAGGCTGCGGTTCAGCTCGTCTATCTCGTCCTGCCTGTCGGCGAGCCTCTTCCTGAAATCGTCCAGCATGACCTGCTTTTCGGATCTCAGTTTCTCTATAGCGGCTTCCGTTTCTGATATGCGGGACCTGAGCTCATCTATGGTCTGAAGATGCGTCTCCTCTTTTTCTTCGTACTCCACGTCGCGGCGGGCGATGTCTACCTGGTAATCGTTCTGAATGTTAAGGAGCTTCTGCTGCCAGGTCCTGTTTTCGGCTTCCCTGAGCTCGTCCAGGTTCCTGATCTCCTGCTTGAGCCTGTCGATCTCCAGCGTCAGCACGTTTATCTGCTCGCCAAGCTCCCTGGAAGCCGACAGGTGCTCATCTTCGAGCGTTTTCAGTTTCGCGGTCTCTTCCCTTTTTATCGCGTTTATTTCGTCGGTCAGGTTCCTGATAGTCTCGCTCTTCTCGCGGATCTCCTGGGAAAGCTCTTCCTCCCTGAGTATGAGCCTAGAATGAAGAACCTGGTTGTCGTCCGATATCTGACTTATCTTCCCGGCGAACTCCTCTTTATGGGCCGCCAGGTCCTTTTCCAGGGAGTCTTTCTGTTTTTTCGCTTCTTCCAGCAGACTGTTCAGCTGGTCGGTCTTCAGCTTGTTCTCTTCGCGCAGAGCCTTTATCTCGGCATCTGCGAGTTCACGTTCTTTATGCGTCTTCTCCAGGCCGGCCGATAACTCCGAGTTCAGCTTCTCGACATCGGCAGCGAGTTCACTTATCTCGGAAGAAAGCTCGTTCTCCTTCAGTTCCTTCTGTTCGAGTATGTATGCCTTTTCCTTTTCGAAGTTTATCTGCTGTATATCTTCCCTGTATTTCAGGTTGCTCAGTTCCTCGTTCAGCCTGTTCTGCGTCTCTTTGGCCGATTTTTCGAGCTTCTCATAGTCAAGCAGCAGGGCTGTTCTCCTGGATTCCAGTTCGTTCAGTTTCTTCTCGTAGCCTGTTTTTTCCTGCTCGAGCCTGAGCTTTTCGCGTTCCAGGACAGTGTTCTTCTCTGCCAGCAGTTCTTCTATCTTCTTTTCTTTGTCCGCTATCTCCCTGTTGAAGCCGGCGAGCTGTTTTTCGAGCTCGGCTTCCTTGATCTGCCTTATATCCGCGATCTCACGGGTCAGGTCCGCTATCTGGTTCTTTAACAAAGCCTCGGCGGCGGCGGCATCCTGCCTTATCCTGAATATCTCCTTATCCTTCTCGGCTATCTGCTCGTCCCGGCGCTGTTTCTCTTTTAACAGCCGGTCTTCGAGATCCTTGAGCTGTTTTTTATAGTCTTCCTCGGTCATTTAATCCTGTTTTTTCCCCTTGAACTCCGCGATCCTGTCCTTGAGCTCTTTTTCCTTGTCCCTCCATTTTCTCTCGGCAGCCTGCAGCTCCAGTATGATCCTGTTCTTTTCTTCCTGCGTAGAAGCTTTTTTATAGTCTTTTTCCTTTTCTGATATCTCGGCCTTTTCAGTCTTCCTGTTCGCCTTTATCTGTTTTTTCAGCTCGCTTATGCCGTCCGCGGCTGCAGGAAGGACCTCCCTGGCTGCCGGTGCGGGCGAAGGCGCGGGGGCTGCCGCTTTCGGTTCCGGGGCCGGCGCAGGCCTCGGAGGCGCCGGGTTCGAAGGCTGCGGTTTGCTTTTTACCTTATCTTCCAGTTTTATCCGGAAACTTTCCAGGTTGGATTCCAGCCTCTGCCTGATCTGGGAAAGCTCCAGTTTCTTCGATTCCTTCTCTTTCTCCAGCTCACTGGACCTTTCCTGAACCCTGTCCCGGAGCTGCGAATTCTCCAGCTTCAGGCTCTTGAGTTCTTCTTCCAGCTTCGACAACACGGAACGGTGTTTGTCCTCAAGTATAGCGAGTTCGTTCTCATACTTGTTCTTCCGGGTTGTTATCTCCGTCTCTTTTTCGGATATCCTGGATTTTATCTTTATGTTTTCCTCTTCGACTTTCTTTATCTGCGCGTCGAGCTGGCTTATTCTTGCCGTCAGTTCGGCCTTGACCTCTTTGATCTCGGCGGCATGCGCCGCGGCGGACTTTTCAAGTTCCTGTTTTCTGCCGTTAAGCTCCTGCGTCAGCCTGTTTGCCTCTTCCTTGCCCCTGGGGATCTCGGTGTTTATCCGCGTCTCCATCTGGTTTATGCTCTTCTGGAGCTCGCTTCTCTCCTTTATCCATTTGCTTTCCCTGGATGCCATATCCTCTACGAGCTCGCGTTCCCTCGTCTCTTTTTCAAGCTTCAGGTCGCGGTATTCTTTCTGTTTAAGATCGAACTCTTTTCTCCAGTTCTTGCGGTCCTCCTCGAGCTGGACAGTCAGCTTAAAGTTGGCATCCTTGACTTCCGCGAGGCGTTCTTCGAGAGCGCGTTTCGTATTATCGTTCTCGGCGCGGATGGTTTTTATCTGGTCGTCTTTGTTTATGAGTTTTTCCTCCCATACCTTGCGCTGAGCAGCGACTCTTTCTTCGAATTCCTTTAATATGGCATCGAGCTCCTCTCTCACTTTCTTTACCTCCCATTCTTTATTGAGCAGAATTGTCTTTAATTCCTGCACGTTCCGGTTATAAAATTCTTCTTTCTTGGTAAACTCTGCTTTAATGCTGTCGTTTTCTTTTCTGAGTATCTCTATCTTCTCGTTCTTCTCTATCTTGAGCTTCTCTATCGCTTCCAGTTTCTCTTTTTCGGCATGTTCGGCTTCCCGTATCTTCCCGTTTAGCTCGGCATTCAGGGCGTGTATGCTTTTGGCGTTTTCTTCGGCCTGTTTTTCCATATTGCCTGTCAGTTCTTTCCTGAGGACGGCTATCTCCTCCAGTGATTTCTCCTTATTTACGCTGATCTCCCGGCTCAATTTCCTTATAATGTCTTTTTTCTCTTCCAGCTGCCTGATGTTCTCTATGTTTACCTGGTGTATTCTGGCTTTCAGGTCTCTTATAGACAGGTTCTTCTTTTCCGCATCGAGGCGGTAATCGGATTCGCTCCTCACAAGCCTGCTTTCGAGCTCCTTTATTTCCCTTTCGTTCTTTTCAACCGCCGATTCGTACTTACTCCTCAGGACAGACAGTTCCTCTGCCATCTCTTTTTCTTTTTCGGAAGATATGCGCCTCATCTGGTCCTTTTCCCGGTTCAGCTCTTCGATTATCCTGTCTTTCTCCTGTTTCAGCGATTCTATCTGCTGTGCGCTGTCTCCCCTGTTCTTCTCCACGAGCGCCTGGGCCTGGTTCAGCTCGAGCGTAAGCCCGTCTATCACCGTATCTTTTTCCTGCCTGAGGCTGTTCAGCCTGGATTCGTATTCGCTGAGCGTATCGTTTATCTTTTCCTGGAGCCCTATCTTCTCCCTTACAAAAGCCTCGTGTTCGTTCCTGAGTTTTTCCTCTTTTGCCGCTATCTCTTTCGCATGCGCGGCCCTTATGCTCTCCATTTTTTCCTTTAGACCCGCAACATCCCGGGCGCGGCCCTCTTCGTCTTTCTTCCTGGCCGTTTTCAGCTCCGCCACGCTGCTTTCCAGCGTACCTATCTGGTCTGTATATTCTTTTATCTTCCTTTCGTGCCTGCCGCTAAGAGCCTTGATATCGCCCCGCAGTATTGTTATCTCGCTTGCGGCTTTTGTCAGGTCGTCGGAAAACTGCTGTTTTTCTTCGGCATATCTCTGTTTAAGGGCCGATATCTCTTCGGCAGACCTGTTCTTTTCCAGTTCAAGTGAAGCCTTGCCGCTCTCGAGCTCCTTTACGAGGGTTTCGCTGCGCAGTTTCTGCTCCTCGAGCGCCGCCGAGGTGCTGTAGTATTCTTCTTTCAGCTCTTCGTATCTCCTGTCCGCGTCTTTAAGATTATCCAGGATGGTCTCTTTTTCCGCCTTGTGCTCCTCAGCCTGCAGTTTATTCCCGTTTACCGCCGCATCGAGCTTTTTAGTGAGTTCGCGCAGCTTCTCAGCGTGGCTTTCCGTCAGGTGGAGCTTCTCGCTGTTGAGAGTGTTTATGAGCTGCTGGGCTTTTTCGCTTTGAATGGATATCTCTTTTTCCGTCTCGAAAACCCTGTTCCTGAGCTCGTACGTCTTGTCTTCCCAAAGGCTCCTGTTCCTGTCGTATTCTTCTCTCTTCAGGACTATCTCACGGCTCAGATCGTCTATCTGCCTGTTGCCGACTTCCAGCCGGTGAAGGAGCTCGTTTATCCGGCTCTGCTTCTCTCCGAGTTTTTCAGCCCAGACCTTGTTCTCCTGTTCGATGACGCTGTTTTTGACTTTAAGCGTGTTTTCCAGCGCGGCCTTCTCGGACAACAGGCTCTCTATGCTGCTGTTCCGAGCGTCCAGGTCCTGCTGGTAACGGGTCTTGAGCTGTTCCAGCGTTTCCTTATAAACGGCTTCCGCGCCCGCGTTTTTTTCCTCGAGCAGGATTATCTTCTCGGAGAGCTCCCTGGCCCTCCTTTCCTCCTGCGACAATTTGCTCTTAAAGCCGCTCTCCATGACGTTCCTGGCCTGCACTTCCTTTTCAAGCTTTATCCCGAACTCTTTCTGCAGGCCTTCTTTCTCAAGTTTCATGCCGATGAGCTTTTTCTCCGAATCGTCCAGTTCTTTTTTCAGTTCTTTAACGGTATCGTTCAGCAGCGACGCTTCCTGCAGGTGTTTCTCCCTGGTATTATTTTCAAGGTTTTTCGCGGCCGCGAGTTCTGCCTTTATCCCGTTCAGGCTTATCTCGTGCGCGCTCTTTGCCTGCGAGTATTCGTTTTTAATGATTTCCAGTTCCTTGTTTTTTATCTCTATCTTATGATTGAGCTCGGCCGAGAGGCTCTCCTTCTCTTTCTCGAGATTGTTTATATATATCGCGCGGTCGCGCTCCCTGTCGGCAGCGGCGTTTTTCAGCTCCAGTATGACCTTATTAAGCCCCTCCATCTTCTTCTGGTACTGGGCTGCGAGGTCTGCATGGTTCTTTTCCATCGCGCTCAGCTGTTCGGCAGACCATTTACGGGTCCCTTCGTTCTTCTCCGTAAGAACGGCGACCTGCTCTTTCAGCGCGAGTATGAGTTTTTCCGCATCGTACAGCTTATCTTTGAAGTCGTCCAGTACCCTGTTGCTCTCGTATATGATACGGTCTTTTTCGCCGGTAAAGGATGTCTTGAGGGAGGAGACCTCCGCAACCCTGGCGCTATTGTCCCTTTCGGCTTTCGACCGGGCAAGCCCTATCTGCTGTTCGAGGTCTATTATCCTGTTCTGCCTCTTGTTCAGTTCGGCCCGCAGCATCTCGGCCTCCCTGGCTCTCTGCTGGCGCAGGTTCCTGTTCTCTTCCCTGGCGACCGCCGCCTCACGCACGTATTCTTCCCTGGCCTGTGCCAGCTTGGCGTGAAGTTCGGTATCCCTTCGGGCCAGTTCCAGCTTCAGCCCGTCTATCTCCTGCTGCTTTTCCGAGATCCTCTTCACCCATCTTTCTCTCTCTTCGCCGAAACCGGTATCCCTGGACTGCTCCAGCTTGAGCTTGTTTTCCAGTTCGTCCCTGGTCTTTTCAAGCTCTCTCTTCTTGAGCTGATATTCGGCCCTCAGCTGGGCCTGTCTGAGGTTCATCAGGGCCTTGAACTTGTTAAGCTCGTTCTGTTTCCTGGACAGCTTGTCTTCCCATTCCCTGCGCTCTTCGGAGATCCTTGTCTGAAGACCGTTCATCTCGTTCTGGATGTTCTTCTTCGACGTGTCGATTTCTTCGATGCTCCTGGGAGTTTCTTCCCTTACAGGTATTTTTACCGAACCGCCCGGAGACTCCGATATTATCTTTGCCTCCAGGTCTTTTATCTCCTGGTTTATATGGGCGAGCGTAGTTTTGACTTTTTCTATTTTTTCTTTGTCTTTTTCAGGATCGAATTCATCGAGTGCGGCCAGCAGCCTTTTCCTGGCGTCTTTTCTTGCTTTGAGTACGATTTCGCTATTGGTAAAAGTATTATTTTTTTTCATTAAAAGTACTTAATAATAAATATATAAAATATTAATTATAAAGGCAATTATATAATAATGCACCCTAATATGAAGGGTATTAGGGTGTATTAAAACTTCGTGGCGGGGTGGACGAGACTCGAACTCGCGACCTCTGGCTTGACAGGCCAGCGTTCTAACCAAACTGAACTACCACCCCGCGTTTAACGAATACTCAATTTTCAAAAAATATAGAGAATAAGATGCTATTTATGGCTTGCGCAGTATTTTGATTTTCCCGCGGCTTTAGCCTTGCACTGTCTTTTTTTACTGGTCTTCTTGTCTTTCACGGTGGCAGCGCATCTTTTCGTTTTGCATTTCGATTTAGCCATATATCTACCTCCCTGAATATTTAATTCAGATGTTATTATACTTAATTTTAATTAAATGTAAACCGCTTTTTAAGTGAAAAACCGCTTAAAATTCCAGTTTTACGCCGCCGCGGACGGTACGGCCCGGAAGAGGATATTCGTACCTCGCCCTGTACCGGGTATCGAATATGTTATCCACCAGGATGAATATTTCCGCATCCGATATCTTCTGGGATATGCCGGCGTTTGTAACGGCGTACACCGGGAGCTCTTTTTCCATACTGCCGTTGAAATCCCAGCCGTCGAGCGTCCAGCGTTTATCCACGTATTCGGTATCGGCGTGCGCCCCGAACCCCGAATCCGTCTTCAGGGACACCGAGTAGTTCAGCCTGTTCTCGGGTATATACTTGAGCGTCTCGTAGTCTTCGCCGCCTTTCCTTCCCCAGGCCAGCTTGCTCGTATTGAGCTCGTCGTCGGTTATCTTCCCCCTGCTGTCGGTGTACGTGTAGTTCGCCTTCTGGGAGATGCCCCGGCATATTTCGTGCCTTATTTCCACCTCGACGCCCTGGCTGTACACTTCGCCTATATTCTCCGGTGTCCACCTGAAAGGGTCGGCTTCCGTTGGCGAAGGAGCCCAGGAAATATAGTCTTCAAGATCGTTCCTGAAGAGAGTGACCGCGCCGGTCAGAGGGTCGAACAGCCTGTATTCCAGCCCCAGGTCATAACCCCAGGCCTTTTCCGGCTCGAGATCGGGATTGCCTTCCCCCATCCCGGACACTTTCGCGTAAAGGTCGCCGAACGTAGGCGCCCTGAAAGCTCTTCCGGCATTAAGGGACAGCTTTGCCCTCTCCGCCGCCCTGTATACGACGCTCAGCCTGGGATTCGTCTGCCCGTCGTATTCCGAGTGGTGGTCGAACCTGCAGCCGAGTACGGCGGTCAGCCTGTCTGTCCTTACCATCTCCTGTATGAAGAAGGACGAGCTGTATGTCTTCCTGTCCATGGCGGCTGCGGTGTCTATCGCGCTTGAGTACTGGAACCTGTCCTCATGCAGGTCCCCTCCCATCGTTATGCCGAAGGGCACGTCCGCCTGCAGCTCTACACCGCTCGTCTGGTCTTCGGACTCCGTGTCCAGGGGATAGCTCGGATCTGCATGCGCCTCCAGGCAGTTGTTCCCGTAAGTCTTAGCCCTTACCGTGAACTCCCGCGCTATGTCCTTCTCGTAATTTATGACGCCGTATTCCTTTTCGTCTTCTATAAGGGCATCCGGGGTGGAAGAGTACCTGTCGCTATCCGAGTACCTGACCCATTTATTTTCCAGGTAGCTGAAATACATTATCTTTCCGGGAAGCTCCAGCTCCTGGCTGGAATAACCGCCGGACAGGCTGACCCTTCCTGCGCCGCGCAGGTCGTACCCGACGCGGATGCTGAAGTTCCGGTTATCGCACGCGCTGTTGTCCCTCCAGCCTCCGGATATGTTCCTGCTGAACGAGAAGAACGAATCCGTCCGTCTGTCCTTCATCCCCATATTGACCCGGTAATTCTGGAAATCATATTCGCCGACCGACGAATACAGGCTCCCGGCCAGGCCTTCGGCGGAGGGTTTCACAGTTATAACGTTTATGACGCCCCCGAGCGCGTTCGGGCCGTAGAGCGCTGACGCCGGCCCTTTCACTATCTCCACCCTTTCTATATTATCGACGGGTATCTCGGAAAGGTCAGCGTCTCCCCTGTAGAGCTCGTTTACCGGCCGCCCGTCTATCATGACCAGCACCTGTTTCGAGCCTCCGTTCCTTAGCGATATCCGCCTCTCCGACCCGTAGGTTCCTATCTGCCCGGTCTCGATCACGCCGGCAGCCTGCTCGACCGCATCGGCGAGCGTATTCATCCCGGCATCATCCATCTCCTGCCTCGTTATAACACTCACGTTGGTCGGCAATTCGTCCGGGCTCTGATTTATCCTTGCCGGAGTCACTATGACAGCTCCCAGGTCGCCCAGGTAATTATCCTGCCTGGCCAGTTCGTAGCAGTCCGCCGCGCCCGATATAAACAATAAAAGAACCGATACCGTAAACTTCATTCTCCTCATTTTTTTCTCCTCCCTCGAGAATAATTTCCGGTAAAGCAGTAGCCCGGGCTCATTAACAGTTTTAAGTTATAAGTTTTAAGCTATAAGACCGGGAATTTATAGAATATGAAGAGTACATGGTTGTATTTAATTTTCCATTCATTATTCTTCACTAAACCTCAGTCTTACAACTTATCACTTACAGCTTACAGCTGATACATTACCGTTGCGGGGCAGCACCCCGGATCTCACGGGGATTTCCTCTGACATTCCGGTTGATCCTGTTTCCTTCGTCTCTTGTGTCACCCTGCCTTTCTTTCACCTCCTTCTGCCTGCTGACAATTTCAAAACAGCCAATGATCCTTCGTAATCTGATTCGGAAAACACTTCCAGCGTCAATATCCCGCCGAATTTTTTCTCTTCCGCAAAGCGGATTACCCACTCGGCGAGTTCCATGTCCCGGCTCTTTATGCCGGCATGTCTGCCTTCATCATCCACGGAGTACATATGTATCACCCGTGTCCTCTCTATATACCTGCAAAAACATTCCCTGACATCGATTCCCTGCTGCTGCAGGTGTCCCGTATCCAGGCAGAAAAACGGCCCGGAACCCGAGGTAAAACCTTCGATGAGACCGGGATGATGCCACTGATTCTCAAGAAATATCTTTCCCTGATCGCCCCCGCAGGCAGAAATTATTTCTTCCAGCGAAAGCGCCGCGGCCCGTCTGCGCTTTTCATCTATCACTGAGCGGGAATTGTACAGGTGGAGAATGTACCCGGCGGGGTCCAGCGGTACCGCGGTCTTGACGGCCGCCGCCATCCCGGCGACCGCTTTTTCCCTTCCGGCGCGGTCCGGATCGGATACGTCCAGGTCGAGAGGCAGATGCACCGTGTAGGTGATGCCTGCGGCTCTACCTGTCTCCTTGAGAATGCTTATCTCACCCGGTCCGGGCAGGTTATCCGATTCTAAAAAAAGCAGCTCGATGTCTTCGGCCCTGTCCTTAAGTTTCCTTACGTTCTCCGCCATCCCGGCCGGGTATATATATGAAGTAGTACCTATTTTAAATGTTCTGTCAGTATCCATTACTGGCTATCGTTCATACTGTGTAATGTGTAAAGTGTAATGTGTAATGAAAAACAAAATCCAAACTCCAAATCTCAAACATGTTCAGCTGTAAGCTGTAAGTTATAAGTTTTAAGATTTCCGGCCCAATCCATTATCAAAATAAAAATCAA
>JAFGSA010000058.1 GCA_016934855.1 Elusimicrobiota bacterium
CTGTGTAATGTGTGAAGATGATGGAGTAAGCGCTGGCATAAGCCAGATGAAGCGAACGACTGAATGAACCGAATGTGTAATGAAAAATAAAATCCAAACTCCAAACACCAAATCTCAAACATCTTCAGCTGTAAGCTGTAAGTTATAAGTTTTATGATTCCCATCCCAATCCCTTTTTATAATATAAATTAATTAAATTCATAGTTTTATCGCTTACAACTTATAACTTAAAACTTATTTTATTTGTTTGATATTTGTCTTTTGTAATTTCGTCTGGTATCTGACATCTGGCATCTCTTCTTATAACCTAAAACTTACAGCTTATAGCTTACTGGTTATTCCAGGCCGGCTTTTGTGAAAGTTGAATCAGAGATTGGATCGAAATCCACGCTGCCGTAGGTAGTGACCTCGTCGTCATCTTCTATATTGTTGTCTATCACGGCCGTATCGGTCGTTCCCCACCAGTTATCGGGCGCGTCAAGATCCCTTGACGAAGAGTTTACGAGGTCGTATTCCTCATTGTCGAATATATTGTTCTGCTTTATCGTCACGTCGTCGTAATCCTTGGTCTCCAGGCCCGCCGTACCGTTAGAAGATATGACGTTCAGTTTAATGACCGCGGTACTCCTGGGGCCTACCACCAGCAGTCCTTTCTTTTCATTGTTGCTGATATTACAGTGGGTTATTTCTACCGAATGGGTCACGGAAGAACCCGATTCTCCCACGATCAGGCCGTTACTGAGGTTATATCTGAAAGTCGAGTTCTTTATATTCACGTCGCTGGAAACGCGGAGCCCGTTGATCGCATACTCGAAAATAGCGTAATTTACATCTGCTTCGCAGTTGACTATTACAACCCGGTTCCAGTCGCCGGATTCGGGGTCGTTCGACCGGCTCGAAGTGAACTTCACGGGAAGAGACTCTGTCCCTTCTATGCGCAGCGCGGACTCGACATTGCGCCCTTCGAACCACACGTCCGCCTGGTTGGCTATATAGAAAATAACACCGGCTTCTATCTCGACCTCTCCGTCAAGGAAGAACACGTTGTCGTTCACCTGGAAAGGGCTGTTTACCTTGGTCAGCCTTATCTTCCCGGAATAAGAACCCGAAAGTGGAGATACCAGCTCCTCCCATTTTTCCCTCTCTTCTTCTTCCTTGTATTCCTTAAGTTCCTTCGCCCGTTTTTTTATCGCCGAGATATGCCCGAGATAGACCCCCGATTCCAGGGTCAGTGCGACGGCAGCAAAAATCACGGACAGGATTACGAGAATTTTCGTTTTCATCATCATATTACTTAATAAAGTATTTCAGCGTCATATTCACTATTATGTCGCCGAAATAACTCTTGCTGTACTTCTTTTCCTTCTCCTTCAGGTATATATACGCCGGACCCATATCCAGTTCGAACATCAGCTTGTCGTTAAAATGGTAACTCGTGCCCATGAAACAATCAAAAAGCGATCCCGTGCCCTCTATGTCCTCCGTGTCGAAATTCACGTAATGGTACTCGAACCCGGAATACAGCTCTATCTTCGTCCATTTCTTTATTATATAATTCAGCCGGCTCCCGACGGTATATATGCCTGACCCGAACGCGACTCTCGGTTCGATGCTCCAGTTAGGGTAAAAACCCCAGTTGACCAGAAGATACGGGTAGCCTGCCCCGAAACCGAACTTCCTGTACCTGGTATCGACCGAGGATTTCTTTTTTCCCGAAAGATATATCGACTCGGTCGCTTTTCTGTTCATGTGTTCGTAGCCGAGCGCATCGCTTATTTTTTCGGCAAGATCCTCGGCAAGTCTTCTGAAATCGTTCTTATCGCTGCATTCCTCGTCTTGCGAAAGGTATACCCTCTCGCTCTTCACGTCTATTATATCGGAAGAAATAAAATAATAGTCACCGAGCTTCGTGAACCTGCTTACGTTTCCTATTATAACCTTGTCCACCTCGAGGTATTTCGCCAGTTTTATGGCGTCTTCTTTTGTGGTTATGCTGTTCTCCGCGAAATCGTTATTCCTGATCGCCGCGGTGACCTTTTCCTTGCTCACGACCGAAAGATAATCCTTGGTCATGAGTTCTATCCTGAGATAATCGGAGAACGAAGCGGCTTCCATCTGCAGTATATTATATCCCACGAAATCAACCACCGCTATCTTCTCTGTTTTTTCTTCGCAGTATCCGTTAGAAGCGGCGAGAAGCACCGCAGCGATCACGGCTGCCGCAAGGCGAAACCCGGTTACGGAGGATGGGCGTCTTTCCGGGCGTTTCATCTTGAGGATTTCACCTTTTCCCTGGCCCGCTCCAGCGCCTTCTGGGCCTCCTTATGATCCGGGTCCAGTTCAAGAACCTGCTCCCACAGGTATATAGCCTGCTTGATATCGCCTCCGGCGTAAGACTCGATCCCTTCGTTGTAAAGTCTTTCCGCTTTTTTCTTTGTGACCTGGACCATCTTCTGGTTAACTTCTTCCAGTTTCTCCTTGGCTTCCGTGTTCACGGGATTATACGACAGCGACTGCTTGAACTCGGCCTGGGCTTCCTCCAGTTCGTTCTTCTGGTAGAAGTTATATCCCAGCTCATAGTGATGCTCGGAGAGCCTGGATCTTGTATCGGATATCTTCTTCCTGAATTTTTCGGCCCATTTCTCGTTACCCCATGTCCTTACGACAGCCATTCCCTTCTCGAACTGAGCCAGCGCCATCTCGTATTTTGAATCGTCGTAATAACCCGCTCCGCGATCGTAAAAATCGGAAACCTTGCCCTCCAGTCTCTCCTCCCTCTTCCTAAGCTCCTGGTCCTTGCGCCTTTCCTTGATCTCGAGTATGCGACGGTCGGCATCCTTTATCTTCTGTATAGCTTCTTCGTCTTCGGCATTTACCGCCAGGACCTGCTGGTATTTTTCTATAGCCTGCTCTATGAGCGCTATATCGTCGTTCTCTACTCCCTTTTTCATCAGATCGTCGGCATCCTGCTTTTCAAGCTCGAACTCCTTGCTCTTGAGCTGTTTCATCATGGCAATGGATTCTTCTTTCATCGGGTTATAGGCAATGGATTGTTTGAACTCCTCCCTGGCTCCGGCAAACTCGTTCTTCCTGAAAAGTATGTATCCTTTCTGATAATGCTGTTCCGAAAGGCTCAGCTTAGTCTCCTTTATCCTCTCGGTGAAACGGTTCTCAGCCCTGTGATCTTCGAGCTCTCTGGCTACCTCGACCCCCTTCTCGAAGTCCTCCAGGGCCTGTTCGTAGTCTCCTTTTTCGGAACTATCCGTTCCCCTGTCGTAGTAACGGGAGAGCCTGCCCTCGAACTCCTCTTCTTTCTTCCTCTGCTTGATCTCTTCTTCTTTTTCCTGGATGACGCCCATCCTGCGTTTCGCCTCGGTAAGTTTTTCCCCGGCCTCGGCGTGTTCGCTGTTAATCGCGAGGACTTCTTCGTAGTACTTTATCGTTTCATCGTACCTCTCTTCCTCGAAAAGCCTGTTGGCCGTAGACATGAGGACATCGACCCTTCCGGTCATCGCGCCGAGTTTCTCGTCGATGACCTTCATTATCTCCTTAGCGGTCCTGTGCTCGGGATAGGCCTCCAGTATCTTTGCCATCATCTCTTTTCCCTTTATAAGCTCTTCGGGTTCATATTCCCTTTCTTCGAGATAGCTTATTTCAGACAGGTAGGGACCCGCGTTCCCCTTAAGCAGCTTGAGGTGCCTGAAATACCCGGGCATTTCGGAAACAAATTCTTCTCTTACCGCTTTCTTGAGCTTGTCCGACTTTATCTCCAGGATATGCCTTGCCCTGGTTATATTGAATATCCACTGCAGATTGTTCCCGATATATTCCCCGTCGAGATTTATCGAAGCGGTGCCGAAATCTTCGGACGCGTCCACCAGGAGCACTCCGTCGTTGGGCGTGCCGAGCGGAGCCGTCAGTATCCTCCTTATAGCCTTCTGCAGGTAGGTGCTCGTCTTATAATCATCGTAGTTTTCAGCTTTGACCTCGACCCTGACTTCCCCGTCTTTCTTGTCTACGTATCCCGAGACCACTCCGGATGCATCCGTCCTCTTCCAGTATTCACCGTCCACCCATACCATGGCCCCGGAAACGCCTTTGCCTGTCTTGAAATCTTTTACGGTAACCTTTATGTACGGCGGCCTCAGTTCCATGCCGACGCTGATCTCTTTTTCTATCTCCTCTATGTTCTGAGTAATGCTGACTATCTTATACCTGGGCTCATTTGTGAACTTGAAAGAATATTCCCCAACGGGCAGAGCGACCTCGAACGGTGTTTTGCCGCTTTTGTCGGTCCCGTCTATGGTGACATACGCACCTATGTCGCTCCTGGATTTTCCCTTTTCATAGGCTGTCAGGTTTATTATCTTCTTTAAAACGGCGGTCACCTGTTCTTCCGCGCCAAGTTCGACGTCTACGCTGGTCAGCCAGTCCTCGAAGCCGTCCTTCGAGAGTTTCACGGCATGGATCTTGCCGGCGGTCAGAGCGACCTTGGCAAGAGGCGTATCTCCTTCCTTCTGCGGCGAATCATCTATAAATACCTGCGCGCCGGGCGGTTTGGATTCTATCCTGTAGTTTTTCCACAGCACGCCCTTTATTACCAGTTTCGAGCCGCCGCCTTCGGACGACGCCTGGCTTATATTCCAGTACCTTTCGTCAACACCCTGCTGCCTGTCAGCCGAGAGCATGGTATTGAGCATGCATATCCCCCTGGCCTTTTCTCCGCCTATAGTGCCCTCGCCCAGCGTTTCAAAACCCTCTTTTTCGAGCCGCAGGCTGCTCTTGCCGATCTCCACCGTTATTTTCACCGGGGTCTTTCCTATTTTTACGTCATCAAGGAAAAAATCGGCATCGGCAGGGACAGAATCCACTTCCAGGTCTATTTCGAAGGGTATGGTGTAAATACCGTTTATCTTCTTGGCCCTTGCTATCGAGATATCCCTGTTCTCATCGATCTCGCTGTATACCGTGACATTCCTCACTATTTCCCTGAAACCGTCTTTTTTCAGTTTCATCGTATACACGCCGGGCTGTATCTCCCTTATGAAAGACGGCGTCATGTCCTGGTATCCGCCTTTCTCGATTATATTTGTGTTGTTCCTGTCAAACAGCTGTATCTGCGCCCCGGAAGGTATAGTGTCAACCTGAAGAGCCGGCGGCCATATCATGTTGTGTATCTTTATCCCCCACCCGGTCAGGAGGAAATACGTATCTATGCCGGAATAGATTGCCGATCCCAGGACAAGCGCTATGGCTGCCGATATGAATATCTTTTTGTGCTTTTTCGCGGTATCAAGAACAAAGTCAAAAACCGTTTTCTCCCCGCTCGGTTCGGGTTCCGAGGGCTCATCCTTCATCGGCCTGGGTATTACGGGAGGCGCTGCCGCAGGCGGAGCTCCTTCCAGTGCTTCGTCTACCAGTCCAAGTTTTTCGGCTTCTTCCCTCTTGTCGGCCGAAGCAGCGGTTTTTTCTTCTTTAAGAAGTTTTTCTTCTTCTTCGGATATATTGAACTCTTCCAGTTCGGAAACAGCTCCTCCGCCGAGCTCTTCCAGATGGTTCTCTTCTGCCTTCCCGTCGTCCTTCTCCGGTGCGGGTGCTTCCTCGGCGGTTTCCGGCGGTTTTTCCTCAGCAGAAGCGGTCTCTTTTTTCCTTTTCACCGGCCTCACTTTACCTTCTACGGGCGTAAGCTCTTCTTCCGGCTCTATTTTCTCCTGAGCTTCGGCAGGCGGCGGTTCTTCTGCGGGTTTTTCTTTTATCACATCGCCGGGGGTTTTTTCCGGCATTGCCTTCTTTTCTTCCTTCGTCTCCTGTTTTTCCTCTTCCGCGGGTTTTTCCGCATGCTCCGGGGCCGCGGCGGGAGCGGAATCTTCTCTTTGAGCGGGCTTTTCTTCAGGCATTTTTTCCGCAGGCCCGGCAGGCGGCGGGGTTTTCTCCTCTTTTTCCGGCTCTTTAACCGGCGGGACTTTTTCTTTTTCCTCCGCTGCGGCTTTCTTTTCAGGCCGCGGTTTTTCTTCTTCCCTTATCCCAGTATCCCCGCCAGGAGGAAGCACTCCTGCGTCCTTCAGCGGAATGTCTGCAGCCGGCGGCGGGACCGGGCTGGCGGCAGGGGTGCTCTCTTTTTCTTCAAAATCCATGGGCCCCATACGCGGCTGGGTTCTTTTATCTATCTCTATCTTGTCGTTTATTTCCTGTTCCAGCTTTATTTTTTTTCTGAAAATACTCCTTATATCTTCGACAGAAGGCTCTTGCCCGGGGGTTTCCGCAGCCTTTTTACCCTGCGGAGCAGGCGCGCTCTTAACGCTGCCGGTAACGGCAGACGGCTTGGGATCCGCCGCCGCTCCGGGTCCCTCGAATATCTTCTTAAGATCGTCTTCCTTTTCCTTATCCGCGGCTTTCGCTTCGGTCTTGAGGAAATCCCTGATGAAATTCGTATATTTTTTGCCCAGCTCATAGGTGGTAGCGGTCTTGCTCAGGTATTTCTTGATCTCTATGAACATCTCTATCGTAGTCTGGTATCTCTTGTCGGGGGATTTCTGAAGGGCTTTCTTTATTATTTCCTGTATTTCTTTCGAGATCTGCAGCTTTTTGAGCTTAGCCGCATCATAGGAAGCAGTCTTTACTCTCTGAAGCGTTTCCGCCTCGGAATCCGCCTCAAAGGCTTTCTGTCCCGTCAGCATCTCGTATATTATTATAGCCGCGCTGAACAGATCGGAACGGATATCTATATCCAGGTCGCCCCTGGCCTGTTCCGGGGACATATATGAGATCTTTCCCCCGAGCTTCCCTTTTTCGGATACGCTCACATGGGTATCTCCCGCCTTGGCTATGCCGAAATCGGTCAGCTTTATCCTCCCGTCGTAATATATCATTATATTCGCGGGGGATATGTCCCTGTGCACTATGTTAAGCGGCTTCCCGGACAGCTCATCCTTGACCGAATGCGCGTAATCGAGAGCCTTGACGACCTCGGAAATCACGTATAGGGTGAAATCATGCGGGATATTTACGTTATTGCGGCGGCACTTTTCTATAAAATACGACAGGGTCACGCCGTTCACATATTCGAAAATTATATAGAGGTTCCCGGACTGGTCCTTTATGAAGTTTATAACCCTTACTATGTTCTCATGCTCCAGTTTCGCGGTATTCAGCGCCTCGGCCCTGAACATATCCGCCAGCTTGGCGTTATTGGAGTACTGTTCGTGTATCTTCTTTATAGCGACGAACTTCTGCAGAGTCGTGTCCCAGGCCCTGTAGACCGTGGCAAAACCGCCTATCCCGACCTCTTTTATCAGAAGGTATCTGTTATCGACAAGGTTCCTAGCGTTCATTTAAGGATAAATTTATTCCCCTTCCTCTATCACTATCTTACCTTCATCAAGCTTGATCTTTACCATGCCCTGATCAGAACCCACTGTTATGGTCCTGGTCGCCGACCCTACCTGGAACAGATGGCTGTCCTGTGATATGTCAACGATCTTTCCGACTATGCCGACCCTCTGTACGGTAAGGGGTACGCCGTAGTACTTGATAGGTTCGCCGTCCAGCAATACTCCGTCCGTAGGCTCAAAACCCGGATTCATTCCAAGCGACAGCTCGAGCTTCTTCATCGCTTCCAGGGGGATATTCCTGACTTCCTGCCGGCCTCTCACCGCTCTTACGGTAAGAGCCTTGTCGGAAAACCCCTGCCTGCTTATCTTTATCTCATAATCCCCTTCTTCGAGCGCCAGGAAATCCGCCGGGGATATCTTCTTGGAAAGCATCTGGCCGTTAAAATATATCGAGACCTCCGAGCCGGACGGCATGGTCCTTATGAGTATATCGCATTTTTTCTGCATAGCCTCGCTGCCCACGGGCTTCTGCACCCAGGGCTTTTTTATCAGCACTACCGCACCGACCAGGAGCATCACCGCAATCATAGTGATAAAGTAGGAGTTATGATGTATCTTCTGTTTCTCTTTTTCTATGCCTTCCGGCACCCTTGTGCGCGAGGGAGGATAATATTTGTCGATATAGCTGTCTATCCTGGCAGTATTATCCTTGTCAGCCGTCAAGGTTACTGTTTCTTCCGTCTTCAGCCCCCCGGATGTCTCCCCCGCCGGACTCTTCACTTTCACGAGGATAACCGTAATATTATCCGCGCCGCCCCCGTCGTTTGCCGCCCTGATCAGCTCCTCTGACCCCTGCTTCAGATCGTCGGAGTTCCTTCGCATGATATCCTGTATGGCTTCATCCTTCACTTCACCGTACAGGCCGTCCGAACACATGAGATAGATGTCTTCTTCCTTGAGATCCGACGCCTTCCAGTCCACCTGAACGTTCGGACTCGTGCCTATGGCGCGCGTTATAACGTTTTTCTTGTTAAAAGTGTCCAGGTCCTGCTTGTTCAGCTCGCCGTCTTCCAGGAGTTCTTCCATCCAGGTATGATCCGTAGACAGCTGTTTCAGGTTCCCGTCCCTCAGCCTGTATACTCTGCTGTCTCCCACGTTCACGACATTGACAAAACCTTCGCTGAAAAAAACCGATGTGATGGTCGTACCCATGCCCCGGAGCTTCGGGTACATCATCGCAAGCTTGAGAAGCCTCCTGT
This sequence comes from Elusimicrobiota bacterium, assembly GCA_016934855.1. Lineage (GTDB taxonomy): Bacteria > CG03 > SLGR01 > SLGR01 > JAFGSA01 > JAFGSA01. The sequence goes on from JAFGSA010000058.1 coordinate 8,591, forward strand.
TGGCGAGCATTATAAGAGATATAAACTGCCTGCATTCCGGGGGGATATACCCCGGTTCCTGGATTATCGTGCGCGCCAATTCCGCATCGGGCTCAAGCCTTATGAGCTTGCTTATCGTTTCTACGACGGTCTGGCTCGCATAATCTCCAGCCGCATGACCGCCCATCCCGTCGCATACGAAAAAGACCTGTTTCTCAGAGCTGAACCCGTAGGAATCCTCGTTGAGCTGCCGCTTCCTTCCTATATCTGTTTTTACCGCGTATTCCAGCTGCATTGTCATTTTATGTTAACCGCCCCGGGTCTCCTGGAGACCCTTTTCTTCTTCCTTACCAATACCGTCAGGAACGTGATTATTATCAGCAGCGCGCCGCCTATCATATATGCGAAGAACATCTGGGTTTTTTCCTTCTGGTCGGAGAAGAAACTCCCCGAGTTCCCTTCGTCGGCGCGGAAGCTGCCCCATATTATCTGGTTTTTAAACACCCTGGTGGAGGTTCCCAGCATGCTCATGCTGTCCTTCATCGAAGACGCGAGCATTTCAAGATATCCGTCTCCGTTTATGTCGGCGATAACCGGTGTCGACGTTATCTCTTTGCTGATCGAATAACTCCCGAGGAGCATATCGTTCTGGGAATGCACTCCTCCTTTCACTATTAGTATCTTGCCTTGCTCGTTTATAAAGACAAAATCCATGAGCTTGTCTTTATTGAAATCCGCTACTACCACGGAAGACAGTATCCTGGTGTCATCTCCTATGGAATACTTCCATAAGAGCTCGCCCGAAGCCCCGTCGAGCGCGAGTACTCTCCCGTTGGCCCATCCCAGCGCCACGACCGTCTGGTTCTTGTCGTCAAATCTGGTGATCGCGGGAGAAGAATACCTTATCGGGGAATCCAGCGTCGAGTAGGGCCTTATCTTGTAGGTCCATAATATCGCGTGGTCCCCGCTGCCGTCCATGGCTACTATATAGTATGAACTTGTGGTGAAAACCAGGTCATCCGTTCCGTCGCCGTTAAGGTCGGCGGCTGCCGGTACCGAAGATATCTCGTTCAGCACCAGATCCACCCCTTCCATCATATTGATCTTACTGGTAATATCCACAACCTCCCTGTTTTCAGGGTTTGCCGCGTTGAAAAGATATATCTTTCCGCCGTTCGTTCCGACTGCTATGTATCCTTTCGTCCGGTCGCTTCCCAGGTACACGGGAGACGAGAGTATGTCTTCGGGCGTCCTGAACTGGTACGGCTTGTGGGCACCTGAAGCGGGGGAATACAGAAAACATACTACCCTGTCGTCCGTGGTTACCACTATATCCCTGAACCCGTCATCGTTTAAGTCTTTTACCAGGGGGGAAGAAGCATATGATATCTTGCCGCCGAGGAAATCGCTGATATATATAAGTTCTCCGGATATTCCGTCAAGCACGTACACTTTGGAATCATCCGAACCCACCACTATATCCAGTATCCCGTCGTTGTTAATATCCGCAAGCGAAGGCGAGGTCAGCTGCGAGGTGCCTATGCTCTTATACCACATCAGCCTGCCGGAATTACCGAACCACGAGTATACCTTGCCGCTGGCGGCGCTCATCACGACCTCATTGGTGCCGTCCCCGTTGATATCGCCTACCGAGGGCGACGGGGTTATATCAATGACACCCATATCATCTTCATAGCCGGTGAAACCCAGCCCTTCAGGCGACCATGTTATGCCCTTGAGGTTTATATCCGGGGCTTTCTGTCCGAGTACGGATATACCTTCGTAGCCCTTGTAGATCGAGAAGACAGATCCCGCGGTTATCAGAAGCATCAGAAGTTTCTTGAACTTCGGGAAGAACCTTACCCAGAACACTCCCGCTTTCTTGGGGAGCGAGTAATCTTCCTTTTCTCCGATCATAAACCTGAATATGCTCTTGCCTATAAGGATCTCATCCCTGTTTTCGAGTTTGATCTCGTCCTCCTTGCCTACCTGCTTCTGGTTCACAAAAGTGCGGTTCTTGCTGCGTTTGTCAGTGAGCGTAAAGTCGTTTCCGGAACGCACTATAGTAGCGTGCCGCCTGGACACGCTCTTATCGAAATCCTTTGATATGCATATCTCGTTGAATTCTTCCGACCGGCCTATCCTGGTGGTCTCGGGCATGAGTTCGTATTTTCTGCCTTCCATCTTTCCCTGGACTCCCAGCAGGTAGGCGGATTCCTTTCCGCCGGGCCCCTTTCCTGACGCATCTTTCAGCACGAGGCTGTGGCTCCCGAGCCTGATTTCGGAATCGGGTACCACCTGCTGTTTCTTGATATTAGCCCCGTTTACTACCGTACCGAACGCCGAATCAAGGTCCTCAACTTCCAGACCTCCTTCGCCGTATCTTAAAACACAGTGTTTCTCTGAAACGGACTTATCGTCTACTATTATGTCATTATCCGGGTTTCTGCCTACATATACTTCTTTTTTGCCGAAAGTATATTCCCTCAAAATCTCCGCTTTGTTCTTTAAGACTATTTTTGGCATATTAATATCTCCTTACTTTTTGTATTATCTCGCCATAAAAAGTAATATGAGCGTTGAAAACCCCATACTCAGGCGCGCCCACACGGGAAATCCGCCCGCATCCGATGCCAGCATTGTCAGCGCGCTATGCTGCTTATCCGAAGATTTCCTGTCTACTGCCTGGATTTTCTTATCAAGCTCGTCTATCTTCTGGTCAAGTCTTGCAAGGTCGCCTCCCGATATATCCTGTCCTTTAGCCGGAGGAGACGAGACCTTCTCTTCTTTCACTATATCGTAGATATCCTTCTGGTGCTTGTTTACAACCGTCCTGAGCTTTATTATATCCTCTTTCAAACCGTTGACTTCCGCCTTCAGAACGCCTATTTTCTTATTGTCATCTTTTGACATGGCGCCGGTTTCCGGACTCGGGGCAGACGCGGCTTCCTGGCTAAGTTTCTCAAGCCTGGAACTCAGGTCAGCTATCTCCGTTTTTAATTTATTTATTTCCGCATCCACGTACGTCTTGTCCGGGCCGGCTGCCGCGGCGGCCTGAGCCGGCACAGTCCGCGCTTCCGCGGCCGCCACTTTCTGGCTGAGGGTCTTTATGGTCATCGAGTTTTTCAGCATGGGGTCCAGCACTTTCTGGAATTCTCTGAGTATATTATCCATGTTCGCTGACGAATCACCGCTTTTCATGGTGTCCAGCTGCCGCATTATTTCCCTGTCCTGGGCTATGAGTTTTTTCGTAAGTATATGATATTCGTTGAGTACCAGTATGAGGTCTGCCCTGCTCACCGTTCCGTCCGGCCTGAACAGGTCCTGCCCGAACCTGTGTATGAAAAACCCGAAAAGACCTTCCTGGTTGAACCCTTCCACTGCCGTGTTGACCTCGGTATTGACATCCTTGAAGGCAAAAGAACATGTCAGCGACAGCTGAACGATGATAATCGAAAAAACCGTAAAGCATCTGGCTATTTTTATCATTTTACACGCCTCCGTACTTGATCATATTCCCAGCAGGCCCATTATAAGAGAGACCCTGTGTTTTGATCCCAGCCGCTGGAAGCTGAACGTATAATCCAGCTGCATATTCACTAAAAATACCTTGAACTTCATCCCGGCGCCGATATTCCAGTTGATATCCCTGTTGAGGTCGCCTATGTTGCCGTACCTGTTTTCCAGGGTAAGCTTGTTGATGCCGGCCCTGAGGCTCACGGTATCAAGCCTGCCGATGGAACCTATATAGGGAAGATAGCAGTATTCGACTCCGGCGGATGTCTTCAGCGGAGTATCTTTCTTCTGGATGAAATCGCAAGCGCCCAGAAGAGCCATCTTGTCATTCAGCGGGTACCTGTAGCTCCCCCCGACTTTTGTCTGCAGGGACCCTTTGTCTGTATGCCCTCCTTCCCAATTCATCTCGACCCCCTTATTCGCCATCACCCCCAGGTTAAGGTTCGGCATCAGCGTAAGGATAGCCCCCATATCCATGTCCCATCCCCAGGCCGACCCCCCGGATATGCCGGAGAAATCCTGCGCCAGGTATTTCAGGCTTCCTCCCACGGACAGCGCGCCCGGCATCAGCGGGTAACCCAGAGACAGGAAATAGGCTCTCTCGGTATCGGTAAAAACGCCCCTGTAAAGCGACCCGGATGAGTCTATATACGTGTGAGGCACATCACCCAGCTCGTATGATATTATAGATAACGCAGCGGAACCTCTGCTCATGAGCCTTGTTTTTTCAAGCGGCATTACAAAATTAAAAAAATTATATTTAGGAGCGATATCTTCCATCCCGGGCCATTCGGCATCCGAAAGCCGCTGGAACATGAACGAACCCTGGAATCCGCTTAACCCCGCCAGGCCGGCCGGGTTCCAGTAGCTCGCCGTGGCGTCGTCGCTCACCGCCGTGAAGGCCCCGCCCATACCCATCGCCCTTGCTCCCGCTCCTATATCGAGGAAAGCCGCGGGGTCAACGCCGGCAGAAACCCGCGCCGCGGCAAAAGCCAGTATCAATACCGCCAGTCTTATTATCATCTTCTTAACACGGCCAGCGCCGTGTATCTCCTGTGTTCTCCGTCGGAATCCTCGGCGACTACCTCGCAGAAATACACGCCGTTGGCAAGTCTCTTATTGGCGTAATTCGTCGCGAACCACTTGTCGCTGTCATTCAGCCCGGCGTATCTCGATTCTTCGCTCACTAGCACGTACACCAGATCCCCGGCGGTGTCATAGAAAGATATCGATACGACCGCGTCTTCGTCGAGGACGTATCTTATCACGGCCCCGTCCGACGGATCGAACGGGGACGGGTACGGGATGAGATCGGCTATGGCCCCTTCGTTCACCGTGAAAGTGACGCTCTTGGAAAGCTTCTCTCCGCCCGTGTCCCTGGCGCTTAAAGTGAGCTCGTATCTCTCGCCGGCCGTAAAATCCGCGCCCTCCCACCTCTTCCTGTATATCCCGGTCCCGCTGTCATAATCGTCCGGGTCGCCGAAATCCAGGAGCTTCCCCCCGGATACTCTGTTAACTTCGAAATCTATTGTGTCTTCGTCGAGCGGGCCGCTGAACCTTGCCTCGAAAACCGGGTGCAGGCTGGAGAAATCAAGGGGCTGTATTATTTCGAAGTCCATCTCCCTGAGCCTGATATTATACATACCCGATTCTTCGGAGTTATTCCCGCTGTCCCAGCATCTCCACTGTATATAGTTATCGTCGCCCGGCTTGAATTTCATCCCGTTTGCCGATGTCGGTATTGTGATCGAATACCTTATCTTTTTATTACTGTATTTCTTTACCGTTTTCGCACCGGTATACCAGGCGGAGAACTTCGAAGTATCCCTGCCGGAGTTGGATATCCTGAAACGGACCGTACCGGTATCTATGTTGTTGCTGAAAGCCTCTATGGTTATTTTACAGGTTATGCTGCTCTCGTTATTTACGTCCTTTTCGGCAGGCGAAGGATCGTAGAATACGATATCCGTAGCTTCTATCCTGACAAAAGCAGGCACATAACCCGCGTATACGCTCATGTGCTTCTTATTCTCGCTGCTCCTGCCCGATACGAGCTGTCCTACCACGGCTGTCTCATTCACGTACTTCCCGGCCTTCGCTTCCTCCGCCCCCCCGGAACCTATCACCGCCGTTTTATTTTTATCGCACATACCGTAGCAGGTGATATTTACTGACAATATCAGTGTAAGCAGCGTTCTCTTTATCATTACTGGAGCGTTATTATGGCTATGATCCTGCCTTCGGACCCTTTCAGCTTCTCCATGGCCTTTCCTACTATGGCGCCCGGTTTATTTTCATCCGCTTTCATCGCGAAACCTGGCCTGGAAGAAGTTGTCAGGAGATCCCCCCGCCCGATACTACCGTTCTCATCGCATACTTTTACCGGAACCCTTCCGGCAAGCGCCAGCTTATACCCCTTCTGCGACCCGTTCAGCACATATCCCGGGCTTGTCGAGACGATACCCGCCACCGCCGTATCATACGGTTTTCTGCTAAGGACTATCTCCTCGTCTTCATCCCTGGATATACACACGACATCCCCCGCTTCGAGTTTCTCCGAAGAAGGAAATATTTCGGCTATATCCGCACCGGTTGCCACGAAAGTCGAGCCCACAACCACCCCTTTTACGGTAAGAGTGGACGAGATGACCAGCCCTATGGCCCCGTCGGTCGTCATGCTCACATTGTTGGTGAACGTGACAGTCGCAAGGTTTGTTATGTAATTGCTTCCCGCATCCAAGTCTCCGGTCAGTGCGATGCTCCCGTCTTTTCTGAGATAATCCGCGCTGTCCAGTCCGTCCAAAAGACCGGCGTTCTGGGAGTACGCGGCGGTCGCCTTGATGATGATATTCGCCCCGGTTATCGTAAGCGAGGAGCAGTTGACTATCTGGAAGCCGGCCATATTGAGCTTTTCTTTCGCCCTGTGATTTCCCATGTCGTCGCCATTCAGGGCATAGGCGGCGGTCGCCTTGAGTATGACGTTGGCCCCGGTTATGGTTATGGAAGAACAGTTGACTATCTGGTGTCCGTTCATTTTTAGCTTTTCTTCCGCGCTGTGACTCCCCAGGTTATCCCCGGTCCCGGAGAGCGCGTAGGCAGCGGTCGCCTTGAGTATGACGTTGGCCCCGGTTATGGTTATGGAAGAACAGTTGACTATCTGGTTTCCGTTCATATTCAGCTTTTCTTTTGCCTTGTGGCTCCCCAGGTCATCGCCGTTCACGGCGTAGGCGGCGGTCGCCTTGAGTATGACGTTGGCCCCGGTTATCGTCAGAGAAGAGCAGTTTACTATCTGGAATCCGTTCATTTTCAGCTTCTCGGACGCCTCGTGGTCACCGAGGCCGTCGCCCCCCGCCACCACTGTATCGTCGACATACTTTTTCGTGGCGGCATCGGCGTCGAGATCCGGCTCGTCGAGATTATGTATCTTGTTGTTCCCCATGCTGATGCCCGCGGTCATGGTGCCGACGGCCAGCGCATAGGGGCTGGCGGTGAGCATGTACCTGGGCAGCAGTGTGTTTCCCTCCACTTTTACCTCCAGCCATAGAGGCTGGTTGAAATTCACGCCGGTAAGCGCCGTGACGGTCCCGAGCACGACGCTGTAAAGCCCGTCGCTGACGTTAACCGAGCCGTGGGTCTCCGTCCATACCGACGTCGTCCCGTCCGCATCCGTACATAGCCTGAAAACGAAAGAGAACTCGCCGTCCTTTGCCTGTCCCGCGTCATCGGTAAGTTTGCCCTGGAAATTCAGATACCTGGGTATACCGGCCGCGCCGGCCAGAACGGCCGCAAGGACTATAAAACCCGCTGCCAGAAAAAATACGGATTTTCTGCCTGTCGTCATGATTATTTATCCTTGGCCGAATTCAGCTCTTCGATCCTGTCTACAAAAGTATTCCAGTCGAGAGGTTTCGTGAAACAATCATCGGCCCCGTAATCGAATCCTTTCTCGATAGCCTCGATCTTTCCCGAGAATATTATCACCGTAGTATCCTTGGTCGCATCGTTTTTCTTTATCTCCCTGCACACGTCGAAACCGCTTTTCCCCGGCATCTGCACATCCAGGATAACGGTATCCGGTTTCTCTTTTTCTATTATCTCGTTCGCGTTATCCCCGTTCTCCGCGGTTATTACCTCGAACCCCTTGCCTTTCATGAATATTTCCGCGGTATTGAGGAACATCCTGTCATCATCTATAATCAGAATTTTCTTGCTCATTATTCTTTATCGTCTCCTCCCGGGGTCCCCGACTTCTCCCTGAGGGCATCGTCGACTTCTTTCGCAAGCTCCTCGACGGAGAACTGTTTTCCGAGGAATTTGTTCACTCCGATTATTTTCTTTTCGCTCAGATCCTCGTATATGTAACCGGAGAATACAATAACGGGTATATCGGCCGTCTCCTTGTGTTTTTTAATATCTTCTATTATCTCGAAACCGTCCCTTTTAGGGAGAAGGTAATCCAGAAGTATCATATCCGGTTTCTTCTCCTTCGCTACCGAGAAAACCTTGTCTCCGTCCGATATTCCTATTACCTTATAACCCATGGAAACCAGCTTGTGTTCTATCAGCTTCAGTATCTCCTCCTCGTTTTCGACCACCATGATGGTCTCCTTGTTCGTCAGGGACTTTATCCGCGCATGTAGTCTCTGGAAATCAAGAGGCTTCTTGAAAAAATCGACAGCGCCGAGCTTGAGCCCTTCGGTCCTCTCGGTATCCCCGGCAACCGATACGAGAAGCACCGGTATATTCTTTGTGTCTTCTCCATCCTTGAGCTTCTTCAGCACCTGAATGCCGTCCAGTCCCGGCATCATGACATCGAGCGTTATTATATCCGGTTTCAGATATTCGGCGCGCCTCAGCCCCTCCATCCCGGACCCAGCAACCATCACCTCGTAACCCATCTGCTCCAGGTTGTCCTTGAGCATTGAAGCTATTACTTCTTCATCTTCTATTACTAATATCAGTTTTTTCTGAGGCATATTGACTACTCCTCCCCCGATTTTTTATTCTTCCCAGACAGGCAGAAGAAATATGAATTTACTGCCCTTGCCCTGTCCCTCGGATTCCGCCCAGATCTCTCCGTTGTGGGCTTTTATTATCTCCCTGCATATAGCCAGTCCAAGACCCCTTCCCATGGGCCCTCTTTTGTCTTTATCTTCTTCCGTTGCGGTCGTATAGAAGACTTCGAATATCGTATTGAGCGAATCCGGGTCTATGCCGATACCGTCGTCTTTTACGGTTACTTCCAGGTAATCTTCGTCATTCTTCGCGACTATTATGTCTATATGTCCGTTCTTGCCCGTGAACTTGATGGCGTTCTGGATGAGGTTCTGTATAACCTGTGCAAGCCTTGAAGGGTCTCCGTCCACCAGGGGAAGGCCTTCTTCGCATTTTATATTGACGTTGATCTCCTTGCTGCTGATCTGGGGAGTAAGCCGTTTTATCGTAGGCTTGATAGCCTCCTCTTTCAGGTCCGTTGCCTTCTTGTTCATCTTAAGCTTTCCTTCCTGGATCTGCCTTATATCAAGAAGGCTGTTTATCAGTTCCATCATGGTATCCACAACATCGTTCTGTGTCTGGAGTATTTCCTTCTGCTTGTCGTTCAGCTGACCCACGAACCCTTCCAGAAGAGACTGGTTCAATCCCTTTATAGAGCATATAGGCGACCTCAGGTCATGGGATATCATCGATATCAGTCCGTCCTTGAACTTGTTCAGCCTTTCCAGCTCGATCTTTGATTTTTTCAGATACCACAGGTATTCCCTGTTCTTGAAGACCAGGTTCTGCTTTTCCAGCGCACCCAGTATTACTTCTTTCAGTCTCGAAGGATTGACGGGTTTGGTCAGGTAATCGTATACGTCTTTTTTCAGAGCCTCTACCGCGCTCTCGACCGAAGCCTTTCCCGTGAGTATTATGACCTGTATATCCCTGTTTATATCTTTTATTTCGCTGGCAAGTTCTATCCCGTTGCTGTCCGGCAGGCGGTAATCAAGAATGGCGATGTTAACAAATTCTTTTTCTATTACGCTTATAGCTTCCTTGCCGTCACCCACGACTATCACGTCGTAGTTCTCTTCCAGGAGTATGAGCTTAAGGGTCGTCCTTAAAGATTCGTCGTCATCCGCGATCAGGATCTTTATATTAGTCTCCTCCAGCCCCTGGCCTTCGATGAACTCTTCTTCTTTTTTGACTTTATCTGTATCTGACATTAAATTATTAAGTTTATATATTATAATATATAAACACGGAAGCCTTCCCCCCGGACTTTTCGGAGGTCCGCAGGAGAAGTTCCCCTGTCAGGCATCCTGCCTGTACGGATAATTGATAAATATTTATAACACATTTTAGCCTATTTTTCAATAAAAATAAAATAATATATTAATTATATAATGGTAACTGCATGGCTGCAGGCTCATATCGAAGCGTCCGATCAAGTAATAATTGCAATACCTGTTTTTTTTGCTAGAATAAATTTATGCTGTTTACACCCGACGCCGCAGACTCCCTGGGCATAATAACCGGCTATCGCTGCAACAACAGTTGTCTTCACTGCCTGTACGCGTCCGGGCCGTCAGTCTGTGAGCCGGCAGACTTCGGAAAACTGGATCTGATAATCAGGGAGATAAGGAAAAACATACCGGCCTGCCTGGTTCACATAGGAGGCGGCGAACCCCTGCTGGATATCAAGATCCTTTTAAAGACCGTTCAGGCACTTATAAAAAACAGGATCTGCCTCGAATACGTGGAGACGAACGGCAGGCTTCTCGCAGAAAGTCTGATGAGGGAAAACCTCGAATCCCTTAAACAGGCAGGGCTCAGGCGCATGCTCCTTTCGATATCTCCGTTTCATAACGAGTTCATGTCCGGGACAGACAGCCGGTCCGCCTATAGAGCCCTTACGGAGGTCTTCGGTGAAGACGGTGTTTTCGGATGGCATCCGGAATATTACGGCTTCATCCGGAAAGCGGGTGACGAAAGGCCGGTGCCTTTCAGGGACTATATATCTTTCTTCACAAAAGAAGAGCTCTACTACCAGATGTTCAATATCATATACCTCCACCCCGCAGGCAGAGCGGCTTTCCTGTTCGCGGACCTTTTTGAAAAATACCCGGCATGTCACTTTTTCGGGAAAAACTGCAGGGATGAACTCTCGTCCGGAACGCACGCACATATCGATAATACGGGTAATTACTGCGCGGGATTCTGCTTCGGCATAATGCTGGGCCGCAGGGAAGGATTCAACCTGAAAAGACTGTACGGACGCGGAATAGATCTCTGTAAATATCCAGTCCTTGATATCCTGATAAACGGCGATCTGGGCTCATTATATGACTTTGCCAGAAAAGAAGGATTCGATATCAATGTCAATAAATCGAGCTACAGTTCCGCATGCCATCTGTGCATGCATATCCGCACTTTCCTGTATTTCAGATATCCTTCGGAATTTATCGAGCTTGAACCCGGATTTTTTTACGGCGAGATGAAGCGGAGATTCAGCGAAAAAACCTACTGAACTTCTTTTGATGCCCCTTCCTGCGGCTCCAGGGCGGCCATATCTTTCCTCAGCCTGCCGTAGTATTTTCTTGCGCCGATGGTCCCGGCGATCGCCAGGGCCTTCCCGATGTCTTCGCGGGCTTTCTCTGTCTTGCCCTCCTGCATGTACAGTTCTCCCCTGACCATATGAAGAAGCAGGCTCTCAGGATAAAGATCAAGCGCCCGCGCTATTATGTCCAAGGCTTTCGTGTGCTCTCCGTAGTCCATATATATTTTCGCCAGGTCGGCCGCGACAGACGGGAAATCAGCGGATATCCTCAACGCGTCTTCCAGGACACGTGCAGCTTCTTCTTTCCTGCCTGTATAATATGCTGTCAGTCCCTCGTGGTACCGCTGCCAGGCTTTAACAAAGTCCGGGTTTTTCCTGACTTCCCATATGGATGTTTCTTCATCCGGGTCCGAGAACACCCGCCTGAACCTCGTCTCATCCGCGAGGTATCCGAGCATAAGGGCGTATTGTCCGTGCGTAAGCGAATATTCCAGTCCCGGCTGAACGTCTTCTATAGAGAAGAGGGCGACATAATCATAGTTCCCCAAGAGCAGCATGAGATAAAACTCGTCACGCAGCGTGAAATCAATGGAATAATTCATGACCCTGCCGGTATAAAGAAAGAATCTCGATGTTATCTGCCCGAAGAAAATATCATCCTTCGACGTGTTTTCCTTTACCCATTCATACGTATCGAACGGCGCAAGCGGCGAACTCCTGCGTCTCTCATGTGAAAGCGAAGCGGCTACTATCTTCGCGTCGCTGCTGATGTAGCAGAGCAGCAAAACCGCCGAGACGGCGTAGAAGAATCCCTTTTTTATCCCTTTCGTTCCCCTTATGAAGAAAAACAGGAGCAGCGGCATAATGGGGAGCATGTATCTTACGGCCACATTCACCCATAGCATATACAGCGCAAGATGCAGGACCGTGTATATCACCGCCGGCCGGAAAGATTCCCTTCCGTTTTTCATCAATATCCCGCGGATAATGAAAACGCAGAAAAATGCGAAAATAAGAACGGACTCGGCTTTTCTTATAAAAAGGCCGCCTGCCTGCGGTTCGTAATTCATCATGCAGGTGCCCGCAGCCCACAGGAAATAATACACGGCGTTTTTCAGCAGTAAAACACCGGCCGCGGACCTGGAGTAGGTTTCTTTCACCTCAGCAAGGTATTTGTTTAAAGAGCCGGTTGTCACCGTGGCGCTGTGATACATAAAAGGGAAAGAAAATACAAGAAAGAAAAAAAGAAGATACAGGGCATCTTTATATCTTTTTCTTATGCAGAAATCGATGAAAAAAGAAAAAAATACCAGTATCCCCAGATATTTCATATAGAACGTGCACGAACATACTAGCGCAAGAAGAAGCATTCGCCTGATATCCGGTTTATCAGGGTCCGCGCGGTTTCTCGAGATAATAAAGGCCAGCAGAACAAAGAAAATATACGCCGTCTCCGCCATCACGCTCGAACTATATATGACGAAATACCTGTTAAAGCCGATAAGCGCCGTAAGTACCAGCAGGCGGGGAACATCCAGGTATTTCCTGAAATATATGAACGCCGCAGTAAGGATACAGAGAGTAAAGAAAAACGGGACAATCCGGTAAACCGATATGCCTTCGGGAAACAGCCATGCGACCGGGACAAGGAACAATATAAAACCCGCCGGCCTTTCCATCGCGGGTCTTTGTATCTCCTGAACGCCGGCCGCGTACCTGGCCAGGGTTATATACCAGGCGTCATCGTTATATATCCCGATATAGTTGTAATCAGCGCTAAGAATATACACGGCGCACGCAGCCAGGAGGATTATCGCGAATATCATCCGGCTTCTGTCTATTCTTTTCAATTCCATTTTTTTATTTTCTTTATCTTCTTGAGCACGTCTTCGTCGTACCTGTATTTGAGCATTTCACCGAACATCTTCAGTGCGGCGGAGTTATTGCCTTCAGCATAGTATATAATCCCCAGGTTATAGTACGGCTGGGCGAAAGAGGGGTCGAGTTCAACTGCTTTCTCGTAAAACGTCACGGCCTTTTCTTCCCGGCCGGATACATGATAGACCCTCCCGATATTATTGTACGCGCAGGCGCAGGAAGGGTCTATCCGAAGCGCTTCTTCGTATTCTTCGACAGCCAGATCGTACCTGCCCTGGTTGAAATATATATTGCCTATGTTATTATGCGCTGCGGCGCTGAAGGGATTCTCTTTCAGCGACTGCGTGAACTCCGACAAGGCTTCGGGATATTTTTCCTCTTCGTAATATATGAGGCCGCGGTTATAGCGGGCGGCGGCCGAATAAGGCTTCATGTCTATTGCTCCCGGGGCATTTGCCCCGAGGCACAGCAACCCCATGGCTAATGCATATCCCATGGCTGTGCCCGGTTTTTTCTGCCTTATTTTCTCAAGAAACCCGGATATCGCATGCGCCGCGTAAACCGCAAAGACCGCCGCGGCGGGATACCTGTATTCCGACACCGTGAAGAATATCAGGCATATTGCAAGATAACTCAATACATAGAGACGCATCACTGCCGTCCGCCCTTTTTTCTTCACGGCCAGCAGCATTCCCAGGATGCCGGCAGGGCATAGAAAACCGTAAGATATGAGCTTCATCGACAGCAGCGGGGAATCTCCCCTGTAAACCTGGAAACTCCTGTTTGTAGATATCTCGGTATTATTGAAAAACAGGACGAATTTACGGAGAACAAGGTTTATCCAGTCCGGGAAACTATCTTTTATGTAACCGAAAGCTTTTGATCTCCAGTAACTGTCGGTTTCCCTGTAACTCATACTTCTGCCTGCGATTTGCGATGTCCTGTCCCTGTATCCGGATACCATGAAAAACGGATCGGAGACTTCCTTGAATCCCGCAGCCCGGTACGAACCGTTTGCCGTCTTGTTATTGCCCACATAGAAGTTCATGCCGCCGCTGACGGTAAGCGGTATGAACTCGCCCGAAACGATACAGTTCCTCGCGCTGACGGGTGATATGGTTATTATGATCGCGGCGATAAAGGCCGCCAGCCAGCCGTAATCGGCGCCTTTCTTCATTTTTATATCCCTGCAGGCTTTCCACAAAGCCAGCATTACCGCAAAAAGAAGAACGCTCGGCCTGAAAAGCGATGAAAGCCCCGCCGCAAAACCGGCCCCGAGAGCCAGAAGCCGGTTATTCTTCTCAAGGGATTTAAGAAGCAGTATCAGCATAGCCAGGTTGAGCAGGTTTATCCAGACAGCGGTCACGGGAATGCTCTCCAGGACGAACGACATCCCGTATCCACAGGCCAGCAGACCCGCGATCAGGCCCGTTTTCCTGTTAAAGAGAATACGGGCAAGATAATATACAAGAACGCAGTTTACCGAGCCTGCGATGAACTGAATAAAGAGTACCGCGAAAAGGTTATGCCCTAAAACATAATAGACCGCCGCCAAAAGATAAGCCATTCCGGGACTCATGTAATAGGGGTATCCCTTCATGAAGCCGCCCCTGATGATGCCGTCTGCCCAGCTGTCGTAAAAGAACGCGTCTCCCGAGGGGTTCCACGTCCATCCGAATCCCCTTATCTGATAAAAATAGACGAATCTCAGGATCAGCGCTGTTATGAAGACTATTAAAGGAAGAATCCTGTCTCCGTCTGCGAAAATATTTTTATTCTCGGATATGCCGGGCTTAATATTCTGCATGATATCGGGGACCGTCGAACATAAGACAATTATATTTTTTTTGCCGCGTTTTACAAAGAATCACCGCGGGCATCATGAGGACCGGGGGCTGTCAGCAGCAGAGAATTATGAGACAGCCCTCACAGCTTACAACTTATCACTTACAACCCGTTTCAATATCTCACCCCCGCCGTCATCCACCTCCCAGGGGAAGGTATGCCGTCGAAATCACCGGTATCTTCGTCTGTAACGTTTTCCAGTTTAAGAAACACCTCTAGCGGGCCGAAATCGTTCTTGAGCATGATATCCATTATGCTGAACCCGTCCTTATCCCTGTTCTCCGGGTCCGCGGATTCAAGGTTAATGATAAGATACAGATCCCTGTATATGCGCGTCATCGCGAGCAGATTCACCCTGTGGCGCAGATACTGCAGCGCGTATTTCGAATAATATGAACCGGCATCGGTCATATCAGAATAAGCATAGTATACGGAATACCTGCCGCCGGCCGGTTTATACGTCAGGCTCAGCAGAACGCTTTTTATCGTAACATCGCCTTTGTTTTCGGTCTTCCACGGGCCCAGGGGCGTCTCTCCCACCCAGTCTATCATGTCATAGAGCCTTTTGTCATAGAATGTGATTCCCATATCGATATTCCTCTTCAGCCTGATGTCGCTTCCTATTTCCTTATTCTCCCCTTTTTCGGAATCCAGGTCCTTGTTTCCGGCATTAGCCGGCGAATCGTAATAAAGCTCGGTGAAAGTAGGCCTTCTGTAAGAAAGGCCCCATGCGGACCTCAGCTTGAACCAGGAAGCCGCCCTCCAGGAAAGACTCAGCTTGGGTATATAGATGTCATCGAACCTTAATCCTGCTGTCGCAGTCACCTGTTCGGCCGGATTACAGCTGAATTCAGAGAAGACGGAATAAATATCCCTGTGATGATCGCCGAGATTCGTGGATTCTATGTATTCGTATCTGACATCCCCGCCAGCGGAAAAATCCCCGTACTTGAGGGTAGTGAGCAGGTTTATCACGTCGTTCGTGTGCCTGTTCTCATAGAAGTCCGGGTCATCGACCGTCAGTATATACCTGTCGTAATGCCGTCTCCAGGTGATATTAGGCATCACGAAGACACTTCCTGCCTTTTTCCTCGCTGATGAAGATAGCATGAATACCTCGTTGTACTCCCTCGAGGGCATGCCCCATCCCGGAGTATAAAAATCATACGCCCCGAATTCCTTGTTCATGTATCCCGCGTGCAGCCTGTAATCCCCGTATTCTACCGAATCCATCAGATTGACAATCCTGTAATCGGTCTGGCGGTGATACCCGTCCGATTCCATGTAGGATACGGAGAGCCTGTTTCCGGCTTCTCCGGCGGAACCTGTCTTAGTGAATTCCCCGCCCAGACTCGAGTGACTGCCCCCGTAAAGCGTTACCATGTCGCCGCCTCCGGAAACCCCCGGAACGATATTGATAACGCCTCCCATTGCGCCCGACCCGTGGGATACGGACCCGTGCCCGTTTAAGACCTCCAGCCTCTCGATCGCGGATGGAGGCACCGGTATATTCATGCTGAAATGCCCTGTCTGGGGGTCGTTTACCGGGACCCCGTCAAAAAGCACGAGCGACTGCTCATAGCTGGCGGCCGATATATCAATATCCTGAAGAACACCCTTTGCGCCCCTGTTTCTAAGGTATACGGGAGAAAACCTCCCGATTATGTCGTCCGCCGAAACCGGGAACGTGCCCTCAAATTCGCTCTTCGTATATATATCTATATCCCTGGCCTCCCCTCCTCCCGTACGCGATCCCACGACCATGACGTCCGGAAGCCTGAGCGCAATTTCTTCCGGCCCTGCGGCCGAGGGATATTTCACAACTGAAGAAATCATGAAACAAACGCAGACCAAATATACTAATATTTTGCTGAAACGGACCATCAGTAACCGATTATATATAAATTGCCTTGAAAATTCATTGTTTTACCGCGTATACATCGTATACATTATGAATCTTTTTTCCCGGGGCGGCATCATAACAATGGCGAGAGTATAAAGAAAGGAGAAAATATCATGAGGTTCAAATTCATAGTTCCCAGAACCGCGCACTGCTCCGAAGGGTGCATTATGCTGTCCCGGGCATGACAATAAACTGCCCATATTCTCCCTGTGTAGTTATGTATAGTGTGACGCGTGATATGTAGATTAAGCCGTATTGTTTTTATTTTACCGGGTATGCTTACTATTACTGTCCTTCATCCTGCATCTATTATCTGGGATCCGGCATCTGGTATCTGACCGCTATTCCGCCCATTTTCTAAGTTCTTCCAGCACTTCTTCTATGATGTTCTTTAACTTTTTATACAGCTGCTCGGCCCATTCGCTGTTTTTCGGATCGTTCTCTTTCACATAATCTACGAATTCTTCCACCCTGCGAAGGAATATTTCTTCGCTGTAGCTCTCGAATATGGAATCGTATACCTGCTTGTGCCTGTTGACCTGGCCGGCTGGAACAGCTTCAAACCCGAACCCCGATTTTTTAAGGGCTTCTTTAACATCGGCTTCCGCGCCCGGGAATACTATGCCCATGGCGTAACCGGACAGGTATACCGATGACCAGATTATCCTGCAGTTTACTTTTAATCTGAGGTCTTCCTTAAAAAATATTTCTATCTCGGTATTCTCACCCGGAGGAAGCCTCATGCCGCCCTGCACGCGCGCGCCGTGTTCGTTCACATCCGTTACTTCGACGGACCGGGGCTTGCCGTCTATTCTCATCTTGGCCTCGAGAGAACATTCGAGGCGCCTGTACTTTCTTTTCTCCTCGCTGTCCATTACAAATATTATATTAGCTATTTTTCGCTTTTCATTCCAGCCTGACTGCAGCATATTGGCAAAACACGCTTTTTTAATATAATTTTATTATGAGGAAAATGCCTGTTTTTTCTTATACGGCGGCGATGGCGGTGATTACGGCCGGCATGATCTGCGCGGCCCTATACTGTTTCGGCGAAGAAAACGGCGGGACCGATGTAAATACCCTGTCGATAGGAATACCCTCGAAGATCACGGGAGAGATAAATATCCCGCTCAACCGGCCGGAAGAACTTGATTTCATGACAAAAGAGGATATATATTCCATGCGCGAACAGCGGGTAATGGAATATCCCGGCCTTTTATCCGGCGGCTACCGGCCTCGGGACGCTGTATTCGGGCAGATACTCTCCGGTAAGCCCTGGGGGGGGATACTGGGAGTCTTCCATTACGGTCAGGGGGAGAACAGTATTGCCGGTCCTTCCGAAGAATCCCGATTCATACTTAATCCGTTTTTGCTGGCGGGACTGGCTGAGAAATACGTTCACCGGTCGGTGAACACGAAGGGAAAACCCGAAGCGAATTACCCTGTGCCGGAGAGTCTCATATGGAAACCGCGCGAACGCGAGGCCGGGGTAACGTATGACATAAGCGGCTACTGGAAGAAAAACATGCCTCTTTTCGGACTCAAGGCATCGGATCTGCGTTCTTTCCTGATATCGGCATATAATGCCAGGGACTTCGGCTTCAGATACATCTACATCGTGCCCGGGGAATCTTACAATATAACGCCCCGGAGGATCTCCGGGAGTGCCGTGATGATATCCCAGTTCCTGCACTGCGGCGGCAGCAGCGGATATCCCGGGGGCTGTAATAACATGAGCCCTCTCATCCCTGAACTGGATGTGACAGTTAGCGGGCTGCCGGCCAGGATTTATCTGAAACTCTGGGAGAACCAGCCCGCCAACGTAAAAGATGACCCGGACATGATCTTTGTCATAGAGCTCAAATAAGAGGCGATTGATTATTAATATAGAATAATTAAAATTATTAATGTGCTTTATACAATGTTTAATCCTGTAAACCCGGGCATCGCGGGGTTCCGCCATGGCTGACACAATACCCGGGAAAAAGACCATCCTCATAGTAGACGATAACGCTTTTATCGTAAAGATGCTGCAGAAGAAACTCGAGAGCAGGGAATTCCGCGTGATAACGGCGTATGACGGGGAATCGGGCATAACCCGCGCGCTGGAGGAAATCCCCGACCTGATAATACTGGACATAGAGATGCCCGGGATAAACGGTTTCGAGACATGCGAAAGGCTGAAGTCCGGATCCCGGACAGAGAATATCCCGATAATCATATTCACCAGCAAGGACATGGGCGACGATTTCGATAAAGCCCGGGAGAAGCGCGCCGACTGGTATATAATAAAACCGGTAAGCGACGAACATCTGTTCAGCGTGATAGGAAAACTGATATGACCCGCGGATCCGCGCGCCCGGCAACGGCGTTAGATTAGAATTTTATCTCTTCCTCTTTTTTTACTACTTCGATATCGAATTTGGTGAACACTTTCAGCACGTTCACCCCCACCCTTATCAGACTGGAATCCGTTATGACCCACACATCCGAAATCCTGTCTTTCAGGCCGGTCATGGCATGCTGCCAGGCGATCCTGCCCTTGTTGTCGTATCCTTCCATATCCAGGCAATTGAATATCAGGGTGCTCTTTCCGGGTCTTGAATTCAGTTCGCCCGTCATCTTCTTCACGGCAGGAACCCCATCAGAGTAGGTGAACTTACCGGAGAAGGTAAGGTACAGGCAGCTGCGCCCCTCGACCGTTTTCCATTCTATTGTCGGGTTAACAGC
Organism: Elusimicrobiota bacterium; assembly: GCA_016934855.1. GTDB lineage: Bacteria > CG03 > SLGR01 > SLGR01 > JAFGSA01 > JAFGSA01. The sequence goes on from JAFGSA010000058.1 coordinate 27,982, forward strand.
GTTCATCCGCCTGGGCCCGCAAAATATTCATCTCATCCTTCTGCCGCACTCGATATACCTGTTTACACACATTGGCATCTTTATTTATAATATTATAACAAATTATAACAGATCCGGATATTAATATATCATATATCGGATGCGGTCCTGTCCGGGAGAGCAGTCTCCGCATTTTAAATGAGGATAGATTTCTTGACATTCTATCGTCTAATTAATACAATTCTTATATAACTAAGGAAAATAAAAAACGGAGGCATTTCTTATGACAAAAATCATCATTCCTGCATTGATCGTTTTCAGCATGCTCCTGCCGCAGCGCCTGAGCGCCGCCATGGGAGAAGATCTTCTTTTCATGGACCTCGACGTTGTTACTGCATCCAAGGTATCCGAAAAAGCAGCTGACGCAGCGGGCGTGATCACCGTGATCACAAAAGACGAATTAAAAAGGTTCGGGGGAACCACACTGGCTGACATTTTAAGGCGCGTACCCAGTATAAATGACGCAACGCCCTATATGAGCGACCGTACGCTTATAGCGATACGCGGGGCCCAGACCCTGGGAACCAACGGGCACGTGCTTTTTCTGATAAACGGGCGCCCTGTCCGCGAAGAACTCGAGGGCGGGTGCAATACCGAGCTCATTGAAGCGTTCC
>JAFGSA010000059.1 GCA_016934855.1 Elusimicrobiota bacterium
ATATGTATATGTATATGTATATGTATGGATAACGCCAAAAAAATCCTTTTCTGCCTTCCCGGCAGTAATTTTTCGGGTAAATTCCTTGATTCATGGACACAAACAGCAGGATACTGTTTTAAAAACAATATCTCATTTGGTGTATCGCGAAGAGAATCATGTAATATATATTATGTACGCAATATGTGTCTCGGCGCCGATTCAAGAAAAGGAGAAAATCAAAAACCTTTCAATGGTGAGATAGATTATGATTATCTAATGTGGATAGATTCTGATATTTTCTTTACACCTCAGCAATTTGAAAGATTATTGAGTCATGATAAAGATATAGTATCTGGAATTTATGTAATGAGTGACGGGAGGCACTATGCAGCAGTTAAAGAATGGGATGAGGAGTATTTTGGGAAGCATGGGCATTTTCAGTTTTTAACGGGAAAAGAAATAAAGGAAACTAATGAACTGGTTGAAGTAGTCTATTCAGGTATGGGATTTATGCTTGTAAAGAAAGGGGTATTTGAAAGCATATCTTTTCCCTGGTTTATGCCAATATGTAAAAAAATGGGAAATATATTATCTTTTACAACAGAAGATGTAGCTTTTTGTCTAAGGGCAAGAGAAAAAGGATTCAGAGTGTGGATTGATACGAAAGTAAGAGTGGGGCATGAGAAGAAAGTTATATTATAAAAGGAGGGTATTCCAATGGTGTACTGGATAGGAACCAGTGGCTATGATACGGGCTCCGATATTAAAATGAGCGGAACCCTTGGTATCGGTACTGAAATCCCTTGTACTAAACTCCATTTATATAATGAAGGCGGCGCTCTAATGCGGTTTGAAGACGGAGATGGCGGCAGTAAATGGGATATCGGCGCATACGATGATACCGGACTTGAGTTTAGTGAAGTGAACGGCGGTTCTACTCTGCGTATGATAATAATGCAGGGGGGTACTGTCGGGATCGGGACAAGTAATCCTGGTGGTCGTCAGCTTATGGTTAAAGTGGCGGCTAATAGCACAGGAATATTTTATGGTAAAAACTCAAGTGATGATGAAATTATCTTGACTGCTGCTGACAGCGGCGGAAACGGCGTATTAGCACTTGGGAATAGTGCAGGAAACATAAGAGTAAATATAAGTGCTAATTCTTCAACGGATACATATTTTAATGCCGGTGATGTTGGTATTGGTACTACTAGTCCGGGTGATAAATTAGATGTGAATGGTGATATAGTTGCTTCAGGATGTATTTCAGACGGAACCTGTGAAAGTTTTAATAGCGAAGATGCAGTAAAGATAATAGAAGATATAAATTCAAATTGTCTTGATGAAAAAGATGAATATGGCCACCCGAGACAAGATTTAAAATATATCCATTCTAAATATCCTTTTATGATAAAAGAAACCAGTCCAGACGGTGAAAAGAAGTATTATGACAAATTAGGAGCAAAATCTGATTTGTGTTATTCCGCAATACTACAATTACATAAAAGGATTGAAGAGCTTGAGGCGAAGTTAAAAGAAATTAATAAACAATAGAATTCCGAAAAGCGTTTTAAGTTTTTTTTAAAACGCGGAGTTGTATTATATATCGTTAATAGTCTATCAAGTAGGATATATTGCAGATTATTAATCTTGGTTAAGACCAAGAAATAAGGTGTAGTTTAAAAAAATGAAACAAAGAATTGCTTCGGTGATGATACTATTTATTGTGGTTGCGCTTTTTTCTATTGTTAATGCAGCCGTAGATGAGGTTTCTGTAATAATTTCTCCTAAACCTGATTCTTATTATGTTGGAACCCTAACCTCAGGTAGTGACGGTAACCTGTATATATGTGCGACATTAAATGGCGTGAAAGGAATATATAGGATTACTACCTCTGGTGAATTAACACTTCTTGCAGAAAATCTGTATAGTAATAGCTTATTTCCTGACAATACGGGGAAGTATTTATATATGATTAATGGGGTAGAAACTATAAAAAAAATATCAATAGAAGATGGCACTGTGAGTGATACTATCTCATTAACACCTGCATTTGATTCTTTCATTGTGGGAACAGGAGTAGTAGGAAGTAGCGGGGATTTATATTTAGCGGGTACAGTCGATGGCAATAAGGCGGTATATAAAATTGATAAAGAAGGAAACGTTACGGAGTTTTCATCTGAATATGGTCAAATCTTTTTAGATTTCAATAAAAATATTTACATAAAAAAATCCAATTCCTTAATTAAAAAATCATTGGATACAGGAGAAACTCTAGATAAAGTTGGTATATCTCCTGAATTTGATAGTTTCTTGGTGGGTTCTATGGTTTTATGCGCTGATGAGAATTTTTATATTGGTGGAAATGTCAATGGTGAAAAAGGAATATATAAAATCCAGCCTGATGGGAGTGCGAGTTTGTTTTCGACCGAGTATGTGAAAACAACAACAGATTTCGAGAAAAAGAGCATATATTTTGTAAAATCCAGTACCATTACATCTTCTTCATCTGGTCTTAGTAAAGTAATTTATTTTTCCGAGGAAGACACCACAGGAAAGGAAGTTTTTTTAACAAGATACAATGTCGTTGTAGACAAAATTTCTGTTCCGCAGGGTGATGTAAAAATTTTAGGCGGAGCTGAGGGCTATGTTAATCCGTCAAACGGAGAGACATCGACGGTCATATTCAAAGCAAACAAATCCGGCAAAGTAACAGTAAAAATATTTACGCTATCCGGTCAGTTGGTCTGGGAGGACTCGAAAGATACCGACGGAACAAAAGATTATATCGAATGGGCTTGCAAGAATGCAGGTGGTGAGATTGTTTCCTCAGATGTCTATATTGTCAAAGTCGACGGCCCCGGAATCGATGAAACAAAGAAAGTTGTGATAATGCGATGAGAAAGCCGCTATATTTATCACTGATATTGATTCTTAGCGCAACCAGCCTTTACGCTGTCGGAGCGGGATCTTCCGCTGTTTCAACTTTACTGATCCCGGTATCTTCCAGAATATCGGCTTTAGGCGAAACATGTACTCCATTAGAAAATGATATTACGTTGCTTAACTGTAATCCTGCCGGTATTTATGGCCTGACAGGCTGGAATACATCTCTAATGTATCAACGAGGCTATGCAGAAGACAATTACATGAATCTGCATATTGGAAAAGATTACAAGAGCCTAGTACTGGCAACTTCAATACTGTATTATTCAACCGGAGAAATTGAACTCTATAAGTCCAATGGAACACTTGTTAAAGAAGTCGGTAAGCGGGAGATAGTCTGGACACTCGGAGCAAGTAAGAAAATCTGGAGAATGCCTGTCGGAGTAAATCTGAAACTGATCTCCTCAGAACTGTTCGGTGAAACAGCCAGCGCCTATGCTTTAGATATGGGGACACAATACTTAATTAATGATAAACTGAATCTTGGATTATCAGTGAGAAATCTGGGCACCAAAATTAAATACTTATCCGAAGAAGAATCGCTTCCCACAATCGTCCAATTTGGCAGCTCATATATAAAAGAATTCAATAAATACCGTCTGCTCATATTAGACGATGTTGCTTATTACCTCAACGAAGAAGAATATCTCAATATGACCGGCGTTGAATTGGGTTATCAGGAGAGATATTTTCTCAGAGCCGGGTACAAGATCAATCTTTCAGAAACAGAAAACCAGTCGTTTAGTGTTGGCTTGGGCTTTATCTGTAATAAAATCACAGTAGACTACTCTATTGAAATGAATAATAGTCTTAATATACCTCATCGAGTGTCCCTTGGATACATATATTGAACTCCCGAACATTTCTTGATAAAACCGGTATAATTATATAAATTTTAATTATTCCATTTTTTTACTTTATATAACCCTCGGGACCTTTTAATTTCAAAAAAGTTGAAATTATTTGATTTAATTAGTATATATATCTGTAATAATCGGGGGTAACAAGATTAGGGGGTGACCGTATGTACGAGGACAGAAGGAAATACAAGCGCTACCAGGCACTGGCTCTGGCAGACATCTCGTCCAGCAGGAATATAGTGAAAAAGGACAGGGTCTCCATAATGGACATCAGCATCGGGGGACTTTCCTTTGAGAGCAGCATAATGTTCCATCCCGGCGACGATATCTACTGCAATTTTTTTCCTCTCATAATGAAGCTCAAGGCAAAAGTGAACAGGGTGATAAACAAAAAGGACATGTACCTGCACGGCGCCGAGTTCAAGATAGAGTCTTTTGTCGACAAAGTGACTCTTAGAAACCTTATATCCAGTATATCCAGATAGATCTACGAAAACAGCAGGAGCTGATGCGGCGTGTTTATCTGTCCGCATATGACGGAGTTAATCCCCTGGCCGTATCTGATTATACCGTCCGCGAGGTTAGATGCTTCGTCTATGTCCGGTTCTTTGACCTTGTTTAGAATAACGACAGTGCGCGTCGCGGGAGGCCTTCCTTTCAGAAGTCCCAGGGGATGTTTGAGCAGGGATATGATGTCCGAAGGCTGTATGACCGATTCGAGCGGCTTGTCCAGGATGCGCGCCACGAGCTGGGGCCTGTGCACGTTGTTCTTGTTCAGCTTTTTGCCGATTATGTCGTAGCCTATCACGACTATAAATAGCGTCGTGCTGGGCGGAACGGGCGGTTCATACTTGTGGGGAGCTTTCAGCGATTTCTTGTTGGAACCGTCCGCTTCGATGATCATGTAATCGAAAGTGACCTCCCTGTTTATCCCGGCTACCTGCTTTATAGAGAGGCCTTTTATCCTGTCTCCCTTTACGAGTCGCTTTCCTACCAGGACGGGATTGTTGAGTATGCCCGTTTCTATTTCTTCTATTATTCCGTTGGTCAGTTCGCCCGGGTAGCGTATGAAATTGAACTTCGTGAGCAGTTCTATGTGCGTCGTAGTCGTAAGGATCACGCGCTTGGCGCAGTTGGAAAGTTCGTTGCCCAGCCGTATGAGGGTAGAGGTCTTCCCTCCTCCCCCGACAATGGATATGACGTCCTTGTACGGATGGAGTTTCAAGGCGTTCTGCAGATGATCGAAGTTCTTTATTTTCCCCAAGGTCTAGCGTTTTTCTTTCAGCGCGCTGATGATCTTATCGGGAGTGAACGGCCAGCTGTCGAGCCATATGCCGGCGGCATCGTTTATCGCTATACCGATGGCGGCGGAGGCGCCGTTGCAGGCTATTTCCGATATGGATTTCCCGACATAGGGAGTTATAGGGTCGCTCACTTCGATAAGGTCTACGTCGAATTCTTCCGGCAGATCGCATATCCCCGGTATCGGGTAGTTGGTAAAATTGGGATTGAGGCAGTTGCCCTTGCCATCGAACTTGAGGACTTCGTAGAAAGTGTGGCCGATCGTCTTCATGACCGCACCGTAGACCTGGCCTTTGGCCAGGTTGGGATTTATCGGTACGCCGCAGTCCTGTATCGCGTAATATTTAAGAACGTCGACTTTCCCGGTGAGGGTGTTGACCGCGACCTGGGCGAAATGCGCTCCGTACGGGATGGGGGATTTGTCCGTCGTGAACGCCCCGCTTGCGATGAGCTGTCCGCATCCCGTGCCGGACTGCGTGGCGATGGCCAGGTCCTTAAAAGATATATGCCTGGATTTGGAAGCGTATACCGCGCCGGGATATCTGAGGCTGAGTGTCCCGGGACCGACATCCAGTACCGCGGCCGCCGCGGATATGATAAGCCTCTTCATCTCGCTGGCGGCCCTGTATGCGGCGCTCCCCGTGAAGAAAGTCCCGCTCGACGCGTATGACCCTTTGTCGAACGGAGTAGTGTCCGTATCCGCCGCGGTCACAGCGATCGATTTCATGTCTATCTGAAGCTCTTCCGCGGCGATCTTGGCCGCGACCGTATCCTCTCCCGTGCCCAGGTCGGCTCCTCCCACGAAGAGCATGAACGTGCCGTCACCGAGCATCTTTATGGTCGCGTTGGCCGCGTCGATCCCGGGTATTCCCGAACCCTGCATCATGATGGCCATCCCTTTCCCGGTAACAACGTTGGCTTTTGTCCGCGACTTGCCCGTTTTCCATCCCCTGTACCTTTTTCTGCCTTTCTCTATGCATTCTCCCAGGCCGCAGCTCGATATCTTCTGGGCGAGCCCTTCCTTGCCTTCGCCAAGCTGCTTGAGTATCTCGAGCCTGTAACCGGTCTTCACGATGTTCTTTTCTATGAATTCTATCAGGTCTATCCCCAGCTTGCCGGCTATCTCGGCCATTGTCATGTGTATGGCGAAATTCGCCTGCGGCACTCCGTATCCCTGGTACGCGCCGGGCACTATGTTATTCGTATAATAGGAACTCACTTCGTATGCCATGTTGTCGCACTTGAACATGGGCAGCGTCTTGGAGCATCCGTTCATGGGCACGGTGAGGCAGTGCGGCCCGTAGGCCCCGGCATCGGCTGCTATATTTATGGATATCGCCGTTATCTTCCCCGCTTTCGTGGCACCCATCTTAACTTTTATCCTAAGAGGCCTCCTCGTCCTGGTAAAAAGGAACTCCTCTTTCCTGGTCAGCCTGATATATACGGGTTTACCCGTCCTGTAAGTCAGGGTAGCTGCCAGGTCCTCTATCCCGGCGTCCTGCTTGGCGCCGAAACCTCCGCCGACCTTTTCTTTTACGACCCTGACCTTGCTCTCCGGCAGGCCCAGGATGCTCGCTACTATCCTGCGCACGTGGAAGGGCGTCTGGACGGATGTCCTTATCACAAGCCTGCCGTTATGCATATAAGAATAGCATGTGTGCGGTTCCATGGGAGTATGCTGTATATGCCCGGTAGAGTAGGTCCGCTCGATTACGATGTCGGCATCATCAAATCCTTTCCCGACGTCGCCTATCCCGCCTTTGTTGCTGCAGACAAGATTTTTCGAAGGGTCGCCGCCTATATCCAGCGGGTCTATGGAGGTATCCCTCTTGTGTATGACGGGCGCGCCCTTCGCGCGGGCTTCGTCTATGGAGAAGACAGGCTTCAAAAGCCTGTAGGTGACTTTTATCATGGAGGCCGCTTTAAGAGCCGTTTCTGGAGAATCGGCCGCTACCGCGGCAACCCTGTCTCCGATAAAACGCATTTTCCTGTTTATCACCCTCCTGTCATACGGCGAGGGTTCGGGATAACTCTGGCCGGCCTGCGTGTAGTATGTTTTCGGGGAGTTCTTGTGCGTCAGTATGTATTCCACCCCGGGCAGTTTTTCGGCCCTTTCGGTGTCTATCGAGACTATTTCGGCGTGGGGATGAGGGCTCCGGAGCACATGCACGTGGAGCACATTTTCGGGTATAAGGTCTTCCACGAAAGAATCCTCCGCCCTCACAAGCTGCTCCGCGTCTATCTTCGGTGTCTCTTTGCCGACTATCCTGTAGCCTTTCCTGTACTCCCGGGTGAAATCGCTGCCCTTTTTGCCGTGCTTGAGTATCTCGAAGACATTGTAAAACTGCTTATAACCGGTGCACCTGCAGAGTATTCCGCTGAAGGCGTCGGCGATGTCCTCTTTTGGAGGATCTTTTTTCCTGTCCAGCAGGGCTTTCGCGGCGAGTATCTGGGCGGGTGTGCAGTATCCGCACTGAACTACTCCTGCTTCTATGAAAGCTTTCTGTATCGGATGGAGCTTGCCGCCGTCGGAGAGCCCTTCGACGGTCAATATTTCTTTGCCGTCTATCTGCGGGGCAAGGAGCATGCACGAGTTCGTCAGCACGCCGTCCAGGAGTATGGAACAGTTGCCGCATTTTCCCTCTTCGTCGCACCCTTTCCTTACGGAATTTATACCGAGTTCCTTAAGTATGGGAAGGACCTTCCTGCCGACCGGCCGGTCGATGGATATGTTTTTGCCGTTGAGCCTGAATCTTATAAGCATGACGCCTCGTCCATGATCCTGCAGATATGTTCCTTGATTATCCGCCTTTTGATATCCGCCGAGGCTTTGACATTGTCCGTAACCCTGAGGTCTTTCTGTACGGATTCGTTCAGAAATTCCCTGTCTATCTCCCCGGGTTTTCTGCCTTCGATCGCGCCGGATACCCGGATCACGGCGATCCTGGCCGCGGCGCCGCTTACTGCAATCACCGGGTCCGATATCTTCCCGTTCTTCAGTCCGAATCCCGCGGCGGTCACGATGAGCGGAAAGTCTATGGCAGATATCTTCTCGCATTCAACGAACACATTCCGCGAACCCGGTTTTATCGTAACGGCGCAGACCAGGCCTTTTCTTTTATCGAGCCATTCCCTGAGACCGGTTTTTTTTCTTCTTCCGTTGAGGCAGATCTCGAGTTCCGCCCCGTAAGCTATCAAGACCGGAAGCAGGTTGGATACGAAGAATCCTCCGGCTACGGTGCCGCCGATCGTGGCGGAGCCTCTGATATTTCTGCCGGTGAAAGTCCGCGCGGCCCTGGCGAGCGGTCCCGGGGTCCCGGGGTAGTCGGCTATTTCCTGTACGGTGACCGTTGCGCCTATGTTTATCCTGCCGCCGGAGACGGAGATACGGTCAAGGCCGAGATTCTTCAGATCTATTAGCGTATCGGCGGAAGGGCAGCTTTTCCAGTTAAGAATAGTGCCGCCGGCAAGGTAGACATTCTTTTTTCCCTGCCTGTTTTTTATCTTTTCCGCTTCTTCCGGTTTTTTTGGTGAAAAATATTCCATGATTACGGGTAAATCGCTTTAGAAGATTATATCTGATAATCGGCAGATTTTCAATGATTCAGGGTCAGTGACCCGCTGCCCAGGCCAATACGGCTTCCAGAACGCCGCCGCCGATTGCGCGTGACCGGTCGGATATAGTAAAGACATATTCTTTTATGCTCCTGGGATCTACGTCTCCCATCTTCTCGTTTTCTGCGAGGTGTATGTCTTCCGCTACCAGTCCCCGGATTATGCCGTGAACGCCGGCGCGTATCTCCTTCCTGTTAACCCAGCCTATGAGCTCGTTCTTTTCGACCATGTCTCCTATCTTTTTAAGAGGTTTGAACCTGCCGGTATCGGGGGACCTGAGCACCCGCTGGGACGTGTACCCGTCTATGTTCGCGGGAGCATCGGTGTATTTCTCCGTTTCTCCGGACCATATGACTTTGCCCAGATTGTGGCCTTCTTTCGTCTCTATGACGCAGTCTATGTTGTCCGGCGCCCTGAACCCGGGCCCCAAACCTACGGTAAAAGGGGCTTCTCCCTTGATCGTGTGCTGTTTCTGTATGTTCTTGAAGACCGCGTCCACTATCACCGCAGGCTTGAGGGAATCCATGATATCTTTCCTGTCGATCGTGAATACGGGGACATACTTTCCGTCAAACGAGAACGGTTCCCGGACGAGCCTGGCCGCGACTCCCTCCACCGTTATGCTGTTATCCGTTATAGCCGTCGAGAAGGAGACGAACCTGCGTATGCAGGAAGGGTTGGAAAGATCTGCAACAGCCGTTTTTATACCGGAACAAAAGAGCCGGTGGGCGACTCCCGTGCCCACGTCGCCGCCACCTTTGACAAGGACGGTAATGGTGTCCAGATCCATAGATTATCTTATAACAATTAACCGTAAAACATGTCAAATAATATGATTGACAATTATACGGGTATTATTCTATATTATAAGACTAAATCAAAAAGTCGGAAGGAGTCATGATATGGATCTCTTAATCAGAAACGCGAAACTGCGCGGCAAAAAAGGTCTCTTCGATATTGAAATAACAGCCGGGAAAATAGGGAAAATATCAAAAAAAATCAATGGAAAGCCCCGAAAAGCAATAGACGCGGGCGGTAACCTGGTCACGGAATCCTACTGCAACGCGCATCTGCATCTGTGCAAGGTGTGGACCCTTCAGATGATGGATGAGAAGGCTCTGAAAGACTATCACGGGGAGGGTATGGGAAAAGCAATGACCGCCATAGAGCTTGCCGCCCGGGTTAAGGCGAACTATGACGAGAGATGGATCATAAAGAACGTCAGGAAGGCGCTGGAGCTCGCCGCGCGGTACGGCAACCTGCATATAAGGGCGTTCGCCGATGTGGATTCCAAGGCCCGCCTGGAAGGGGTCAAGGCTCTTATCAGGGCGAGGGAGGAGTTCAAGGGTATAGTAGACGTTCAGGTCGTAGCTTTCCCTCAGGACGGGGTCGTGAGGGAGCCCGGCGCGGAAGAACTCGTGCGCAAAGCGATGGACCTCGGGGCCGACATAGTGGGGGGCATCCCCTGGATAGAATACACGGAGGAGGACGAAAGGACCCATATACATAAGATGGTATCCATAGCAAGGGAATATAATAAGGATGTCTCGATGCTGGTGGATGATGCCGGCGATCCCACTCTCAAGACGCTGGAGATGCTCGCTACGGAGACCATCAGGGTCGGATGGGAAGGGCGGGTGCTGGCCCAGCACGCAAGGGCAATGTGTCTTTACCCCAGGCCTTATTTCCAGAAAGTAGTCGCGCTCCTAAAAAAGGCGGGAATAGGTATAGTCACCGATCCGCAGACCGGCCCGCTGCATGCGCGCGTGAAGGAGCTCCTCGATGAAGGCGCGCTCGTGTGTATAGGTCAGGACGACATATCGGATGCATATTATCCTTACGGAAGGAACAACATGCTCGAGGTCGCTTTCCTGGCATCGCACCTTTTGTGGATGACCGGTGAAAGCGAGATGGAAACGCTTTACGACATGATAACCGTTAACGGGGCCAAAGCGATGGGGATAAAAAAGTTCGGGATAAAAACGGGGAATACCGCGAACCTCGTGGTCCTCGGCGTAGACAGCGTGCTCGAGGCCCTGCGCGCCCAGGAGGCTCCCAGGTACGTAATAAGCCACGGAAGGCTCGTGGCGGAAAACTCCGTGAAATACAAGGTATACCGGAAGCAGGCGTGAATTGGATTTTAAGTACATAGGGAAGAATATAGAACGGCCCGACGCCGTAAAAAAAGTCACGGGGAAATCGCAGTTCGTAGATGACATAAAATTCCCCGGGCTGCTTCATGCGGCGATACTGACGCCGGAAAGAGCTCACGCCAGGATAGTCTCGATAGACACGAAAGACGCCGGGAGTTCAGAGGGAGTCGTCAGGGTCGTGACCGGAAAGGGCTGTGGTTTCAGGTTCGGGGACAACGTAAAAGACAGGACCCCGATGGCCGTAGATAAAGTGCTTTATACGGGGGAACCCGTGGCTGCCGTGATCGCGCGCAATCCCCACCAGGCGAAACAAGCCCTGAAAAAGATAAAGGTAGAATACGAACCGCTTCCCGTCTATACAGACGCTCTTGACGCGCTTAAAAAAGACGCAGTGCTGCTTCACGAGAACAGCGGTGAATACTGGCATCTTCCGGGGATAGGGCCAGTTGCCGGCACCAATATAGCCGACAGGTACACCCTGAAAAAGGGAGACGTCCTGAAGGGATTCGAAGAAGCGGACGAAACGGTGGAGGGGGAGTTTATCTACCCGTTCGGTTCCTGCGCCGCGATAGAGCCCCACGGCGCCGTTGCCTGGTTCCACGAAGACAACACTATAGAAGTATGGTCTTCTTCCATCTGCCCTTTTGTGATAAGGGAAGATCTCGCGCATACATATAATGTACCCGTATCGGACGTCAGGGTGCACATACCTGAGGTGGGCGGGTGTTTCGGCTATAAATCGGATGTGACTATAGAGCAGACGGTGGCATACCTGGCCAGTTTTGTGCCAGGCCATCCCGTAAAGTGGATACTTTCGAGAAAAGAAGATTTTATCAGTTCGCTCATCGGTCACGGGATACGCACCAGGATGAAGATCGGCGCGAAGAAAGACGGCCGGCTTACCGCGATAAAGGCCGAAGTGTATCATTCTACCGGAGCGTTCGTCGACACCGGACTCCACGTGATGAGAGGGTCTACCCATAATTCCACCGGTACTTACGAGTTCCCGAACTGCCTTCTGGAAGGATACTCGGTTTATACGAATACCCCGCCTATAGGCGCTTTCAGGGGATACGGCCACCAGGAATCGCAGTTTGCGGTAGAGCGGCTCATGGATATACTGGCGAGGAAACTGGGTATGTCTCCTTTTGAATTGAGGGACAAGAACTACCTGGGCCCCGGAAAGAAGACGGCGCTCGGGGAGAACCTGTGGGAGACCAACGGGGATGTGAAAAAATGCGCGGATATAGTCAGGAAAGCAGTCTTTTCTTCGAAAAAACCGAAAGAGGATAAGGAATATTATTACGGGAGAGGTTTCAGCGCTTCCATGAAATCCCCGAAAGGCGCTCCCTTTTCTTCGAAGGGATGCTACCTGAAGTTCAACGTTGACGGAAGCGTCTCGATAAACATGGGGGGCGCCGAGGTCGGGCAGGGGTTGAGGACGGTGGTCAGGCAGATAGCCGCGGAGACGCTTAAGATCGCGCCCGAGAGGATCAGGGTATATACCGAAATAGATACTCAATTCTCGCCGTGGGAATGGCAGACCATCGGCTCCATGTTCACTATCCAGGGGGGCAAGGCGGTCTACCGCGCGGCGATCAGGGCCATAGAAAAACTCAAGCAGACGGCTTCATGCGTGTTGAAATGCGATATAGATATGCTGGAATACGACGGAGATTACGTGTTCCTGAGGTCCGATCCGAGCGTCAGGGTTCCGGTGCCTAGCCTCGCCAGGGGTTATATGACCGATGACGGTATCACCATAGGGGAGGTGGTGCAGACGACAGCCGATGCCAGGCTTCCCAGATATTCGAATCCGGACGCCAACGGGCAGGGCAGCATGGGTGTGACATACACGTTCGGGGCCCAGGCCTGCGAATTGAGAATAGAAAAGAAGACAGGGCGGATAATTATAGACCATTTCGCTTCTTCCTTCGACGTGGGCAGGGTAATAAATCCCAGGCAGATACGGGGCCAGGTAGTCGGCGGGGTAATGATAGCCCTGGGCGCTTCGCTGTACGAAGAGCTCAGGTTCTCGGGAGACGGTAAGGCGCTTAACCCCGTATTTTCAAAATACAGGTTTGCCAATCTGAAGGACGCGCCGCTCAGACAGACCGTGGAATTCGTGGAGACTCCCGGGGAAATAGGCCCGTACGGCGCAAGGGGCATAGGAGAACACCCGCTCATAGGCGTGGCCCCTGCGGTTCTCAACGCCATATACGATGCCGTAGGTATCGATCTCTACAGTATACCGGTCACGCCGGAAAAGATGCTCAAGGCAATCGAAGAAAAGGGAAAAGGAAAATAATGCCGGAGAAAATAAACTTTACTGTGAACGGGGTGCCCAGGACAGTCGAGATAGAAGGATGGGAAAGGGTTATAGACGTTCTGCGGGAGAAACTCGACCTCACGGGGACGAAGAAGGGCTGCGATGACGCGTCCTGCGGAGCCTGCGTCATAGTGATGGACGGGGAGGCAAAAAGAAGCTGTGCCCTCCCGGCCAAAAAAATGGAAGGTTCCGATATAGTCACCATAGAAGGACTGACTTCAGGGAAGAAGCTCCACCCGATACAGAAAGCTCTTATAGATGCCGGCGCCGTTCAGTGCGGTTTCTGCATTCCCGGCATAGTGATGGAACTTTATGCCCTTCTCACGGCTGACAGGAACGCTTCCGATGACAGGATAAAAGACGCTCTCTCTCGCCACTTCTGCAGGTGTACCGGATATGAGGCGATTTTCGAGGGCGCAAAACTTGCGAGAGAACTTCTGAAAAAGAATTAAAAGGGGGCCCGCGCGCGGCTTTTCTGAAAGGTATTCCCGGGTTATTAATATGAGAAAAATCCTTATTATGTTTTCCGGCGGCAAAGACTCTACGGCAGCGGCTGCTTATTACCTGCAGAAAGGTTACGCCGTGGAACTCGTCACCTTCGACAACGGGGCGGAGACCGGGCTGGAGAAATCGCGCCGGAAAGCCGAAATGATAATGAAAAAATACCCGGATCGCTGCGTCTGGAAAATGATGAGTTCTACGCGGTTGTTCCGCGATATCGCGATAAAGGGGATGGAGAAAGACATTAAAAAGTTCGGGAACCTGGTGTGCTGCGGATGCAAGCTGGCGATGCTCTGCGAAGCCGTCATATACTGCAGGAAAAACGGCATTGAAAGCATGGCTGACGGTTTCGAAAGAGAGCAGGACTATTACCCGGAACAGACGCCCGATTACATGGAGATAGCGGATTCCCTGGCCGAAGAGTTCGGCGTTACGTGTTTTCATCCTCTCTACGATATGAATGCCGGGGAAATAGAAGAATTGACTTTGAACAGCGGCATACCGGCGGAACCGATACAGGCCGAGTGCCTTTTCGGAGAAAACAGGGTCAGCAACAAGAACATACTTAAATACATGCAGAGCAAACTGCCCTCTGCACGGGCTTACCTGGAAAAGAACACAGGATGAATATCTGCGGCGTCATACTTGCGGGCGGCGAATCTTCAAGGATGGGCCGTCCAAAGCCTCTCCTGGAATTATCCGGCAGGAATTTCGCCGAGGTTATATCGGGGAAGCTCCGGGAAGCCGGTATAGGAGA
The DNA here is from genome assembly GCA_016934855.1 of Elusimicrobiota bacterium. Taxonomy (GTDB): domain Bacteria; phylum CG03; class SLGR01; order SLGR01; family JAFGSA01; genus JAFGSA01. The sequence goes on from JAFGSA010000059.1 coordinate 14,447, forward strand.
GATATACGTCGTCCTCGGCGCCCGAGCTTCTTATATAGATGAAAATCTGAACCTGAAGGGGGTGAAGATACTTATAAACGAAGACTGGGAAAAAGGGCAGCTGAGTTCTTTGAAGAAAGCAGTGGGAGTTCTGCGGGGCTCTGCGGACGCGCTGGTAGTGTGCCTTATAGACCATCCTCAGGTAAGTGAAAAAACACTGGAAACAATGCTTAAACGATTCGGATCTTCGGACTGCGATATACTCGTCCCAAGCTATAACGGGAAAGGAGGGCATCCGGTGATATTCAGAAACACTGTATTCGGCGCGCTCTTGTCTGCGCCTCTGGCAGGGGGAGCGAAAACGGTAGTCAGGGACGGCAGGTGGAATGTCGAAAGGGTCGCCGTTAAGGACGCTTTTGTGATACAGGATATAGATACACCGGAGGAATATGAAAAGATTCATGTCTAATAACCAGAACGAGGTGCTGGAAAGGGTGGCGGAACTGTCGGGGAGAGGGTCCGAATTCGTACTCGCGACGATAGTTTCTTCGAGCAAAGGTTCTCCTCGAAAGAGCGGTTCTAAGATGATAATCTTCCCTGACGGCAGTATAGAGTTCACCATAGGCGGGGGCAATCTCGAGGAAATGACGATACAGAAAAGCATGAAAGCTATCAAGTCCGGAGAGAACGCTTCCTTTGAAGTGGAATTCACCGAAGATAAGAGCGGTATGGCCTGCGGCGGGAAAGCGGAGATATTCCTGGAAGTGTTCAAGGCGAAAGACATGGTCGCGATATTCGGCGCGGGGCACATAGGGATGGCCCTCTCCCGTATACTGGACATACTGGGGATTCCCTATATAGTAGCCGATGACAGGCGGGAGTTCGCCGACAAAAAACGGTTTCCCAATGCCTGCCAGGTAAAAGCCGTATCCTACGAAAAAGCGGTAAAAGAACTCGGTATAGGGAAGAACCATTACTGCGTGATTGTCACCCACGGGCATAAGGGGGACAAAAAGGTGCTCAGGGATCTGCTGACCACGGAATCGGAATATCTGGGGATGATAGGTTCCGATAAAAAAGTGAACGCCGTACTGAACGAGATCAAAAAAGAAGGAGTCAGTCTGACCCAGACAAGGATATACGCTCCCGTAGGCCTCGATATCGGAGGCGATACGCCCGAAGAAATAGCGCTTTCGATCGCCGCCGAGATACTCAAGATCAAGTACAAGCGGACCGGACGTTCATACAAGGATATGAGGCCGAGACGATGACTCCTCCCGAAACGATAAACGCGGTTCTCCTGGAGAAGACAGAGATAGCGCCCGGCATCAAGACCTTTGTTTTCAGGCCGGAGAGGAGATTCGAATATATAGCGGGACAGTTTGCTTTCTGGGGATTCGAGAAAGACGGGAGATCATATAGTAAGCCGTTCACGATTTCGAGTTCTCCTTCCAGGGATAACATAGAGTTCACTACCATAGTCAGTTCGTCCGATTACAAGGCCGCGCTCGACGGTCTCCGGCCGGGACACGCGGTGAAAGTGAGGGGGCCCATGGGTATGTTCACTCTCGATTCGCTCCGCAGGGACATCATATGCTATCTTGCCGGGGGAATAGGTATAACGCCCGTTATAAGCATGCTGAGGTTTGCTTACGATACCGGAATGGATATAAGGGGAACACTTTTCTATTCCAACAGGGACAGCAGCAGGATAGTGTTCGAAAAGGAGCTGGATGTCATATCGGGCGGCCTGGGCAGGTTTAACACGGTCCATACGCTGACGGAGGCCCCGGAAGGATGGGGCGGCGAGAAAGGCTATATAGACGCGGACATGATAAAAAAGCACTGCCCGGATTACTCCGGTGCGCAATTTTACATAGTCGGGCCTCCGGCATTCAACACGGCAATGGGCAGCATGCTCAAGAACGGGCTGGATATAAAGGAAGAATACATAACTTTAGAGAATTTCGCGGGATACTGAAGCTCTGATTTTGAAGAATGCGCAATTATTAGTATAATCTGGATAATAATTTATATAAAAAATTTCAAGGAGGAAGAATGGAAAGTTACAAGATCACGCTCAGCGAGAAGGAGATACCCCAGAAGTGGTACAACGTGCAGCCGGACCTTATAACGCCTTTACCGCCGCCGCTCAAGCCGGACGGCAGCCCCATAGGCCCCCAGGACCTGGCGCCGATATTCCCCATGGAACTTATAAAACAGGAAGTCAGCCAGGAAAGATGGATAGAGATACCGGATGAAATATTGAATATATACAGAATATGGCGTCCGAGCCCGCTTCACAGAGCTTACCGGCTCGAGAAGGCTCTGGGAACCCCGGCCAGGATTTATTATAAGAACGAGAGCGTCTCCCCTCCCGGTTCGCATAAACCCAATACCGCCGTGGCGCAGGCTTATTACAATAAGCAGGAAGGGATAATGACCCTTGCCACGGAGACCGGCGCCGGACAGTGGGGCAGCGCGCTGAGTTTTGCTACCAAGCTGCTGGGTATGAAATGCCGTGTTTACATGGTAAGGATTTCTTATGACCAGAAACCCTACAGGAAAATACTTATGCAGACATGGGGCGGGGAATGTTTCGCTTCACCGACTGATAGGACCAATGCAGGACGTGCCATACTCAAGCAGAATCCGGATTCGCTGGGTTCACTCGGGATAGCTATAAGCGAAGCGGTCGAGGATGCAGCTACGCATGATGATGTGAAATATTCGCTCGGGAGTGTGTTGAATCACGTTATCCTGCACCAGACAATAGTAGGGCTTGAGACGAAAAAACAGCTTAAGCTTGCCGGCGAGAAACCCTCGGTGCTTATAGGATGTGTCGGCGGCGGGAGTAATTTTGCGGGTTTTGTATTTCCTTTTGTAAAGGATAAAATAGACGGAAAGCTGGATGTCGAGATCATCGGCGCCGAACCGACCGCCTGCCCGACCCTGACCAAAGGACCGTACCGCTATGATCACGGAGATACTGCCAAAATGACACCTCTGATGATGATGTATACGCTAGGCCACGATTTCGTGCCGCCGGGCATACACGCGGGAGGTTTGAGATATCACGGTGACGCGCCGCTTTTGTGCTCACTGGTCAACGACGGTGTGATTTCGGCCAAAGCATATCATCAGGTGGAAGTATTTGATGCGGCTATGCTTTTTGCCCAGACAGAGGGACATCTGCCGGCGCCCGAGACAGCACATGCAATAAAGTGCGCGATAGATGAGGCGAAAAAATGCAAAGAAACCGGCGAGGAGAAATGTATAGTCTTTAATTATTCGGGACATGGATTTTTCGACTTATCTTCATACCTTGCATATCACGAAGGGAAATTGGAAGATTACGAATATCCTGAAGAGAAGATAAGAGAATCCATAGCCAAGCTCCCGGATATAAAATAAGTAGCTGGTTATAAGTTGCAGGTTATAAGACAATAAAATCACAAATGACAAAAAACAAATATCAAACAATATCGAAATCACAATTTCTGATTACCTAACATTATTCTGGGAGATCGATATTAATTTGGGCTTTGGAGTTTGGATTTTATTTTTCGTTACACATTACACAGTAAAAAGTTTTACAGCTTATAACTTAAAACTGGGCAGGGTATAGTTGGGTTCGGGGGATACTAGTGGCCCGTGCTTCCGAAACCGCCAGTATCCCTGGATGAATCCGGGAGCCGGGAAGATTCTTCCCACTCTATGGTTTCGACTTTCTGGAGCACCGCCTGGGCTATGCGCATGCCTTTATCTATAATGACGGGTTCGTTCGAGGTGTTCAGGAGTATGACGCATACTTCCCCCCTGTATCCGGAATCGATGGTCCCCGGAGAGTTCAGCACCATGAGTCCCTTTTTCGCGGCAAGGCCGCTCCTGGAGCGGACCTGTATCTCGTAGCCTTCCGGAATAGCCACCTTGATCCCGGAGGGTATGAGCCCGCGTTCTCCCGGGCCGATGACGACTTCGTCCGAAGCATTGATCAGGTCTACGCCGCTGTCGCCCGGGTGCTGGTAAGAGGGAAGATCTATATCCCTGATTTTCTGAATTTTTATTTTCATGGTTTGTATAATACTATATCACCCTGCAATATGCAAGCCGATGTTGACACATCATTGCAGGAGATAAGACTCAATAGGGTGCAAAGTGTGATGCGTGACGTGCAGTGAAAGGACAAAACTAAAGCGCCAGATCAGTTGTAAGCTGTAAGTTATAAGTTTTAAGATTTCTATCTAAATCCCTTTTTGCAGTATAAATTAATCATTTATAGTCTTAAAACTTACAGCTTATAACTTAAAACTTAAGGCTGGGTAGGATATGACTGTATCTACTAATCAGGTAACTCCTTTTGTTGACACTTTTATACTAAACTGGTAAAAATATTGGCGTGGAAAAGAATAGGTGTTATTTCGATATAGAGACCTCCTATAGCATGGATGTGACGGTGGCGGGATTTTATTTCGGGGACGGGCGGCTGGTACAGCTTGTGGGGGAGAAGGTAACCCCTGAAGCGATAAAGGAGCTCGTTTCGGGATATACCGTCTATACATATAACGGCTCGAGGTTTGATATACCGGTTGTTAAATCCAGGGTAAAGATAGACATAGAGCGCGTGACGGATACCCATGACCTCATGTACGACTGCTGGAGGAATAACCTGTACGGCGGTCTGAAAAAAGTAGAACAGAAGCTGGGTATTTCAAGGCAGACGGAAGGCATGGACGGCCACGACGCGATGAGGCTGTGGGAAGCGTATAAGTCCGGAAAGGAAGAGGCGCTCGAAATTCTGCTCGAGTACAACATGGAAGACGTGAAGAACCTGGAAATACTCAGGGAAAAACTGATGGTGGATTGATATAATATGGGTATGGAGATAAAAATATACTACAGGGATACCGATTGCGGCGGCGTGGTCTATTACGCGAACTACCTTGATTATTTCGAGCGCGCGCGCACGGAATGGATGGAAGAAAGAGGCGCCAGCGTCAGGGAGCTCAGGGACAGGGGTATACAGTTCATAGTGAAGCATTCCGAGGTGGATTATAGGTCGCCCGCGGCGTACGGGCAGGTGATCGTCGTGGATACAAAAGCCGACAAGATAACCGGGGCCAGTATAGACTTCTCGTACAGGATCACGGAAAAGGGCACGGACAGGATAATAGTCACGGGCAGCACGCTCCTGGTCTGTATTGACGGTAAACTCAAGCCCCGCAGGATCCCCGAGGATATCGCATCCAAATTGACAAGCGTGAAATAATAGAATAAAATCTCATAAAATGATCTGGATAAAGCTGATAAAAAAATTATTCAAAGCGCTCAATGCCGACGCTTCGCCGGCCGAGATAGCCGCAGGGGTGATCCTGGGCTCAGTCATTGGGCTGACGCCGGCTTTTGCGCTCCATAACCTGCTCGTAGTTGCGCTGATAATCGTTCTGAGGGTGAACGTTTCCGCGGCCGTTTTCTCTTCTCTTCTTTTCTCTGCAGTCGGCGCGGGAATAGACCCGGTCTCCCATATTGTAGGGAAGAAGCTCCTCCTCGCGCCCGGGCTCAACGGATTCTGGACGTCCCTGTACAATGTCCCGGTAGCCCCGCTATTGGCATTCAATAATACAGTCGTGCTCGGTTCGCTTGTGCTTTCTCTGGTTTTGATGATACCTCTTTTCCTGTTTACGAAGAGATTCGTGATCGTTTACAGGGAGAGACTCCAGGAAAAGGTACAGAAGTTCAAGCTCGTGAAACTCCTCAAAGCATCGCGGCTCTACAAGCTTTACGAGAGGTTTAAATCATGAGGTGGAAAGGTTTTATTACCCTGGCCGTCCTGGCCGCCCTGTTGTTCGTGACGGCGGTCTTTTTCAGTGACGATATAATAGAACAGGCAATAGAAAAGTCCGGCACCGGCATGTGGGGCGCAAGAGTCGAAGTCAGCGGCGTCGACGTGGTCTGGTCTCCTCTTGGAGTGAGGATAAACGGACTGGCTGTCGCCAGCAGGAAGGAAGAATACAAGAACGCGCTTTACGTGTCCGGCCTTAAGTGCATGCTGCTTGCGGCCCCCCTTCTTGAGAAAAAAATCATTATAGAGGATATCTCGGGTACCGGCCTTGCGTTCAATACCGACCGTAAGAGTTCCGGTTTCCTTCCGTCGGCAAAAAGGGAGAAAAGGGAGAAAGTCAAAAAAGAATGGAAAACCAACATGTCTTCCTGGATGCAGGATATAAAGGGAAGGGGCCTGGGCAAGATAGACGTAAAAGCTTCGTTCGATGTTAACGAGCTGGCGTCCCTGAAGGCGCTCGAGGGAATAGAGAACTCGCTCAGCGGGTTCAGGAGCATGTACGGAAATTACGATACCTCGGACCTGAACAAGAGCAGCGACGAGCTCGGCAGGGCCATAGGGATGATAGATGATCTGAAGATAAAAGACGCGAAAGACCTGGAAAAAGCCGGGAAGAAACTCAAGGAAGCGCAGCCTGCCCTGGAAAACGCCGAAAAGACCGGCAAACAGCTCGGCAAGGACCTCAAGGAGATGCAGTCTTCGGTATCGGACCTGGAGAAAAAGCTCAGGGAGTTCGATGACCTCAGGCAGGCGGATTACAGAAGGATGATGGAGAAGCTCAAGCTACCTTCACTGGAGACGCAGGATATAGCGCGGACCGTGTTCGGCCCGCTTATAGTAGATAAGTTCAATATGATAATGGAATACAGGGACAAGGCGAGGAAATACATCCCTGCGAAGAAGGAAAAAGGGAAACCCGAGGTCAAGGAGAGGGAAAAGGGAGAGGATATCATTTTTTACAGGAAAAAAATGTATCCCCCGTTCCATCTGAAGAAAGCCCTTGTCTCGGGGCAGGACAATGCAAAGATCGAGTGCACGGACATATCGGACGCGCCGTGGATAACGGGCAAGCCCGCCGTCATAGAAGCGGTCTATGCCGATTTCAGCTTCCGCGCCGAAATAGACAGGACGGGCGATGTCCCCGGCGAGAAAATATCGGGCAGGCTGGATAATTTCCGTCTGGCTGATTCCACCGGCGTGATGAATATAGACCTCGAATTCTCCGGGGATATGGTGAAGGGCAGTATATCCTGGGTCGGAAAAGGACTGCTGCCGGCAGATTGGGCGTCGTATCTTGACCTTGGCGATACCCCGGTAAAGATAGATGTCTCGGTATCCGGTAAGGATGACAATCTGAAATTCGATATCAGGTCGAACCTCGACAGCATGCTGTCGGCGAAACTGAAAAAAGAACTGGCAAAAAAGATGGAAGAAGCCAGGGGCAAGGTCAACGCGCTCATAGACTCAAATGTGCTGGGAAGGAAGAACAAGGTAATGGGAGACCTTGCTTCTTTTAAAAGCGAGAAACTGGACAGGCTAAACAGCGAGAAGGACCAGCTTGAGCGCAGGAAGAAAGAACTGGATAAAAAAATCGAAGCGAAGAAAAAAGAAGCCAAAGACAAGACCGATAAACTGAAAAAAGATTCCGAAGATAAGATAAAAAAAGGCGCGGAAGACAAGCTAAAAGATATCTTTAAATGATCCGCGGTTTTTCCCGCGTTTGCGTAGATATTTCTTACCAAGATGAGTTCCCCTGAAGAAATAAAACTGTATGTCGGCAGTAAATTCGCCCGTTACGGGATAAACAAGCAAAGAGAGCTGGCGCGGCTTCTTTTCGAGATATCGAAGAGAGAGAGCGTGCCGGCGGGCAGCATCATAGAAGATGCGTCGCGGGTATACCCTGTAATAAAAAAGGAACTGCTTGCCAGAAGATACCCGGGGTCAGCGCCCGCAAGCTCCATGAAGGATGTCTACCTCCCGGCGGTGGACATAGACCCCGCAAACGAGGCGCGCGTTGAAAAAAGCCCGGTTATAAGCCCCTCGGTTATCTACTACGAGGAAGGCACCGCGGATTCGGCCGTACTGGGCGATTTCAGAAAGCATTTTCCCGGCAAAGAGTTCATCCGGATCCCGCGGCTGAGAGACCACATCAGGGGAAACAGGTACGGCATAAGGGATTATAACTCGAGAAGGGATGTCTTCTATATAGTCAATGAAAAATACGATTTTTTCAAGAAATGCCCCTGTACGAAAAACTGCGTCTGCTGCGGGTATTACATATTCAATCTCTATTTCGGGTGCCCGTACGAATGCACATACTGTTTCCTGCAGGAGTACACTAATTCGCCCGGTATCATAATTCCCGCCAACCTGGATGCCTATTTCGGGTCTTTCAGGCATGAACGCGGGCATATAAGGCTCGGCACCGGGGAATTCTCGGATTCCCTCATCCTGGACAGCGTGACAGGCTTTTCCTCGAAGATAATCGATTTTTTCAGGAACTATCCCGAGGTGGTATTCGAGTTCAAGACGAAAGGGAATAACATCGAAAATATCATCAGGACGGAACCGGCCCCCAATATCGTTGTATCGTGGTCGCTCAATCCGCAGAAATTCATAGAGAGGAACGAGTTCTATTCCGCGGACCTGGCGGGCCGGATATCCGCGGCGGTGCGGTGTGTCGAGGCGGGATACGATGTGGGGTTCCATTTCGACCCTGTAGTTTACGGCGTAAACTGGAAGAGGGAATACAGGGAAGTGGTGGATATGATATTCGACAGCATAGACGCAGATAGGGTCAGGTGGATCAGCCTGGGTACGTTCAGGTTTTCCAGGGAGCTGAAAAAGGTGATAGAAAACAGGTTCCCGCGTTCCGATATACTTGACGGAGAGCTGCTGATTGGATTTGACGGGAAATTGAGGTATACTGATGATGTCAGGGCGGGGATATATTCAGATATGGCAAAATGGATAAAACACAGGAGCTCAAGGCCGTATGTCTATCTCTGCATGGAGAGTAAAAAAGTGTGGGAGGCTTCGGGCCTGAAGCCGGTATTCACGTGGAAGTAAGAAGCCGCTGGTGTAAGAAGTTGCTAGTCGCTGGTTGCTAGTTGCTGGTGTAGGAAAGTAATAAGTTGTAAGTTTTAACTTATCAGAGAAGATAACAGATGTGAGATGCCGGATGCAAGTAGTGGAAAGTTGAAAGTGGAAGGTTGAAAGTAAAGTGCAAAAATAGTTATGAGTCTTAAGTTATCAGCTGATATAGTGTTTGTATTTTGTCTTTTCATTACACGTTACACATTACACTTTACACAGTAAAAAATCTTACAGCTTATAACTTAAGGCTGGGCAGGGCTCAGGCGGATTTACGGGGAGCTGATTAAGGAGGACCAATGGATATAAAGGTAGCCTTGTATGACGCAAGGCCTTATGATATAGAATGTTTCGGCAGGATCAACAGGAATTTCGGCTTCGAGATAAACTATTTCAGGGAGCACCTGAATAGGGACACCGCCGTGCTCTCTTCCGGCGCCTCTGCTGTCTGCGCGTTCGTGAACGACGTGATAGACCGCGAAGTCATAGATAAACTGCTGAAAAACAGCGTCTCCCTCATAGCCTTGAGGAGCGCCGGCTATAATAACGTCGATCTACGGGCGGCGTTCGGTAAGATACATGTCTGCAGGGTCCCGGCGTATTCCCCTTATGCCGTGGCGGAACACGCCGTGGCGCTCATGCTGACTTTGAACCGCAAGATACACAAGGCTTTCTACCGCACCAGGGACAATAATTTCAATATAAACGGGCTGCTGGGTTTCGATATGCACGGTAAGACTGCGGGGATAATCGGTACGGGGAAGATAGGCAAGGTTCTGATAGATATCCTTTCGGGTTTCGGGATGAAGATACTGGCATATGACGTCTACAGGGACCAGGAGTATGCGCTGAAGAAGGGTTTCGAATACGTCTCCCTTGATGAGCTTTATGCCAAAAGCGACATCATATCGGTAAACTGTCCTCTTACGAAAGAGACTTATCACCTGATAAACAAGAAAGCGGTGGACAGAATGAAGCCCGGCGTGATGATAATAAACACGGGCCGGGGTAAGGTCATCGATACCGCGGCCCTGATAGCCGGACTGAAGGACAGGAAGATAGGTTCCGCGGGACTGGATGTATACGAAGAGGAAAGCCAGTATTTCTTCGAGGATTTCTCTTCGGAAGTCATCGGAGACGACATGCTCGCGCGGCTTCTGACTTTCACGAACGTACTGGTGACTTCCCACCAGGCTTTTTTTACAAAGGAAGCGCTGGACAATATCGCCGATACGACGCTGAACAACATCAGCGATTTTTTCAAGAAGGGCGAGATACCAAACGAGATATGTTATCATTGCGAAAGAGGGCCGTGCCTGAAGAAAAAAGAAGGGAAATGCTTCTAGGCTGCCGGGACCATGAAAGTCCTGCTCGTGAATACCAATACTATGAAACCCGCGGTATCCCCGATAGGGCTGGAGTATGTAGGGGAATATCTTAGAAACCGGGGCGTCGAAGTCGCCGTGTGCGATCTTTGCCTGGATGACGATCCGGAGGTGTCCGTTTCAGAAACCGCTCCGGACGTGATAGGGATTACCGTAAGGAACACCGACGACTGCACGTATCCGTCGTCGAGGTTCTTCCTGCCGGAAATAAAAAAACTCATAGACGGGATAAAAAAGAAGACCCCTGCGCCCATAGTCCTGGGCGGTGTCGGGTTTTCCGTGATGCCCGAACAGGTCATGCGGTTCCTCGGCGCTGACTACGGCATATACGGCGACGGCGAAAAAGCTTTTTTCGAGTTCGTCTCGAAGTACCCGGAAACAGACGGCGTTCCGAACCTTATATACAGGTCCGGTGCCGGGTACGCAAGAAACCCGGCTGAATATGCCGATGCCGGCGGGCTGAGTTTCGGCAGGGATCTTTTCGATAACCGCAGGTATTTTGACGAAGGAGGGATGGGGTCGGTCGAGACCAAGAGGGGGTGCGACCGAAGATGCGTTTACTGCGCGGACCCGCTTGCAAAGGGCGGATGCCTGAGGCTGAGGGATCCGGACATGGTGGCGGAAGAGCTGTCAGCACTTCATCGCAGGGGCGTATACGCGTATCATTTCTGCGACAGCGAATTCAATATACCCTACGAACATGCCGAGAACGTATGCAGGTCCGTCATAAAACGCGGTCTCGGCAAAAAGATCGGCTGGTACTGTTACTGTTCTCCCGTGAGATTCGACGCTTCCCTGGCAAAACTGATGAAGGAAGCCGGCTGCCGCGGCATCAATTTCGGCGCCGACAGCGGAAACGACGGAATACTCGAAAGGCTGCGCAGGGATCACCGGGCCGCAGACCTGGAAGGTACGGGAAAAGCATGCAGGGAGGCCGGACTGGTATTCATGTACGACCTTCTTCTGGGAAGTCCCGGCGAAGACGCGAAAACACTCGGGGAAACGATCGGCCTGATGAAGCGCATTTCCCCTGACATCGTGGGTACGGCGATAGGCGTAAGAATATACAAGGATACGCAGCTGGCCCGCCTGGCTGAAGAAGAGGGGCTTGACGAAGATAACCGCAGTCTTTACGGTGCAGTGCTGGATAACGCCGATATGCTGCTGCCTTTATTCTATATATCAGGCAGGATCGGCGACAGGATATATTCCCTGACAGAAGATTTGATAGGAGGGGACAGGAGGTTTATCTTTTCGCACGGCAAAGGCAGAAAGGATTACAATTATGACGGTAATGCGCTGCTCCTGGGGGAGATAAAGAAAGGTAAGCGCGGCGCGTACTGGGATATATTAAGAAGTTGCTAGTTGCTCCGCAGCCCGTAATCTTACCCAGGAACCCACCCAGCTGTAAGCTATAAGCTGTAAGACTGCCTGCCCAATAGTGAAACGTGAATCGTGAAGAGTGAAACGCATCTTGCGAATCCATCTAAACCCAACCCAGTCTTAAGTTATAAGCTATAAGCTGTAAGACTCCCA
>JAFGSA010000060.1 GCA_016934855.1 Elusimicrobiota bacterium
ATCAAACAAATAGAATAAGTTTTAAGCTATAAGCTGTAAGCTTTAAGACTATGAATGGAATTAATTTATATAACAAAAAAGAGATTGTGATGGGAATCTTAAAACTTATAACTTACAACTTAAAGCTGAACAAGTTTGCTATTTGGTACTTGAGTTTTATTTTTTTCATTACACTTTACACATTAAACAACAAATAGGAGGTTATTTATGAAAAACGGTTTACCGGTTCTGATAATAGGCATTGTTCTGATAGTGATAATCGGGATTTCGTGGTATATCAACGGGCTGAACAGGATCGTGCGCATGGACGAGAGCGTCACTCAGTCATGGGCCGAGATTGAGAACCAGCTTCAGCGGAGGAATGATCTAATTCCCAACCTGGTAAACACCGTGAAAGGATACGCGAAACAGGAGCAGACCGTATTCATGTATGTCGCGGATGCGAGGGCCAAACTTGCCGGACTTATAAAACAGGGAGGTTCCCTCGAAGCCAAGATTGACGCCGCGAAAGAAGTCCAGGGCGCGCTGTCGAGGCTTCTGGCCATAGCGGAGAACTACCCCCAGCTCAAATCAAACGAGAATTTTCTTAAACTGCAGGATGAACTGGCCGGAACAGAAAACCGCATAGCGGTTTCCAGGACACGCTACAACCGCGCGGTCCAGGTTTTTAACACTCATATAAGGGAGGTTTTCGGCAGTTTCTTTGCGAAAAAAAAGAACCTTGACAGGCCCCAGCCCTATTACGAAATAGACGAATCGGCTAAAGATACCCCCAAGGTCAATTTTTAATTTTACTGGTCCAGTTTAAGGATCTTTTTAATCGTCCTGGCAAGTTCCTTGAAATCGATCGGTTTCTGCAGGAAATCGGTGGCGCCCAGTTTTATGCTCTCTCTTTTATACTCGATATCAAATGAAGATATCACTATAACCGGTATCTTGTTGAGCATCTCATCAGCGCTGATCCGCTTCAGGAAATTAAGACCTCCCACGCCGGGCATTTTTATATCCAGCGTTATCAGATCAGGAGCGATTTCCCTCGCCCTTATAATGCCTTCCATGCCCGAGTGAGCGACCGTAATCCTGAAACCCGCAGCCTGCAGGCTGTCTTTTAAGATGATCGCGGTGTCTTCCTCGTCTTCTATTATCAGGATTTTTTTCTTTTCGTCATTCATTGTCCGGTTTCCGCCGTATAAATCGGTCCAAATCTAATATACTAATACTTACTTTCATGTCAAGGGTCCGGATATAAGGAGAACTGACTGTTTTACGCCTCCCGTTCGGCTGCCGCGTTCCTTACGGCCTTCCAGATGCATACCGAGCGGCCGTCAACCACCTTATCCAGACATACGAACTGTGTTATGAGTGCCGGAGGGTTCACTGACTCCCTGGCAGCGCAGATACTGTTAGGTTCCGCCGTTTCCTGCAGGTGAGCGGCTATATCTATGTTCCTGTCATTGAGATCCTCTATTTTAGATATGTTGTCAAAATACACAAAACCCGAGTTTATCCCGCACCGGACGTTGAAATCATTTTTGAACATGTTGAGAGAGTTATTGAACGCGACCATAGAATTGATTATATCCTTCGCTGCGGAAAAAGCGTGAAGGAAATCCGGAAAACAGCTCATGACGCCGTCGGGTGTCCACGTTGCTTTTATATAGCTGTTCTTTTTCAACTTATCTTCTATGTAGTTCTTGAACTCCGAAAAAGCGTGTTCTACGGTTGGAGGGTCGATTCCCTCTTTCATTTTAGTCGATCCTACGACATCGACAGAAAGAAATGTCAGTTCTTTCCCGAGCTTATCGAGTTCTTCTTTTATTCTAGCGAATTCCCTCTGCAGTTTTTTCAGTTTTGATTCCTTGCCGAATACGTTTTTAAACAGCTTTTCCGATAAGTTCGTTTTCTTCCTGAAGTTATCTACGACAGGGCCCGCCTCGATATAATATATCTTATCCTTTACGTTCTCGTTCTGGTTATCGATGAACATCTTGATTATGAACGCGGCGAATATCAATATCCAGTTTGTCAGATCGACTCCCTTTACCGTCGTAGGCACGTACCTGCCCATATCAGATGCTAAAGCCCGGTTCATGTTCACCAGGTAAAGCCCAGCCTTAGAGGTGAGGACATTATCGAAAAGAGGAAGGATAAGGAACACGACCCCGATAAGAATAACAGACAGGAGTAACAGGCTCAGTAATTTCAGTATAAGCTCGATAAGCCTGAGGACCGCCAGCATTCAGTTTTTTTCTTCTTCGTCTTCTGTTTCAAGTATATCGATAAAGGTATCGACAATAGACGCCTGCCACTGCTTGTCTTTTCCTTCTTTCAGTATCAATACCGCCTTTTCTTTTGACATGGCCTTTCTGTAAGCCCTGTCGCTCGTCATCGCGTCATAGGCGTCCGCCACCGACATTATCCTTGCTTCTGCCGGTATATCTTTTCCTTTCAACCCTTCGGGATAACCCTTGCCGTCCCATCTCTCGTGATGATACTTTATCGCGGGAAGGACTTTCTGGAGCGTCCTGAGATCCTGGCATATCTTATAGGAATATTCAGGATGTATCTTCACTTTTTCGTATTCATCGTAAGTCAGACAATCCGGCTTGGTGAGTATGTCCAGGGGCACCGCTATCTTGCCTATATCGTGAAGTAATCCCGCCCAATAGAGGTCCTCCGCCTTCTCCTGGGAGAAACCCAGTGCCAGCGAAATCTTCCTTGAATATTCTCCTACTCTGTCAGAATGGCCGCGCGTGTACGGGTCTTTCGCTTCGACAGCGTGAGCGAGCGTTATCACGACGTTTCTCGTCTCTTCAAGCCTCTGGTACGAACCCCGCAGATTTAAAAGAGATCTTACCCTTGCGAGGAACTCCCATCTGTCAAAAGGCTTGGTTACGAAGTCGTCTACCCCCATCTCATACGCCTTTATCCTGTTCTCTCTGTCTTTTATGGCTGTAAACATCACTACGGGCGTAAACTTATGGACTTCCTTGGCAACCTTAAGGAGCTGGAAACCGTCTTTCCCGGGAAGCATTATATCCAGCATCACGAGATCCCACTCGACGTTCCTTATCAGCGCCTCGGCTTCGTCGCCCCGGCCGCATATCTCTATATCGATGACAATATCCTTGAGGATATCCCTTACAATTTCCTGGGCAGAAGGGTCATCCTCAACTAGTAATACCTTCATTTTTCCTCCGCTGTTTCATTATACATCTTTTTCGGTGTATTTTTCCAGACTTACCGGCAGTTCGACTCTGAACACGCTCCCTTTTTCCCACTCGCTTTCCACCTTTATGCTCCCCTTCATCATGATAACGAGTTTCCTGGATATACTAAGGCCAAGCCCTGTGCCCCCGTATTCCCGCGTTACCGACCCGTCGGCCTGTTCGAACTCGTTAAAAATAGCATTCAGCTTATCGGGCTTTATGCCTATCCCCGTGTCCTTGACTTCTATGAGGATCCTTTCTCCGTCGGATTCAGTCTTTATGCTGACCTCACCCTTGCCGGTGAATTTGATAGCATTCGAAAGCAGGTTCATTATAACCTGTTTCAGGCGCGTGTAATCGTGAAAACATTCTATATCGCTCCCCTTTTCAATCCTGAAGTTTATCTTCTTCTCGTCAGCGAGAGGACCTACAGTGGAAGCAAGCTCTCCTATAAGCAGGTTCAGCTTGAATTTCTCCGGGTGAAGATCCATCCTTCCCGCCTCGATCTTTGACAGATCAAGTATGTCATTAATGAGGTTCAGCAGATGCTGGGTATTCTTAATGACCTTATGAAGAGTGGTCTTCTGCTTCTTGGAGACTCTCCCGTAAGTTCCGTCGGCCAAAAGAGAAGTGAATCCTATAATAGCGTTTATCGGCGTTCTGAGCTCATGGGACATGCTGGCAAGAAACTTAGACTTCATCATATCCGCTTCCTGGAGCTCCTTGTTCTTATCTTCTATCTCATTGTAAGCATCCTGCAGGTCATGCGTCGCTATTCTTACCTTCTCTTCCATGAAATCGTATGATTTCTTGAGCTCCTGGCTCATCTTATTGAACTCCTTTGCGAGATCTTCAAGTTCGTCCCCCGTGTTCAAGTTTATCTCATATTCGAGATTACCCTCTCCTATTGTCCTTGCGCCCTTATTTAAATAGGATATAGGAAGCGTGACTTTCTTACTGAAATACAGCGCGAGAATGAACGCTATTATTATGCCGAGAACTATGAACAGGAGCATTATGTTCTTCAGGTTGTTCAGGCTTCTGTAAACGATCCTGATCGGCGAATCCAGGAGTATCCACCACTGGACTACCGGGTTATACATGTAGTAAACCAGCGCCTTTTCATGGTCGAGCGTTATTATCCCTTCTTCTCCTTCCAAAACGTGCTCAAACCTGCCTGCTCCGCCGATTATAGCGTCCTTCTTGTCATCCAGGAGTATAAAAACGCTTTCGCTCATCGGTTTTATTTTATCAAGGAGGTCCGCAAGATTATCCAGCTTGATGCCCCCTATAAGAAGCGCGCCCTTCAAAGGATATACTATAATCACCTCCCGGTTTTCCCTGTATTCGAACACGCTCGAATTCCTCAAAGCCGGATGGCTGAAATTCCATTTGAGATACCTGTGTATTTCGTCATGTCCAAGTATCCCGATGTAACTTGCCGGGAACACGGCTGCGAGCTGCAGTCTGTCATCTTTTTTGTCCACAACGCTCAGAAAACTGAAGGTCTTATGCTTGTCGAAAACCCGCTTAATGTCGTTTTCGAGCTTTACCCTGTCCCTGACCTGTACAGCCTCCCTGAAACTTTTTTCGCTGGCCAGGGTCAGAAGGCTCTTCTGGCAGTTAAGTATGTAATGCTCGACAATCTTCTGGGAACTGGTAACGATCGCTTTCTGGTAGCTCTCGATCTGCGACGATATGCTCGAGCGCATGACGAGATACGTAAACAGAGTGAATATCAAAAACAACAGCGAAAAAAGGAAGAACAGCACCAGGAGCTTGTACCTGAGCCCTATATTGACCCTCGGCAGCGTTTTTATCACTCTTTCTATGAAAGGGACGGCCGCACGTCTCGATTTTTCATAAGCGTCCCTCAGCCGGGCAGCAGTCTTATCAATGATATCCAGCATTCCGGCAGGCCCCTTTATATGAATTTCTTCACTTCTTTGACAATATCTTCCGGGAGACAGGGTTTAGACAGGTAGGAACTGCACCCCACCTCGAGGGCCTTTTCCTTATCCCCGACCATCGCATGGGCGGTGAGCGCTATAACGGGAAGGTCCCGGTACCTGGGGTTCTGTCTCAGCATTTTTACGATATCCCATCCGCTTATTTTAGGGAGCGCAAGGTCCAGCAGAACGAGGTCCGGTTCATCTTTTTCAAGTTTCTGCATCCCTTCTTCTCCGTTTTCCGCCATCATAATATCATACCCGGCTTTCCTGAGAGATATCTCCGCTATCTCCCTGTTGAAAGGATTATCCTCAATAAGCAGTATCTTCTTATTCATCTTTCCGGTCCTAAAGAATTTATATTAAAATACTCTCTTCAAGTCAATTTCGAATATCACCCTGCCAGCCGGCCGAAAAACACACCGCTCAAAGCAGCGAGCACCACCACCAGGAAGACGTATGTCATCGTCTTTTTTATTCCCATTATTTTCATAACAACCAGCATATTCGGAAGGCTCAGCGCCGGCCCGGCCAGAAGCAGAGAGAGAGCCGGGCCCTTACCCATTCCGGACCCTATCAGCCCCTGCACTACAGGTATCTCTACGAGGGTGCAGAAATACATCAATGCGCCTATGAAAGAAGCGATAATGTTGGCCCTTATGCTGTTGCCGCCGACCATGGACTCGATCCATTCCGATGGTATCACCCCGTCGTGTCCCGGTCTTCCCAGTAAAAATCCCGACAGCAGGATACCCGCCAGAAGAAGAGGCACGATCTGCTCTATAAAACTGAGGCTGCTTTTGACCCAGGCGACTCTCTCCCCGGCGTCATACCACCTGATGAGCATGGTCACCAGAACCGCCGCCAGCAGAGCCGCAAACAGCCATTTATACCTGCAGACACTGCCGAGGGCACTTGAAATGCCGAGGCACAGCATTATAAGTATGAGCACCATAAGAAATAATACCGTCCTGTGCAGGGGCTTCTGCCCCGGGACCTGTTCCGCAGTGTTAAAACCTGTATCATCCGCGCGATTTATATCATCCCCCCGGTATATCAGGTGCATCAGAATCCCTATCAGGATCGAAAAAAGAATTGAGCCCACGGCCCTGGCTGCGCCCATTTGCGTACCCAGGACTTTGAAAGAAAGCACAATGGCCAGGACATTTATCGCCGGTCCTGAATAAAGAAAAGCGACAGCCGGACCTAGCCCTGCCCCTCTTTTATAGATACCGGAGAACATGGGCAGCACGGTGCAGGAACATACCGTAAGCAGTACGCCTGAAACCGAGGCTACGGCGTATGGGACTATTTTTTTAGAACTTGAAAAATACCTAGATACGGTCTCTTTTCTTATACCGGTAGTTATGGCCCCGGCGATGAAGAAGGCAGGCACCAGCCCGAAAAGAATATGGTTCCTGGCATAATCCTGAAGCATCAGTAGAGGCTCCAGCAGTCTGCCGCCAAACCCGAGACGGCTGAAAGGGATTAGATAAGCGCAAAGGAAAACAAAAAATATTATAGATAGTCTTGTCCTGCTTTTTATTGTTCAGCTCCTTGAATATGATAATTAAGATTTTAGTAAATTTTAAAGTCCTCATGCAATTGCTCTGTATCAGTCAGCCCCTGCGGGCTGATTAACCGTCAGCCGGGCTCGTAACGGAGCTGCGAATCCTTTTGCGGTACAATCCATCTAAAATAAGGAGGAGCTATATATGAAAACAGGCAGAACACATATATTCGCAGCAGTTATTATGATTATGATTATAAATACGGGACACGGCAGTGAGGTCAGGCAGCAGGCGCTCTTCGCGGGAGGCTGCTTCTGGTGCATGGAACCGCCTTTCGAGAACCTGGACGGGGTGTACAGCGTCACTCCGGGGTACGCGGGAGACAAGGATATAATCCCCAGCTACGCATCGGTTTCCGGCGGGAAGACCGGCTATTTTGAGGCGGTGAGGATAGAATACGATCCCTCGAAGATAACCTATTGTGAGCTTCTCGATGTCTACTGGCGGCAGATAGACCCTGCAGACAGCCAAGGTCAGTTCGCTGACAAGGGCTCCCAATACCGGACTGCTATATTCTATTATGACGACGGGCAGAAAAAACTCGCCGAAAAGTCCAGAGAGGAACTTGAAGCTTCGGGAAAATTCGGCAGGAAAATAGCCACCATGATACTCAAGGCCGGTAAATTCTTCCCTGCCGAAGACTACCACCAGGACTTCTACAGGAAGAACCCGGAAAGATATAACTCATACAAGGAACTGTCCGGCCGTGCAGCGTTTGTAAAAAACAACTGGGGTTATGACCCCGTAAAGGATAAAGCAATAAAAAGCAGATACGCCCGCCCAGACAATAAGACGTTAAGGAATAACCTTACACCGCTGCAGTATGGCGTCGCCTGCGAAAACGGCACCGAAAAACCCTTTGCCAACGAATACTGGAACAATAAAAAAGAAGGAATATACGTAGATATAATATCCGGCGAACCCCTATTCTCTTCTCGTGATAAATTCGACTCGGGAACGGGCTGGCCGAGTTTCACAAAACCGCTCGAAAAAGAAAATATGGTCATGAAAGAAGACCGTTCGCTATTTATGAAAAGGACCGAGGTGCGCAGTCTTCACGGGGATACGCACCTGGGACACGTCTTTGACGACGGACCCGGGCCGGAAGGGAAAAGATTCTGCATAAACTCGGCATCACTGCGGTTCATACCCAGAGAAGACCTGGATAAAGAAGGATACGGGGAATATCTGGAACTGTTTAAATAGATACGAGATGCCAGATGCGAGATGGTAATAGTGGAAAGTGGAATGTTGAAGGTGGAAAGCAAAGGAGTTGCTCGTTGCCAGTGAAGCGTGAAGAGTGAAACGTGAAGCGTAGAGAGAGTTATAAGTTGTAAGTTTTAAGTTATAAGAAAAGATGCCAGATGCCAGATATAAGATGCTAGACGAAATAACAAATGACAAATAACAAATTACAAACAATATCGGATTAGTTTTAAGTTATAAGCTGTAAGCGATAAGACTATGAATAGAGCTAATTCGTATTATAAAAAGGGATTGGTATGGGAATCTTAAAACTTATAACTTACAACTTAAAGCTGAATATGTTTGTTATTTGATGCTTGAGTTTTGGGTTTTTTCATTACACATTCGGTTCATTCAGACGTTCGCTTCATCTGGCTTATGCCAGCGCTTACTCCATCATCATCACACATTACACAGTAAAAAGTCTTACAACTTAAAGCTGAATGAGTTTGCTATTTGGTGCTTGAGTTTTGCTATTTTGGGAGTCTTACAGCTTACAGCTTATAGCTTATAACTTACAGCTTTTCCCTATCTCAATATCGCTATTTTCTTCTGGATGCTGATGCCGGGACCTTCTATGTGTATTATGTATATCCCGGAAGCCAGGTCCCCCGGTATCCAGGAGAAAGTACCATCCTTTAACGAGTTTTTTGTTTCATCGTATACGAGTTCGCCAAGCATTGTAAATATCCTGAGTGTGTACTTCCCGTCTTTTTTTCCCTTGAAGTATATCTGGACGGGTTCTTTTTTATCCGGATTCACGGTACCCCTGTCCTCTTCGGAGCCTATTATGGTTATTTCTCCCTCGTCTTCCACAAGTTCGTCTATCTCGTCTATTATCTCTTCGACCAGCTCCAGTATCCTGAATATATTGAATATAATGTAATAACACCCGTCGGGGCTCGTTATGGTCAGGTTGACTTTCCCGGGTTCGGCGTCTTTATCTATTTCGATGGTTATCTTCAGCTCATCGTCGTCCTTCCAGGCCGTTTTCTTAATATCTATGTCAGGGCTGCTGAATTCCGGCAGCGCCCCCATCAGGAAATTCGCGCCGGTTATGGTTATATCTACAGTCTCCCCCTGTTCGGCAGACCTGCGGCTTATCTCGGTCACTACCGGAAGCCCGTTATATTTTACAAGGAAATAGTCCCCTGTTGCGATAAGAGTACCGGACCACCCTCCGGCATAGATGTTCCCCGTAGAGTCTACCGCCATACCCAGTAACTGCTGGTTATCCGCGCCGGAGTACGCAGCGGATGATATCACGGTCAGATCATTGTCGTACCGCAAGGCCATGATGCCGTAATGATTCAGCGTATCCATGTACGCTCCGCCTGTTACGATATTATCCATCCTGTCGATGGCCATACCATAGCCGAAACACCTGGGTTCGCCAGCCATTATATTGATATCGGTATAGGCCTTCTGGACCAGGCTGCTGTTATACTTCACTATGAACATGTCGGCATCTATTATATCCGAATCATGCTGGTAACCCAGGACGAAGACATTCCCTTCGCTGTCTATCTCTATATCCTTTCCGTAAGTATCGTATCCTTCCGGGCCTGTATAAGTAACCGAAGACTGCGCCACCAGGTCGTTGTCGTATTTTATTGTAAAACACTTATAATCTCCGGAAGATTTATACTCGCTGCCCGTCACGTAGACATCGTCATCCTTGTTTACTGCCAGGCCGTATATGATATCGTTGCCTTCTTCGGCTCCCGCGTAAGTTGCCGAAGAGATAACATCCAGGTTATTACTGTACTTTACGACAAAATAGTCATACTGACCGGCACCCACCACATACTTGTACCCTGCGACAAAAAGATTACCCGAACTGTCTACTGCCGCGGCCAGCGCCCTGTCATCGTCCCCCGTGCTCCCGCCGTTTATATAGGTGGCTGAAGAAAGTACCGTATCCAGATCCGGATCGAATTTAACCACAAACCAGTTATCGTCAGTGCCGCTGTTCATGTGCCCTGCAACGAATATATTACCTTCAGTGTCGGCAGTTACCGCGTTCCCGTATGTATTGCCGCTTCCGTAGAATGTGTAAGACGCAACTGTTCCCAGATTCCTGCTGTATTTTATGGTATGGCATCCGAAAGTGGCAGCTATGCGGCTTTGCCCCGTTACTATGATACTACCGTCCCCGCCTACTGCGACAGCAGTACATATATCCTGCCCTCCCGTTACATCCCCGTACGTAACCGAAGAAACGGCAACCAGCGTTCCGACCGCCGACGCGCAGCGCGGGTAGAAAAGCGGCGCGAGAAGGATAAAGACAGTTATTAAACTGCCCGACAAGATATTTTTAGGCAAGTTTTTCATGAAAATAATAATAGCAATTTTGCTGTAAAATGTCATCCCCGGTGTTGATTCCTCAGATAATATCTAATAGAATAACCATATCATTGCCAAGGAGGATTTAAGTATGCTGCATGACCTGATGAACACTAAATATCTGAATAACTCTGTATCGGCCTATATAAATTTCATCACTCTTTTCCTTGTCCTGCTGGTCTGTATATGGATAATTAAAAGCGTTCTGCTCAAAAAGTTCAAAGCATGGGCCGAAAAGACCTCTAACAAGATAGACGATTTCATATACCACGCTGTCAGGAAAAACCTTCTTCCCCTTCTTTACCTGGGGGCTTTCTACCTGAGCATCCAGTATCTCGATGTCTTTGAGCCTGTCGAGAAACTCATCGATATAGCCTCCTTCATACTGTTTGCCGTTTTCGGTGTCCGCTTCACTGTCGAGATAATATTATTCAGCCTCGAAAGCTACTGGCTCAAAAAGGAAGAAGACGAATCCAAGAAAGACGCCATAAAGGGTCTTCTGACAGTTATAAAAATCGTAGTATGGAGCACCGCCGTCATAATACTTATGGACAATCTGGGCATAAAGATATCCGCGCTTGTGGCCGGGCTCGGCATAGGGGGCGTCGCGATAGCTCTGGCCGCCCAGGCTATACTAGGGGACCTTTTCAGCTACTTTACCATCTTCTTCGACAGGCCTTTTGAGATAGGCGATTTCATAATAACCGGAGAGTTTCTTGGAGTCGTGGAGCACATAGGCATAAAGACTACGAGGATCAGGAGTCTCAGCGGCGAACAGCTCATATTCTCAAACACCGATCTCACCAACTCCCGCCTGAGGAACTACAAGCGCATGGAGCGCCGCAGGGTGGCCTTCAGGATCGGAGTGACATACCAGACAAAGCTGGACAAGCTCGAGGAGATACCGCCCGTGATAAAGGATATAATCACCGCGATACCGGACACTGTATTCGACCGCACTCATTTTTTTTCTTACGGGGATTTCAGCCTGGTATACGAGATAGTCTATTACGTCATGGGCAGCGACTATAACAAGTACATGGATATCCAGCAGGAGATAAATTTCAGGATAAAAGAAGAATTTGAAAAACGCGGCATAGAATTTGCCTATCCGACCCAGACGATATACCATATAAAACAGTGAAGCTGCGCGGTCTTAAGACGGCTTTTTCTGCACTGATACTTCTATTTTCTGCCATGACGCCGGGAATATGCCGAACCTGTGCGCATTCCAGGTTCGCCCTGGGCATGAATTACCCCGGCCTGTCCGCCAGGTATTTTCTGAGCAATGCATTATGCGTAGAAGGAAAAGCGCAGGCCGGGCGTGATATTACCGTACTGGGAGCCAGGGGGTATTATTTCTTCCCGGAAATGCACGGTATCCTTCCTTTTGCCGGACTTGAGACCGACTATGTGACTTTCAGATACGACCCCGCCGAAGGTACGGGATTTGCCGCGGAGCTTTTTGCAGGGGCGGAATATTTTTTTACCGGGTCCCTCTCCTTCAGCCTGGATATCGGTCCTGCCTATATCGGCCTTTCCGATACTCTTTCCGCAAAAACCGCCGCCGGTATTGAAATCGTCATAAACACGTCGGTGAACTGGTACCTCGGAATATAGCCGGACCCACTTATTACATATTGACAAAAACATCAAAGAAAAGTATATATCATGATTAATGTATTTTTCACCTAAAGGAGTAACAGCATGAAAATATCCATAATCTCGCCGCCTTTCATTCCCGTACCGCCGCCGATGTACGGCGGGACCGAACTGGTCGTTTACAATATAATCATGGCGCTCCACCCGCGTGGACACGATATAATCTTATTCGCCCCCAAGGATTCCAAGATCCCATGCCGGCTCGTGCCGTACATAGAATCGGAAACATATTTCGGCCTTGATTCGGCGCTTGACACAAAATCGCTTGTCGGAGAGCTTTCCGAAAAATACGCTTTCGCGTATTCCGAAAAAGAGAAAGTCGATGTAATCCATAACCAGGCTCTGACCGTATATGAAACCGACATACCCACAGTCCACACGCTTCACGGGCCCGCTACGGATATAACCACAGCCAGGTGCGCGCTCCTGTCGAAAGAATACGGAAGGAAGTTCATCTTTATATCGGAGCGCCAGAAAGAACTTTACCTTAACCTGAACAAGGATATTGACGTTCTGGGAGTCATACACAACTCGGTCGATGTCGCTTCGATAAAATACACGGCTGAAAAGGAAGACTTCTGCCTGTTCATGGGCCGGGCCAACTGGGAAAAAGCCCCGGACCTTGCCGTACGCGTCGCCGCGCGGGCCGGAACCGATATAGTAATGGCTATAAAGATGAGCGAGGATTTCGAAAAAGTCTTCTTCAAGGAAAAAGTTAAACCCGTCATAGACAGTTATCCCGCCGGATACAAGGTTACCCTGCACGAGGAGATAACTCCCGATATAAAATTCGACCTTTACAGGAGAGCCAGGTGCACTCTTTTCACAAGCGAATGGGAAGAACCTTTCGGGCTTGTAATGATAGAATCCATGGCAAGCGGCACTCCTGTCATAGCTCTTAAACGCGGTGCGGCGCCCGAAGTCATAATCGACGGCAAGACGGGTTTTCTCGTGGATGATGAAGACGGCATGGTCGAAGCCCTCAGGAAAATAGACACTATAGATCCGGCAGCCTGCAGAAAACATGTGGAAGACAGCTTCGATATAAAGAACATGGGCGACAAATACATCTCTTTATATGAAAAAGCCCGCGGCTGAGAAGAGGTCTTATATCCTGCTGAGTATATCTTTCCGGAATATGGATTTCGGGAACGGGCCGACGGACTGGAGCGCCAGCTTCGAGACTTCGAACCCGAACCTGACGCACTTCTCGGGACTGAGTTTTTCCATATAAGCGACAAGAAACCCCGAGATGAACGCGGCATCGGCGCCGGACACGTCTACTATATTGAATCGCTTGAAATCATCTATCTTTTTCATTGTCCGCCTGTCCGAATAGATGATCTTCTTCCCTCTGTCAGTGACGACGACCATCTTCGCGCCCCAGTCATGAAAGGTTTTTATAGTTAATCTTATCAGTTTCGATTCCTCCATATTGTAATCGAACAGGTGCCGCGCATCGTTTATCGAAGGGAAAACAACCGAGGCATCCTCGGATACCTGAGCCAGTATCTCCAGCGCCTCGTCTTTATCCGGCCAGGTGCGCGGATGGTAGTTTGGATCAAGGCTCACCATCTTACGGGTGTTCTTGGCTATCCTGAGCGCTTTTCTCACGGCTGACCTGGAAGGCTCGTGCGACATGGACGAAAGTGACGTATGCACTATCTTCGCCCTCTCTATGACTTCTTCCGGGACATCCTTTATATCAAGCTTCTTGTCCGCAGAGTACATGCTCTGGAAATCCGGCACCGTAGGCGTATGAGAAAGAAAGGAAACGGAAGTGTCTTCGCTGTTCGTATACGATAAATATTCCGTGCTCACGCCAGAGCGCTGCAGTTCCCTCTCGAGAAACGTGCCGAACTGCCCCCTGCCCAGCTTGGTCAGAAGCACCGTCTTCTTGCTCAGCTTCGAAGTATAGACGGAAACGTACGCAGGGTTGCCTCCGAGGTGCCTCCTGAAGGTGTCCGCATCCCTCAGGGAATTAGTCTTATTGAGCGATATAAAATCGACCACGGCACAACCGACGCATAACAGGTCATAGTAATAATAAAGTCTTTTCAGCGTTTCAAGACGGAGTTTTTTCCCTCGGGCGGGATCAATAAAATACTCATCTATATCTATATCGAATATCGAATGCCTGGACGAGGATTTTCTTATCCTCCTTATGACCCCGAGGTAGGACTCGGCGGTCTTCCTCCAGGTATATTGGTCGAGTACCCTTTTATATCCCTTATCGGAGCATTCTTTCCAGTATTTCTGCGAAGATACCAGCCTGTAGAGCGCCGCCGCGATCTCTTCCGGGTCGGTCGGATCGACAAGCTGGCCGTATGTCTGGTCTTTATCTATGAGGCTCTCTGCCGGCCCGCCGAACTTGGTAACGACAACGGGAAGGCCGCATGCCATGGCCTCAAGGGGAGCAAGCCCGAAAGGTTCGTAGAGCGCAGCCAGGCAGAAAACCGAGTTCCTTGAAGAAAAGTATCTGTACATCCCCGCCAGGTCGGTCTGGTTGTCAATGGAAAACATCGATACCTTTCCCTGGAGGTTATACCTGTCTATCAGTGAAATGAGCTCCATCAGCACGTCTTTCTCCTTGCTCTGGGGGATCTTGTCATGCTCTTTCATCGGGTTATCGTAGCCCCTGGTGACTATAACCAGGTTTGCCTTGTCCTTGAGCATGTCGCTGTGGGCAAAGGCTCTGATCATTGCCGCTATGTTCTTTTTAGGGTCGAGCCGGCTCGCGGATATCACTACGGGCAGGTTGATCCTGGACGGGTATATATCCCTTTTTATCTTGCCGGCTATCATCGCGTACAGCTTTTTGGGATCCCTTATTATATTCTTCCTGTCGAATACGCGCAGCGATACGCCAGGGGGTATGACGCTGAACCTTTCGTCGTTATCTATAACCACAGCTTCCTGGTAGGCTATATGAGTATACTGGCTGAACCGCTCGCTTTTGGTGCTCGTGATTATCATATCCGAGTTATTGATGCTTATCCTCTCAGCGAGCAGACGCGCCGTGAAGTTATACCTGTCGTTGAATTTCCTGATATTGAACTTGTTAATACGGAGCTTATCCATTTTCTGCGCGCCGAGCGAATGCGCCGTAAAAGTATACGGTATCCCGGTCTTTTTCTTTATATAAGCTGCAGCAAGTCCCCCGTCCCCGTAGTGAGAAGTGAGCGCATCCGGCATACGCCCTTCGTCCCTGTAGAACCTTATTATCTTTTCGGCGTACTCCGGGCATATATAAGGCCAGAGTTTTTCCTTCTCGAGAAACCTGTCCGGTCCGCATTTGATCCTGATTATCCGCAGGTTCTTCATCCCTTCGTATTCGTCAAAAGGTTCGCTGAACTCGGGCCAGTTTTTATCTATTATCTGCCTCGTGAAAATATCGACCTTGTGCCCCATGAAAGCCAGCTCTATGGCTATCTCTTTCACGTAGACGAGCTGTCCTCCGAAATCCGGATGCGATGCCCAGCGGCTGTCATATTTATCGAAATTACCCTGAGGATTAAGAAAAGCTATTCTCATTTTGTCACCTTTGTTTTTTATCGTTTTATCGGATACCTACCTGAGGATAGCCAGTTTTTTCTGTATGTCTATCCCCGGCCCTTCTATATGGATTATATATATGCCCGACGCGAGGTCTCCGGGTATCCAGGAGAACGTTCCGTTCTTGAGAGAGTTCTTCGTCTCGTCGTAAACCAGCTCTCCCAGCATGGTAAATATTCTCAGCGTGTATTTGCCCTCTTTTTTCCCCTTGAAATAGATCTGTACAGGCTCTTTCTTATCCGGGTTTATAGTCCCTTTAGTCTCTTCGGAACCCACTATCACTACCTCTCCCTCTTCTTCTACAATTTCTTCCGGCTCCGCTTCCTTTTCCTCTACTTCAAAGCATGCTTTCAGCGTATCACGGGATTCGTCCGGGTTGGTCACAGTAAGGTCCCTCATACCTTTAGCCGCGCCGTCGCTTATCGTTATATTGAGCACAATCTTTGTCTCTTTTATAAACTCCACGGAATTGACTTTTATGCCGGTCCCGCTGAACGTCGCTTTCATAGTCGGGAAGAAATTTTTGCCGTCGCCCGTTATATCCAGTGTCTCCCCCTGCACTCCGGAAACGGTATCCAGCTTTGCTATCGCCACACCGGGATTTGATATCCTCTGCGCGAATATGTCTTCGTAGGTGTTCCTGCCGTCGTTCCAGGTTATCACGGCGCCTCCGGCGTCATCGCTGACGGGCTCCGGGTATTCGGCTGAATCTATTGAACATATCATGACACCGTTTTCTCCCCATTTCAGGTTCCCGTCAGCATCAACCCTCTGAGCATATATGCATTCGATCGTCTGCTCACCCATCTCTTCGAACCACGTGACAATTACGCCGCCCATACCGTCACAGGTTATCTTCGGCATCGTCAGACCCGCGGTTTCGGAAGATTCTCCGACCAGTTCCCCGTCTGCGGTCCAATCCGCGGCGCCGTCTGCACCTACCTTCTGCATGTATATATCGGAAGTCCCGTCGTTATCCCGGGGATCTACCCACACGATAAACGCGCCGCCGGATCCGTCGGTCTCAATATCAGGAGCCTCCTGGTCATAAGCTGCGCCGCACACCGCTACCCCGTCGGCCGTCCATTTTACATTTCCGGCCGCGTCTATCTTCTGGGCATACACGTCATTGCTGGTCCCGCTGCGCGCATCAATCCATGCCGCGACAGCCCTGCCGCCTTCATCGCCCGCCAGGACAAGCCCCGTCTGGTTGTAGCTATTCGCACAGAGCGCGACTCCGTCGGCAGTCCACTTCATATTCCCCGAGGAATCAACTCGCTGCGCATAGATATCGTTGTTGCTGGCAGAGCGGAAATCCTGCCATGCTATTATGGCGCCCCCGGCACCGTCGCTGACTATCCTGGGATACTGCTGGGACTGGATCACCTCGCTTGTGACCTCCTTCCCGTTTTCCGTCCATTGAGGCACACCGTCCCCGTCCAGCTTCTGGACGAATATATCGTAATCGCTGGATGTCCCCCTTATATCCATCCATGTTATTATCGCGCCGCCGTCGGCAGTCGCTATACACTCGGGGTAGAGCTGGTGTTCGGCGGCGCTGCATACCGTGGAGCCTCCGGCAGCCCATTTCAGGTTGCCGTCGGCGTCAACCCGCTGGGCGTATATATCGTATAAACCCGCCCGGCTGTCCATCCAGGCTATTATCGCGCCCCCGGCGCCGTCCGGGACTATAGCGGGCTCTTCCTGGTCACCGGACTCATTGCACAAAGCCACCCCGTCCGCTGTCCATCTGATATGGCCGTCTTTGTCTATCCGCTGCGCGTATACACAACTTACTTCTCCGTCCCTGTAATCCTGCCATACTATTATCGCTCCATGCTCGCCGTCACTTGCTATTGCTGCATTTTCCTGGTTGTTTTCGGCGTTGCAGATGCTGGAGCCGTCTACCTGCCACCTGATGCCGGCAAGGGAAACTGCCGGACTGCATGCAATAAGGATAATGGTGAATATATACGCTTTTTTCATGGTTCTGTATTCATATTAATCGGATATAAATATACTATTTTTAGCTCACTTTTTCAATTTACCGGGAAAGGCCTTTATCAGGACGATATCTTGTTCTTGTGGAATATCTTCGCGCCGTCAAACCCGTTGAACCTGGTGGAAGAGGCTATGCTGTAAGCGCCTATGTTCTCCGTATAAAGCAGGTCTCCTATATCCAGATTGCCCGGGAGATGGCTGGACAGCGATACCTTGTCGAAACTGTCGCAGGTCGGACCGACCACGGCGCAGATCTCCTTCTTTCCTTCCTTAAACGCCGTGAAATTCGGCACCCAGTGGTCGTAGACTATACCCGAAAAAGTATGATACACGCCGTCATTGATATGGTAGAATATCTTCCCTTCGCGCCGGTTCTTCCCTATTATCTCGGAGACCAGCACGGCCGCGGTCGCGACTATGAACCTGCCGGGTTCGGCTATCAGCTCCGTATCCTCCGGGAATATTCTTCTGAACTCCGCATCTATTACCCTTGCGAGGGTCCCGAAATCCGGCACGTTTGCGTCATACGGCACGGGAAACCCGCCCCCGATATCCAGTATTTTGAGCCCGTAGCCTTTCTTCCTGGCGTCATTGAATATCTCCCCGGTTATAGCGAGCGCCGATATGTAGTTATCGTTTACCGTACACTGGCTCCCTACGTGAAAACTGAGCCCCTCCACGTTAAGTCCCATCTCGAACGCCGACTTGATAAGAGCGGCGGCGTCCTGCGGTTCGGCCCCGAACTTTGAACTCATCTCCACCTGGGACCCGGTATCCGGCACTTTCAGGCGGAGTATGAGCCCCGCCGTGCCGCAGTGCGCCTTGATCTTTTTAAGCTCCTCTATATTGTCATAGGTCACCAGCGGCAGGTATCTTTTTATCTTCTTCAGAGTCTCTATATCTTTTATCGTATTGGAGAATATTATCTTGTCCCATACATAATCATCCTGGTCTTTCTCCTTGAAATCCTTTATATACTCATAGACCTGCATGAACTCGTTATAGGACGCAACGTCAAAACTCAGCCCTTCGTTGAAGACGGTCTTGATTATCTTCTGGTTGGAATTGGCCTTGACAGCATAATATATCTGTACAGACGGCAGGTTTTCGCGGAATATCCGGCAGTTGGACCTGATTATATCATGATCGATGATGAATAAAGGCGTACCGTGCTCTCTGGCAAGTTTCTTTAATTCGTCGTACATATCACCTAATTCTTAAAGTTTTTCTATAAGTTTTCTAAGCTCTTCGACCTCGATGTTGTTCTCAAGATAGGACTTAATGAGTCTCGAGCGCAGCTCCTGGCCCCTGTCGTACAGGCGCTTAAGTTTCTTGCGGGGTGCGTTCTGTATTACATATGCCGAAAGTATCGGGAAGGCTACGGTCACGTCTATGTACGCGGTCACCGTCTCTTCCAGTTTCTCAGGGTCGATCTTGCCCCAGCTTGCTGCTTCGGACGGCGGGGCGCCGGATAATCCCCCCGTGTCGGGCCGGGCATCGGTAATATTAATATCATAATCCTGACCCGCTTCCGGTATCATGAGCACTTCCTGTATCTGCGGTTCGGTCTGAAGCATGAAGTTCTTAGGGCTCCCGCCGCCGATGAGTATGACGCCCGTCTTCCCGTTTTCGTATTTTTTAGCGTTCAGTATTATCGCGGTAGAATCGTGCACGTCTATGCTCGGATTTATCTTCAGCCTGAACTTGCTCTCCAATCCTTCAGCTTCTGCCAGAAGCTCGAGTCCTGCCACGTTCATTCCTATAGTGGAATCACCCGGAGATGACGTGAATACCGGTATGCCGTTCCTGTAGGCCGCCGCTATTACGGAGACCTCTCCCAGCCCGTTCTTCTGTTCAATATCATTCACTATTTTTCCGAGATGGTGATAGAATTCCCTGGTGCCCATCTCCTTCTGGAACTCAGGGCGTATCAGTATCCGTCTCAGGCGCCTGTCAGTCTCCATCAGCACGTCTTCATAGTCGAAGAGTATATCGTATATCCTCGTCACGCCCTTATCCCTGAGGTCCGCATCGTCCACGTTATGGCTTCCGCGGAACATGGGAAGGTTAAACGCGAAATGAAGGTCATGGTACATGTTGGCGCCTGTGGCGCTGAGCCAGTCGACGTATCCGTGATTCATGAGCGGTATTATGGTAGACGGTCCGAGCCCGGCCGGAGTGAGCGCCCCGGCGATGCTCAGCCCTACCGTAACATCATCCTTCGAATACTTGTCGCGCAACAGATGGCAGGCGGCTCGAAGCCTCCCGCCGTTATAAGCGTCCATGTTATCTATCAGCGTGCCTATAGTGGTATCTGCGGCCGCGGGTCTTGGGAGCACCCTTTTGCCGGAAAGGTATTTGCTCTTCCCGGGGCATTCTTTTTTATTCTTCATCATATCCTCTCTTTCTTTACCGCGATTTTCCGGTTATTATAGCAAATTTTAAAAAAATCCCGCCAGCTTCACGGCCTGAGCACAGCCGGGGGATTACCCAGTCCTCGCGTCATCAGCCTTTTGTCCTTAAGCACTATCTCGTATCTCGTGCCGGCGGACCTGTTTTTAAGGATGCGGGCAATCGAGCGGACTATATGAGCTGAAGTGAACTTCACTATATTATCCGGCACACCGCTGGACGTGCGGGATTTTAGAGACATATCGCACTGGTCGTTCACGTAATCTATGACTACGAACCTGCGCCTTCCCGTAATTTCGTCTACGGCTATCTCCGAAGAGAACCACGACATGCGCGATATACCGGCTATCCTGGTGGTGATCCTGACCAGCGGGTAGAGCCTGTACCTTTTAAAGAACTCGCAGGTTACGTTCTCGTAAATATTGGAATGGTCGTCCCAGAGGCAGGGCACTATCTTGTCAAATACGTTGTATACCCTGAACCAGGCGCGTTTGCCGCCCAGCCAGATCGGTTTTATCTTCTTTTGAAGAAGGAAACTGTCACCTTTATCGAAGTTCCGCGCCAGGGCTATCTCCCTTACGGATCCCTTTGCCTCCTTCAGCACGCCCAGCTGCGAGTACCCTGAGGCGGGTTTTATTATGAACGGTACTCCGAGCTTCTTCTTTTCTTTATCAGTGAGCCTGAAGATCTGAGGCTGCCAGTTCCTCACGACTATGGTATACGGAGTATCTATACCCGCGTTGATGAGCTCAAAATGCATGACGGACTTATTTATGGCGTTCACGGTCCTGTCGGGGTCATTAATGACTATGCCTCCAGTATCCTTTACCGCGTAACAGACCCTTGAGTATTCGTCTCCGGCCAGGTTGTATGTAGCCTGCGTATCCAGAAGCACTCTTATCATGAGCCGTCCGTCCTTAAGCCTCCTTACGACGTCCTTTACGTTCCAGTCCATTATGGCAAGAAACGAAAGCTTTCTTTTTCTTGACTCCGCGGCGAGAAAATCCAGGAACTCTTCCCTTACCTCTCCGCCCCAGTTCACAGCAAGATCAATGATCCTCATCAGCCCTCCCCTCTCAGAATACAGCCGGCTCGTCTATACTGAAACGCGACGTCTCGGTATCCATTGTCACGTTCACTCCCAGCGGAAGCGTAAGGTGCAGCCCCCCCCTGTATTCCGTATGTCCCGACGGAAACCCGAAAAAGACAGGAAAATCGTAATTGGAAAAAAACTTATCTACTATCTCTTTAAGATCATGGTCTTTCTCGTCACAGTCCACCATCCTGCCGAATACGACCCCTTTAATCTTTTTGAATTTTTTTGCGCGCTTGAGTTTCTTCAGGTACCCGTGTATATCCCCTGCGGTTTCCCGGGTATCTTCGATGAAAAGTATCTTTCCGTCGGTATTTATTTTATACGGAGTGTTCATGGATTCCACTATCCTGGTGATGTTGCCGCCCGTCAGCACACCCGAAGCCCTGCCTGGCTTGAGCGGGACGAGCTGCGGAAGCGAGAAACTTATTTCCTGGGAGGGTTCTCCGAATAACTGCAGCATGTGGTTCAGCGTATAAGGGTCCATGCCGGGGTAGAACTCGCCTGACAGAACCGGACCGTGAAAGACTACCATGTTCGCTATTTTCTGCAAGTACAACAGCAGTACAGTTATATCGCTGTATCCCAGGAATATCTTCGGATTGTTTTTAATGGCTTTCTTATCGAGGTATGGCAGGATATCCATGGAGCCTATACCGGCCTTGGCGCAGAATATGGCTTTGACGTTATCGTCTTTAAACATCCGGTTAATCTGGCGCGCCCGCTGCTTGTCGTGTCCGGGCATCGACCAGCACCTGTTAAATATCGAGCGCTCGTATTTGACCCTGAACCCGATGTTCCTGAGAACTTTTATGCCCGCCCTGAACTTGTCAGGGTCGAATGAGCTCGCCGGCGCAACTATCCCTATAGTATCGCCTTCCTTAAGGTGCCTGGGTTTGATATACGGGGTATCCATAGTCTGAAATATTGTATTTTAAATAGCCGGGAAAGACAAGAGATTGAAGGACCCGCTGTCCTCGGTAATACTATTTCAGTACTATTATTACCGCTCCTATTGTAATCAGGCTGACACCTAAAAAACTGCTCATATTCAACCTCTCTCCCAGGAATAGCGCGGCGAAAACCGCTGCAAATACCACGCTGAGCTTGTCTATGGGAGCGACGAGCGACGCCGGCCCGTTCTGCAGGGCGCGGTAATAGCATAACCAGGAGATGCCGGTAGTTATAGCGGACATGACAAGGAATAACAGGCATTTTCTGTCCAGGTGCGCCGGATTACTCCATTCGTTCCTGACTATAACCAGCAGCCCCAGAAAAACGGTTATTATTATCGTCCTTATTAAAGTAGCCAGGTTAGACGGAATATCCCTTACCCCGATCTTGGCAAGCACCGCGGTCAACCCCGCGAACACTGCCGAACCTATGGCGAATATTTTCCAGTTCAGCATTATCTTCTCCTTCTCCCTTTAGAACTTCCCGGAAAAACGCGTTATGTCACCCTGCTTTCCCTGCCCTGATCTCTATCACATCTGCGGGTTTTACAACGTAATCCCTATCCACAAGATTTGCAAGCTTCTTTGTCATCGCATCTGCCATACTGTGGCATTTCATGAAATTGTCGTACGGTGCCACGTCGCCTTTGATAAACCCTTTCGCAAGCTCGGTATGGATCTTTGCCGCGCATTCTACTATAGTGGCTCCTTTCCTCACATGCCAGGAGTGCACCTCATTCGTGCCGGCCGTATAGAACAGCATCGTGCCGCTCTTATCGAGAGCCATTCTTATAAAATCCTTAATAGGCGGCTCCTCTTCGAGCACGAGCACCGGCTTCATGCTGATCATAGTCCAGGAACGCAGCAGCTTCTTTTCGTACTCGCCGGTTATCCCTTCGGAGAGCGGGGTTTCCGATTCCAGGCATTTTAACGCTTTCTGCGCTATTTCCTTCTCCCCTGCATCTTCGGCATTGCCAAGGCGGGTCTCGCATTTCTCAATATCAGGTATAAGGACATCGAGCAGGCTGTCCCTTTTCACGGCTATTATATCCGCGTGTATGAAATCATCTTCTGTTATATCGACGTAAAAAGGAACAAATTTTTTCGGCTGGAATTTATCCCTTAGCGCATTCAGTTTATCGTCATCATACCTGGTTTTCCCGGCTTCGTATCCAAGACCTTTGCAGCTTATATCCATATCCGCCTCTTATTCTATCCAGTCATAAGCTGCAGGATTACCAAACCCGACCCAGCCGGTGAATCGTGAAGCGTGAAGCGTGAAACGCATCTCGTGTAATAATAACCAAATAACAAGCTCCAAAAAACAAACATCCTCAGCTGTAAGTTGTAAGTTATAAGTTTTAAGATTCCCATACAATCCCTTTTTATAATACGAATTAGTTCTATTCATAGTCTTATCGCTTACAGCTTATAGCTTAAAACTTATTCTATTTGTATGATATTTGTTATTTGTCTTTTGTAATTTAATCATCTTATAGCTATCTGG
>JAFGSA010000061.1 GCA_016934855.1 Elusimicrobiota bacterium
GCCCTCGTAGCTCAGGGGATAGAGCACAGGTTTCCTAAACCTGGTGTCGGATGTTCGATTCATCCCGGGGGCACCATTTTTTTATATGGTGTCGGTAGTGAGTTTATCCTGAGAAAGCAGGACGAGCGAAGGAATTCATCCCGGGGGCACCATTTTTTTATACCATGAAATTAACGGACAGAATTAACCGGCACATCAAGATATCAGTCCCAACCGCCGTATGGTCCATATTCCTTGTGACCTCGGCGTTCTACATGAGGCAGGTACTCAATTTCCTTTTTGCGTCTATAGGAGAGCCCGGTGTGGGGATATTCCTCGTGATCCTCTTTACGGCAGCGGGTTTTTATATTGCACGACTTGTATATGCCAGGCGCCTCCGGGCGGCGAATATCGCTGCTATCTGCCTGGTACTCGCGGCAGGGTATATATACGCCTGGAACATGAGGATACTCGAAGAAAAGGTGCACCTGATAAAATACGGCATACTCGGATGGCTTGCGGTAGAAGATATGCTTAAAAGCGGTTTCAGGATTAAGAGCGGGATTCTTACGGCGCTCGCCTGGTGCCTTGCAGTAGTATGCGTCGACGAAGGCATCCAGTGGTTCCTTCCCTGGAGGGTGGGGGACCCGAGGGATGTCCTGTTTGCGCTGATCGGGGGCGGCTGGGGGATCCTTCTGTTTATATCAGCTCTCCGCGGTTTCAGATACGTCAATGAGAAGCCTTAAGTACCTCGCTATGGTATTGCTGATCTCAGTACCGGGGTGCCGGCCTCCGGCTGTCCGCGTGCATTTCATAGATGTCGGGTACGGTGACGCCGTACTGATAGAGTCCGGTGATTACGCGGTGATGGTGGACGGAGGGCCGGAAGAGACTTCATACAAGCTGGCCGAGTATCTCGGAACGAGAGGCATAAACAGGATAGACGCGCTGTTCATAACACATCCGCATCCCGATCATATCGGGGGTTTATACCGCGTAATAGGCGGATTTCCCGTCGGAGAAGTGTTCACGGAGCGGGATATGGGAACGAGGCCGGATTATGCGGGGCTGCAGGCGCTGGTCAAAGAGAGAAGGATCAGGACCAGGAAACTGAAAAGGGGAGATATTATTAAGAGAGGGTTCTTTGAAGTAGAAGTGCTCAATCCGGAAGTGATTGGAGAGGACCTCAACGACTCGGCGCTGGTGATCAGGATAGAATATCGCGGGCGGAGCGTACTCCTTACTTCCGATATAGGCTCCGAAGTCTGCGGCGAACTGGTCGGTATATACGGCTCAAAGCTTAAAAGCGATATATTGAAAGTCCCGTATCACGGCAAAGGGGGAAAAGAGGAATTCATAAAGACAGTCTGCCCGGAGACAGCTGTCGTGTCTGCCGGGGAGAGCGAACACAAGGGTCCCGACGAAGAACTGCTGGGAATTTACAGTAATCTGGGTATCAGGCTCTTGAGGACTGACCGTGACGGAGATATAGTCCTGGAATTATTCAGGTAGGACTATAACCGGATTCTCTTTAGCCTTCCTGTAGAGGACGAACTTCCGGCCTATGACCTGTACTACCTCGGAACCTGTGAGCTCGGCTGCTTCAGGTGCCGTCTGCTTGGCTTTCGCCGGGAAACTCTGAAGCAGAGACACTTTCACTAATTCCTTATCTTCGAGCATCCTGTCGAGCTGCCCTATAAAACCGCCGGACAATCCCTCTTTACCGACCTGAATAGCCGCTTTTATCCGGTTGGACATGCTCCTGAGGTATCTTTTCTGAGCGCCTGTCAGCATCGAGATTTTATAACAGCACCCTTGCGGCAAGCATGATGAGAGTGAACAGGAACAGCCAGCCGGCGGTATAAACGGCTATCCTTGCGGCAGTATTGATATCGTTATCCCGCAGGTAGACGTATACCGGGTAGCCCAGCGTTATCAGCGCGCAAATAAGAGCCGACATCGCGAATATGATAAGAAAAACAGCCGAGGCCCATAGTCCCGGGGTATTCCCGAATATGTTCTTGCCGTATACGAAGATGAGCGAAACAAGAGTGCAGTATACGGTAAGTCCCGCCGCCTGTATAAGACCTGTAAGAAAAAGTCTTTTGTTATTCATGGCAGGTCAGCTGAGTTTTACCGGATCTTTAGGGGCAAAATTGGTATCGAATGTCCAGGTATACGCCGTGCAGCCTGTGACCTGGAAGACGCCTATGGCTTCGTAGCCCATCTCTTCAACCCAGGGTTTCATGAACGGGCGCGCTTCGACGATCTCTTTTAGAAGGTCCAAGTCCTTTTTTATCTCGGCCCTGCCCATGACCCGTATCTGGGTCCTGGTATCGGGGTCGAAATAGCATATCTCGACGTTTGGGTTGTCCTTTATCTGTTTGTACAGGTCTTTGGACGTGCCCGTATGAAAGAGTATCCCGTCTTCGTCTGCCCGGTAGCACATCATGCCTCTTACGCGGGGCCTGTCTCCGTCTACGGTCGCGAGCTGGCACGCCTGGTTCTCGTTTATTATCCTGAGTATTTCTTCCTTAGTCATTTTGTCCTCCTGTTTTTAACGGCTATTGCCCATCCTGCTTTTGATCACCCTAGGTTATCTGCGAGTTTTTAATAACCGAGCAGAACTCCTCTATCTCTTCGGGTGAGCTGTCTATATTCCGGGCGCTCACCGAGAGTGAGGCCAGGGGGGTGCCCGCCAGTTTCGCCATGGATACGAAAGTCTTGTCTTCCCGGCCGCTTCCGCTCGTAGCGAAAAAGGCTGCGCTTTTCAGCTTGTTGTCGGTTAAATAACGTCGTACTGCCGGCGTAACGTTTCCGGCCCAGACAGGGGTGCCGATAACGACTATATCGTAGTCTGCCGGGTTCTCGGATATCTCGATATCCGTCAGTTTTTCTTTGAGCGCGTCAAAACCGCCTATGATGAATCCTAACACGCCTTTCCTTTTCTTTTTATCGATAATTTCGTCCGTATCGGCCGAAAGGACAGGGGCTATTTTCCCGGCGAGTTTTTTTGTTTTGCCTGTTCTTGAATAGCTTGCTACGAGTATTTTCATCTATTTATTCTCCTGTAACCTGCTGTTCTTTATAACCATTGTAGAGCAGATTATCTCTTTTTCCAGAGTGCAGTTTTCCTGCTCCTGGTTGTTTATATAGTTCTCGAATATATTCATCATGTCGGGATGTTTCTCGATCAGTTCCCGGCATCTCTTCTTTATGTTCCAGAAAATATATTCATCGGATTTCCTTATATACTCCCTGTCAAGCACGGTTTCGTCTATAAGCTCCATGCCTGATTTTTTAATATTATCGAGCACGATGCTCTTTTTCAGAATCACGGGATGGGAGTTCGGATTAGAGTCGTCCAGATATCCGTCGTCCAGGATGACCACGCCGTCCTGCTTAATGCATCCGGATATCATAGACAGAGTCTCATAATGGTCTCCGAGAAC
The DNA here is from genome assembly GCA_016934855.1 of Elusimicrobiota bacterium. GTDB lineage: Bacteria > CG03 > SLGR01 > SLGR01 > JAFGSA01 > JAFGSA01. The sequence continues at coordinate 3,432 of JAFGSA010000061.1, forward strand.
GGTTCCTATTGAACCGAGTATCACTACATCGAACCCCGTGAGATCCTTTATCCTGTCCCTGATATCGCCGGTCTCGAAAGTGCACAGGGAATCCACTTCGTATTCCTGTGCCTTCATATTCGCTTCGTTTATAAACTCCCTGATCCCGTCGATACCGTAACATGTGCATCTGAGGGCCTGCGCAAGCTTTACCGAAACGGCGCCTTTTCCGCAGGCGAGATCCAGCACTTTCAGTGACTGCGGTTCCGGAAAATGTTTCCTGATAAGGCTGATTATCGTACCGGGGTCCGTCCCTATTTCCCATATGTCCTGCAATATGTACGGCAGGAAAGGGTACAGTTCCTTATCAGTTCCGTCAAGAGAACGTATTATGCTTTCTTCCAGTGATCTCATATTGATATTATATACAATAAATCCGGATATTCAACAAGGGCGGATTTACTTTTCGCAAAAGATAAATAGAATTATCCTTATGATGAACGACGGAATACTTATAGATATAGAGAGCCTGGTAAAAAAATACGGCAACTTGACAGCGGTGGACGGCATCTCGTTTGCTGTCAGGAAAGGCGAATGCATGGGTATTCTCGGACCGAACGGCGCAGGCAAGACCACGACAGTAAAGATAATACAGTGCATATCTCCTTCGGACGGCGGCACCGTATCCGTCTTCGGGCTTCCGGCCGGACTCAGTCAGAGAGCCGTCAAGGCGCAGCTCGGGGTGGTTCCGCAGGAGAACGACCTCGATCCCGACTTGACAATACGCGAGAATATGGAGCTTTTCGGAGCTCTTTTTGATATGCCTAAGAAGACGGTCAGGGAGAGGGTGAACGCGAATCTGAAATTCGTGGAATTATATGAACGCGCGAATGACAAGATAGTCTCTCTGTCAGGCGGCATGAAACGGCGTCTGCTCGTTGCGAGGGCGCTCCTCAACGAACCTAAAGTGATGATACTCGACGAACCTACGACAGGTCTCGATCCCCAGGCAAGGCATATGATATGGCAGCGTCTCAGGTCCCTCAAGTCAAAAGGCGTTACCATGGTGCTCAACACGCAGTACATGGAAGAGGCCGAACAACTGTGCGACCGCTTGCTCATAATGCATAAGGGCAGGATCCTGAAGGAAGGCGCGCCCGATGAACTTATAAAAAACGAAGTCGGAGAAGAAGTGGTGGAGATAAGAAACCATGAAGTAAAAGGAATCCTGGAAAAACTCGGCGGACTTGAGTTCATGCACGAGGAAGTAGGCGATACGCTTTACCTCTACTGCAGAGAAAGCAGGGATATCCTTACCCGGCTGGCCGGTTTCGGGTCTCTTTCTGTGCTGCGCAGGCCCGCGACCCTGGAGGACGTTTTCCTCAGGCTCACGGGAAGGGGGCTGAACGAATGAGTGAGAGTATGCTTAGCCACCGTATTTACTACGTATGGAAGCGCAACCTGGTTTCTTACCGGCGGTTCGCGATACCGTCGTTCATAGCCAGCCTGGGGGAACCTATACTGTACCTCATAGCCATGGGCATAGGTATGGGGTCGTACATGGGTCTCGTTGACGGGATGCCGTACCTTAATTTCCTGGCGCCGGGCCTTCTGGTATCCACCTCCATGTTTTCTGCCACATACGAATGCACTTTCGGGGCCTTCGTCAGGATGAAAATAGAGAAGGTCTATAACGCACTTATAGTCACTCCTCTTACGGTGGAGGAAGTCGTCGCGGGAGAGATCCTCTGGGGTATGACGCGTTCGATGCTCAGCGGTTTCATCATGCTGGGCGTGCTGCTTGCATTCGGCATACCCAACTGGAAGAGCTTTCTCCTGATGCCTTTGCTCTGGGTCGCAGTAGGGTTCTTCTTTTCTTCGCTTGCGATCATCGTCACGTCTTTTGCGCCTCATTTCGATTTTTTCACATATTACCTGGAACTCTATATAATGCCTATGTTCTTTTTCTCCGGGATCTTCTTCCCGCTTGACAGGATGCCCGCGGCCGTTAAAGTTATCTCTCATTTCATGCCGTTGACATACGCCGTCAGGGTATCCCGCTCGTTCATATACGGGAATGCCGACTGGAGTGTTCTTCTTAACCTGGCTGCGCTCATTATTGCCGGTTTATTTATCTTTTACTGGGCAATGCACAGGATGAAAAAGAGGCTTATAAAGTAAGATACCGGTCATGCCATATCCCATGCCCGATCTGGCAGAGAAAAGCTTGACATAATATTTTAAATAGATATATTTGATCCTGTTGAATGAACGTTCATTCAATAAGCGGAGCGTTAGATTTGGATAAGAGAAAAAGGATAATAGAAAAAGCAGGGATACTTATATCCAGAAAAGGATATTACGAGGCTACGATGAGGGATATCGCCGCGCAGGCCGGCGTGGCACAGGGTACGCCTTATCTGTATTTCAAAAATAAGGAAGAGATGTTCATAGAGATAATCCTGTCCTTGCTGAAAGACATAGACGGGATTTTCGAAGATTCGCTTTCCCTCGCGGCGGGCTTCTGGACAAGGATGGAAAACCTGATATTCAGACTGGGAGTATATCTGCAGAAACACAGAGAGATAGGGAACATGATACAGGCAGTGATAAACGAACCGAAGGGGATCGGGAAGAAGGGCCGCCAGAAGATAAAAAGAATGATTGATTCCCGGATGGAAAAGTTCAATTCGATGTTCGATAGCTTTACCGGGAAGGAGAAGATAAAGAATTACACGAAGGACGAGATGACAAGATTCAGCGGGATAGTCGTGGAAGGGGTGCTGAAAAGGATACTGGACGGCACGGAGAAGGATCCGCGGAGCACTGCATGTTTTACGGTAAAATGTCTCAGATCGGCATTCGGTATAAAATGAAGACTCATATCATATTATTAATCGCTTTATTAAACGCCGCGCCGGCTGCTTACGGAGAAGCTGACGAAAAAGAAAAGCTACAGCTGTCGCTCGATAAAGCCGTATACCTTGCCCTGGAGAACAGCGAGGAGCTCAAGATCGAAGAGGAGAAGAGGAGCAAGACACATAATACATACTGGGAGATAAAGTCCTCGGTATTCCCGCAGGTGAGCGGAATGGCGTCGCTTGATAACTATATAGAGTCGCCGGTGCTCAATTTCGACATGGGAATGGGCCCTGTTTCCATTCCGCTCAAGCAGGAGTGGGACACCAGGTACGGGCTGACTGTTTCACAGGTCCTTTGCACATTCGGTAAGCTGGGCAACGGCATAAGAATTGCCGAAAGAGCCATAAGCGTTAGCGATCTTTCCGTAAACGCGGCAAGGAACGAACTGGTTTTCGTGGCAAAACAGATGTATTACACTATGCTTTTCACTTCCGAGAACCTGAGAATATCCCAGGAATCCTACGATAATGCGCAGAACAACATGCGGGTGCTGAGGGAGAAATACAAGGGGGGGCGTGTATCGCGCATGGAAAACGTTAAAATGGAGGCGGATATAGCGATGCGCTATACTGCCGTCCAGCAGGCACGGTCTGCTTACGACGAGGTCGAAGTAAGTTTCAGGGACCTCCTCGGGATCGCTGAAGGTTCTGAAATTGCATTCACGGACTTCTTCCCGCAGGAGTTCCAGGAGTATGACACGGAGGACCTGAGGAATAGGATGCTCGAGGCGGAGCCGGTGACCGGGATAATGAGGGCCAATATGGAGCTGAGCAGGCTCGCGGTAAAGCATGCCCGGTCGGATTTCTTTCCGGTTGTGGCCGGATACCTCAGCTATAGTTATGCCGGTAACAGCGAAGAGATATATGATAACATGGAAAAAGAGGTTATAGCGGGCGTCAGGCTCGACGTGCCGGTGTGGGACAGCTTTAAGAGGTATAGCTCACTTAGGAAAAGCATCAATGACAGGCATATAGCCGAACTTGAATACGGAAAAAGAATAAGGCAGGTAGACGTCGAGCTGGAATCGATACTTGCCAAATATGAGCGCCTAATCGATACTTATAACGCCAGCCTCAAGGCGGAAAAACTCGCCGAGGAGTCATACGCCATAGCATTTGCGGGCTTCAGGTCGGGCGTGGCCGGCCAGTCGGCCCTTAATGACGCGGAAATACAGCTTACGTCGGCAAAAAAAGCCAGGATAGGGGTGCTCTACGAAATAAGCATAACCAATGCAAGGATTGAAAAACTCTCTGGTAAAGGGGTGAAGCGGTGAGGAAGACGGTATATCTCATACTTGTGCTGCTCTTTGCGCTGATAGTGCTGTTCAAAGGTAAAGCGATAGAACACAAGGAGAAGCAGGATATAATAAGCATCAGCGAGGAATGGGCTAAAAACGGCAAACCGGTTGATGTAGTCACGGCGGGCAAAGGCGTAACATACTGCTACGAGAAGATTTCCGGCGTTGTAAAAAGCGCGACGACGATCCTGTCGGATGTGCCGCCTGATGAGATAGTGAACCTCATGGCAGGGCAGGAGTTCGACTCTCCGGCATACTCCGGCGTCAGCGGGACTATAGAATGGGTATCGGGTCTGGCGGACAGCATGACGGGACTGTACAGGCTTTCTCTGAAAACAAACAGAAAAATGGAACTGAAGGAAGGAGTCATAGTGCCCATCAGGGTGAGGATAGCCGAATACCGGGATAAGATACGGGTACCCCGGGCAGCGCTGGTCTATGATGCGGCCGGCGTCTACTGCTGGGTGGTAGAAGACGGTAAAGCGGTAAAACGCGCTGTAAGGCCCGGGCTGGAATGCGACGATGACATACAGGTGCTAGAAGGACTGCAAGAAGGAGATAAGGTCTGCGTGAACGGCACGACGAATCTTTCAGAGAACGATAAAGTCTTCATAAGGAAACAGGAACAATGATAAAGCTCTTCGTAAAACGTCCCGCTATGACACTGATGTTCGTGCTGGTATTCGTCGTCATGGGGCTGGTATCTTTCGGCAACCTGATAATAGAGCGGACCCCAAAGATGAGTTTCCCGTTCGTCACCATAAGGGCGGTCTATTCCGGGGCCTCCCCAGAAGAGATAGAATCCCAGATAGTCAAAAAACTCGAAGACGCGGTAGCCGAGATATCCCAGATAAAAGAGATCCAGTCGTTCTGTTACGAGAGTTTCGGACTCATCTTCATCGAGTTCGAGATAGACGCGGACCCGAACCTCAAGGCGATAGAAGTCAAAGACAAGATAGAACCGGTCACTAACGAGCTGCCGCGCGATGCGCTGAAACCGGTAGTCGCGAGGTACGACCCCACTGTAGAGCCGATAGCGGACCTGGTACTTATCGGAAAAGAAGGCGTCGACAGCAGGGACCTCTACGAGTACGCGGACAAGAAGCTCCGCAACAGGATAAGCGTGATTGACGGCGTGGCTTCCGTAGAGGTCTACGGCGGCAAGGAACGGCAGATAAACGTCAAGCTCGATCCCCTGATGATGAAAAAATATTTCACTACCATAGACGATGTCGCGTTCGCGCTGGACGGGCGCAATGTCAACTCGCCCGGCGGCTCGATAGAGACCGACGATTCGAAAGAGAACATACGGTTCCTGGGGGAGATAACCTCGCTCGACGAACTTCGCAACATGGTCCTGGTATCGCGGGAAGGGTACAGGTTCAGGCTGTCGGATATAGGTACAGTAGAGGATTCTTTTAAAAAAGTCGAGACATACACCCGGTATAACGGGCAGGACGCTGTAGGGCTCTCGATAAAGAAGCTTTCCGACGGCGACGCCGTCAGTATAATGAGAAAACTCAGGAAATCCCTGGACAGGATAAAGAAGAACCTGCCGAAGGGCATGGAGCTCTTGGTAGCGTACGATTCGACGGAATTCCTGCTGGACGATACGAAGAAGACGCTGATGAACATACTGGCGGGGATACTCCTCACCGTGATAATACTCTTCCTGTTCCTCGAGAACATAAGGGTGACAGTAATAGCGGCGGTGGTCATACCCACGTCGCTTATATCCGCGTTCTTCCCGATGGCGTTCTCCGGGTTCACCATAAATTTCATAACGCTGCTCGCCATAGCGACGTCGCTCGGTACATTGATAGCCAACGCGCTCGTGGTACTCGAGAGCGTGGACCAGCAGCTTGCGGCCGGCAAGGATCCTGTGGAAGCCGCGGTGGACGGCACGAAAGAGGCGTCAGTGGCCGTGTTCGCGTCAGCCGGCACTAACCTGGTAGTGTTCACCCCGATAGCCTTCATGGGCGGAATAGTAGGACAGTTCATGAGGCAGTTCGGGCTGACGGTTGTGTACGCGACTATATTCTCGATAATGGCTTCCTTCACGCTTACCCCGATGTTATGCGCTCTGATCCTCCGCAAACGCGAGACGGGCACAGGTAACCACACAGCCGACAGCCTGCTCAAGACCATATTCTATTACCCGCAGACGCTGCAGAAGAAAGTGCTGGAAGAATACAAAGTGCTCTTCAACAAGATATTCAAGCATCCGCTGGCCACGGTAGTAGTCTCCGGGCTGATATTCGTGTCCACTTATTACCCGCTGAAACATATAGGTAGCGAGTTCATGTCGAATTCGGACATGGACATGTTCGGCATAACGATGGAGCTCCCGCAGGGGGTATCGCTGGACAAGACGCTCCGGACCGCCATGGAAGCGGAATCCATCATAAGGGATGTACCCGAAGTGAGCAGTTATCTCACGTATGTCGGTATAGACGGTTCCGAGAACGCTTCGATCAAGGTCAACCTGAAACCCTTGAAAACTAGGAAACGGTCGGACATGGACATAATAAACGCTCTTACGCTGGTCATGGCGAAGATCCCGGGTGCGGACATACAGTTCACCAGGGGGCACATGGGTGAAGGAGGGTCGATGTTCGGCGGCGACGTGTCAATAGACATATACGGCACGGATTACGCGAGCATGATAGAACAGTCAAAGAAGATGATGAAAATCATGGAAGAGACAGGGTATTTCAGATCCGTCTCATCTTCCTATAAGTCTCCCAAGGACGAGATACGCTTCAAACCCGATGACAGCAAGATGATAGCTGCCGGCATATCAAACAGCCAGGTGAGCGATGTCATACGCTACGCTGTGAGCGGTCACGAGGACAACGTTTTCAAGGAGAAAGGCGAAGAATACGTCATCAACATATCCTACGGGGACAGCTACAAAGAAACGGCGCAGGATATAGCGGATATAGCGGTCATGTCCAAAGACGGGCTGCTCTCAATATCCCAGCTCGGCACTATAGAGAAGATGAAAGGGTACTCGATGATAATGCGGAAGGATAAGACCCGGGTTATAAAGGTGAACGGGTACCTCTCTAAATCCACTGCGGGTCAGGTGCAGGAACTGCTGAACGAGAAGTTCAGGAATATCGAGTTTCCCGAAGGGTCCGGTTACGAGTTCGTGGGGTTCGCCGAGATGATGGCGGAGACCGGCCGGGAGATAAGCAAAGCGTTCATCCTCGCGGTCATATTCACTTACATGCTCCTCGTCTCTATAATGAACTCGTTCAAGAACCCGTTCGTCATACTCTCTTCGGTGCTGACGGCTTTCGTAGGAGTGTTCTACTTGATGTTCTTCCTGGAATTCTCGATAAACATCGGGTCCATGATGGCGCTCGTTATGCTCGTCGGGCTGGTGGTTAACAACGGCATACTCATGCTGGACCAGACCATGAAAGAGATGGACAGGGGCGCAGACGTGAAAAGGGCGCTCTGGCTGGGCGCGTCCATAAAGTTCCGGGCGATACTCATGACTTCCCTTGCGATCATCTTTGGGGCGCTCCCGCAGATATTCGATAAATTCGTCGCTAAATCCTCTATAGGGGCGGTCATAGTGGGGGGTATCCTCGCTTCGATATTCTTCACGTTCTTCCTCGTCCCGATAATCTTTTTCTACGCCAACAGGAAGAAAGACGCATCCCGTGAATCCAACCCTGACAAGCCGTAGGTTATAAGCTATAAGCGTTATAAATCACGAATATCAAGCTCCAAATCTCAAACATGTTCAGATGTAAGCTGTAAGACTCCCAAAATAGCAAAACTCAAGCACCAAAACACAAACAAATAGCAATTTTCTAAACAACTGAGTTGACCGTATTTGTTTAGAATTTGCATATTAGAAATTGTTTGTAATTTGTTATTTGTCATTTGTTATTTCGTCTAGCATCTTATATCCGGCATCTTTTCTTATAACTTAAAACCTGCAACTTATAACTTCTTTTGCGCTTCACTTTCTACGAGATACGTTTCACGATTTTATGTGACTACGGTCACATACAAACTAATCCAGAAAGCTAAACTGGTAGTAAACGAATGTACCTTTTAAAAATGATGATAATGACAAATATCAAATCTGCGTGGGATTATTTTGGGACTGTTTTACAAATGCCGTGCGATATTATATCATGTTGATGTAGTGCATCTGTCGCAAACCGGTGTAATGGAAAATATATAGGGGGATATGTTTAAATCCAGTTTCCATGGAGGTAAAAAATATGAAATCAAAGCCTATCGGTTACCTGTTAATCTCTGCAGTCATTCTTCTGTTTCTGTCCGCAGGCTATGTCCCGGCCGCTGAAAATTTCGACAAAGTATCTATTTACGGCGGCGAAGTAGAGCATATAGCGCTCTGTCACGACAAGCCCGAAGTGATGTACGCGGGGGCTTCGCACGGCAACCTGTGGATAAGCAAGAACAGCGGCAAGACATGGAGCACGACGAAGATGAGGGACGCAAATACGAGCGGATCCGGGATGTTCGCCGTACACCCGGAGAAACCGGGGACTATAGTGGCATTCGCATCGGAAAACGGGAGGCTCGTACGTTCTACGGACTACGGCGAGACCTGGACGGAGAACGAGTTCCTGTATGAGAACAATATATCTATAGTGAAACTGGAGTTCTCGCCGGATGATCCCGATACAGTCTATCTTCTCGGCAACAACACAAGCGAAGACGAAGCCGAGGTTTATATCTCCAAAAATTCGGGGAAGACATGGTCCAAGACCGATTTCGACAGCGACGGCAACCCGGGTATGGACCTGTGCGTTGATGAAGACGGGAATGTGTTCGTAGCCGTTATAGACGCCGAAGTGGAAACTTTTTTGAGCTGGGATGAAGCCGGGAGCGGGACTCTCTTCATGAGCGACGACGAGGGCGACAGCTGGGAAGAACTCGATTCGGTAGACCTCTCCGCCAACGGTCCGATACTCCTGCACAGCTGTAACGGGACTACTGCCGTAGCTGTACACGGGGATGATCCCAATATATGGGTGACCATGGACGAAGGAGACAGTTTTACTGCTATATCCGCTGCAACGCTGGATATACAGACGGGATTTGAGTTCGCCGTAGGTCTGGACGGGGAATCTGTCCTACTGAATGATTTCAACGGCATACAGAGATCGACTTATGCAGCCGGAACCGGCTGGGCAGACCCTGTCGTCATCTCTACGACCGAGTACAGGATAGATACGAGCGAGATACTGATAAACCCGGAAGACGAAGACGATATATACATGTCGGACGGGTACGAACACGCTTTTTTCATAAGCACCGACGGCGGCGAAGATTGGGAAATATCGAATGAGGGCCTTGACGGATTTCAGGTGCAGGACGGCGTGAAGAACAAGAAGGGCTATATATATGTTCTGGGCAGGGCTTCCATATTCAAGAGCGAAGACAACGGGAAATCCTGGGACAAGGTCTACGGTTATAATCCCGGATCGGGAACGGTATCCGGGTTTGACGGCGGGGCCATAGGTGTATGCGAAGACACGTCAAAGGATTACGTGTTCGCTGCCGGAGACAGCAAGCTCTGGAAAAGTTCCGACGGCGGCGCTACCTGGGACACTGTATTGGAGTATCCTCATGATTATCTCCCCGCGCAGGATATAGTCTTTAATCCAGAAGACAAGGAGATAGGATATATTGCTTTCAACGACGTGCAAGCTGATGACGAGACATCGGAAAAATATATATACAAGACGGAGGACTGCGGGGAGACCTGGGAACCGCTGAATATAAAAACCATGGGCGTTCAGGCGCTCGCTATGGATCCCTCGGACCCCGAGGTCCTGTATGTAGGTTTAGGCGAGGTAAATCCGTGGGATAACGGTAAGGCAATAGCCCTCGGCGGCCTGTACAGGATAAAAGACACAGGTTCAAGTGTTTCCATATCAAAGGTAGGCCTCAACAAGACCATACCGTATTGTATCACTGTCGATCCTGATGACTCGGATATCTTGTACGCGGCATGCATCGAGAGCCTCAGCGATATCTACGGTCCCGTCTTCGTATCCCGCGACGGAGGGGCGACGTGGGATGAAGTCGCTACCGACGAATCAAACGAAAGTTATCCCTGGAATAACGGCGGCGCCGGCGATATCAAGGTCACGGATTCGGTACTTTATTTCTCAAATATGGGAGGAGTATTCGCCTGTATAAACGCGGGGCTCGATACCGAGGGGTACCAGAATGTAGCCACTAACGCCGAGGTCGGGGGCGTACAGTGCCTGATAAAAGGGTCGCTTTACGCAGGTACCGATACGGGGCTCTGGAAGTATTCGGGAGACCTGAAGTTCATCGAGCTGGATACGGATTCCGGGCAGGTGAAGGTGCAGGGCGGCGAGAACGGCTACGTGAACCCTTCAAAAGGCGAGGTAGCCAGGGTATATTTCAACGCAAAGAAATCGGGTAAAGTGACTGTCAGAGTGTTTACTAAGAAAGGCCAGCTTGTATGGGAAGACTCCAAGAATACTTCGGGAGAAGAGGATTATGTGGAGTGGGCCTGCAAGAACGCCGAAGACCACGTAGTGGCTTCAGGTATATATATAGTGAATATAGACGGGCCAGGTATAAGCGAGAGCTCGAAGATAGCTGTATTGAAATAAGGAGAGACAACCATGAAAAAATTAAGATTACTGTTAATACTGGCTCTGACTCCGGCTGTTGCCTCCGGCACGCTGCGGGCTTCCGGCGCGGGTACGACCTCGGGTCTCACTCTGCTTGAACCGATCTCGGCCAAAGCAGCCGGGATGGCCGAATCCGGCTGTTCCCTGTCCGGGGAAGTGTATAATTTCAACTACAACCCGGCAAGTATAGTGACGCTCAGCGGGCAGGAAGCCTCGGTCATGTACAAGAGAGGATTCGACGAGGATACAGTCGGAAGCGTCATGTACGGGAAGAATTTCTCTTTCGCGAGTCTGGCAGGGAGCGTCCTGTACTATAACACCGGCGATGTAACCATGTACAATGCGAGCGGACAGGAGGTTACAGAAACGGGGCAGAAGGACGTGGTCGTGATAATCGGCGGTGCCAGAGAGATAAAAGGGTACCCGGTGGGTGTAAACCTCAAGTATATCTCTTCCGAGATATTCGGCGAAAAGGCCAGCGCGTTCGCAGTAGATCTGGGCGCGCAGTACAAGGGATTGGCGGAGAACCTGGACGTGGGGCTGGCCGTAAGGAATATCGGTACCGAGATGGAATATATAGACGAGGGTGACCCGCTGCCTCTTAATATCTGCCCTGGCGGTTCATACACCTGCAAGATAAAAGACGACTATGTACTTCTGGGCGCGCTGGATCTCCCGTATTATACTAACGAAGAAGAGATACTCATGCTCCTTGGGCTGAACTGTGTTTACAGGGAGATGCTGGCTCTCAGGCTGGGATACAGGCTGAATATAAGCGAGACTAAGAACGAAGACGAGCCTTTAGACGCGGGATTCGGATTCACCTGGAAGAAGTATACGCTGGATTATGCAATAGGTATAACCAGGAACCTGGATAATCCTCATAATATCTCGTTTTCAATGAAGTTCTAGCGCCGTATTCCTAAGGTCCGCTATCGATTTCATTCTGCGAGGTGCCTTATTATCCCGATATCCCTGGGAACGACCAGGTCCGCTTTCCTGAAAGAGGCATCCTGCGCGGTCTTATAATTGATGTCCATCATCTCGATGAACGCAGAGGTGTAATCTTTGAGGATCCCCGGATACTCGGATATACTCCCGCCTTTATTAAGCTCTAAGACGACGATCTTTCCGATATGCCTTTCCAGGAGCGGCTCGTAGGCATTACCTATGGTAGCCATGTACTCGTCTTTCAGCTTGTTTATGTATTTATCTTGGCCGGCTATGCTCCCCAGCGGAGTCCTCCTGGTCTGACCGACAGCTATGTTCATCAGGTCCATGAGGGAATCCCTGACCGTCTTGAAGATGTTTACTGTTTTTCTCCTGGTCCGCCTGAAAATATTAGGGTGGTAGGTCTTCTGAAGGTCTTTTTCCCTTTTCTTCTTTTCTCTTTCGGTAAGGTCGTCATGATACCGTATCAGTGCCTGTATGCCGGGGTACTCGGATTTATAGACTATATAGCTTGATTCGTAATGCCCGTCCGCATCCTTTATTTTTTCCCTGTACACGAGTTCGAACCCGGAGTTTGCCACCCTGAGCATACCCCAGACGGTTTTCCCGCTTCTGTCTTCCAGGGTAACGGTGTTGTGCTCCAAATTCTTCATGCACTTATCCTTGATGCGCCCCCGGATGAACGCGGTCACAAAAGTGAATACGGCTATGGATAATACAGTCAAGAATAAAGTGTCAGGCATAGCCTTATATTACTTTTTAGGTCCGCTATTGGCAAGTGGAGGGAGGGGGTCTCATATCTTCTCTCATTACTGGTATTTGCATTTAAAATATGCTATAATTACTAATTTGATAATAGTCACGCACTTATTTCTCAAGAAGTAACGCGGGGGAAAATTCACCAATCTATTGTAAGTGTACACAAAACGAGGGGAAAGGATGATGGCCGGGTATTTTATTTGACAAGCGCAGTTAATCGAGATGTTTCGTAAAGAAACAGGAGACATAAAGATGGCTAAGAGAGGAGAAACAGTATTAAGGAACATCACCCTGGAAAGGCATAATGCGACAATAATGCGGCTCCTGAGCCAGCATAACGAAGAAGTACAAAGGCTTAAAGACAGGATAACGGAACTCGAAAGGGAAAAGAGAAACGAAAAAAGACTGCTAGTTGCAAGCCGCTGAAGAATTCCTGATGATCTTCATGCGATAATAAACCGTAAAGGTTTTCGTATCGTTATACATACCCGGCATAAGAATACCATCTCACATCTGAAATCGCGAATTTGAACGATAATCAAAGGATGATTTAATCATCCTTCCCGGTTTACCGAATATAAATAGCAAATCTTGAAATTATATTATACAATTATCAATATTTTTTGGCGCCATTTTAGCAGGTCATCCTGCAGGAGGAATAATTTATATGGAACCGAAGAAATTCCTTTTCGTATCACTTGATGCTCTTATTACTGATATCGCCTGGCAGGTCGCAAAGGAAGGTCATCCCGTTAAGTATTACATAGGCCAGAAAGAATATAAAGACGTCGGTGACGGATTCGTAGACAAAGTAAATGACTGGGAGAAAGAAGCAGACTGGGCGGATATCATAGTCTTTGACGATGTGCTCGGTCAGGGAACCAAGGCGGACAGATTTAGAAAGGCCGGCAAGGCCGTGATCGGCGGAACACCGTATTCGGACAGGCTCGAAGACGACCGGGCCTTCGGGCAGGAGGAACTTAAAAAACAGGGTATTTCAATAGTCCCGTACAGGGATTTCACGTCTTTCGACGAGGCAATAGAATTCGTCAGGACCACCCCGGCCAGATATGTCATCAAGCCGAGCGGACAGGCTCAGAATATCAAGGGGCTGCTGTTCGTGGGAGAAGAGGATGACGGCAGGGACGTCATACAGGTGTTAAACGATTATAAGAAAGCCTGGGCGGCAAAGATACCCATGTTCCAGATACAGAAAAGGGTCGCGGGGGTGGAAGTGGCTGTCGGCGCGTTTTTCAACGGTTCGAATTTTGTCCTTCCCATCAACGTCAATTTCGAGCATAAGAAGCTGTTTCCCGGGAACCTCGGACCTTCCACGGGCGAGATGGGCACCGCCATGTTCTGGAGCAGCGCCAACCGGCTTTTCAATTCCACTCTCAAGAAGTTCGAGCAAAAATTCGCGGAGGAGAAATATGCGGGGTACGTGGATATAAACTGTATCGTTAACGGGACCGGCATATACCCGCTTGAATGGACCACGCGGTTCGGATACCCGACGATAAGCATCCAGCAGGAGTCAATGGTCACGCCTATCGGCGAGTTTTTATATGAACTCGCTAACGGGCGGCTCACATCATTCAAAGTTAAAAGCGGGTTCCACGTGGGAGTGAGGCTCGTGGTGCCCCCGTTCCCGTTTTCTGACAAGGAAACGTTCCAGGTCAAATCAAAAGACTCGATTATATTCTTCAAGAAACCCGTAGAGGGAGTGCACATAGAAGACGTACGGTTCACTAACGGCGAATGGATAGTCACGGGCGATTCGGGGGTTATACTAATAGTCTGCGGCATAGGGCCTACCATGAAACAGGCCCGCACCCAGGCGTACAACCGCATAAAGAACATCAATATACCCAGTATGTATTACAGGACGGATATAGGAGAGCGCTGGTATGAAGACAGCGATAAACTCCATAACTGGGGGTATCTGAGGGAAGTATAGAACATATACCAGATATCAGATGTCAGATAACAGATGAAATCACAAATAACAAATATCAAACAAATAGAATAAGTTTTAAGCTATAAGCTGTAAGCTTTAAGACTATGAATGGAATTAATTTATATAACAAAAAAGA
>JAFGSA010000062.1 GCA_016934855.1 Elusimicrobiota bacterium
CATCCCAATCCCTTTTTATAATACAGATTAATTATATTCATAGTCTTATCGCTTACAGCTTATAACTTAAAACTTACAACTTATAACTATATTTATACTTCTTCCTTCTTCTTCCACCCGTACCTAGTCATTATTATCGAGCCGACTATGGTAGCTATCATCCAGTTCTGGCCTATCAGGAGCAGCCATGAAACCGGATAATTCTCATAAGGCGCGGAAAATTCGTTGAAAAGGCTCGAAATCAGTATCGCCGCCAGTATCAGGGGGATGAGGAACTTCACCGACACGTCCCACCACCTGCCGAGCCTTATCCCGTCAGTCACCCTGTTTATGTGCTCCCTCATCTTTTCCGACCCCAGGTACCACCCTATAAGAAGGCATTCCAGCAGGCCCACCACCACGAGGCCGTAGTTGGTGATAAAATGATCCACTATGTCCAGCCAGTACAGGCCGCCGCTAGTGGTGAATATTATACCGCCGAAGAAGCCCAGCATGCAGATAACGGATACGACCGGTTTCCTCGGGAAATGGAATTTGTCCATGACAGAGGAGGAAAAAGCTTCTATTATAGAGATAGAGGAAGAAAGCCCCGCGAACACGAGTATCGTGAAAAACAGCATTCCGAAGATCTTGGAAAAAGACGGTATCATAGATATGGCCTGCGGGTATGTCACGAAAGCAAGGCCGATCGATTTGTTCACTACTTCTTCGATCGGCACGCCTTTAACGGTGGCCATATATCCCAGGGTTCCCCAAACAGCGAACCCCGCGATAAGGGAATAAAGACAGTTGCTTATTGAGGCCGTGAAAGCGCTCCCGGTAAGATCGCTCTTCGCCGGAAGGTACGACGCGTAGGCTATCATTATCCCGAAACCCAGCGAAAGAGTGAAAAATATCTGGGAGAAAGCCTCCACCCATACCTTGGGATTGGAAAGCTGAGAAAAATCCGGCTTCAGGTACTTTATTATCCCCACTTTCGCACCGGGCAGGGTCAGCGCCCAGCCTACGAGAACAAGCGTCATCAGGAACAAAAGAGGCATCATTATCTTATTTGCCCTCTCTATCCCCTGCTCGACACCGAAAAATACTATGGCCCAGTTCAGCAGCCACACCACTATCAGAGAGAAGAGGATAGGCGTCCTTATTATGCCTATTTCCCCGGGGCCCTTGCTCAGGTTCAGGAAACTGTTGAAAAAGAAACCGTTGGGATCCGTTCCCCAGGAGAGCTTGAAGGAATAGAACAGGTAGCTGAAACACCAGGATATGACCACCGCGTAATACATAACGATGCCGAACATCACGAATATCACCGGCCACCAGCCCAGCCACTCCCACTTTGGCGATATCTTGTAGAAGCTTTTCGGAGCCGAACCTTTCTCCCTGTGGCCAAGCCCGAATTCAAGTATCATAAGAGGTATGCCTACGGTAAAAAGAGCGATGAAATAGGGAACAAGGAACGCCCCGCCGCCGTTATCGTAACACAGGTAAGAGAACCTCCATATGTTGCCCAGCCCCACGGCCGAACCTATGGTCGCGAGGATGAACCCGGTCTTCGTCTTCCACTGCGCGCGGTGGACATCGGAGAAATACTGCCTGGATTCCTTTCCCATTCTATTTCAGTTTATCCAGCTTTGAAATGAGCTTCCTGAGCCTGAACTTGCCGAAGAAATTCATTTCCTTGAACTGAACGCCGTAGACCAGGGCGCCCGTGCGTTCGCTTGTCCTTCTTATCACGCCGTTTATGACATATATCTTTTCCTTCGGCAGCGTGAACCTCAGTATTACCTCGTCGCCTGCCGAGAACTTTATGCTGCTTTCGAAAGCCGCCCCTCCCATGCTTATATCGACAACCGCCGCCCGGGCGACTTTGCCGGGATCGTTAGAATCGGCAACGTAAAGGAGCACCAGGGTGGCCTTTCTCTTGTGTTTCCTCTGTGTCGGCCTCATCTCGTTCATGTTAGTCCGCCAGGGCGCAGTATTCCCCGCACATCGTGCATGTCTTCTCTTTTTTCACGGGATATTTTTCCCGGGCGTCTTTTACAAGCTTCGGGTCCATCGCGTGTTTCTCCATGCCGCTCCAGTCAAGGCTCCTCCTGGCTTTAGACATCACCAGGTCCGCTTCGAGCGCGCGCGGATTGCCCCTGGCCACATCCGCGCAGTGGGCCGCTATCTTCGTCGCCACAACTCCCCTGTAGACATCTTCGACTTCCGGGAGATGGAGATGCTCCGCCGGAGTGAGGTAGCACAGAAAATCCGCGCCCTTCCATGCCGCCAGGGCCCCGCCGATGGCCCCGGTTATATGATCGTGCCCCGCTCCCACGTCGGTAGCCAGCGGTCCCAGCACATAAAAAGGAGCGCCCTTGCATATCTCCTTCTCTTTCCTGACGTTCTCTTCTATCTTGTCCAGCGGGACGTGCCCGGGGCCTTCTATCATGACCCCGACTTTCCTGTCCCGGCACCGCGCCGTAAGTTCTCCCAGTTCGTACAACTCCGCGAACTGGGGATCGTCGGACGCGTCTTCTATGCATCCGGGCCTCAGACCGTCACCGAGCGAGAGGGTGATATTGAATTCGCGCGCGATATCCAGTATGTCATCGAACCTTTCGTAAAGGGGGTTCTCTTTACAGTTCTTCTTCATCCACCTGTAAAGCAGTTTCCCGCCCCTGGAGACTATACCGCCGGTCCTGCCTTTTTTATCGTAGATATCTATCACTTTCCTGGTGACGCCGGAATGTATGGTCATGAAATCCACGCCCATCTCTCCCTGCTTCCTTATCACGTCCAGGAAATCATCCGCAACCAGTTCTTCGGGACTGCCGGTCCTGCAGATAGCCGCGTACACGGGAACCGTCCCGACAGGAACGGCTGAATTTTCCAGCACGGCGGACAGCACTTCCTTCCAGTTGTCACCTATGCTCAGGTCCATGACCGTGTCGGCGCCGTACTCTACCGCTGCCCGGAGTTTCTTAAGCTCCTTGACTATATCCGTTATATCGGGAGAACCGCCTATATTGGCGTTCACTTTCACCGTAAGCCCTTCCCCTATCGCGACCGGCCGCTCTATATTCTTTCTCGCGCCGTTGAGCGGGACTACCACCCTGTTCTGCCTTATCTTTTCCTCCAGAAAGGAGGTATCGACACCCTCTGCGCGGGCTATCTTCTCAAGTACACTTCTCATAGAACTCCCTCTCTAAATCATATATCCTGAATCTCATGTCCTTAAATTTCTTCGCCGCGTCACCGGGCAGGAGCTTACCCATCTCCTCCAGCACCCTCACTCCCTCTTTCACCCTGTTGAAGCTGGCTTTAGGAATATCGGGCGCCTCGGCCCTCTTCTTCTCGGCAGCACCGGCCAGTATGTCTTCCCCTGTGCTCCGGCCGCGGATCACGTCGCCGTAGCTCTTCCCGACGGTCTCCCATAACTCGTGCCTGACGGCCCTCAGCCTGCCCGTGATATCTTCGTCCCGCAGGTAAAACCTCGACCAGTCTTCTATCACCCTCAGGCCCTCCGAGACGCGGTTTATATTCGCGTCTACTATCGCCAGTTTCCTGAGTTCGGAATCTTCCATAATCGAACCCGCCGTTCAGGTTCCTTTCGTGAAACGTGAAGCGTGAAACGTGAAGCGCATCTTATGTAATAATAACCAAATAACAAGCTCCAAAATACAAACAAATGACAATTTTCTAAACATAATTTTTGTTAATTAGAAATTGTGATTTCGATATTGTTTGATATTTGCTATTTGTCATTTGTGATTTATCTATTTTCTGCGGCTTTTTATTATTTTATCTATTATTCCGGTAGTTGAATAGCCCGGTTTCATCTTTATCCTGACAGTCTCCCCGGCTATACCCTCGCCGACTACCTGTCCGGCGCCGTACTCGCCGCCCTTGACCAGCACGTCCGGCCTGATCCGGCTTATAAGCTCAAGCGGCGTCTCCTCGCTGAAGAAGACCACGTAATCCACCGCCTCCAGAGCCGATACGACCGCGGCGCGGGCGTCCTGCCCGAGCAGAGGCCGGCTGTCCCCTTTTATCTTTCTTACGGAAGCATCATCGTTGAGCCCGACTATAAGTACGTCTCCCAGGGCCGCGGCTTCCTGCAGTATATACACGTGCCCGGGATGGAGTATATCGAAACACCCGTTCGTGAATACTATTTTCTTGTTTTTCCTGATTTTTTCTATTTCTTCCAGAAGCTTATCCGCGGAATTAAATATCTTCTGCATTTTCAGTTATGAAGATTCTTCTTCCACAAGATAACATAAGAGATGATATATGGCCAGATGCCCTTCCTGGACATGGGATGTAAGATCCGAAGCGACGTTAAGGAGTATATCCGAATACTCCTTCAGTTTCCCCCCGCTTTTTCCGGTCAGGGATATTACCTTGAGACCCCTTTCTCTTGCCGCGGCGGCGGCTTTAATGATGTTGCCCGAATTCCCGGACGTGGAGATCGCTATCGCGACGTCCCCGCGCACCCCGAAAGCCTCCATCTGCCTGGAAAACACGTCGTCGAAACTGTAATCGTTGCTGATGGCCGTCAGCATGGAAGTGTTGGTAGTCAACGCCATAGCGGGTATCGTATCCCGCTCTTTCCTGAACCTGGAGACCAGTTCCGTGGCTATGTGCTGGGCGTCGGCGGCAGAGCCCCCGTTCCCGAAGATTATTATCTTGCCGCCGGATTTGATCGCGCCGATCATGAGCTCCGCGGCCTGGCGTATCCTGTCCTTGAGCCCGTCGAGGCTCTGTATCGTCTTTGTCGCGGTATCGAGATAACTGTCTATTATGTCTTTCATCACAGCCCCATCTCGTCCTGGATGAAATGGGTGTTGAATTTGCCCTTGATGAAGTTGGGGTTGTCTATGACTTCCCTGTGGAAATCAAGCGTCGTCTCGAGACCGCCTATCTCGAACTCCTCCAGCGCCCTTTTCATCCTGGCTATGGCTTCGCTCCTGTCTTTACCGTGCGCTATGACCTTGGCTATCATGGAATCGTAGTAAGCCGGTATCTCGTAGCCCGCATGTATAGCCGTGTCGACCCTGATTCCGGGGCCGCCCGGCAGATTGAAAGTCGTTATCCTTCCGTTGGACGGCATGAAATCCTTGGTGAAATCCTCCGCGTTGATGCGGCACTCTATCGCGTGCCCCAGGCAGTCTATCTTCTTCTGCCTGATCTCTTCCCCTGCCGCTAGCCTTATCTGCTCTTTAACGAGGTCTATGCCGGTCACTTCCTCGGATATCGGATGCTCGACCTGTATCCTCGTGTTCATCTCCATGAAATAAAAGTTATCCTGGCCATCGAGCAGGAATTCCACCGTACCTACGGTCGTGTAGCCTATGGATTTTGCAACCCTCAAGGCGGCCTTGCCCATGCGCTTTCTCAGTTTCATGTTCACTACCGGCGAAGGCGATTCCTCTATGAGTTTCTGGTGTTTTCTCTGTATAGAGCACTCCCTCTCCGGGAAATAAAGGACGTTTCCTTCCTTGTCGGCTATTATCTGGAACTCGATGTGCCTGGGGTTCTTTATATATTTTTCTATATATATGCCGCTTTTACCGAAAGCCGCTTTCGCCTCGTTCTGCGCCGCAGTGAAGACTTTCTTGAGCTTTTCCTCGTTCTCAAGTATCCGCATCCCCTTGCCGCCGCCGCCCGCGGCAGCCTTGAGTATCACGGGATATCCTATCTTCTTGGCTATCTTCGCCGCTTTTTCGACCTTGTTTATTATCTTCTTGCTGCCCGGCACTATCGGCACGCCTTCTTTGTCCATTATCTCCCGCGCGCGCGCCTTGTCTCCCATGGAAAGTATAGCTTTCTTTGAAGGACCGATGAAGGTGATATTGCATGTCTCGCAGACCTCGGCAAAATGCGAGTTCTCGGCGAGGAATCCGTAGCCGGGATGGATGGCGTCGGCACCGCTTATCTCGGCCGCGCTGACTATGTTGGCCATATTGAGGTAGCTCTCCGAGGCGGGGCCCGCGCCCACGCATACGCTCTCGTCGGCGTTGCGCGTAGAGAAAGTATCCCGGTCTACCTGGGAATGGATCACCACGGTCTTTATGCCCAGCTCCTTGCAGGCCCTGATAATCCTGAGGGCTATCTCCCCCCTGTTGGCTATTAGTATCTTCTTAAACAATTTCTATATCGAACAGTTTCTGTCCGTACTCCACAGGGCTGCCGTTCTTGACATACTTCTTCACCACCTTGCCGTCCACGGGAGATATTATCTCCTTTAATATCTTCATCGACTCGATGGCGCCCAGCTTGTCTCCCTTTGATACCTTCTGCCCGGCCTTTACAAGGGCTTTCCTCGAAGGAGGCATGCTGTCCCTGAAAAGCCCTACCGAATGCGAAACGACGGTCTCTGTCTGAACGGGTTCTTCCGCGACAGGCTGCTCTTCCTTGCCGTCACGCACGGCGCTCATAACGGCTGATATCCCGGACTTTTTCCTTATCCCGATATTCAGACCGCCTTTCTCGCAGGATATCTCTTCTATATCCGTGCCCTCTATGGCGTCAAGGAGTTCTTTTATCCTTTTCAACCCTTCGCTCATCTTCATGACGACTTCAAACCTCCGTATTAACTGTTAGCATATTGATACTTGTAGAAATCAGCAGATACTTATTAAGATCGATAGTAAAAAATTTTCGTTTCATTTTTTAACTAATTTCATACAATTTCCAGAATATCCATTAATATCAAGAATCCAGATATCTAATATCAGTCGGCCCGGGAGATATACGCTCCCGTACGCGTATCAACAATTATACTTTCTCCCTGGTTAATAAACAAGGGAACTTCCAGAGAGAGCCCCGTTTCCAGCTTCACTTTCTTGGTCGAACCGGAAACGCTGTCCCCCTTCAGGCCCGGTGCGGCTTCGGTCACCTTCATTTTTACCTGCGGCGGCAGTTCGACATCAAGCACATCGCTGTCGTATAACGAAAGAACCACTTCCTCTCCCTCTACGAGGAAATCCTTCCTGTCGCCTATCTGGTCTCCGGGGACTTCCAACTGGGAATAATCGCCGGTATCCATGAAGACGAAGTTTTCCCCGTCCCTGTAGAGGAACTGCTTGGGCTGCCTCTGCACGATAGCCTGGGTAACTTTTTCGTCCGCCCTGTAAGTCTTCTCTATAATCCTGCCGGTCCGCACGTTCTTCGCCTTTATCTTCATGAAGGCCCCGCCCTTGCCGGGCTTATGATGCTGGAACCATACGACCGCGCATACCTCGTTGTTAATAAGAAGGTATATCTTGTTGCTGACCCTGTTTACCGGTATATCCTGGTTAATTGTTCGTTACCTCCGCTTTTTATTAAATATGTGTCCTCTATCCTCATCCCACCCGTGCCCGGTATGTAGATACCGGGTTCTACTGTGACGACCATGCCTTCTTCGAGGACCTGCTCCGCCCCGGGTTTCAGGTACGGTTTCTCATGTATATCTATACCGACCCCGTGGCCCAGGTTATGTATGAAATGCTCCCCGAGCCCGCAGTCATCAAGGACTTTCTTTGCCGCCGCGTGAAGGTCCCCGCATCTTACCCCGGGACCCAGCATATCCACGGCCGCCTGCTTGGCTCTCGAAAGATTTTCAAACAGCTCTTCCGTTCTCAGATTACTAAAGAATTTATCCAAAATATATGTTCTTGTCAAATCCGAACAGTAGTTCCTGTATACGACGCCGAAATCTATCTTTATCCAGCCGTCGTCAATAACGCGATCGCCGGGCTCGTGATGAGGGTAAGCCGAATTAGGACCCGCCGCCACTACGGGAACAAAAGCCGGCCCGCTCGCGCCGTCCTCCCAGGACCTCTTCACCAGGTGCGCGCACAGCTGTCTCTCGGTCTTTCCCGCCCATTCGCCTATATCCAGCCCGTCGACCGCGGCAGCCGCCAGGCCGCACGCTTTCCTTATAAGGGCTATCTCTTCCGGGTCCTTTACAACCCTCATGCCGGATACCATATCTTCGATGAATACGGCGGACGGCAGGTTCTCCTTGACGCCCAGGTACGCCGTGTACGAAAGCCTGGAGGGGTCCACCGCGCATTTTCTGTCTTTTACCAGCTCGCCTACCCGGAGCCACAGGTTTTCCCGGTCCATCTTCCTGCACTCGAACGCCCCGGACAGCACAGCGGCGCATTCTTCGTACTCGACGGGAGATAAAAAGACAACCGGGCTGCCGGGGACAAGGACCATGACAGCGTTCGCTTTGCAGCCGGAGAGATAAAAGAAGTCCGACGGATCTGTTATCACGGCCGCATCCGCCGATCCGCCCTTTATGGTCTCGTAGAGTTTTTCCAGCCTTACCGGATTCAAGAGCCTGTCAGGACATCCATAGCGAGCATGTAGCTGGCGGCCCCGAACCCGCATACCACGCCTTCCGCCGCGGCGGCCGTCAATGACCGGTGCCGGAACTCTTCCCTGGCGAAAATATTCGATAAATGTACCTCTACTATCCTGCCCTTGAACGCGCTCAGGCTGTCCCTTATGGCAATACTTGTATGCGTGAAAGCGGCGGGGTTGATGATGATCCCCCCCGCATCGGTCTGGCCTATCCTGTCCACTATGTCACCTTCATGGTTGGACTGGAAGAACTCTATATCCAGTCCCGTTTCACCGGCTTTCTTCTTCATTTTCACATTTATGGATTCCAGCGTATCGCTGCCGTATATCCCGGGCTCCCTGGAACCCAGCAGGTTCATGTTGGGGCCGTTGATAACGAGTATCTTCTTGATCTTGTCTTGCATCTTTACTCCTCTGTTCTCAGCTTTTCATCTTGTTTATAAAAGCGTTGAAAAGGTCTATCGGGACAGGGAATATGGTCGTCGAGTTGTTCTCCGTGGCTATTTCCGTGAGCGTCCTCAGGAACCTGAGCTGTATCCCGACCGGGCTCTTGCCTATTATCTCGGCCGCTGCCGCCAGCTTCTCCGCCGCCTGGTATTCCCCTTCAGCGTTTATTATCTTCGCGCGCCTGTCTCTTTCCGCTTCCGCCTGGGCGGCTATCGCCCTCTGCATCTGTTCTGGGAGCTGAACGTCCTTTATCTCCACCATGCTGACCTTTATTCCCCAGGGATCCGTCGCCTTGTCTATTATGGACTGGAGCTTGCTGTTTATCTTCTCCCTGGAAGATAACACTTCGTCGAGTTCAGCCTCGCCTACGACGCTCCTCAGGGTAGTCTGCGATATCTGGGACGTCGCCATCACGTGGTTCTGCACTTCCACGATGGATTTCGCGGGGTCCATGACCCTGAAATAACATACCGCGTTCACGCTGACCGGCACGTTGTCCTTTGTTATAACTTCCTGCACCGGCACGTCCAGCACCACCGTCCTCAGAGAAACCTTCACCATCCTGTCTATGACGGGTATTATGAAGAAAAGCCCGGGACCCTTCGCGCCGACAAGCCTCCCCAGCCTGAATATCACACCCCGTTCGTACTCCGCAACTATCCTCACCGCCGAAATGAGAATCACTACTATTACTAGAATTATTGCTGGCATTTGTACCTCCTTTTTACTGTGGAATGTGAAATGTGTAATGTGTAATGAAAAATCCCAGATTACACTTCATTCCTTGATATTCTCTTTCTCCTTTACCACTAACAAGTTGCCTTTTACTTCGGTTACCTCGACCTTCTGCCCTTTCTTTATCTTCCCGCCGGCTGTCCGGGCCTCCCAGAGTTCGCCCCTTACGAATACCTCTCCTTCCGGGTCAAGCGTTTTTTTCACTTCTCCTTCCAGCCCTATCATACCGCTTATGCCGGTGGTCACTTTCTTCCTCTGTATGCTCAGCCCCGATCCCGCGGCAAATATAAAAAACAGCGCCGTTGTCCCGGTAGCGCCCAGCGCGAGACTCAGCGAAACGTCCACCGGGAATTCCTTTACGTCGAAAAGAGTAAGAGACCCGAACAGGAAGCTCACCAGTCCCCCGACAGTGAGGATGCCGAAAGAAGGCACCCAGATATCGAGTATCATCAGTATGACGCCGAACAGGAGGAACAGCACTCCGGCCACGTTTATGGGTATCAGCTGCAGCGAGAGCGCGGCCAGGAGAAGAGACGCCCCGCCGATGACAGCGCCGAAACCTATTCCGGGATTCGAAAATTCGTAAATGAGACCGTATATGCCCAGAAGTATAAGTATGTAGGATATGTTCGGATGAGCTATGTAATTTAAAAACTTCTTGAAAAAAGTCATCTCTACCTGCCTCATACCGCTTAGGTCTATCTCCGTTTCTTTCCCGTTCTTCACGACTTTCTTCCCGGCCAGGACTTTCTTCATGTCCCCGAAATCTTTTACCACGTATTCTATCAATCCGGCCTCAAGGGCTTCCTCGGCCGTTACGCTGACGCTCTCGGTGACGGTCCTCTCCGCCAATTCCCGGTTCCGGCCGTGTTTCTCCGCAATAGCCTTTATATACGCCCTGGCATCCTCCGTCATCTTCCTGCCGACGTCGTCCGGTGTCTTATCGGCGCCGAGGTTAACCGGGTGCGCGGCCCCTATATTGGTGCCTTCCGCCATCACGGCGATATCGGAAGAAAAAGTTATAAAAGCTCCCGCCGAGGCCGCGCGGGCGCCGGCATCGCCGACATATACTATTACCGGGAAAGGAGCGGTTTCGATGCCTTTTATTATCTGCCTCATGGAATCCATCAGCCCGCCGGGCGTGTCCATCTCTATGACGGCCGCCGGGACTCCCGATTTCTCCGCTTCTTTCAGGCCGTCGCATATGTATTCCGCCACTACCGGGTTTATGACCCCGTCGATCCTGAACAGTACCGGCACGGCGGATCCGGCCCGTACAAACAGAGGGGCCGCCAGGCATAAGAGCGCGAATACAGTCCTCTTACTCATATAAT
Organism: Elusimicrobiota bacterium; assembly: GCA_016934855.1. Taxonomy (GTDB): domain Bacteria; phylum CG03; class SLGR01; order SLGR01; family JAFGSA01; genus JAFGSA01. The sequence goes on from JAFGSA010000062.1 coordinate 10,860, forward strand.
CCGTCTATTATCCCGCTCACTGCGTCCTCTTCCACCGCCACACCCGCGACTACTTCACCCAGCTTTAAAGGAAGAACGAATTCCAGTTTCTTGTTCCTTACCTTTTTGTCGAGATATATGGATTTGAGGATCTTGTCGCGTGAAACGCCGGACGGGATGCGAACCGGCAGACCGGCCCGCACCAGGAGCCTCTCCACCCTTTCGGCAAGGCTTTTCTGTGCCTTGCCGGCCTTGACCGCGATACCGAGGGCGCCGGCCATCCCTATGGATACGCATTCCCCGTGCTTCATCCGCCCGTACCCGGAGGCGGCTTCGACGCCGTGGCCTATCGTATGCCCCAGGTTTAGCACTCTTCTAAGTCCCGCCTCTTTTTCGTCCTTCTCGACTACTTCGCCTTTTATCCTGACAGACTCGGATATCATGAGTTCCAGGGTATCGGTATCCAGTTTAAATATCTGTTCCATGCTGTCTTCCAGGAATTTGAAATACCCTTCCCCCTTTATGACCGCGTGTTTTATCACTTCTCCCATACCCGACTTGAACTCCCGCGAATCGAGCGTCCTGAGAAGCTCGACGTCGGAATGGACATATACCGGCTGGTGGAAGGTCCCCACGAGATTCTTAGCCGATTCGAGGTTTACCCCTGTCTTGCCTCCGATGGCGCTGTCGACCTGGGCTATCAGTGACGTCGGCACGTTTACAAACGGCAGGCCCCTAAGGTAAGTGGAAGCGACGAATCCCGCCAGGTCCCCTATCACTCCGCCGCCGAACCCCACGACAGGGGTGAACCTTTCGGTCTTCAGCTTGCACATTTTCTCGTAAAGTCCGCAGGCGGTCTCGAGGGTCTTATACTCCTCCCCGTCTTCTATCTCGAGCATCTTCGGCTCGAATCCCTCGCCGGCCAGAGACGCTTTCAGGTCTTTCCCGTAGAGTTTTGCCAGGTTACTGTTGGTTATCACGACGGCATCCGTTTTACCGGTAAACTCCCTCATGCGAACGCCGAGCCCCGAAAGCCTTTCTCCGACATTCACCGTGTACGGTTTTTCCTGAACGTCTACTTTAATCAGCATTGTCTTATTCCCTCAGTTTCCCTATGTACTCTACTATCTCGCCTGCGATGTCGGAGACGCTCTTTCCTGAAGTATCGACCCTGAAGTCGCACCTCGAGTAGAATTTCTCCCTTTCGGCCAGGAGCCCGCGTATCTCTTTCTCAGGGTCAGCCACCTTCAGAAGAGGCCTGGTCCCGTCGTCTTTCGTACGCGCCAGTATGGTAGCGGCATCGGCTGTCAGGCACACTATTATCCCCTCTCTTTCGAGCGCATCCATGTTGGCGCTGTCCTTTACCACGCCACCGCCGGTAGATATCACGCGGTTATTGAGCCCGGCAGCATGTTTTACGGCCTCTTTCTCCAGCCGCCGGAACTCCGGCTCGCCCCGGTCCCTGAATATATCGTTTACGGACAGGCCGGTCTTCTTCTCTACCGTCTCGTCTATGTCGACGTATTCCATCCCGAGCGCATCCGCAAGCTTCCTGCCGACCGCGCTCTTGCCGGTCCCCATCATCCCGGTAAGGACTATGTTCAATACTCTCTCACCTGCTTCAGGTAGCCGTCGAAATTTCTCTTCATCTCGCCCAGCGAATCACCGCCGAATTTCTCCCTGAACGCTCTTGCGAGCTCGATCGCGATGACGGCTTCGCCCACCACGCCGGCCGCGGGCACGGCGCATACGTCCGAGCGTATTATCTCCGCCGTTATCTCTTTTTTCGTTTTAATATCTATGGATCTAAGAGGCTTCTTAAGGGAACTTATCGGCTTCATGACCGCGTTCACCACGAGCGGTTCCCCGTTGGTCATGCCGCCCTCTACGCCGCCTGCGTTGTTGGAAGCCCGGTAGAACTTCTTTTCGGAACCGTCATATTTTATCTCGTCATGCACCACCGAACCCCTTAAAGAGGCAAGGGCAAACCCCCTGCCGAATTCGACACCTTTAACCGCCTGAATAGACATGACGGCGCGGGCGATATTGCCGTCGATCTTGAGGTCCCACTGCGTGTGCGAACCCAGCCCGACAGGGACTCCTTCTGCGATCACCGTAAAGACCCCTCCCACCGTGTCCCCTTCCTTCCCGGCCCTGGTGATCTCGTCCATCATCTTCCTCTCAAGCTCGACGTCCACGCACCTGAGCCGGGACCCCTCGACAGCCTTTTTTATCGCGGCCAGGTCCATTCCTTCCGCCGGCGCCTTGACCTTCCCTATCTGACTGGTATAGCTGGTGAGCTTCGATCCGAATTCTTCCAGCAGCCTTTCGGCAACGGCGCCCGCGGCTACCCGCGCGGCCGTCTCCCGGGCGGACGACCTCTCCAGAATATCCCGGGCGTCGTTCCTGTTGTATTTAAGGACTCCCGCCAGGTCCGCATGACCCGGACGGGAACGCGTTATATAAAGGTCCTCTTCCCTGGCTTTCGCGTCCAGCGACATGACCACGTCCTTCCAGTTCTCCCAATCCCTGTTGTTTATCGTCATGCATATGGGGCTGCCTATCGTCTCTCCCCACCTGATGCCTGAACTTATCTCGACTGCGTCTTTTTCTATCTTCATCCGCTCCCCGCGGCCGTACCCTTCCTGCCTGCGTCCCAGCCGGACATTTATGTATTCGCGGTCTATCCTGAGCCCGGCGGGGATACCTTCCAGGATAACGGTCACACTCCTGCCGTGCGATTCACCCGCAGTGTAATATCTTATCATCTGCTCACCTCTTCGATCAGATACAGTTTCATCTTCTCTATTATTTCCCTGGTTGTCTCCTCGTTCTGTTCCAGGACGCCGTGTTTTACCGCCCACAGGCTGAACGCCCGCGCTCCCTGCGCGGCCAGCATCCCTATGCCCCCCGACGCCCTGAGACCGGCTTTCTCGGCTTCTTTTATAAGCTCTGTCTTCCTGTTGTATACCAGGTCATATACCTTAAGCGTCTCCTTGAAATCTTTTCCTTTCTTCCCTTTAAAAGAAACCAGGGAAGGATCCCCCTCCAGTATGCCGACGTTCGTCGCGTTGATCAGAATATCCGCCTCCGCGAGTTTATCCTTTATGTCTTTCTCGTCAATGGCTCTCACCCTGCAGTCCCTCTGCGTAAGCTCTTTCTCAAGGAGGTTCGACTTGTATTTATCTATGTCGTAAACGTACACGTTTTTGCATATCTGGTTGGCAAGACACCAGACTACGGCGCGCGACGCGCCTCCGGCGCCCAATATGAGCGCCGATTTTACGGACGAGAAGGAATGGTACACTACGTCCAGGTTGTCGCGCAGTTCGTAATAGAAACCGTTCCAGTCGGTATTATATCCCGTAAGCTTTCCCTCCTCGTTGACCACGGTGTTGACCGCCCTGATAAGCTTCGCTTCCGGCGCGATATCGTCCAGGTAGCTCGTTACTATCTGCTTGTAAGGCGTCGTAACGTTGAAACCGACGATATCCCGGTCTTTCCTGACCATTTCCAGGAAATTCTCGAGCTCGTTCTCGTCGGCTATGTTCTTCGCCTTGTACTCCCAGTCTTTCAGGCCCAGCACGTCATAGATGACCTTGTGCATGCCGGGGGAAAGAGAGTACTCTTCCACCGATCCGCCTATTACCCAGCATAATTTCTTGTTTGAACTCATTTTCTCACCGCCATGTATAATATCAGTGCGCCTATGAAAATAAGCAGCACTCCTATCCTTTTCCTGTAGATTATGATCAGCCTGTCATTGAAGATGTTCTCTTTTATCCAGGAGTTGAACCGCGATATCTTGTCAGGCCTGTACAGGTAGCCGAACCCCAGTATTATCAGGAAGATCGCTGTTACATTCTTGATGAAATTCATATTTTCTTTACCATCAGTACTTCGTTACAGTCAGGGAAATACGGGCACTTTATGCATTCCGACCATATCTTATGAGGCATGGATTCCTTCTTATCCCTGGTAAAACCGACTTTCTCAAAAAACCCGGGCACGTAAGTGAGCGCGAATACCTTGTTTACCCTGAGAGTCTTGCACTCGTCCAGACAGGCTTTAACAAGCCTGGTCGCGTAATTTTTATGCTGGTGCTCCTGGCTCACCGCAAGCGATTTCACTTCGGCCATATCCTCCCAGGTCGGATGAAGCGCGGCGCATGCGACTACCTCGCCGTTTTCTTCTATGACCCAGAAATCCCTTACGTTGTCGTAGATCTCGTTCAAGGAACGCGGCAGCATGATGTTGTCTTTTGCATAACCGTTTATCAGTTTATGCAGGGAAGTTACATCTTCAAGCGTTGCTTTTCTCATGTTCATAGTCGTTTCACCTTTTACTGTCTCACCTTTTTTTACCTGTCATCTCTTTGATCTTTGCCTGCCCGTCCAGTATCTCCCTGGCTCCGCCGAACATCCTGGATATCTCTTCGGCCCGGCCTTCCCCGTCGAGCTCCTTTATCACCGTCCTCGTCCTGTTCCCCGAGACTTCCTTGTCTACCTTGATATGGAATCCGGCCTTGACCGCTATCTGAGGCAGGTGAGTGACCGCTATTACCTGATGGAACCCGGACAGTTTGTCCAGTTCTGCGCCCACGCAACCGCCTATAGTAGCCCCTATGCCCGTATCTATCTCGTCGAACACAAGTATCGGTATATCATCGGAATCGGCCAGCGACGCCTTTACGGCAAGCATAACCCTCGATATCTCTCCGCCGGACGCTATCCTAGAAAGCTCCAGCCTGGCTTCTCCCGGATTCGTCATTATGTAATACCTTATGTCTTCTTTTCCCGCAGGGCCCATCCCGGAAGGGATCAGCCTCACTTCGAACTCCGCTTCGCCCATACCGAGCGATTTCAGCTTCTCTTCCACTTTTTTAGAGAGCTTCCGGGCCCCTTTTGCCCTGAGGCCGCTAAGCTTCGTAAGCGCCTGGCTGAGCTTCTTCTCGCCGGCCGCCAGGTCTTTGTCGAGTTTTTCCATTATCTGGCGGTAGTTGTCATGGCTGAATATTTCCTTGTCCAGCTCTTCCCTGTACTTCATTATGTCTTTTATATCGCCGCCGTACTTCAGTTTCAGGTCCGCTATCTTGCGCCTCAGGCCCAGCACTTCCTCGAAATGGTCCTGGTCGTAATCGAGTTCCTCCTTGTAGGAACGCAGGCTGTCGCACGCGGATTCGAGTTCGTACTGCGCTTTAAGCACCGATTCCTTCACTCCGCCGAGCCGGCTGTCGTATCCGGTGAAATCTTCGAGCCTGCGTATGGTATCGGCCATTTCCTCCATGACCGAACCCTCCTTCTCGTAAAGCGTGCCGTATATCTCGTTTACCCCGGAACTTACCGCCTCGATGTTGCTGAGGAGCTTATACTCGTTTTCCACTTCCTCGTCCAGCCCTTCTCTCAGCCCCGCGGAATCTATCTCCGCGGCTTCGTGCCGGAGTCTCTCTATCTCCTTCTCCGTCCCCTGTTTTTTTTCGTTCATTCGCTGTTTTTCGTCTCTAAGCCCGGTATACTCCCTCCACAGGGTCCCGGCTTCGCCGACAAGAGCATCCGATCCGGAAAACCTGTCGAGAAGCTTCATCTGGTGCGATTCCTTTAAAAGAGCCTGATGCTGGTTCTGGGAGTGTATGTCTACCAGGAAATTACCGAGTTCTTTGAGCAGCGCCAGCGTCACGACGTGACTGTTTATATAACATTTGCTCCTGCCCTTCAGATAAAATATCCTCCTGAGAATGAGCTCGTCTTCTCCCAGGTCATTGACCTTTAAAAACTGCTTTATCTGTTCGTGTTCTCCCAGGCTGAACTCGGCTTCGACCTCGCACTCTTCCGCGCCTGACCGGACCACTTCCCTGCCCACGGATTCTCCGAGCACCATGCTGAGGGCCCCGATGAGAATGGATTTTCCCGCGCCGGTCTCCCCCGTTATTACGCTGAACCCGCTGCCTATCCTCATCGACGCATCTTCCAGCAGGGCGAAATTCCTTATCTTCAGGCTCTCGAGCAGTATCCTCATTTCCAGTCCATCTTGCGGGACAGCAGGTCGAAGAAATCCTCCGATGACCTGACCAGCTTGAGCCTGCTGCCGAGCAGCTTTATCCTGACCTCCGTGTCGTCGGACAGAACGGAGCTGGACTGCCCGTCTGCCGTTATTATGACTTCGTTGGCGGCGTTGTTGACCGTTCTTACCTTTATCTGCGTGTCGCCGAGTATGACGGGCCTGGCGTGAAGCGAATGCGGGTTGAGAGGGGTCATCAGTATGAGCCCCAGTTCCGGCGCCACGACCGGCCCGCCGGCTGCCAGGGAATACGCAGTGGACCCGGTCGGAGTCGATATTATTATGCCGTCACCCTTGAGGTTGTAGACTTTTTTGTCCTCGACAAAGAATTCCAGGTTTATCACGCGGGCAGTATTTCCGTTCTTGATCACAATATCGTTGAGAGCGGTATACCTTCCCCCTCCCCAGACAGCCTCGAGCATGACCCTCTCGTGCACCTCGTACCTGCCTTCGACCAGCGTCTTCACGTATTTCTCAAGATCGCTTATGTGTATCCCAAGGAACCCCAGCGTCCCCACGTTTATGCTCGCAACGGGCACGCCGCGCTCGATAGCCTTATGGGCTGTCCTCAGAACGGTGCCGTCGCCGCCTATGCACAGCGCGATATCGGCATCAGGAGAAATCTCCTCGTTGGAGACCTTCACTCCCAGCGAATCGAGAATAGGAATGATCCTGTCCTTTATCTCTATGGCCTGGACTTTATGGACGTTGCAGAAAAGAGCCGCTTCCTTGATACTCATGTTTCTACCTTTGTTCTCCCCCTTTATTTCCAGCTCTTCAGCCGGCTGTCTATCGTATCATTGAGATTTTTTTCGTAAACGTTATCCGCGTATTCCGGTTTGGCGTAATCGGTAAGAAGCATCCCCACCCTGTTGTTGATAAACCGGTTGCCGTATACGCGCGGGCGGGACTCCTTTTCCGCAAGGATCCCGTACCTGTTGCCTCCCATATGGTTCCCGCGTATCAGGGGCACAGCCCTGCCCGTGACGATGAGCGCCGGGCCGCTGTTGAGCAGGCTGTTGTCGTATACCTGACCCGAGGCATCGTCAGCTATGGTTATGCCGCTCCCGTTCTTTTCGAAGCGGTTCCGCTCTATGTCCGGCCGGGATCTGTTCAGCACGAGTATCGCTACTATGTTCGAATTAAAACTGTTGCCCTTCACGAGCGCCGCCGAGTCGTCCCAGCAGCCTATTCCGGACCCGTTTGCGCTGATCGTGCTGTTCATCACCTGGGCCCTTGATTCGTTCCCTATGGCCACTCCGACATTGTTGCCTATTATACGGGAATTCGCCACCCTTCCCCTGCTCTGTCCCTCGAAGAATACCCCCGACGCGCTGTTGTTCCTGAACTCGCTGTCTTTTATATCGGGGTTGGCCATGTCCGAGGCGCCTACCCCGTATTTATTCTCCACCGCCGTGACGCCGGTTATCTCGGGACAAGACCTGTCCCAGCAGCCTATGGCCCCCACGTTGTTGCCGGATATATGTATGTTCTTCAACAGCGGCGCGCGGTCGTTATATAATCTCAGACCTATATGGCCGCCTTTTATGATAAGGTTCTCCACCGTGGACGAACTCTTTGCGCCGATAAAATTTATACCGCCGCCGACCTGGGGGTTCTTTTCCGGAGCCGCCAGGAGAACGGGATATTCCTCCGTCCCTTTCACGTCCAGATCCCCCGCGACTATTATCTCTATCTTGTCTTCGCTGAAAAGGTCGTAGGTCTTGCCCGAATGGTCCCTCAGATGCTGAACCTGGTTCTTGAGCTGGCCCGAGGAATAGTATATGCGCGTACCGGGCAGTACCGTAAGCCTGACGCCTGATTCCACATATACGTCGCCGTCCAGGACTATCTTCTTTCCCCATGAGGTATCGGCCTTTATGCTGCCGGAGAACCTCACGGGCCTGGAGCAGCCCGCCGACGCGATAACAAGAATAGCAATAATATACCTTTTCATTATATTAAATATTAAATATATCAAAGTGAAGGGCTCTTTTCAAGAATCCCTGACAAAAAACCGCAGGGCGCTTATGCCGTACCGGCGCGTATCCGTGTTCCTGTATCCCTTATACTCCACATGTTCCTTACAGTGGCTCTGGACTATGACGAGGGTGTCGGATTCTGCGATGTCTTCTTCCAGGCAGTATTCCAGGACACTGGTTCCGAGGTTCATCTTGTAAGGGTAGCCGGCAAAAACGATATCGAATTCCATCTCCTTCCTGTACCCGAACACGTCGCGGTTTGCGACCTTCGCCGACAGTCCGGCGCCTACGACCTCTATATTGTGCCGTATTATGTCCGCGGCCAGGGGATCTTTCTCGACGAAAACGGCGTACCGCGCGCCTCTTGAAAGCGCTTCCAGGCCCACACTGCCGCTTCCGGCAAAAAGATCGAGTATGACCGCGCCTTCCAGGCGGTCCCCGATAATGGAAAAAAGGGCTTCTTTTATCATGCCCGAGATGGGCCTCAGGTCCTTGCCCGGCAGCGACCTGAGCCTCCTGTTCTTGTATTTGCCGGAAAATATCCTGAGACCTTTTATGACAGCCCCGGGATCATGCCCATTTCACGTGATACCGGTCAGGAAGACTTCTCTTTTCCTGGGCCGCGTATCGAAATCAATAACGATGACCTGCTGCCAGGTACCCAGCATGAGCTCCCCCCGGGAAACGGGTATAGTCTGGGACGGGCCGATAACGGAGGCCCTCACGTGGGAGGAGCCGTTATCGTCGTTCCATGTCTTGGCGTGTTCGTAACGGGCGTCCGAAGGAGCGATCTTCTCCATGGCGTTTCTGAAATCCTTGACCAGGTTGGGTTCGTACTCGATGGTGGTCACGCCCCCCGTAGAGCCTTTGACGAATACGCTGACCAGCCCGTCTTCTATCTTTTCAGAATCCACGAAATCGCGTATCCGGCCGGTTATATCTATAATATCCGTAAAACCGCCTGTTTCAAGAACAAATTTTCTGGTTTTTGTCATTAACTGAAGATTTATCTGCCGCTGATATCTTCGAGGTATTTCTTGCTGAGTAAAAGGTATCTTCTGTCCTGGGAAAATATCTCCAGCGTTATCGTTTCGTCGTAACCGTGTTTTCTGAGGATGCCCACCATATCCTTCCAGTTTATCGTTCCGCAGCCCAGGGGAAGATGGTCGTCCCTGTTGCCGAAATTGTCGGAAAAATGCGCATGGACTATCCTTTTGCCGAACTTGACGAAAAACTCGTCGACGAGGTTCCTGTCGGTGTTCACGTGGCAGTGGCCTATGTCTATATGCACCTTGACGTCGTCCAGCCCTTCGAGCAGCTCTTCGAAACTCTCCGGCGTGTTGAACGGGCTCAGGACGTTCTCGACCATGAGCGTCAGGCCCTTCTCCCTGCACAGGCCGTTCAGCTCGGTTATGAATTCCCTGTTGTTGCGCATCATATCCCTCTCCGTCATGAGCGTGCCGTTAAGGGAAGGATGCACGTTCATGAGTTTTACGCCCAGTTTACTGAAGAAATCTATGTATTTCTGGAACTCGTCTATACTGGCTTTCCTGATGGTCTTTAAGGGGAATATTACCGGAAGAAACGGGCTCGTGTGCCCGATGATCTCTATTCCTGTCTCTTCTACTGCGGCTTTTACCTTCCCGGCATCCAGGCGGCCGGCGAATATGGGTTCGAGGGTGAGGTCTACGAAATCAAACCCTTCGGAAGCGATGAGCTTTATCTCGTCGCTTATATCCCTGTTATAATTATTTACCGCTCCAAGCTTCATAATCAGTTAAATTATAATTTATATAATTTAGGATATTATCAAAATAACAACCGAAAATCAACTGAACGTTAAACTGTTTTTTTTTGCTAATACCCGGTATAAATCAGCCGTTTTCAGCCAGCTATTTTGCCCCGTTCTTCCGCAAAAGTCTTATCATATCTTCGAACCCCTTGTCCCTGGCCCATAAAAGCGCTGTGTCTCCGTACCTGGATTTCGCGTTGACATCGGCCCCCATCTCTATCAGATACGCCGCTACGTCCAGCGAGTTCTTCCAGGCCGCGCGCATGAGCGCCGTCCGGCCTTCGCTGTCCCTCGCGTTCACGTCCGCCCCGTGTTCCACAGCGTACCTGACGCGGCCCAGGTCGTTCTTCTCGATGCCGTCCAAGGGTATCATGATCTTCTTGGCGCAGCCCGGAACCGCGAAAACAAGGGTGAAGATATAGAGTATCATTACAAGCGCTGTTCTCATGTTTTTTATTTTACAAAATTTTGTGATAATTTCTATGACATCGCATGGATTACGCAGGAACCGGTGCACGTAATCTAATGAAAAATTATCCCGTTTCCGCAATCATACGGCCGGAACCCCGTCAATGTAAATTGTAGAGTACTGCAATTTATGCTACTATTATTTCTGATATTACCCGGGACAGTGCGTAATGAAAAAAAATCCCTTAATACCCATTATTGTCTTCTGCATAAGTTCGGTTATCTTTCTCTTCATACTCGAAGGTATCCTCAGGGTCACGAACGCCTTACTGGAGAATAATCTCATATCGGGTATAGCCGGAAAACATAATGTCCGGTCGATAAATATATTGTGTCTCGGCGACTCATATACTGTAGGCGGAATGGGTGATTTTAAAGATTCGTACCCCAAACTACTGGAAAACAGGCTCAGGGACGCATACGGAGACAGGCTCAAAATACTGAATGCAGGGGTATGCGAATCAAATACCACCCAGGCTTTCAACAGGCTTCGGAAATTGTCCGCCATCAAAAGAATAGACTACGTAATATTGCTCACCGGGTCGGCCAACATGTTCAATCTGCTCGGCTATGATGATTATTCAGGGAATAAGACAGGAATGCTGGAAAGACTGAGGCTCTACAAAATAGCCAGAATACTCGCCGCAAATCTGCGCGGGAGGATTGCTTCATCAAAGAACAGGGATACGATGAAAATAATAGATTTTACATATAAAACATTCAGTCCGTTCGATATCATGCAGGTCCGGGAATCGGCAGCGGATGATGTAAAAGAGACCCTTAAGGCATTCACGGCAATGGCAGCGTCAGGAGATTATCTCTCCGCCGAAAGATACCTGACCGGACTCATGAATGCCGACCCCGGCGAGAAATGCTACTATTTTTACCTGGGTGTCTTCTACCAGATGCAGGGGCGTTTAGAAGCAGCGGAAGCCGTCTTCAAGAATGCCATATCCATGTTCCCGACAAGTTCATTATTCTACACCCAGCTCGCGAATTGCTATCTCAGCGGCTACAGCTATCAGATAGCGGAAACAGCGTTCACGAAAGACGGAGAGGTCCTTCCTCTCCAGGATTTCCCTTATTACAGGTCAGGGAACAGCGAGAAAAGGAATATCTCTTCGCGTGATATTGAAAGACTTTATACTAAAGCCATGAAGCTCGATCCCGAAAACCAGATAATACCAGTCTGCCTGGCTATATTCCACATCAGCCAGCATCGCCTGAATGATGCGGAAAGAATACTTCTTAATCTTGCGGATAACGGGACCCGGCGCATCATTGCATACAACCTGCTTGCGGACATATACAGAATCCGCGAAGATACAGGTAACAGGACCCGCATACTGGAGAAGGCCCTTTCGGTCAAACCGGAGTCTTCCATTGACCTCATACAGCTGGCAAATGTTTACATTAACCTGAACAGGCCGGACGAAGCCGAAAAAATCCTTATTCCCCTTCTTGATGCTTCTTCCGATAACCAGCTTGTTTACGAAGGGCTTTCTTCCATATACAGGGCGCGGGGAGATACGGGAATGGAAAAAAGGATACTGCAGGAGGGGCTGAATAAGGCGTATCCCAAAAATGTCCTGAACAGGCGGCTGCTTGTAACGGCTTATAAAAGCGGACAGATGGAAGAAATGCTGAATTCCTGGATGATCCTTATCGAATCATCGCCGCGCGAGTTCCATCAATACTACCATCTGACTAAAGTATTCGGCCTTCAGAGCAAATACACTGCAGAGGATATTATCGGTTTTCTGGAGAGGCTGATGCAACGCGACCCTTCCCTTAAAAAAGATCCCACTTTCATGCATTATCTATCCTATTTCAAAGACCGCCGGGCATGGGAAAAGAGAATATACGATTGGATTGAATATGACTTAGAAAGGATAATAGACTACTGCAGCGATCGGGGCATCAGGCTGATACTGATGAACTATCCTTATCCCTACCATGGGATCAATGAAATACTGCAGCGAACCGCTCTTGCCCACGGGCTGCCTTTCATTGATAATTTTTCCGTATTCGACTCTCTCGTCCGGCAGAATTCCCCGGAGAGGTATTTTAAGAACGACGACCACTGCACCACCGAAGGACACGAAATCATGGCCGATCTGATAATCAGGACCATTAAAGAGCACCACGTTATCCGATAAAGACATGAAAATCAGTGATTATCCCGAAGAACCGGGCCCGCCAAACCGGCAATGCGGACGACGATCGCACACATGATGCATATCCCGGCTTACTGATACCCCCCCGGGCTGTCAGTATTTATATCAGTCCTTTGACCTTCCGCTTCCCGCCCTGCGGCGCGGCTCTATTTTTTCCAGTATCCTGCCGGCCAGAGCGTGAAGAAGCCTTATATCCTCGTATTTCAGCCTGCTCAGCCGGTCCAGCAGCCTGTTATCCTTCCTGTTCTTTGCCGGAAATCCCACAAGCTCCAGCACCCTGCCGACTTTGTCCTTGAGTTTCCTGAACTGCCCCTCCTCCGCTGCCCTTCCTTTTTCCGGGACGCTATCCATAACCATGGGTGATAAGCAGTATGAATATACCATGACAGCCTGCGCGAGGTTTAAAGAGGGGTACTTCCTGTAAATCGGTATGGTCGACAGTATGTCACAGTACTTGAGTTCCTCGTTCCTCAGCCCGGTCTTCTCGCTCCCGAAAAGCACAGCCGCCCTGGATAAGGCAGGCCCTATATTTTTCAGCATCCCGGGGAGTTCTTCGCAGGTGAAATATTTCTTGACGGCTACCCTCTTCTTGCTGGTGGTGCCGATGACCAGGTCCATATCTTCCACCGCGGCCCTGATGCTCTTATATACTCCGGCGTTCTTTAGTATATCCAGCGAACCGCACGCAAAAGCCCTGGCCTCGGGACAATCATATTCAACGGGGTTAACCAGCCTGAGGTTCGCAAATCCCATTGTCTTCAGCGCCCGCGCCGCGGCGCCGATATTGCCCGGTACGGCCGGGCCGGCAAGGATAAAATATATTTCCATGAAAGTAGGCTCTCTTCTCCGGGATATATTATATTTATTTTTCAGCGAATGTGCTCAAGCCCGACATCGGGCTGAAGGGATCTAGGGGCACCGGAAATCAGCCAGACTCGGTTCGACCAGCGATTCTTCTATCCAGCGGCGCTTGAGCATGAGGAGTATCAGCTCCTCCCTTTTCCTTGTCAGCCATTTCTTTGTGTCGTCCAGGGGAGAATACCTGGCAGGGTTCGGAAGGACCGAGGCCAGCCGGGCCGCCTCCGACGGGGTGAGCTCCGAAGCAGGTTTGACGAAGTATACCCTGGACGCCGCTTCGGCGCCGTAAGCGCCGTGGCCCCAGTCGGCGACGTTCAGGTACAGTTCCAGTATCCGTTCTTTCGAAAGTTCCCTTTCGAGCTTATAAGCCGCGAGTATCTCCCTCGCTTTCCTGATGACGTTTTTTTTCGGCGAGAAGAAAAGATTTTTAGCGAGCTGCTGCGTTATAGTCGACCCGCCGATATACATCCTGTTTTTCCTTATATTGGTCTCTATCGCGTTCTTAGTGGCTTCCCAGTCAACGCCGTGATGCTTATAGAACTTCCCGTCTTCGGCGATGATTACGGCTTTCACCAGGTAAGGCGATATCTCAGAAAGACCGACCCACTCATACATCCTGTAAGGAACTACCCCCTTTTCGAGCGCGGTTTTTTCCTTGTAGAGCATCATGGCGGTGCTCTCGGGATTACTGTTTTTTAGCCATCCGGTATCGGGGAGAGTAAACCATACGACAAGGACCGCTGCGGCAAAAACGGCAAAAAGCGCCCCCATCGCCTTGAGAAGAAACACGGCTTTATCAATTATGAATTTTTTCATAGTTCGGGTATTATATCTCTTATTGGACTGCTGTACAAGATGACTCGAAATATGTTATAAAATATTAAAATATCCGCGAAGGAGAGAATGAACCCGTTGAAAGTAAAAAAGATATTTTTGATATTGCTGTCTGCTGTAGTAGTTTTTCTTACATACGCAGAGACTTATGCCGTTTTCAGTATCGACTGCGGTTTCTTCGGATCGGAAAGCCCTAAGGAGGGATACGAATCCTCTTTCCTACTGGGAAAGATGTCCGGGGTGGGCGCCGGGGCCGGGATAGACATTAAGAAAATCGGGCTCGCCGTCCTCCAGGCAAGGGTCGACATCAGCAAGCACACGTGGGGCGAAAAAGACTGGTCTTCGATCATAACGGGCATGTCCATCAAAAACAGGTATGTGCGCTCCCCCCTCTTCATAGGTTTGAGGATATACAGCCCCGAGCTGCTCCATTGCCGCCTGTACGCAGAAGCCGGCGGCGAGACGAGCAGCGACACCATGTATACGGATTACAAGGACGGAGACGACGAAGAGGATACCGCGACGGAAAACGGTTCGGCATACGGCGGTGGGATCGAACTCAAATCACGCGTATTCACATTCGGCATCATCTACCGCCAGCATTCGATCAAGAACCCTTATTCCAGCCTGGGACCTGTTTTCGGATTGCGGTTCTGATTTTTTCGGCGGGAGCGGACGCCTGAAAAACGCAAGGCAGCTGATCTACGCCCTATGCTGAAGGCCCTTCCCTGCGCCTGCATTCAGTCTTCGCGATATAAAACACAAGAGTATAACGGCTTCGGCCGCCAGCTTTAATACCTCTTCCGCGATCTCAGCCCAGTTTTTTATACCCGAGATTATAGCCTCCCGGCCGAACAGATACCTTAGGATAGCATCGCCGTTCGTAGCTATATCCAGTAAAACCATGAATGAAAAGATAGCTGCCGCTGCTATAAGCCCTTTCAGTACGCACTTATCCCTCAGTATCTCCTTCCTGAAACACCACACGCAGACCGCAGCGATTATCCCGTACAGCCCTATTATCGCGTCATCAAGGTGGTCCGTCAGATTGGTTTCCTTTATATTCAACAACTTATGGATACTGAAATCGATATTCTCATGGATCATAGTATATTCGTCGACCGCGAAGAAAATAAAAGCTATTCCCGCAAGCAACCAGAAATATTTTTGCCTGTTATATGAGAATTTTCCCTCTGCAAAGAATATGGATAAGGAGAACGCGGCTATGGCCAGGATCTGTATGCTGGAGAACATGGTCATCAGCTTATGTTCCCCGAATAACCTCGGAGTGAAATGCCCGGCTATAATCGCGTAAACAACCAATACAACATTGATGAGAATTACGATTCTCGAAATAACGGTATTTTTATCCAACCTGCATGTTAACATTCCAACTCCGATCGATTATTTTTTTAATTTTTAACCAGCCGGGAATTACTGCGGTTTACTATGTTCCGCCTCCAGGCGAAAGCAGTCTGCCCGTCTCTGTCATTAAACTTTGTCGCGGCACCCTCCTGAAAGGAGCGTGGTTGCCAAGGATTCTCCTGGCGCGAGCTTATTCTGAAACATTTCCTTCATAATATCAAGTAATTCCATCTATCCCACCCGAACCCCGCACAAACAAGCCGACCTCATACCGACAATCTGTTTCCCCGGATCATTACAAGACTCCGGCTCGACAGATATCCTCCCCAAAAATCCTTTTCGCCCCATCTCTTAAAATATTTTAATATCATTATCGTTCATTTAAATTAAACATAAGCTATTAATTGTAATAAACCTTATTTTTCAGTATTAAATTTTTCCCATTTAAACTTGGAACTTGCAGGATCACCTGAACGCGATATATTCATCAATGACATTAAATTATCATCTCCACAATCGTCATTATAATCCTGCCCGACTTTTCGTAACAAAAAAGTTATATCGGAATATGACTTGAATTTAATCGGTATATTATGCGGAGGAATAATGGATTCGGGGGAAAACTCTTCAGGCAAAGGAACACTTTCACCTTTTGAAGTATTAACAGCATACCATCTCGAATTTATTTTCACTATCACAAATTGATGCCCGTTGATTGTCATTTTACTGTCATTTTTTTCAAGCGCTTCGTTATAATCATCTGCTTTACAAGAGATAGTATATCTTAGATCCTCTGCACTATTTATTAAACCAAGTGCCTTTACCACGCCGATAAATGCCCGAGCATAATGGGTACAGCCAAAAGCCGCCCTTGTTTTAATAATTTCGTCTGCTGACGGGCTAAAAAAGACTTTTGACGGCTCACTCTGCATATATTTGGAATTCCAATCCTTTATTATCTTTTTCTGTTTATTTGAAAGTTTAAAAGTTGAAAGAAATCCAATATGTACTTTTTCCAATTTGTTATAAACCATATATTTCACAGGGGTTATTGAATTTGAATTAACACCCGTTTCCTTATCGATAAGAATTTCAGATATTTTAAGCATCTGCGACAACCTATCTTTTTCAGGATATGCATCTATAATCGGTTTTACAATATTTACTGCATAATCCTTTACATCGGGAGTTACTTCCAGTAGTGATTCTTTTTCAGCGGCATATATACTGCTCCATAAGAAAAAACTCATTATGATCAAAATTATATTTTTCATTTTTCAGGTTGTTTCACTTATTTATACCAGCTCTTTCAGCCTGTTACTATATGGGGTCATACTACTATATGGGGTCAGGTCTTGCAATACGACAATTGTATTTAACCGAATAAGTATTTTTAGAAAATATGTCATTGCAAGACCTGACCCCATTTTCGCATTTTCTCATTTTCTATATTTACCGTCCCCCATTTCTATATTTACCATACTGCATTTTCCAATTATCAGCTATTTTGATGAATTTTTTATAACCATTACTCCTGATATAATCGATCGCTTCCCTATACTTTTTATACTTGTAGCCGTTCTTGCCGTAGAAAGTAGTGATAATATCGCAGGAATCATATTCAGAACACTCCGCGCAGGAGCTATATTCTTTATCTATACAGCATACTTTTATCTTGCATCTTGCTTTTGAGATATCTCGTGAACCGTCAGCATACCCTGATTTACATCCCTTGCACTGCCCCGTCCTTCCAACTTTACAGGTAGCGCAATATGCTCCACAACAGCCTATTCTTGCGATATTCATTGTTCGTTCGATCACTAAATCTTTTTAAAAGTCATTTTATTTCTTTATATTTCATCAAACATAGGCACAATTAGCATTTCTATAATTTTTTAATAGCTTGGTGTTTTAATTCAGTCATCTTAGCAGCATGCCCTTCCAGTCCCAATTCCTTTATCTGATTTATGCATGCTTCTCTGTCTGATCTGAAAATCAGACCGAATAGTTTAGACATGAAATTATCAAATTTTTTACAATCTTTAGGATTTGAGAATTCTTTACAATCTGCACAAGAAGAATACTCATTTTTCATACAGCAGGTTCTTATCGCGCACCAGGTCGCTTTGCTGTTTTCCTGACAACCAGGACATTTATCCTTTAAATACCTTGCGCAAGCTCCGCAATACAATCCACAAAATGCCACCAAGTTCGGGCTATCAATTATTTCTTTCATAATTCATTCTCCTGGTTATTTATTAATAATTTATCTGTTCGAGCTATATACAGTCTGGAAAATCAATTTCTCTCTGTAAGTGTAGATGGGGTCATGTCTTCCGTCTTTTTTATCAATAAGAATGGTATGAGCAACGTTAAAACGTGGTGGCTCCGTCTTCTGTTAACTCGAACTTACTTCTACAACAAATCATGTGAATAAGCTAACTGCTCGCTCCGCTCGCTCGCAGAG
>JAFGSA010000063.1 GCA_016934855.1 Elusimicrobiota bacterium
GCTGTAAGCGATAAGACTATGAATATAATTAATTTATATTATAAAAAGGGATTGGGATGGGAATCTTAAAACTTATAACTTACAGCTGAAGATGTTTGTGTTTTGGTGTTTGTATTTTGTTTTTTCATTACACATAACACATTACACTTTACACAGTAAAAAGTCTTACAGCTTATGGCTTACAACTTACGGCTGGGCGGGGTTCAGGCGGATTTGAGAGATGCGGATATTGAATAGTAATGAAGAGCAAAATAGATATTATCAATAAACTGAAAAAGAAATTGAACGCGGTTATACTGGGGCACAACTACCAGTCGCCCGAGGTACAGGATATTTCGGATTTCACCGGCGATTCTCTTGAGCTCTCGAAGCAGGCTTCCCGGACCGGGGCGGATGTCATAATATTCTGCGGAGTGGATTTCATGGCCGAAACGGCGAAGATCCTTTCTCCCGGGAAAAAAGTCATCCTCCCGGTAAGAAACGCCACTTGTCCCATGGCCAACATGATAACGCCGCAGCAGCTCAGGGACCTGAAAGCGGAAAATCCCGGAGCTCCCGCAGTAACGTATGTAAACACGACGGCGGCGGTCAAGGCCGAAAGCGATGTGTGTTGTACCTCCTCCAACGCCGTAAGGATAGTGGGGACCCTTGAACAGGACAAGGTTATATTCGCGCCGGACAGGAACCTGGCGCATTACGTATCAACCAGGGTCGATAAGCATATCGTATCCTGGCCCGGGTATTGCTACGTGCATAACAGCATCACTGCGCTGGACGCGGCCGGGGCGAGGGAAGCCCATCCGGATGCGGTCCTTATGGTCCATCCCGAGTGCCGTCCGGAGGTGGCCGTAATGGCCGATCATGTCGTGTCCACGGGGCAGATGTTCTCGCTCGTCGAGAACAGTAAGGCGAAGTCTTTCATAGTGGGTACGGAAGAAGGCATGCTGTACCCTCTCGGCAAAAGGTTTCCCGACAGGGAATTTTTCCCCATAGGCCCCGGGTTCATATGCAAAAACATGAAAAAGATAACCCTTGATAAAGTGATAAAATCCATGAAAGAGCTGGAGCCGGAGATAACGGTCCCTCCGGAAACCATAGAGAAAGCCGCTTCGGCGCTGGGCAGGATGCTGGAGTTAAGCTGATGTCGGAGCATATTTTCAAAAGCGACGTGCTCGTGATAGGCACGGGTGTCGCCGGCCTGTCGCTGTCTTTATACATCGACAGGAAGGTATCTATCAATCTTATAACCAAATCCGATCCCGAAGATTCTTCCACTTTTAACGCGCAGGGCGGGATAGCGTGCGTTACGGCAGTGGAGGATTCGTTCGAAGAACATATAAAGGACACTATCACCGCCGGCGACGGGCTGTGCGTGAAGAAGGTGGTCGAAACCGTGGTAAAGGACGCTCCCCAGAGGATAGCCGACCTCAAAAAATGGGGGGTGGAGTTTACCGGCGGATGCGAGAATCCGGCGCTGGGCCGGGAAGGCGGTCATTCCCGCAGAAGGATACTCCATTACGAGGACAGGACGGGAGAGGAGATAGGAAGGAAACTCCTGAGCAGCGCGTTATCGTCCGATAATACAAAGCTGTTCAGTCATCACACGGTAGTCAACCTGATAATAAACAAGGGAAGATGCAGGGGGGCTTACATACTTGATAACAGGACGCTTAAGGTAAAGACCTTTCTTTCCAGGATAACCGTGCTTGCTACGGGGGGGTGCGGGAAAGTGTACCTGTATACATCCAATCCAGATGTTGCTACCGGTGACGGCATAGCGATGGCTTACAGGCTCCGGGCCAGGATAGCTAACATGGAGTTCATCCAGTTCCATCCCACTGGGCTCTACTCTGCGAAAGAGGGGTCTTTCCTGATAACGGAAGCCATGCGCGGCGAGGGCGCGGTGCTTCTTAACGCCAAGGGAGAACGTTTCATGAAAAAATACGATCCGCGGGAAGAGCTGGCTCCCAGGGACATAGTGGCAAGAGCCATCGATTCGGAAATGAAAAAGACCGGCTCGAAATTCCTGCACCTGGATATACACTCCGGACACCAGCCGCAGTTCATTAAAAACAGGTTCCCCCTTATATACAGCAAGTTATTGTCCCTGGGCATAGATATCACCAGGGAGAACATACCGATAGTCCCGGTTGCTCATTACTGCTGCGGAGGCATATCGGTGGACGATAAGGGCTGCACCTCCATAGAAGGCCTGATGGCCGTGGGCGAATGCTCGTTTACCGGGCTGCACGGCGCCAACAGGCTGGCTTCCAATTCACTCCTGGAGTCGCTGGTATTCGGATACAGGGCTGCCAGGGCAGTGCCCGGCCTGATATCGAAGGTGAATATCATCGATACGAAACCGTGGAAGTACACCGGCAAGAGGCTGCCGAGCGAACAGATCTTCATAGAATACAACTGGCAGGCCCTCAGGCGGCTGATGTGGAGCTACGTGGGAGTCGTAAGGTCGGACATGAGGCTCGCGGAAGCATTGAAAAGGCTGAAAATAATAGAAAGAGAAGTGGATTATTACTACTGGAATTACCTTCTGACGCCGCAGCTGGTCGAGATGAGAAACCTGATAGACGTATCCAGGATAATAATCAAGTGCGCCATGAAAAGAAAAGAGAGCCGCGGCCTGCACTATAATGTGGATTACCCGCGTAAAAACCCGGAATTCAAGAAGAACACATATATAAGGAAATAGTTATAAGTTATAAGTTTTAAGTTATAAGAAGAGATACCAGATGCCAGATTTCAGATGAGAAAGAATAAGTCACAAATGACAAATATCAAACAAACTTTAAGTTATAAGCTGTAAGCGATAAGACTATGAATATAATTAATCTGTATTATAAAAAGGGATTGGGATGGGGATCTTAAAACTTATAACCGACAACTTACAGCTGAACATGTTTGCGATTTGGAGCTTGTATTTTGTTATTTCGAAAGGTTTACAGCTTATAACTTACGACTTATAACTTTACTATGAAAGAATATATAACAATCAAAGGCGCCAGGGAGCATAACCTGAAAAATATCGACGTAAAGCTTCCGAGGAACAAGTTTATAGTGGTCTCGGGGCTGTCCGGGTCTGGAAAGTCTTCGCTCGCCTTCGATACCGTATACGCGGAAGGGCAGAGAAGGTATGTGGAATCCCTTTCGTCCTACGCCAGGCAGTTCCTGGGGCAGATGAAAAAACCCAGGGTGGACTCGATCACCGGAATACCGCCGGCCGTCGCGATACAGCAGAAAGGCCCGGGATACAACCCGAGGTCCACGGTCGGGACGCTGACGGAGATATATGACTACCTCAGACTGCTTTTTGCGAGGGTGGGTGTTCCTTACTGCCCTGACTGCGAAAGGAAAATAGAGTCGCAGAGCAGTTCCGAGATAGTGAGGCAGATAATAGACACGAAAAAAGGGAAGGAGGTCTCCGTGATGGCTCCTGCTGTCAGGGGGAGGAAGGGGGAATACAGGGAGCTTTTGGAGCGGCTGAGGGCCGAGGGGTTCGTTACGGTTAAAATAGACGGAAAGCCGTACTCCCTTGAAGAGGATATCAGCCTCGATGCCAGAAAGAAGCACGATATAAGCATAGTGATAGACAGGATAAAAGTGTCGGGAAGCGATTCCAACGAGGAACGCATAGCCGATTCTGTCGAGATAGCGCTGAAAAAAGGCGACGGCATAGTAGAAGTCGGAGTGCCGGGGGAAAAGACGGAGCTGTTCTCCAAACATTACGCCTGTCCCGTCTGCGGGATAAGCATAGGTGATATCGAACCGAGGAATTTTTCTTTTAATTCGCCCTACGGGGCGTGCTCCGAGTGCTCCGGGCTAGGCATAAGGCTTACAGTCGACCCGGAGCTTGTTGTCCAGGACGAAAGCCTCTCTATAAATCAGGGCGCTATCAGGCCGTGGAGCAACCCGATAACTACGAGAAGGCACCAGTGGAAGAATTCGGTCAGGACGTACAGGTACCAGATGATGGAAGCGGTTGCGAAAAAAATGGGGTTTAGCCTGGACACGCCTTTCGGAAAACTCCCAGGTAAAATTAGGGAGCTTCTGCTGTACGGTTCCAGGGACAAGTTCAAGTTCGAGTTCTCAATGGGGGAAGGGGGGCAGAACAGGTACCAGAAATATTCCCAGTTTGAAGGTGTGGTCAGCGAGCTTTCCAGGAGGTACCTTCAGACCGATTCGGAATACGTCAGGGAGATGATACAGAAGGAATACATGAGGGAGCACCCCTGTACCGGGTGCGGCGGCAGGCGGCTCAGGAGGGAATCCCTCGCCGTAAAGGTGGGAGGGAAGAACATCGCCGACCTGTCCGGGATGCCGGTCATCAGGCTCGGGGACTTCCTGGAAGCACTGGATCTTACCCAGCACGAGATGCTTATCGCGGGAAAGGTCCTGGATGAGCTCATATCCAGGATAAAATTCCTTATTAATGTCGGAATAGACTACGTGTCGCTGGACAGGAAGGCCAGCAGCCTTTCTTCCGGCGAGGCCGAGAGGATAAGGCTCGCTACTCAGATAGGTTCTTCCCTGGTGGGGGTGGCATATATACTCGATGAACCCACCGTCGGCCTGCATGCGAGGGATACCAGGAGGCTTCTCAACTCGCTCAAGAGGCTGAAAGACCTGGGAAACACGCTGATAGTGGTAGAGCACGACCATCAGACGCTGGCCGACTGCGATTACATAGTGGACCTCGGTCCGGGCGCCGGTATAAACGGCGGCAGGATAATCTTCAGCGGTGAAAGGAAAGAGTTCCTTAAGAATAAAAAATCACTTACTGCGAGGTACTTCACCGGCGATCTCAGGGTATCCGTACCGAACAGGAGGAGGAAGGCGGGCGGCGGGAAGATAACCCTGTCGGGCTGCACCCAGTTCAACCTGAAAAATATCAGCGTGGATTTCCCGCTGGGTATATTCATCTGCGTAACGGGAGTGTCCGGTTCAGGAAAGAGCACTCTCGTCGAAGAGATACTGTATAAGGCGGTAAAGAAGGAACTGGCTCCTTCGTCACCGGATATACCGGGTGTTTTCAAGGCTGTCACGGGCGCCCAAAACATCAGGAGGATAATAAACATAGACCAGTCGCCCATAGGCAAGACCCCGCGTTCCAATCCCGCTACCTATACGGACGTATTCACTCCTGTCAGAGACCTTTTCTCGAAACTTCCCCTGAGCAGGTCCAGGGGGTATACCAGGGGAAGGTTCTCTTTCAACGTCAAGGAAGGGACGTGCGTTAAATGCCAGGGCCAGGGAGTGATAAAGCTCGAGATGCATTTCCTGCCGGATATATACGTCCCGTGCGAAGCGTGCAAGGGAAAAAAATTCACCGATGCGACACTCGACGTGAAATACAAGGGCAGAAGCATTCACGATATACTCGAGATGTCGGTGGACGAGGCGCTGGAGCTTTTCGATAAGATACCCAGGATAAAGAATATACTGGATACCCTTCATGATGTGGGTCTGGGATACATAAAGCTGGGGCAGTCATCGACGACTCTTTCGGGCGGCGAGGCCCAGCGTATAAAGCTGGCCAGGGAACTTTCCAAGAAATCCGGGGGCGGGACGCTTTACATACTGGACGAGCCTACTACCGGGCTCCACCCGCATGATATCGGGTACCTGCTGAAGGTGCTGCATTCACTCGTTGATGTGGGCAACACCGTCGTAGTGATAGAGCATAACATGGATGTGATATACAATGCCGACTGGATAATAGACCTCGGTCCGGAAGGCGGCGACCGCGGGGGCGAAGTTGTGACTTGCGGCACGCCTTCGCAGCTGATGAGGTTCACCGCCAGCCATACGGGCAGGTATTTGAAAAAATACGTAAAAAATAGTTAAATTTGCTATTAAAACAGTGCATTACGTACTACTGTTCGGAGAAACAGATGATTAAAAAAATACTGATACCGGTTATTGTTGCGGGCTTTCTCGTCTCTTCGGCGGCTGCCGAGGAGGAGACGCCCCAGAAAATATATTCTTTCGCGGTCAACTCCTATTCGGACGGGATGTACAAGATAGCACAGCAGACACTAGAGGATTACATAAAAAAATTCCCGGACGCCGTGCAGATAAAAGAGGCCAAGATACTTCTCGGGAAATCCTATATCAAGACCGGGGACTACAGCCGCGCTTTCGAACTCCTTCAGAAAGTGATACTGGATTATCCTTCAGGCCCTGCGGCGGAAGAAGCTCTGGTGCTGATGGGCGATTCCAAGTTCTATTCGAAGAAATACGGGGAGGCTGTCTCGATATACGTGAACTTCATCGAGAAATACCCGGAGTCGGAATACGCCGAGGAAGCGTCCTATTTCCTCGCAGAATGCAGATTTTACCTGAAGGATTACAGGGAAGCGAGGTTGAAATACGAGGAATTAATAAAGAAATATCCGTCGAGCAGCTATATCTCATACGCCCAACTGTCGATAGGGATAGCGTATTACTTCGAGGAGGATTACGCCTCGGCTGTAAAAAAGCTCGAAGAGGTATCGGGAAAACAGGGAACCGACGGGGAACTTGTTTCGGAAGCCCTTTACTACTGCGGACTCGCTTACCAGAAGGTACCCGAATATAAAAAAGCCAGGGAGAAGTTCGCAGCCGTAGCGTCCGGGTATCCCGGCGGCAAATATTACGAAGATGCGCTTTTTAATTTCGCGGATACCTACCTGAAGGAGGAAGAATATTTAAAAGCCAGGAAGGAGTTCGAGAAGATAGCCGCCGACCAGAAAGTCGGACAGGAATACAGGAAGAACGCGGTATACCAGATCGGCGAGAGTTACTACCTGGGAGACGACTACGCCTCAGCGGTGAAGATCTGGAGCGGCCTGATAAAAGACTATCCCGGCACGCAACAGGCTCAGATGGCGCAGTATTCCATAGGCTGGTCGCAGATAAGGCTCAAAGACTATGCCGGGGCCGCGGATACACTGAGCTCCTTCATAAGGAAGTATCCGCATGCGGACAAGACGCAGTCGGCCCAGTTCCTGATCGCGCATTGCTATTACTATATGGGAAGCTATCAGCGCGCGATAGAAGAATACCAGAGGGTAGTGGATTATTTCCCGCGCGGCGAATTCGCCGCCCAGTCCCTCTACTGGATAGCCATCAACTATTTCCAGCTCAGGGAATACGAGCAGACTATCAACGTCCTGACGAGGTTCAGGGAAAAATATCCGCAGGATACGCTTATACCCAGGGCCGCTTATTACACCGGCCGTGCGCGTTTCGAGAAGAAGGATTATCCCGCCGCACGGGCCGAATACGAGGATATAATGAAAAAATATCCAGGAAGTGATGTATATCTCAAGGCGTATTCCGGCGTGGCGGCCACTTACTACCAGGAAGGCGATTACGGCAAAGCGCAGGAGTTATACGGGAAAGTAGTAACCGCCGCGAAAGACGCAGGCATGATAAAGGAAGGCAAGATCGGGATAGGCAACTGCTACCTGAAGACGAAGAAATATGCCGAAGCGGTAAAGGTATTCGAGAGCCTGCCGGATTCCGCGGATATCAGGTTCCAGATCGGGTATACGCATTACCGGGCCGGCGACTACGGCAAAGCCAAAGAAACGATGAAACAGGTGCAGGCGAAGTACCCTTCTTCCGGGGAATTTTACCTGAAGGCCGTGTATTACGAAGGATGGTGCAATTTCAAGCTGGGCGAGTTCGATCTTGCGAGGAACAATTTTTCAAAGGTGTACAGCAAGGCCCCGTCCGACCCGCTGGCTGCCGATTCTCTGCTCAGGATAGGGGACACATATTATAACCAGAAGAATTACGATCTGGCGGTGGAGAACTACGAAAAGGTGATAAGCGAGTATCCCAATACCGAGTCCGAAGAGTATGCCTATTACAATATAGGGTGGACCTATCAGACTATGGGATCATACGACAAGGCGATGGATATATACACAGACTTCCTTAAAAAATACCCTGATACCGATCTCGCAGAGGATGTGTACTACAGGATGGGCAGCCATTATTTCCAGAACAAAGATTATGCAAGGGCTATTGATACGTACAGCAAACTCCTGGATCTCAACCCGTCGTATGCCACGCAGGCGGAGGCTATCTACTGGATAGGCTGGAGTTACTACAGGTCAGGGAAGAATGATGACGCCCTGAAAGAATTCGACAGGCTGATAAACACCTACCCGGACTACGAGCTGATAGACGAGGTATATTTCAGAAGGGGGGATATATATTACGACATAAGGAAGATGGACGAAGCCGTGGCTGAGTACAGAAAACTGGTGAATAATTTTCCCGATTCGTCTTTTGCTCCCGAGGCACTTTATAACATGTGGCTGTCGCTGAGAGAAATGGGAAAAGACGAGCAGGCGCAGGAGACTATCGAAAAACTCAAGGCCCGGTACCCGCAGTCGGAAGCCGCGGTGAGAATAGTGCTCGATGAAGGCATCGCCCTGCAGCGGGAAGGGGAATACGAAAAAGCCATAGACAAGTTCAGGAAGATAACCGGTATCTCGAACAGCGAGACGGCGGCTACGGCGCAAAAAAGGATAGGTGACATATATTTTTCCAGGGAAGAATACGCCAAGGCGACTATCGAATACCTGAAAGTCCCCTACACTTATTCCAGGTTCGAGAATGTGTCGTCAGAAGCCAGGTACATGGCGGCCCGCAGCAGCCACATGCAGGGGGAGACTGCCACCGCGCTGAAGAATTACCAGAAGGTCATAGACGATTATCCTTCGAGCGGCTGGGCGGAAAGAGCGAAGAAGATGATAAAGGAAATAGAGGGTAAATAAGATGAGGTGGGTCCTCATACTCCTTCTGGCCGTACTTCCTGTCGGCCGGGTGACGGGACAGGATGGAGGCGACCTGGATCTTCCCGACGTTTTCATATGGGGGGAAGACCTTTCCATACTCCCCGGGCTGGACAGGGACAGGCTGTTCATGTCTCCGAACCTAAGGAAAAGCAATTTCATGGGCCCGCTTCAACTGGGATATTCTGATAAACTGAATCCGTACGGGGACCGGTACGGCATATTTTCCGGACTGGACGTTACCGC
This sequence comes from Elusimicrobiota bacterium, assembly GCA_016934855.1. Classification (GTDB taxonomy): domain Bacteria; phylum CG03; class SLGR01; order SLGR01; family JAFGSA01; genus JAFGSA01. The sequence goes on from JAFGSA010000063.1 coordinate 9,051, forward strand.
GGGATGGGGAACGTTCGATGACTATATTCTCAGGGCTTCCCAGGAAAGACTTATAAAGAACAACTGGTATTACAACTATGCCCTGTCTGCGAGCAGGGACCATATAGAAGACGAAGACGAGGATTATTCCGGAGTAGCGGGCGCCGCGAGCGTAGGCAAGCAGTATGATAAAGCCAGGTTCTCAGGCGGCGCGAAGGGTATCTCGAGCGAAGCTTTCAGCAGGAGGAAGATCTATAATGTTAACGCCGACGTACTCCTGGACGTGCTGGGGGTGACGGCTGACCCGGGGTTTTTCCACACCTCGGGGGAGATCGGTTCGGGGGATACGTCGCAAACCGAGGCGTCATTGAGACTGAGCAGGCCTGTCTTCTCCAACCAGTGGATGATGCTGGAGGGCGTGTACGGAGAATACGGGCTTTACGGCGGGAGCGAGGACTGGACCGAAGGCGGGATATCATATGTAAACTCGGTATTCAGGGATTTTTCCTTCAAGGTCAGCCTGGGCCGCAGCAGTCTGTCGGGCGGCAGGTTTTTATACGCCGTGAAAGCGGCTGGAGATTACCAGGACACCGGTTATTCCGTATTCCTGGAAGAAAAAGACCAGGCTCATGATATTTTCTCGCTGTACAGCATGTATCCTTTCCTGGAGCTGGGAAGCGCTTTCAGGCCCGAAGAGCGGCTTGTCACGGGCCTGGGACTCGCAAGGACCCTCGTGCAGAATATACGGGCCGATATCGTGGTGAGATACAGCAGCATCGACGATTACATGACCATAATTGATTCCGAAGAAGGTCATTTCGCGCTCAGTCTTGAGGAAAAAACGGGCCTACTTGAGGCTTTCGCCGTCCTCAGCCTGAAAAAGGCGTACATGGAGTACTCGTACAGCGACGCTGACAAAAAGCTTCCTTATATATATAATAAGGTGTCCGCCGGGTACGTACTCGACCTGCTCGCATCCGGTGCGCATCCTGTCGAGATAGACGTTTCGCTGGAATACATTACGGATCATGACCTGTGGAAAAACCCCGAGGGTACGGAACGCGAGAAAGTTGACGCTTTTGCAGACGGGACACTCGGGATAAAAGTGAAAATTACGGATGTCATCAACTTTATGATGGAGGGAAGGAACCTTTTTTCCCGGGACATCATGCCCCGGGCGGGGTATCCTTGGCATGAGCCCAGGTATATGGCGATGCTTAATTTCGGTTTTAACAGCAGGAGATGATGTAATTATGAATAAAGGAGTGAGAATATGATTAGTTTTGTTATTAGAGGCGGTGTAATGATGTATCCGCTGGTGATAGCTTCGATCCTGGTAGTGGCGATAATAATAGACAGGCTGATTTATTTCCGGCGGGCCGAAGTGGATGAACATGATCTTTTCATCAACGTGAAGAAGAACCTGAAAGAAGCCGGCCCGGATGCGGCGATAGCCTACTGCGAGAGGACCGGGGGTCCCGTAGCGGCTATATTCAGGGCGGGTCTGCAGCAGTACGGCAAGGGAAGGGAAAAGATTGAGGATTCTTTCGAGAGGGAAGCGCTTATAGAGGTGCCGAAACTGAAAAAATTCCTGCCCGCCCTCAACACCATAGGCAGTATCTCCACTCTCATGGGGTTTACCGGTACGGTGCTGGGGATGATACGCGCGTTCAACTCCATCGCGCAGGCCGGGACTACTTCGGCAGGGATAGTCGCCGGAGGGATCGGCGAAGCCCTGACAACCACCGCGGCCGGGCTTGTCATAGCTATACCGGCGCTGATAGCCTACCACTATTTTTCCCACAGGGTAGAGAGTATACTGCTGGAGCTCGAAAAGGCTTCGCGTAACCTTATAGATGTAATGGAGGAACCCGAAAGTGTTTGACAGATTTAAAAAAGTCGAATCCGGGGGGGAGCTTTTCGCGAATATGGCCCCGATGGCCGACGTCGTGTTTCTGCTATTGATATTCTTTATGCTCACGTCCGCGTTCGTGCTGGAACCGGGGATAGACGTCGACCTGCCCAGGGCCGTGACGGCGGAAGAGCAGATAAGACAGAAACACGTGCTCACCATAACCAGGGACAGGACCCTGCTCCTGGACCAGGACGTGGTCTCGTTCGGCACCCTGAAGCGCGTGCTGGAAGATACTTTCCTGGACGAACAGACGAAGCTCCTCATAGTCCGGGCGGACGAAAACGTGCCCCACGGTCTTGTGGTGAGAGTGCTTGACATATCCAGGCAGGCAGGGGTCACCAAGCTTGCAATAGCTACGGAGAAGATAAAGAATCAATGAAATTCAGGGACAGCATAATAATCTCCGCGCTGTTTCACGCGGCGCTCTTTATCCTTGTGCCTGACCTCTGGTTTGACTGGGAAAGGAAGGACTGGGTGGTGGTATCGGTGGCGACGTTCCCGGACATGGACGGAAAGCTTCCCAACTGGAATACCGGCAGGGAGCCGATAGAGCCCAAGATGAACCAGGAGGAGATACTCAAGAGGGAACTGCCGCTTTCGGAGGGGCCGACGGAAGTCGGTGTCCCGGTAGAACCGCTGGAACCGGACATGGACAGGATGGAAAAAACCGAAGAAAAAGAGCCTTTCGAGAACATATTCGATAAAATAGTGCCGGAAAAGGTAGAGAAAGAGAAGAAGATGAAGACTTACAGCATCGACAGGAGCGTCGAGATATCCGGCCCGGCAGCGCAGCGTCAGCTCCTTCGCGACCCCAGGGTAGAATATCCGGAATGGGCCAAGGAAAAAGGCATAGAAGGCGAAGTAAAAGTAAAATTCTGGGTCGCTCCCGAAGGTTTTGTCACGAAGGTCGAAGTAGAAAAGACCTCCGGGTTCCCGGATTTCGATTCCAGGGCCATAGAATCCGTGAGGAAATACCTGTTCGCCCCGCTGGGCAAGAACGAGGAACAGAAAGAACAGTGGGGAGAAAGGCTGATAATATACAGCCTGACCAACAGATAGTATCGTGAAAGAAAGCAGGGACATGTATTTCGAGACCGCGCTATCCGCCGCTGACATGGCGGGCAGGCTCCTGCTGGATAATTTTTACAGCGAAAGGGAGATCAGTTACAAGGGGCGGATAAACCTCGTAACGGAAATGGATACGAGATCCGAAGAGCTGATAGTAGATGAATTGAAGAAGAAGTATCCCGGCCATGATATACTCGCCGAAGAGGGAAGCTATAAGGATAAAAGTTCGGACTACCAGTGGATAATAGACCCGCTGGACGGAACGACGAACTATGCGCACGAGTTCGGGTTCTTCTGCGTTTCGGTGGCCCTGAGGAAAAGAGATGAAGGCATCATCCTCGGGGTGGTCAATGCTCCCTATCTCAGGGAGTGTTATACCGCGGTGAAGGGCGGCGGCGCGTACCTTAACGGAAGGAAGATAAGGGTCAGCTCCATTGATGATGTGGAGAAATCCATGGTGGCGACGGGATTTCCCTATGATGTCAAGGACAGTCATACCAACTTCGAATATTTTAAGAGGTTCGTTCTGAGAGCGCAGGCCGTCAGGAGGCCCGGGTCGGCGGCGCTGGATCTCTGTGCCGTGGCTGCCGGAAAATTCGACGGGTTCTGGGAGATGAAGCTCTACCCGTGGGACACCGCGGCAGGGTGTCTCATAGTCGAAGAGGCCGGAGGCAGGGTGACTGATTTTGAAGGCGGTCCGTTCGACCCGTTCAAAAAAGAGGTTATAGCCACTAACGGGCTGATACATGACAAAATGCTGGAGGTGCTTAAGAATGCCTGAGAGTTATGATATAGCGGTGATCGGAGGGGGTCCTGCCGGATTGACCGCGGCGCTATACGCCGCCA